>JAQWGN010000008.1 GCA_029238215.1 Flavobacteriaceae bacterium
TCTAATTTGTGTGCGTGATTTGCCATTTTAAAAAATTATATGTTAAACTAGGTAAAAGAATGTAAATACAAATACCCAAACTAAATCTACAAAGTGCCAGTATAAACCTACTTTTTCAACCATTTCGTAGTTTTTTCGACGTTCATAAGTTCCAATAATAACATTAAAGAAAATAATAATATTAATAACCACACCAGACAATACGTGAAACCCATGAAAACCAGTTATAAAGAAAAAGAAGTCCGCAAATAATGGCGCGCCGTATTCATTAACTTCAAGGTTAGCTCCTTTGACATATCGCTTCCCGTTATCTTTAACCTGTGATAAAGATGCCTCTCTAGAAAGGATTGTTTTTTCACCATCCTCATTAATTGTTTGCGTACGAACTAATATGGAAGGATGTGCCTTTAATCCATGGTATACGTCATTAACAGAAAATGCTGGTAAGGCACTTTCTCCTACAAACCAAAGACCATTTTTATTTTCATGTTGAATGCGCTCAGTTGCTGAGGCTGTTGTAAACTCTTCAACCGCAACTCTTTTAAACACAAGATCACCACTTTCAACTGTCCTGTACTCTCCAAACTGTAAAATATTCCCTCCATTAGTTTGAATGGCCCCATAATCTCCTTTTATAAAAGTTGCCCATTCCCAGGCTTGGGATCCAACAAAAATAGCTCCTCCAATAATTGTGAAAAACATATACCAAATAACTTTGTTTTTCTTCATTTCGTGGCCTGCATCTACAGCTAAAACCATAGTTACAGACGACATTATTAGAACAAAAGTCATAAAAGCAACGTAAATCATTGGCAACTCTTGTCCGTGTAAAAATGGAACGTGTGTAAAGACCTCATCTGCTATAGGCCAATAATCAATAAACTTAAATCTAGAAAATCCATAAGCTGCTAAAAAGCCCGAAAAGGTTAATGCATCGGAAACAATGAAAAACCACATCATCATTTTGCCATAAGATGCATTGAGTGGCTTATTTCCTCCGTCCCAAACGCTTCCGTCTTCTACTAAATCTGTTGTTGGTGCTTCCATGTGGTTAAAGGTTATATTGAGTACAAAATTACGTATTAAACTTTATCTTAAAAAGAATAAGAAAACAAATAAATAGAGCCATAAAAAACCCAGAAAATGCCAAAAGGTATGTGCAAGCACAAAACCAAGCGGATTATCAGAGTAACGTCCCTTAAAATGCTGTAAAAGCACGACGAGAAGTACAACTACGCCCCCAATAAGGTGTGCAAAGTGAGTAATCACCAATACATACAAAAAAGAAGTTGTAACAGTGCTTTCGGCACCCGTAAAATAATATCCTTGGGCTACAATGGTGTTAAATCCTGTCCATTGGCTTGCAGCAAATACAAGAGCTAGAATCAATGTAATTCCTGTGTACATTGTTACGCTACGTGAATCATTTTTCTTAAGTGCTTTAGACGCCATCCAAAAACTAAGACTGCTTAATAATATAACCAGCGTACTAAGATGAAATGCTGAAGGCAGTGCAAAATCGTCTAACCAGTCGGGGCGGGCCTTACTTACCACATAAGCACTGGTAAGTCCAGCAAACATCATTGTCATGCTGATCATCGCAAACCAAAGCATCATTTTTTTGGCTTTAGCCTGTGGAGTTAATAAAGAAGGGTGAGTATTCATTTATAAAAATTTATCTAAAACATAAATCCATTGTATTGCTGTAATGTATACAATGCTAACTATCATTAATTTCTTGGCTGCTACAACATTTTGGTTACGATACAGCGCAAAACCAAACCACAACAACACAAGTCCAACAATCCCTACTGAAATAGCCGCAGGAATTGAAAGCTTTAAGGCACCACTTAATCCCATAACGGGAAATACGGAAATAACTATGGTCCAAAGGGTGTATAAAATTATTTGGAATGCCGTAGATTTATCAGGCTGCCCTGTCGGTAGCATATTAATTCCCGCTCTTGAATAATCTTCATGCATCATCCACCCTATAGCCCAAAAATGAGGAAACTGCCAAAAAAACTGAATCATAAATAATATTCCCGCCTCTATTCCAAAACTTCCTGTTGCCGACACCCAGCCTAGCATAAAAGGGATAGCCCCTGGGATAGCACCCACAAAAACAGATAATGATGTAACTGTTTTTAGTGGTGTGTAAGCACTGGTATATAAAAATACCGAGATGGCACCAAACATGGCTGTCTTTGGATTAAGCATGTACAATAAGACAAGCCCGACAACAAGCAAAGTAGCAGCTATACCAAAAGCGGTTTGAGTGGACATACGTCCTCCCGGAATTGGACGATTTTGTGTACGTACCATTTTAGCATCAATATCCTTTTCAATGATTTGATTAAACGCATTCGAAGCTCCTGCTAAACCATAACCTCCTATGGAAAGTAATGCGATATGCATAAGTGAAGGGTGCGGAGTAGCAATTAAATACCCTGCCAGTGAAGAAAACACAACACTAATTGTTAGCCGCGCTTTTGTAAGCAAGAGCGCATCAGTTATAAAAAGTGAAAGCGTAGGCGTTTTTTGGGTGTTAACTAGCATATTGTGCATACGAATAGATAGGCAAATATACTGTACAAAAGGAGGTTACGCAACGTAACTTCCAAATACAATTACATTCCTTATTCTAATCTAAAACTAATGGGGATGCTAAACGGAACTCGCACCGGACGACCACGTTGTTTACCGGGAATCATGACAGGGAGTCTTTCAATAATTCGTTGAGCCTCTTTTTCCAAGTTCTTATCCGGACCTCGTGTTCTTATCCCTGTGATAGAGCCATCCTTGGAAATAACAAACTGTACATAAACACGCCCTTGAATTCCCATTTCTTGAGCGATTTCAGGGTAACGAAAGTTTTTTGAAATATGACGTTGAATTTTCTCCTGAAAGCATTTTCTGCGCTCTGATTTTTTTACATTCTCACATCCAGGAAACAATGGAACGTCCTCAATAATCGCAAAAGGAACTTCCACATCTACTTCCTCTTCAATTACCTCTACATCCTCAATAATTTGTTCTTGCGTAGTTTCGGTAGACTCAATAATAGTTTCCTCCACTTCTTTCTCATCTTCAACAACTTCAATAATTGTAGGTGCTGGTGGCGGTGGCGGTGGCGGTGGTGTTTTTAGTTGTTCTGTGATCGGAACAAGTTCGTCATCGTCATCTTCAATTTGTAATGTTTCATAATTAAAATCACTTTTATCATAGGTCTTATGTTCAATAAGGCGCCATGACACAAAGAGAACGAGACATAAACCAATGGCAAAATAAAGACTGCTGTTTTTGGTCAGGTCAACTTCCGGATTTTTTTTGGGGTCCATTTCATAGGTGTTTAAGATTTGTTAAACGTAAGCTACAAAAAAATTACCAAAAAAAAAACCCGGCTACTGCCGGGCTTAAGTTATTGTAAACGAAATGTGATGGGAATGCTAAAAGGAACCCTTACCGGACGTCCCCGTTGTTTTCCGGGTGTCATGGTAGGAAGTCTTGAAATAATTCGATTCGCTTCTTTCTCTAGATTTTTATCTGGTCCTCGGGTGCGTATCCCGCTAATAGATCCATCTTTTCCAATGACAAACTGCACATAAACACGCCCTTGAATCCCCATTTCTTGGGCAATTTCAGGGTAACGGAAGTTTTTGGCAATGTGTCGCTGAATTTTTTCTTGAAAACACTTTCTTCGCTCCGATTTTTTTACACGCTCACAGCCAGGAAACAATGGAACGTCTTCAATGATAGCAAAAGGAACATCTACATCAAGATCCTCTTCCATCACCTCAACTTCTTCAATAATTTCTTCTTGTGTAGTTTCCGTAGATTCAATCACTGTTTCCTCTACTTCCTCTTCATCTTCAACAACTTCAATAATTTCGGGAGCTGGTGGCGGTGGCGGAGGTGGCGGTGTTTTTAGCTGCTCAGTAATAGGAACAAGCTCATCATCATCATCGTCAACATTTAATGCCTCATATCCATATTTAGACTTATCGTATGTTTTCCACTCAATACTTTGCCAAGAAATGAATAATACGATGCAGAGTCCAATAGCAAAATAAAGGTTGCTATTCTTAGTTAAATCTGCTTGAGGGTTTTTCTTTGATTGCATGCGAATCGTTTAGATAGTTGCTAAAATAGCAATTTTAGGTTTAGATTAATAAATAATTTGACTTGACTAGTAAAAATTATGATATAATCGATTGATATCCCTGGCTTGTTAAAAGTGAATCTATTTGTGTTAAATCATCAAGCTTTATTTTTATAATCCAACCCTCGCCATATGGATCTTCATTAACCAATTCTGGAGTGTCTTCAAGCTGCTCGTTAAACGCTACAATTAATCCAGATACAGGGAGAAACAAATCTGAAACTGTTTTTACTGCTTCAACTGTCCCAAAAACCGCTTCTTGCTCTAAGGTTTCATCAACTGTTTCGACCTCAACATAGACAATGTCTCCAAGTTCGCTTTGTGCGAAATCAGTAATTCCTATTGTTGCTTCATCTCCTTCAATACGAACCCATTCGTGATCTTTGGTATATTTTAAGTCTTGCGGAATTTTCATTCTAGAATTTTTTTTAAAGTACTGTAAAAAGAAGCTAATTTCCAAAATTGTACCGCAAGGTAATTCCAGATCGTATATTAGTTTGTGGAAATGCAGTGGAAATGGCAAACTTTGAGAATGCATGGTCGTAAAAGAACAATGCGGTAAAGTTTCGCGACAGTGCATAGTCTGCCGACAATTTAAAGGACCACAAACGTTGCCCTGCCGTTACTTGATCACTTAACAAGTCTAAATTGCGGATAAGTGTAATATTGTCTCTAACAGATAAATCCCCTTTAATATTAATGTCTCCTTTTAATTTGGTAGACTTTCCACCAATATTGGTTTTAAATTTCACATCTTTTATACGATACCCCATTCCGACAATCCACTCATCCCCTGACGTTTCGGTAAGTAAATTGTTATCCAGCGACAATGATAAAGCACGGTCTTTTCGAACTTCTGCCGAAAGTTGAATGCTGTTTTTAAGCTCAAAATCGAGTTTCATAAGTGGGTTGAATTGCTCTACCAAATTCACATTTGTGTACAATATTTTATTCAAAAAATTGCCTGACTTATCCGTGTTATTCGGCTGATATTCCAAATTGGTGGCAAAAGCATTAAGGGTGTGGCTTGCACGGTATCCATGAGAAATAGCAAACCGTTTGAATCGTTTTTTAAATGCTTTTAATCGCATAAGACCCGTGTATTGAAGGCTCCAGTTTGGGAGCGGAAATGATCGCTTAGCATCCATGCTTACTCCATTAGGATCTGCGCCAGAATAGGCAGATAAAAATGCGGGAATCAATACTGCCTGATTATTTTTTCCAAATCCTTTTGGAAAACCGTCTGCATCAACGTCTCCAGCTGGTACCCCGCGACTTGTGGCCAATCGCTGTGCAATAATCAAACGGTTTTGTTTTAAATCACTAAAGGCCTGAGACTCCAAACCACTACCGCCAAAAGATGTACGCAACAAAATGGTAGAAATTTCAAAATTGCCAAATAAGCGGGGTGCAAGTGCCGTATAAGTACCGTTTTCAACACGGTAGCTTTCAGAATTATTTTCTGAATAACTTCGGTTCCCGGATAAATCCAATTGTAATCCTTTTAACAATCCGATTTCAGCGTTATAACTAATTTCGTTGGCATGAACTGTGGTATAGGCCTGGTTAAAGTTTGGAAACTCCGTTAACCATCCCTTCTTTGCCGCCTCAAAACGAATATCATCTTGACGACCCAGTGCAAATGCTAACCCTGGATTTGAAGTCCCTAAAAAGCCAATATTTTGGGTATAGCCAGGAAGTACGGTTCCGTTATTCTCGCTGTAAGTAAATTGCACTCTTTGAAGAGCTGTAAGCATTCCTACTAAAGAGTTTTTGAGTTGTACACTTGGCTTTTTCTTATCTTTTGTGCTGTTGTTTTTCTTTAAACCGATGGACCTGTATAAAGCTTGCATATTGGCACTTCCATTCCACTGAATGGTATTCGCGTTTTGTATCGTATGAACAATTCCAAGAGCATTATTGTTTTCGTCAACAACATTGGCTAATGAGGAAGATCCACGTTGCCAATTGAAATTGCCAGAATAGGAATAGGTCCCATCAAGGAACGAAAGCAAAGGAATGAACTTGAAAGGCAACTGATAAGTTGCGCCAATCGATTGATCAAAGCGATCCATTTGACCCATATCCCACATACCGTCCCAAATATCAAGCTGTGTGTCTACTTGGGTAGTACCTGCGGTAGCACCATCTTTTAGGTAATTGCGAACAATATTTCTGCTCGAGGCTGAAAAATCAACTCGAAATGAATTCGTTATGTTGTGGTTTATTGTAAACAGCCAATCGAACAAATAGTTGCGTTGTTGTAAATCTGGAAGTGCAATTTGGTTCGAGCCATCAACTCCTTCTAAGTAAACTTGTCTAAATCGTTGGCTTTGGAAAGTTCGGTTGATGTTTGCGCCAAGCGTAACAGAACTGGGTAGCAGGTTTAAATTAATTTCTGAAAGCCAGCGCAAATACTTTTTGGTTGATATAGCTTGAACGTTATTTAACGGTTTTATGGATAAAGGTTTAAAGGAATAATTATATCCTGCTCCAATTCGTAGATTTTTAAAGGAATAATCCTCTATTTCAAAATCGTGACGTTTCTCTTCATTGTATGAATATGAGAAATCTAAATTTTCAACATCAAAGAAATTTTGTTTTGCGTTTGCTCCGCGCTGTTTTCGAACACCAATAAGGTTGATACTCTTAAGCTTGGAAACACTAAGCGCTTGATCGCGAATGGAATCGCGCTGGGTTTGACGATCAGCGGCATCAAGCCGATCTTGAAGTCTGATATCCCTATAAAACGGGTCGTATTCAGGGGTAATAACTTCTTGATTATAACTGTAACTCACTGGAACTACCAATCCCCATTTTTCAGGAAATAGCATCCCTGCATTAATACTAGTTGTAACTCCATACGAACGAATATCTTCTTGACTCCGCTGATTTGGTGACTGGTCAATCGCTCCAAATCCTACGGTTGAAATTGCCCCATTTACCGTCACATTGGCAAAGTCGGCAAGGTTGGCATCCATTGTTCCTACTGCTGCCCAACCGCCTCGTGAATCAATTTCGGACAACCTCAGTTCGTTAAACCACACCTCCCCGCTTAAACGTTCCCCTGGCGTAGTACTAGGGTTTTTGACCCCTACTACCAAAGTACGAATAGCGCCTAATGATGGATTTCCTCGAATTGAAAATTTATATTTTTTCTCTCCTGGTAAACTCGCATTTGGAGCAAATTCATCTATTGGATTGAGTTCTTCGTCAAAATAAGTAGCTCCCTGCACCTTTCGGTTTGCGATAGATTTTGCCTTGAGCTGCGTAAGCAATTCTACAGGAATATCAATTTCATTAGTAGCTACTTGCCAAACTTCCTCTGCGCTAAGATTATTGGATACACCTTCCGTATAGGGTGTTGGCTTTAATGGGATTTCAATTTGATAATAGTTTTCTGTAATATCAGTTCCAAGTCTTATAAAGGCAACCAATCGCTCATTGATATCCTCTTCTGCCAACTCTCCAGGCAGTGGATTCTTACCAGATAAGGATTCGGCGTGCAAAAACATACGCAATCGCTTGTATTGGCGCATATCCAAATCCAAATGTTTGTACACCCCTTCACTATCCTTTGGTTCCAAGTCTGTAACCGTCAACGATAACGATTGTTCATTTTCACGAATTAAATTATTGTAGCTATTGAGCGTTTCTCTTACAATACCAGGGGGAAGTTTGTATCGGATAGGAGTCCGTGTTTCATTCTCAAGAATATTTACAGCACTAACTTCAAGCTGGGTATTTGGATAGGGAACCTCGTCAGTATTTAGTGGATTTGCAACACGTGTCCAATCTGCACGCACAATATCAAGGGTGCCAAAACGAAAAACTGTAGGGTCGCTAAATCCGGTAACCATCATCCGCATAAAACGAATGGATCGCATATCATCAATCCCATTAATTGCTTCAAAATAATTTCTGTATTGTGGTGTACTGTAGTAATCCGGAACTACTGGAACACGGAATTGCAACCATCGTGAAGAAGTAACCTGTCCATTTGGCAATTCAATATTGTCATTCTCGCGTACATCAACCAAGAAAGGGTGTACCCCAATTTGCATGTTTTTTTGGATTGGAATTCGATACTGGAAATACCTGTCAATGGTATTCATGGTATTGTCTTGATTCAAATCTTCTGCATCAGGCACAGTGTATGAGCCTCTAAACTGCTCGGTAACTTCAAGGGGTGAATTTCCTTGGGTACCGTTATAATTTTTATACCGCTCTAAAATCGAACCGCTGCCTTGTGCAAAATAGGAATAGTTATCTCCTGCTGGATCTTCAGCAGGCCCATTGGTGTATATTAAACGCTCTTCATCGTCTGTAAGTCCATCAAGACCTACATCCTGTAAGGAGCGGTTTTGACCCTCGGCATCAAAAGCATAAACTAGCGACTGCGTTGCCGGAGTGGTTCCCCAAGAGGAGCTGTAAGTAGCCGTATTTTGACCCGAAGCAGGAAGCCCATTTTCGTATTGCTTTCGCCCGTCTTTTAATACATCTTCCGATATATTACCCAGATGAAAAACAAGCTCTCCAAGTTCGGATTCTGTGCTTGTTTGTTCTGAAAATGTATCAAGAATCCAAAACTCAATATACTCCACGTTAGACTGACTAAAATCTGTTGTGGTCATGGCGCGGGTAATTCCAGCCCAATTTTTTTGTGGATCTGTACCAAAGTTGGGGGCGTTATTGTACGGTCCTCGTTCGGATGGATAATAGGCCAAATCAAAAGTGTATTGCACCATTGATTGCCCTTGAACAATGTCTTGTTGTGGGAAAATTTCATCAATAAAAATTCGGCGGGCAGCATTGGTAGACAGATCATCATCCGAAATACCTCCGGGGCGTCTGTTTGAATAAAACAAGGGATCAATATTGTACCATGAAAGCTTTGCACGCTGAAAACCTGCACTAATATCATCAACGCCCGAGCTAGCCCCAGCAATAGGAAGCTGCGTTGATGGAGCGGGAATACTAGACAACAACCAGGAATAGGTGTCTCTAATATCTAAATTTGTTTGTGTCCCTTCAAAATCATCAATATAAGTTGTTGCAGCATTGTTTAGCTCGGTTCCTTTGGGGGCGCCTACTTGTAAGTACGCAGCCTCAGCACGAATAGATACATTGGATGCTACTTGTGTGTCAATGTTTGGTAGTTTGTTTACCATACGGGTTAAAAACGGAACCTCTTTTGAAAACACACCACTAATTCCGAACATGCTATTATTTACAGGCTCTGTCCCATAATTGGCCTTTTGCGTAAGGGGTCTTTCACTAAGACGCATATAGGTTCCTCCCAAAATTAAGTCATCGTTTACTTTGTGTTCAGCAGTAAGGCCCATAAAGCGTTTATTTTGCTGATTAAACAATGAATTACTTTCTGTTGAAACTTCAATTGGAATATTGGAGTTTTTGATTCCTTCATTCAGAATAGTAACTCTCCCCAACTGATAATTTACTGTATAGTCTAACCCTTCTTGCAACAAACGGCCCCCTGCTGTAACGCGAACAGATCCACGAGGTACATTAAATGCTCCAAGGGCTATTCCTTGTCCACCACCAGATGATTTATAACGTCCTTTTAACTCAAACTTATTGTACCGTTGATAATCCGCTGCGTCGGCTTTAGTAGTTTCGTACATCTCCTTAAAGACATACTTTTTCTGGTTTTCGTTGAAAAAATTTCTGTCTGAATAATCTTCTAATGGGTCATTGGATTTCAGTAATTCAAAAAGATATTCTCCAAAGGGTTCTACACTTGGGAAAATGATTTGTCCTTGCTCTGGAAGTACTGTGATTCCACTTACAAAATCAAAAAAACCGTCTCCTTCTGATTGAGCATCTTGGTAAATATTAAGCTTATCTAGGCCAAATAAGTTTAATAAAATCCGGTCGTCTGTTCCCTCAGGCCATAAGGCCTCATCTTCAGGACGGATAAAGTTAGCTGGCGACGGATCTGTATACAATATATTAAAAATGAAATCTTCTTGAGCAAGTTGAAAAGCACCAATATTATAGACGTTTTTCATCATTAAATTAAATACTGGTTGAGCTACATCAAGTACCGAGCTTTTAAGCATTTTCAGCACCAAACTGTTATTGTTTACTACAGGTGCGGTATTGGCTGTTTCTGTAACAGTTGTTGCGGCTACTCCATCAGCCGAAAATTCTCCCACTTGGTATGTTTGCCCATTGACCGTGTATTGAAAAGCCACCGCCAATACTTCATCATTATTAAGGGATTGATTTAATGAAACATATCCCAATTGTTCATGAAATGTGTATTCAGTTTGGGTCAGTTTTCGAGCACTTTCTAAAACGGCGTAATCTCGCCCTTCGCTTACTTGTGTTGATAGCGCACCAAAACCATTGCGAGCAGTAGCAATATCCCGGATAGGGCTTGTAAGTAATCCAACACCATCTATTAATTCAGGGTCGAGTCTATTTACATCATTATCAGGATATGCACCTGGTGCTGCGGTAAAGAATCCAGGGTCATAATCGTCGATAATTGTACGTGTTGGATTTGTTTCACCTAAATCTTGAAGTGCCAATACGTTACGAACGTTTTGGGTTCGTGCCGATCGGTTAGTAACCCAAACTTCAATACGTGTAATTTGAATTGGTGAATTTACATATGGATATGTTTTAACAGCCGCATCATAATTATCTCTAAAGTACTGTGCCAAGAAAAAATGACGATTGTCTTCGTAATCCAAAGCGAATAATGAAAACTCCTCCAAAGTACCTTCTCCATTAGTTTGAATGGTTTGGGTTTGAGAGCGTTGTTCGGAAATTACAGCAGAAATATCGGTGTTGCCAAACTTAAGTTGTGCTTTAACCCCAAAAAGGCTTTGCGCCCCTGTAATTAATGAACTGTTAATTGGCATGCTTACGTTACCAACTTCTAATTTTTGAATAATACCGTCTTCATTTCCACTAATTCCGTTTTGTTGAACATTGCTAGCTTTGTCTAAGAGTCCTTTCCCTTTATTCACTAATCCCTTACCCTTATTTACCAGCTCTTTTCCTTTGTTTACGGTATTGGATACGCTACTAGGTACCAAATCCTCAGGGAAAAATTCGAGCTTTATCACGCGCTGGAAATCGAAAGTAGACTGGGTATCGTAATTGGCATTTACTTTTAGTCGTGTACCAATAGTACCAGAAAGTCCAAGATTTATCCGTTGATTGAAATCAAAGCCTAATGAGCTTTGATTTCTTGGCGACAGGCTTGGGTTACCAGACTTTTGATAGCGTATCCCAAGGTCAACTGCTGCAGAACCTTGAGGACGAATATTAATTTCGTTACTACCAAAGATGGTTTCAAAAAATTTAGAGTTAACATAATAATCTGGAAGCAGGTCTTGTTGGCTGTCTGCATCTTTAGTTATTCCTGCTAATGCTTGTTGTTTCTCACGAATATATTCCCGTGATTTTTCTGCAAATACACGTTGACGATATTCATCAGGGGTTAAGGCTAAGGGCTTTTCAGCATCTATTTCTCCTACTTTCACATTGTAGAAGTATAAATTTAATTTTGGATCAAATGTATATGATGATGCAAAAGAAGCTGGCTTTTGCTTTGTGGTTATTTGTTTTAAGTTTTGCGCTAGCAATAAACTATCTGACGTTGTCGAAGTGTTGGTTTGCGCAAACAATAAAGGGGCTGTAATTACACATAAAAACAGTGTAAATGCATTTAGTTTATTTTTCACAACGTGCTTCATTATAGCTTGTTCAGTGCGTTTTTAATGAGTCGTTCTACAGACATGTTTGGTTCAACTTGCAACAAGCCATCCACAATTTTTTGTGTTTGCTTCATTGGGTATCCCAATACGCTTAATGCAGATAACGCCTCATCGCGTTGTGTATTGCTCGAAGTAATGGATATATTTTCATCCCCTGCCAATTGGGTTACTTTGTCGCGCAAATCTACAATTACGCGTTGTGCTGTTTTGGCACCAATCCCTTTTACCGCTTGGATAGCGGCAACATTATCGGTTTGTATTGCCTGAACGACTTCCTGGGGGTTCATTGAAGACAGCATGGTACGTGCCGTATTGGCACCAATGCCACTCACGCTAAGGAGCAAACGAAACACGCTTCTTTCTATCGGTTTAATAAATCCATATAGGGTATGTGCATCCTCACGGACTTGCATATGAGTATAAACAAGAATTTGTTCATCATCAGAAAGTTGACCATAGGTAAATAGTGAGATATGAACTTCATAACCAACGCCACCACAGTCTATGACGAGTGTTGTTGGAGTCTTTGAGACCAATCTGCCTTTAAGTTGTGTAATCATACTAAAAAATTATCTACTAATCGATTCCTAACTAAACTGATAAAACTTGCAAAATGCATTTATACACCTTGAATTGTTGATTCAACAAACATCGGCTATTAAGCCGAATCAAGTGCTACTTATAACTTTCCTTTTTATTTTGAGCATCCACAACGGCCACGGCTGTCATGTGTATAATTTCATCCACGCTAGCGCCCAACTGTAAAATATGTACCGGGTGTTTTAAGCCCATCATTATTGGACCAATAGAAAGCGCATTATCTAACTCTTTAATTAATTTATAGGCAATATTAGCAGCATTTAAATTAGGGAATAAAAGTGTATTTACGGCAAGTCCAGCAATTTTAGAGAACGGGAACTTATCGGCAAGCATTGTTTTATTTAAAGCAAAGTCGGCCTGTATTGGACCATCTACATCAATGTTTGGAAGAAAACGGTGCAATAAAGAAACTGCCTTGCTTACTTTATTTACTTCTTCGTTTTTAGAAGATCCAAAGTTGGCGTATGAAAGCATGGCGACACGTGGGTGAATCCCAAAAAGCGATGCTGTTTTTGCTGTCATTTGGGCAATTTTTGCCAAGTCTTTATCATTAGGGTTAATGTTAATAGAGGTATCGGCCAAAAAGATAGGGCCTCTATTTGTTATCATCAAATTGGTAGTTGCAACTCTGTCTACCCCTTGTTGCCTATCGATAACCTGTAGTACAGGTTTTAACACCATCGGGTAGCTTCGGCTGTACCCAGAAATCATGGCATCAGCATCACCCTCGCGCACCATCATAGCGGCAAAAAAATTGCGTTCTCGCATGCGGCTTTGCGCATTGTAAAGGGTTACTCCTTTGCGTTGGCGCAGTTGCCAATAGGTATTGGCATAAGCTTCGCGCTGGTCTTTGACAGCATCCTCTTTGGGGTCTATAATGGAAATGTCTGCATCAAACTCTAACGTCTGCATCAGTTCTTTTATACGTGCCGCATTGCCCAATAATATCGGCGTTGCTATTCCTTCTTCATAAACCAATTGCGCTGCTTTGAGCACATCCAACTCGTCCGCTTCAGCATATACCACACGTTGTGGATTTCGTTTTGCTTGGCTTGTAATTTGACGCACCAGTTTTTTATCTGCATCGGTACGTTGATGCAATTGTTCTTCATACTGATTCCAATTGGTAATAGGTTCTCGGGCAACTCCGCTCTCCATAGCAGCTTTTGCAACTGCCATTGGAACCGTTGTAATCAGTCTTGGATCAAAGGGTTTTGGAATAATATATTCCTTTCCAAAGGCTAACTTTGTAGTGCCGTAAGTTATGTTTACCTGCTCTGGAACTGTCTCTTTGGCTAACGCGGCCAACGCACGTACCGCTGCCATTTTCATGGCTTCGTTTATTTTGGTAGCACGGACATCTAAAGCTCCTCTAAAAATAAAAGGAAAGCCCAATACATTATTTACTTGGTTAGGAAAATCAGATCTTCCTGTTGCGATAATGACATCATCTCGGGTAGCCATTGCAAGATCATATTCGATTTCAGGATCTGGGTTAGCCATAGCAAACACAATTGGCGTATCGGCCATAGAAGTTAACATCGTAGCTGTCATAATATTAGCTTTCGAAAGACCAATAAATACATCTGCGCCAACAAGAGCGTCTTCAAGTGTATATACATCTTGAGAAGTGGCAAATTCTTCTTTTTGGGAAGTTAGATTATCTCGGTCTGCGCGTATCACTCCTTTACTATCCGTCATCATCATGTTCTTGGGCAATACACCCAATGATCGATACAAGCGTGCGCACGAAATAGCTGCTGCACCTGCCCCACTAATCACCATCTTAACTTCAGCCATTTTTTTATTGGCAAGCTCAACAGCATTTAATAAAGCAGCTCCAGAAATAATTGCTGTACCATGCTGATCATCGTGCATTACAGGAATATTGAGTTCCTCAACCAAACGACGTTCAATTTCAAAGGCTTCTGGTGCTTTTATGTCTTCTAGGTTTATCCCGCCAAAAGTGGGAGCAATATTTTTTACGGTCTCAACAAAGGCATCTACATCTTTAGTATCCACCTCAATATCAAACACATCAATTCCTGCAAAAATCTTAAACAACAATCCTTTGCCTTCCATGACAGGCTTTGATGCCTCGGGACCAATATCTCCAAGTCCTAATACTGCAGTTCCATTGGAAATAACGGCAACCAAATTGGACTTATTCGTGTATTTGTAAACGTTGTCTGTTTCTTTTTCTATCTCCAAACAAGGAGCGGCAACACCGGGTGAGTATGCCAGAGAGAGGTCCCGCTGACTTGCGTAGGGCTTACTAGGGTTAACTTCTAATTTTCCAGGCTTCGGTTTGGCGTGATATATAAGTGCTTCACGACGTTTACTTTCTTGACTCATAGGTCATTGTTTTAGGCCTCGAAAGGTATTGAATTCTATTTATTTTAAAAACTCTAAGTTTCGTTTTAAACCAGAAAATCCTGTCCGCTGCACAGCACTCACCTCAAACAATCGGTTAAACACCTCTTCAGTAATTTCATCCCAATCGTTTTGTGCCATGCCCATCAGTTCCGGATTTGGGTTAAAGGCAGGCTCCTTGTGTGGCGTTGAAAACCGATTCCATGGGCATACTTCCTGACAGATGTCACAGCCAAAAGCCCATTGATCAAATTTTCCCTTAACTTCTTGTGGAATAGCCTCTTTAAGTTCAATTGTAAAATATGAAATACACTTACTTGCATCGAGTTTATAAGGAGCTGTAAACGCATCCGTTGGACAAGCGTCAAGGCATGCCGTGCAACTGCCACAATGATCGGTAACAGCTCCATCTGCTTCAAGAGAAATATCAAGGATGAGTTCAGCGATAAAAAAATAAGAACCCTCTTGTTTACGAATAAGATTTGTGTTTTTACCAACCCAACCCAATCCGCTTTTGGCAGCCCATGCCTTTTCCATTACAGGGGCAGAGTCAACAAATACACGACCGCCCACAGCGCCAATCTCTGTTTGGATTTCGTGCATAAATTCAAAAAGCTTGTCTTTAATTACCCGATGATAATCCTGTCCGTAGGCATAGCGTGCAATTTTTGGAGCATCGCTATCACTTGGTGTGTTTTCAGGAAAATAATTGAACAGTAAAGAAACAACACTTTTGGCACCAGGAACAAGCTTTCTGGGGTCAAGACGTTTATCAAAGTTACGCTCCATATATCCCATTTGCCCATGGTGATTTTGATTAAGCCACTGCTCCAGCCTTGGAGCTTCGTCTGCTAAAAAATCGGCTTTGGAAATACCGCAAGCCATAAAGCCCAAACGTTTGGAAATTTGTTTTACTATTGAAGCATGGATTGCTTCGCTACTCAAAACAAACCATTTTGAGTGTTGGGCATGGACTTTCCAAGATGTTTATACGCTTTCTCGGTTACTTCCCGACCTCGAGGTGTTCTGACAATAAACCCTTCCTGTATTAAAAAAGGTTCGTATACCTCCTCAATAGTTTCACCGCTTTCAGAAACTGCTGTAGCAAGTGTGCTAATACCAACAGGACCTCCTTTAAACTTATCAATAAGCGTAGTCAGAATTTTGTTATCCATTTCATCCAGGCCATTCGCATCTACATGCAATGCCTTGAGACCTATCTGAGTAATCGCCAGATCAATAGTACCGTCTCCCTTTATTTGTGCAAAATCACGAATACGTCTAAGTAGTGCATTCGCAATACGTGGAGTTCCTCGACTGCGGCTTGCTATTTCTATAGCCGCCTGATCCTGAATTGGAATATTTAAGATTCCAGCGCTACGGGATACAATTCCAGATAAAACTTCTGACGAATAATACTCCAATCGGCTATTAATTCCAAAACGAGCACGCATAGGTGCTGTAAGCAATCCTGAACGAGTCGTAGCACCTACTAAAGTAAATGGGCTCAATTCGATTTGTACCGAACGGGCATTTGGCCCTGTTTCGATCATAATATCAATGCGATAATCTTCCATAGCAGAGTACAAATACTCCTCAACAATGGGGCTTAGTCGGTGAATTTCATCAATAAACAATACATCTCGGGGCTGTAAGTTAGTCAGTAGTCCTGCCAAATCTCCAGGTTTATCAAGCACTGGACCAGAAGTAAGTTTTACATCCACGCCCAATTCTTGTGCCAAAATATGCGCCAGTGTTGTTTTTCCAAGACCCGGTGGGCCATGTAAAAGCGTATGATCTAGGGCTTCTTCGCGCTGATTGGCAGCAGCAACAAAAATTTCAAGATTTTCGAGGACTTGTGGCTGTCCGCTAAAGTCATTAAAGCTTATGGGTCGCAGGGCTCGATCAACATCGTGCTCTTCGCGACTCAGGTTTTCTCCAGATGGGTCTAGATGTTCATTCATCTATCCAAAGATACGTAAAACTAAAAAGCCCCTGAACGGGGCTTTTTTTAATGTTGTAATTCTTCTTCTCCTTCAGCGAGCGGAACGCTTTGGGGAACAAAATCCTCTTCTTGTCCAGGCTTGGAGTAATCGTAAGCCCAACGGTGAACATCAGGAATTTTACCTGGCCAGTTACCGTGAATATGCTCTACAGGCGTCGTCCACTCAAGGGTATTAGAGCGCCAGGGGTTTTGAACAGCTTTTTTACCGTAGAAAATACTGTGAATAAAGTTGTACAAGAATACCAATTGTGCCGCTCCAGCAATTAATGCAAAAATAGTGATGACTACATTAATATCTGCCAAGTCGTCGAAGTATGGAAAAGCCGTATTTGAATAATACCTTCTTGGGAGTCCAGCCATACCTATAAAGTGCATGGGGAAAAATACACCATAAGCACAAACAGCAGTTACCCAAAAGTGTACATACCCTAGGTTTTTATTCAACATGCGACCAAACATTTTTGGAAACCAGTGGTATACCCCAGCAAATAAACCATACAGTGCCGAAATGCCCATTACCAAATGGAAGTGCGCTACTACAAAATAAGTGTCGTGAACGTTAATGTCTAAAGTACTATCTCCTAGTATAATCCCAGTCAATCCACCCGAAATAAAGGTTGAAACCAATCCAATAGAAAATAGCATTCCTGGGTTCAGCTGAAGGTTACCTTTCCAAAGCGTGGTAATATAATTAAATGCTTTTACAGCCGAAGGAATCGCAATTAGTAGGGTTGTAAATGTAAACACCGATCCAAGGAATGGATTCATTCCTGAAATAAACATGTGGTGTCCCCATACAATGGTAGATAAAAAGGCAATGGCCAAAATAGACGCTACCATAGCGCGGTATCCAAAGATTGGTTTTCTGGCATTGGTTGCTAATACTTCAGAAGTAATTCCTAAAGCTGGTAACAATACAATGTACACCTCTGGGTGACCCAAGAACCAAAATAAATGCTCATACAATACAGGAGAACCGCCTTGATAATGCAGTACTTCTCCTTGAATAAAAATATCCGACAAGAAAAATGAAGTACCAAAACCCCTATCCATAATCAATAGTAAGGCTGCTGAAAGTAGTACTGGAAACGATACAACACCAATTATCGCAGTAACGAAAAATGCCCAAATTGTAAGTGGTAAACGCGTCATTGACATCCCCTTAGTACGAAGGTTTATTACTGTTACGATATAGTTCAGTGAACCTAATAAAGACGATGCAATAAAGATTGCCATAGACACCAACCAAAGGGTCATTCCAAGACCAGAACCAGGTTGTGCTTGTGGCAGCGCGCTAAGTGGAGGGTAAATAGTCCATCCCGCTGCTGCAGGTCCAGACTCAACAAAAAGCGAGGCAATCATGATAACAGAAGACAAAAAGAACAACCAATAGGATATCATATTTAATAATCCAGAAGCCATATCGCGTGCACCAATTTGCAATGGAATAAGAAGGTTACTAAACGTACCACTCAACCCTGCAGTAAGAACAAAGAAAACCATCAGCGTACCGTGAATGGTTACTAATGCCAAATAAACGTTAGGATCCATAACTCCATCAGGCGCCCACTTACCCAATAAGACTTCAAATATTCCAAAAGACCGTTCTGGCCATGCGAGTTGAAGGCGAAACAACAACGACATAGCAATGCCAATAATTCCCATAATCAAGCCTGTGATAAGGTATTGCTTAGCAATCATCTTATGATCTTGACTAAAGATGTATTTGGTGATAAACGTTTCTTTGTGATGTGCGTGATCTGCTCCCATAGCTATATTTTACTGTTGGATGGTTTGTGCAAACGTAGTTTGCTGCGCCAACCAATTGTTAAAATCCTTTTCTTCCTCAACAACAATTTTCATTTGCATATTATAATGCGATGCCCCACAAATTTTATTACAAAGCAATAAAAAATCAAACTGATACGGATCAAGTGCCTCTTCGCCATTGGCAATGAGAGTCTTGCTATTTTCGAAACGTATCTTGTTAATTTTATTCACCTTAGCTGTCATATCCGCTGTTTGACGCATTTCTTCAGTGGTCATGGATGGCGTAAATGCAAATTCAGTAATCATTCCTGGCACACAATTCATTTGTGCTCTAAAGTGAGGCATATAAGCCGAATGCAAAACATCTTGTGAGCGCATTTTAAAAATGACCTCTCGCCCTTTAGGTAAATGTAATTCCTGAACAATAACATCATCCAGTCCGTTAGGATCTGAAGCATCAATACCTACTAAATTCAATCCATCAAAGTCTTGAAGGAAGCGAACGTTAGCATCTCCAAGTACTCTGTCAGCTCCTGCATAACGTGCTTTCCAATTAAACTGTTGTGCATATAACTCTACTACTAGAGCTTCATCATTTTCTTCAATATTCATAATGGATGTCCATGTGAATAAGCCATACATAATTAATCCAGCTAAGGTAATCACAGGGATAATTGTCCAAATAAACTCTAGTTTATCGTTGTCGGCATAAAAAAGGGCTTTTTGATCTTTTCGCCCACGATACTGATATGAAAAATAATGAAGTAAGGCTTGTGTGATCGTCTGAACAAAAAAGATAAGTGCAAAAGAGATCCACATTAAGCGATCGACTTCTTGACCGTGCTCCGAGGCAGCCTCAGGAAGCAATACATCACCCCATTTCCAAAATGAATATATGGTGATGAAATAAATAAACACCAAGAATACAAACATCAATTGGCCATTCCAATTGTTGTCTTTGTCATTGGCTACCTGAGAGTCGTCTTTGGTTTCTCGCAATTGCGATAATTCAAATATTTTGGTGATTTGCCAAATAGCAACTCCCACTAAAACTAAAATCGCAAAAAGAATAACTGCAGTCATTTACGTGTTCTATAACATTAATATACAAATCGTTCACTCTCTCCAACAAACGGATCGCCAGATGGCTCTAACGGAGCCTTTGTCATTGCGCGGAAAACCACAAAAATAAATAGCCCAGCAAAAAACAAGAACCCTCCAATTTCAGACCACCCAATAAACCACTGATCGCCAACTGTTGCAGGCATAATCATGTTGAATATATCAATATAATGGCCAAAAACAATTGCAACACCAGCCATGACAATAATCCAGTTGGAGCGTTTGTAATCACTACTCATTAAAATAAGCAATGGAAAAATAAAATTCAATGCAACCATGCCAAAAAATGGCAGGTTGTAATCTTCAATACGTGTAAGGAAATACGTGACTTCTTCAGGGATGTTAGAATACCAGATCAGCATAAACTGTGAAAACCATAGGTATGTCCAGAAAACACTTAACCCAAACATAAACTTAGCCAAATCGTGTAAGTGACTATGGTTAACATTAGGCAAGTATCCCTTTGACTTCAAATAAATAGTTACCATAGCAATAACCGTAACTGCAGTCACCAACATACTAGACAATACATACCATCCAAATAAGGTACTAAACCAGTGTGGGTCTAAAGACATGATCCAGTCCCAAGACATCATCGATTCGGTTACAAAAAAGAATACCAAGAAGACTGCAGAAATGCGAAAATTCTTTTTGTAGTTACTTACATCACCTGCATTGGCATTGTCTTGAGCCAAAGAAAACTTACGTGAGAAATAACGGTATAGATTCCAGCCTGTGAGGTAAATTACAGCACGTAGCAAAAAGAACGGCACATTAAGATAGCCTACTTTACCTTGAATGATTTCGTCGTGAGCTACAGTTTCGGCATCCATCCAAACAAAAAGGTGGTTGGCATGGGCTCCTGTAAGCACAAGAAATACAAAAATAATAACCGAGGCGGGAAATAAATATGCTGTTATGGCTTCCATAACGCGAAACAATAAAATGGACCACCCCGCCTGAGCTGCACGTTGAATGGCATAGAACAACAAGGTTCCTAGGGGGATCATAAAGAAAAAGAAAATGGCTACATATAATGCCGCCCAAGGCTTGTTTTGTAGTTGGTGTAATAAATGTTCTCCATGCGCATCTCCGTGATCATCCGCATGAGAATCGTGTCCAGTAGTCGCAGCGTGGGAATCATGAGTATCATGAGTTGAATGAATCATGGCAGCATGGTCATCTCCGTGATCGCTTCCGTGATCGCTTCCGTGATCGCTTTCGTGGTCGCTTTCGTGTCCTCCGTGCGCATCAGCAACCATGGCTTGTGCTTCTGCTACAGTAGAAGGTGCGCTGATAAAACCAATAGCTAACCCAATAGCGCCAAGTCCCATCAAAACGTAAGCGATAATTTTTAGTCGTTGAGCGAAGGTATACATGGTCAATTATTTTGTCAATTCGTTTCGTAAATACATTACATGTTGGGCAATTTGCCAGCGTTCGGTTGCATTTACCTGTCCAGCATGAGATCCCATTGCATTTTTTCCATACATCAGTACGTGATAAATGCTTCCTTGATTAATATCGCGATCGGCATAGCTAGGAATTCCTAAAAACTTTTCGCGTGTCATTAATATTCCTTGTCCATCCCCTTTAGAACCATGGCAAACAGCACAGTAAACACCATACAATTCTTTACCCTCAGCCCGGTGGACATCTGTTTGTTCAAGAGGTGATTTTAAGCTTGCCTTTGCAGCTTCATAACCCACATTTGTATTTGGAAAATCGTAAGGGGCCCATCCACGAGCAACACTGCCTTCAACGGGCAATTGCGCCTCTATACCATTATTAAATGCCTTCGATTCAGCATAGGTTTCATACCCTATTGCCTCATACATATTTGGGAAATATTGGTAATTCGGTTTTGATGGGTTGGAACAAGACAACACCATTAACGAACTTAGTACAATAAGGATGCTTGCTTTTTTCATGCTTGATCGTTTTCGTGAATACTAATGGCTATAGCTCCTGTTTTTTTCAACAATGCAGTCAATTTCTTTTCATCGCCATCCAATGCTACTTGCATTAAAAACTTGTCGTCGGTAGTTTCTGGCATGGGGTTTTCGGCTTTTTTAAACGGCCACAAGCGGCTACGTAAATAAAACGTAATTACCATAAGGTGAGCCGCAAAAAAAACAGTCATCTCAAAAATAACGGGCACAAAGGCAGGCAGGTTTTCTAAAAAAGAAAAGCTTGGCTTACCTCCTATGTTTTGTGGCCAATCCTGTATCATGATATAGTTAATCATCGTTATTGCCACTACAAAACCTAAGATGCCATACATAAAAGCGGTTACGGCAATTCGTGTTCCAGCAAGGCCCATAGCATGGTCTAATCCATGGACTGGAAACGGAGTAAATACTTCCTCAATCTGATAATCGGCTTTTTTAACATCCTTTACGGCATGTAAAAGCGTATCATCATCGTCATAAACGGCATGTACTAATTTACTACTCATGGCTGTGGTTGTTTTTATATTTATCTCCCGATGCTTTTAATATCGATTTTACTTCCGCTTGCGCAATTACAGGAAATGTACGTGCATAGAGCAAGAATAACACAAAGAAGAAACCAATGGTTCCAATAAAAATTCCAATATCAACAAACGTGGGGGAGAACATCGTCCACGATGAAGGTAAATAATCGCGATGCAGTGAGGTAACAATAATCACAAAACGCTCAAACCACATCCCAATATTTACTACAATGGAAATAATAAAGGAGAACATAATACTTGTTCGTAATTTTTTAAACCACATCAATTGAGGAGAGAATACGTTACATGTCATCATAGACCAGTAAGCCCACCAATAGGGTCCGGTAGCGCGATTTAAGAAAGCGTATTGCTCATACTCTACACCCGAATACCAGGCAATGAATAGCTCTGTAATATAAGCTACACCAACAATAGAACCCGTGATCATAATAACGATATTCATCAATTCGATGTGCTGAAGGGTGATGTAATTTTCTAATCGAGATACCTTACGCATAATAATAAGCAGCGTGTTCACCATCGCAAATCCAGAAAAAATAGCTCCCGCCACAAAATAAGGTGGAAAGATTGTGGTGTGCCATCCAGGAATTACTGAAGTAGCAAAGTCAAACGATACAATAGTATGAACCGAAAGCACCAAAGGAGTAGCCAATCCGGCCAAGACCAAAGACACCTCCTCAAAGCGTTGCCAATCTTTAGCACGTCCACTCCAACCAAAGCTCAACAAGCCATAAATTTTCTTTTGAAATGGTTTGATTGCTCTATCGCGAATCATGGCAAAATCAGGAAGTAATCCAGTCCACCAGAATACTAACGATACCGAAAGATAGGTCGAGATTGCAAAAACATCCCATAGAAGTGGTGAGTTAAAGTTTACCCACAACGAACCAAATTGGTTTGGAATAGGAAGCACCCAATATGCCAACCATGGACGGCCCATGTGTATAATTGGGAATAATCCGGCTTGAATTACTGAAAATATTGTCATGGCTTCCGCAGAGCGGTTAATGGCCATACGCCATTTTTGACGGAATAGTAAAAGTACTGCAGATATAAGGGTTCCGGCGTGTCCAATTCCAACCCACCAAACGAAGTTGGTAATGTCCCATGCCCATCCTACTGTTTTGTTTAATCCCCAAACACCAATACCTGTAGAAACTGTATAAATTATACATCCGAGACCCCATAAAAATGCGGTGAGTGCAATGCCAAAAGCCAAAAACCATTGCTTGTTAGGCGGGTTTTCAACAGGCGCAGCAATATCTACCGTAACATCGTGGTACGATTTGTTCCCTGTTACTAAGGGCTTTCTAATGGGTGCTTCGTAGTGACTTGCCATAAATCGATCCTTAAGTATTTCTTACCTTAACTTGGTACATTACATTGGGTTTTGTACCGATGCTTTCCAACAAGTGGTACATTCGTTTGTCTTCTGTCAACTGCTTTACATGACTTTCCTTGTCGTTAATGTCTCCAAAAGATAGCGCTCCGTTTCCACAAGCATTGGAGCATGCAGTTTGGAATTCACCATCCTTAATTTCACGCCCTTCAAGCTTGGCATCTAAAATTGTTTTTTGTGTCATTTGAATACAAAGTGAACATTTTTCCATGACCCCTCTAGAACGTACAACTACATCAGGGTTTAGTACCATACGGCCCAAATCATCATTCATATAATAATCAAACTCATCATTCTTATTGTACAAGAACCAGTTAAATCGTCGCACTTTATACGGGCAGTTATTGGCACAGTAGCGTGTTCCTACACAGCGGTTATACGCCATGTGATTTTGTCCTTGACGCCCGTGTGAACTTGCTGCAACAGGACAAACCGTTTCACAAGGTGCATGGTTACAGTGCTGACACATAACAGGTTGAAAAGTAACCTCAGGATTTGCTGAGGGATCTTCCATTTTTCCGAAAGTTGATAAAGAGTCTGACAAACCACTAATATTATCAACAACTTCTAAATCTTCTTTAAATGTCTCTTCAGAAGAATAATAGCGGTCAATTCGTAGCCAGTGCATATCACGCGACTTACGAATTTCTCGTTTTCCAACAATAGGAACATTATTTTCTGCATGACAAGCAATAACACAAGCACCACAACCAGTACAAGCATTCAAGTCAATGGATAAATTAAAATGGTGTCCTATAGAACGGTCAAAAGCTTGCCACATATCGGCTTCCTTAGCCGTCACATCTATTTCAACATGATCACGTGAAACCTGAGTCATCGGATTCCAATACTTAGCGTCTTTCGTGTTAAAGATCTCCAAGGTAGTTTCTCGAACAATCTCTCCTCTACCCATCAAGGTATTTTGCAATTGTGTACATGCAAATTCATGCATGTCCTTGGTGGCAGTAACAGAAACGGATTGAACAGGACTAAAATTTGTATAAAGCGGATAGGCGTTAGTTCCTACCTGCATTTCGGACTTCATCCCAGCCGTTTTACCATATCCGAATGCCAATCCTACAGTTCCTTTGGCTTGACCAGGCTGAATTAGAACTGGTGCTTTTACTATTTTGCCATTTAAGGAAATTTCGGCAACACTACCATCAAGCGCTCCATCAGATTGATTAATATTTTTTAACCCTAACGCTTCAGCGTCTGCCTTAGAAACGGTAAGGTAATTGTCCCATGTTACACGAGAAATAGGATCTGGGAATTCTTGTAGCCATGGGTTGTTCGCCTGTTGACCATCACCAATTCCAGTTTTAGTGTATAAATGTAATTCTAAGCCGGAGACCGCCTTTGCTCGCGCCAACCGTTGGATCAAGGCCTCTACATTATCACGATAACGCAACGTATCAGATTTTTTTGAAACAAAGTAACCGTCGTGAAGAGCGTCATTAAATGAATTACCGCCTAAAATATTGGAAGACCAATATGATTTTATCGTGTCTTTATAATTGCTTGAGCTTTCGCTTAAACTTAACAGTACGTCCTGAAATTGTTTGGTATTAAATAATGGTCGAATAGTAGGTTGGGTAAGGGCATAATGGCCTGTTTTCATTTCTACATCTCCCCAAGATTCCAAATAATGTGGTGTGGCAGCTACCCATTGACAGTGAAGTGCTGTTTCATCATTCTTCATGCTAAAGCAAAGCGATAATTTTGCTTTTTTCAAGCCTGCAACAAAAGCTTCAGCGTTGGGAAGTGTATATGCAGGATTTACCCCAGCCATAATAATACCTTTTACTTTTCCTGAGTTAACATTATTAACCAATTGATTAATGACACTTGCATCGCCTTGACGAAGCTGAGTAGCGTGATTTACGTCAATTACCTTAGAGCCAAGCTGATGATTGATCGCAAGTGCTGCACGTTGAGCGTCTTCATTGTCTAGGCCGGTTACGACTATCCCACGTTCACCAGCAGCTTTCAACTCAGCAGCAATAGCTTTTACTTTCTTTTTGATGGCATCACTTAAAGGAGTTGGATAGGTAATATTTGTTAACTCACCATAAAGAGCAGCCATTATAAACTGTTGTTGGGTAGCAGTCGTTGGAATCCTATGATCGGCATTTGCACCCGAAAGAGTCATGTTTGCCTCAAATTGATAATGCTTAGACATGGTTGCCTTACCTGCTTTTCCTTTTGGAATACGAGACTTGGAATACCCTGCGTCAAAACCTCCACCTTGCCAATCGCCTAAAATATCTGCCCCTATAGAAACAATGCATGTGGCTTTGCTAAAGTCATAACTTGGAAGTGCACGTTTACCGTAGGCTTTTTCAAATGCGTTTAGTGCAGCAGTATCCGAAATTGCATCATATACATGATGTGTAACATTAGGATATTTGACTTGGAATTTTTTAATAAGCTGCTGTGTGGTTGGACTAGCAAGTGACGGTGTTAGAAGTACTACTTCTTCATTGGCATCGGCCATCTGAGCAAGTTGGGTACGCACATTTGATTCAAGTGTTTCCCAACTAACATCAACGCCTGCTTGTGTAGGTCCTTGAACACGCATGCTGTCATACAACGACAATACCGAAGCTTGCACACGAGCATTTGCCGTATTGTGCACGGGTGCATCTGGATTGTTTTCAACTTTAATAGGACGCCCTTCACGAGTTTTGATTAAAATACTTGCTGTATCAAAACCATCGACAATTGTGGTGGCATAAAAATTAGCAACACCAGGTATAATCTGCTCAGGTTGAATCACATATGGAATCGATGTGTTTACGGGACCTTCACACGCTGCCAAGGTAGCAGCGGCAGTACTAAAGCCCATATACTTCAAAAAGTCACGTCTTGAGGTATCACTATCAGGAAGTTCTGTACTTCCTAAAAGATCCTCTGGAAGCTTTTGAGCAAACTCCTTTTGGCTAAGCTCGTCAACCAATGTGGACTGCTCGTTTAGTTCAACTTCGCTTTTCCAGTATTTTTTTTGATTGGGCATATGCTTATTCTTAATAGTGACACTTTCCACATTCTAATCCACCCATTTGGGCAGCAGTAAGTTTATCTACTCCGTATTTTTTTGACAATTCTTCGTGAATCTTGGTATAGTATTCATTGTCTTTAACCTTAACATTGGTTTCGCGGTGACAATTTATACACCATCCCATGGTAAGCGATGAATGTTGATACATGATTTCCATCTCCTCAACAGGACCATGACACTTTTGACATTCAATTCCTGCTACAGAAACGTGTTGTGCGTGATTAAAGTACACAAAGTCTGGCAAATTGTGAATGCGAATCCACTTCACGGGTTGCGTATCTCCTGTATAGCTTTGGGTTTGTTCATCCCAGCCCACAGCTTTGTAAAGCTTTTTGATTTCGTTCGTGTAAAATTCTTTAGTATATCCTTTTTCTAAATCCTCTTCACCGTTATATTCTGCAATGTTCATGTGGCAATTCATACACACATTGAGTGACGGTATTCCAGAATGCTTAGACACGCGTGCCGATGAATGGCAGTATTTACATTCAATTTGGTTGTCACCAGCATGAATTTTATGCGAATAATGAATAGGTTGAATAGGCATATATCCTTGGTCAATTCCTACTTGCATTATATAACTGTATCCAACGTAAGCACTAGAAAGCAACAGAAATATTACCGTAACAAAAACTAAAAAAGGGTTCTGTGCATATGCTTTCCAAAGCGGCGTGCGAGACTGTTTTTCCTTATTCATGAATTCAACACCATTAGCAGCAGCTATCTTCCTAAGTGTTTTATTCACTAAAAATAACATGGTTACTAAGGCTGCAAGTACCAACATAAGTACTGCTAGAATTAAATCGTTTGTTGCGCTACTTTCAGGAGCTGCAGCAACTTCAACAGCCTGAGTACCTGCCGCAGGTGCGGGAGGCGTGTAGTCTGTGTAAGCTAAAATATTATCAATGTCTTCATCTGAAAGCTGTGGGAATGAAGTCATCACTGAGCCGTTGTACTCTTCATAAATAGCAACTGCTTGAGCATCGCCAGACTTTACCATGGCGGTAGAATTCTTTATCCAGCTATACAGCCATTCTTTATCATACTTACTGCTAACACCAGCAAGTGCAGGACCAACAGCGCGCTTGTTCAATTTATGACACGCAGCACAATTTGCGTTAAACAACGATTTCCCTTTTTGAATGTCAGGCTCTTGTGCGTTTAAAACAACGCTGAAGCAAAGTGAGAAGAACAGTAACGGTAGTTTGGCTAAAAAGCTGCTCTCGAGCATATAGGTTAATTGATGGTTAAATTCAACTTTCATGAATTATCAAGCAAAATTACGACACAGACCTCATTTTAAAAACCTCTGGGCATTTAAAATAATAATTTATAATCCTTCTAAATAATTTATTAATACATTGATAATGTGTCTGTTATAAAAGAATTGTTTAGCATCTTTTTAACAAACTTTAATCAAATATTACTGTATTTTTGTAAGCCTATGAAACAAATCAAATTTTATCGAATAAACGCGCTTTTTTTTAGTGTTTTGTTCTGTTGTAGTGTTGCATTTGGACAAACAGCAAAAACCCAAATTGATGCCCCAGAAGAGCTTACAAAGCTCCTAAACCGCAAAATTGAATTGGACCGAATAGCCTCTACCAAAAAGCTATTTACCATTCAGGTATATTATGGAGATTTTGAATCATCGTTGCTGCAATTAGAGCGCTTTGAAACACTATTCCCTGAATTATCAGCAAAAACAATTTTTGAAACACCCAACTATAAGATTCGAGTTGGAAACTTTGCCACAGAACGTGAAGCCTTAGCAATGCTAGAAAAAATACAACGGAAATTTAAAGCCGCTTTTGTGTTAAGGCCTTAAATAGTCTTACTTAAGTTTCTTCTTGATGGCAACTTCTTGGTAGCCTTCAACTACATCACCCTCTTTAATGTCGTTAAATCCTTTGACTTGCAGTCCGCAATCATACCCTTTGGTCACTTCTTTTGCATCATCCTTAAATCGTTTAAGAGAAACTAGTGATCCCGTATGAACAACTACGCCTTCGCGAATGACACGAATTCCTGAATTTCGAATAATCTTACCGTCAGTAACCATACAACCAGCAATGGTGCCTACTTTGGATATTTTAAACGTCTCCCTTATTTCTGCGGTTCCTGTAATTTCTTCTTTAAACTCGGGAGAAAGCATGCCTTCCATCGCGTCCTTAAGATCATTAATGGCATCGTAAATAATCGAGTAACTTCTAATGTCAATCTCTTCTTTTTCGGCTAACTGGCGGGCTGTTCCCATTGGACGCACGTTAAAGCCAATAACAATAGCATCGGAAGCAGATGCAAGTAATACATCTGATTCTGTTATTGCTCCTACACCTTTATGTATAATATTAACTTGAATTTCTTCGTTAGAAAGCTTTTGGAATGAATCTGTTAATGCTTCAACAGAACCATCTACATCTCCTTTAAGGATTATGTTTAATTCTTTAAAGTCACCTAATGCAATACGTCGACCAATTTCATCTAACGTAATATGGCGTTGTGTTCGCACTGATTGTTCGCGAACAAGTTGTGTGCGCTTGGATGCAATTTGTTTGGCCTCCCGTTCATCAGCATATACGTTAAAGCGATCTCCAGCTTGTGGCGCACCATCAAGCCCTAAAATAGAAACTGGTGTTGATGGTCCAGCGGTAGTTACTTCACGACCGTGTTCATCTTGTAGTGCTTTAACCTTTCCGCTATGACGACCTGCTAAAATATAGTCGCCAATTTTTAACGTTCCAGCCTGAACCAAAATCGTTGACACATATCCACGTCCTTTATCCAAAAATGCTTCTACCACTGTTCCTTGAGCAGCTTTATTAGGATTCGCTTTAAGTTCTAAAAGTTCAGCCTCAAGCAATACTTTTTCTAATAATTCTTCAACGCCCTGACCTGTTTTTGCCGAAATATCATGGGATTGAATTTTTCCTCCCCAATCTTCAACTAGCAAATTCATTCCGGCTAAGCTCTCTTTGATTTTATCGGGGTTTGCTGCAGGTAAATCTACTTTGTTAATAGCAAACACAATTGGCACAGATGCCGCTTGAGCATGGCTAATTGCTTCTTTTGTTTGCGGCATGATATCATCATCAGCAGCAATTACAATAATGACTAAATCGGTTACCTGTGTTCCACGAGCACGCATGGCGGTAAACGCTTCGTGACCAGGAGTGTCTAAAAACGCCATTTGTTGTCCGCTTTTAAGTTTGACACTATAGGCGCCAATATGCTGTGTAATTCCACCCGACTCATCAGCGATTACATTAGCATTACGAACATAATCTAAGAGGGATGTTTTTCCATGATCAACGTGCCCCATTACTGTGACTATAGGAGCCCGAGACTTTAAGTCTTCTGGATTATCAACTACTACTTCTTGAGCTTCTTCAATGTCGGCGGTGATAAATTCGACTTCATAGCCAAATTCCTCAGCCACTACAGAAAGTGTTTCGGCATCCAAACGCTGGTTCATAGTAACCATGATGCCTAGTGTCATACAAGCAGAAATAATCTGTGTGGAACTGATGTCCATCATGGTAGCAACTTCACCAACAGTAACAAACTCCGTTACTTTTAAAATTTTACTTTCTGCTTCTTGAAGCGCTTCTTCTTCTTCTGTTTTTAAACGGTGAGAATCTCTTTTTTCGCGGCGGTATTTAGCCCCTTTAGACTTTGAAGTTTTTCCTTGAAGTTTCTCGAGGGTTTCTCGAATTTGTTTTTGGATTTCTTCTTCAGTAGGTTCTTCTTTAGTTACTGCGGGTCGCTGTTGTTTTTGACCGCCTCTATTTTGTGCCGGTTTTCGGTTACCAGGTCCTGTGTCTTTGGTAATACGTTTTCTTCGACGCTTATTATCGTTGTCAGCAGACTTTTTAGGTTCAGGTTTTTTAAATTGATTTAAATCAATTGTTTGGCCTGTAGCTTTTAACCCACTCAGTTTTTTATACTGGGTTTGTATTTTATCGCTGTTCTCAGCAGTTGGTTCAGGCTTATCATCTGGTGTTGCTGTTTCTTTTACAACAGCTGCTTCCTCCTTTACAACAGCTGCTGCTGCTTCTTTTATCTCAGCTTTTATTGGTGCAGGTTCAGCTTTTGCTTTTGCTTTTTCCTTTGGAACTTCGGCTTTTTTGGGTGTTTGCTTTGGGGTTAAATCGATTTTTCCAACGGTCTTAAGGCCACTTAATGTTGCTTGGGCTCGAACTAGGGTTTCTTTTTTAGGAGCAGCTGGCTTTGCTGGCTCAGGAGCTACGGGTGCCACGGCTTGAGGCGCTGCTGGCTTGGGCTCATCCTCTTTTTGAGACTGTTTGCGGATGGCTTCTTTTTCTTTTCGCTTTTCCTCGTAAGCTTCATGGGAAGCTTCTCTTTTTGAGCGGTCAGTCTGAAACGCATCCAAAAGATGGTCATACTCCTGTTGCGAGATTTTTGCCGTAGGTCGTGCTTCCACCTGATATCCTTTTTCGGATAGGTGTTCCACAGCACGATCCAACGAAATGTTTAATTCGCGGAGTACTTTATTTATTCGTATCGTTTTTAAATCAGCCATAAAATGTTTGTGCGCTCAAAATTAAAAAAATGCCTCGTTTATTCGTTATTGAACTCTGCGCTTAGCACTTTTCGTACATCTTGAATTGTTTCTTCTTCCAAGTCGGTTCGTTTTACCAAATCTTCAACGTCTTGTTCTAAGACACTTTTTGCAGTGTCTAATCCTACTTTTTTAAATTCTTCTATAATCCATGCTTCGATTTCATCGGAGAATTCGGTAAGCTCTACGTCTTCTTCCATCCCCTCGCGATAAACATCAATTTCATAGCCGGTAAGTTGCCCTGCCAAACGGATATTAAATCCACCACGGCCGATAGCCTTAGAAACCTCATCGGGATCCATCATAACCTCAACACGCTTTGTTTCTTCGTTTATTTTAACCGATGTCACTTTTGCTGGACTCAAAGCCCGCGTAATCATTAACTGGGTGTTGTTGGTATAATTAATGACGTCAATATTTTCATTACCAAGTTCACGAACAATCCCGTGGATTCGGGATCCTTTCATTCCAACACAAGCACCGACTGGGTCGATACGGTCATCATAAGAATCTACCGCTACTTTGGCTTTTTCACCTGCAATTCGAACTGCTTTTTTAATTGTAATTAATCCATCAAAAACTTCAGGAATTTCTTGCTCAAAAAGTTTCTCTAAAAACTTTGGTGCCGTACGTGACATAATAATACTTGGCTTTGAACCTTTCAGCTCTACGCTTTCAATAATTCCACGAACGTTATCGCCTTTTCTGTAAAAGTCTGAAGGAATTTGTCTATCCTTAGGAAGGATAATTTCATTTCCTTCATCGTCTAGTAAGATAACCACACGATTGCGAATGTGGTGTACTTCAGCAGTGTAAATTTCACCAACCATGTCGATAAACTGCTTGTAAATAATGGTGTTGTCGTGCTCGTGAATACGGGCTACAAGATTTTGACGCAGGGACAATACAGAGCGGCGTCCGAGGTCTGTAAGCTTTACCTCTTCAGAAACATCTTCTCCAACTTCAAAGTCAGGTTCAATTTTGCGTGCTTCAGTAAGCTCAATTTCCTCGTTAGGCTCCTCAACAGCGCCATCTGCGACAACGACACGATTACGCCAGATTTCTAAATCTCCCTTGTCGGGATTGATAATAATATCAAAGTTCTCGTCTGTGCCGAATTTTTTCTTCAGCGTGTTGCGAAATACCTCTTCCAAAATGGACATGAGTGTTACACGGTCGATGAATTTTTCATCTTTAAACTCCGAGAAAGACTCTATAAGGGCCAGATTTTCCATGTTTACTTATTAAATTGAATTTGTACAGTTGCTTTCTTTATGTGTTCGTAGGAAAGGGCGGCTTCTTTAGTCACCGTATGTTTTCCTTTTCCAATAGGTTTGGGTTCACGTGCTTTCCATTGCAATGTAATCCCGTTGTTGTCGGTTGTGGTTAGGGTGCCTTTTAGGGCTTCGTCTTCGTTTGTTACTATGGCCAAAATACGTCCCAAATGCTTTTTGTATTGCCGTGGAATTGTCAGTGGCGATGCTGCTCCAGCGGATCCTACTTCTAAAGAAAAATCGTGTTCTTCTCTGTCCATATTGTGTTCTATATGCCGGCTAACACGCATACACTGTTCTAAGGTAACGCCTTCATCTCCGTCGAGAACCACACGAATGTGCGAAGCACTATCAATATGCGCATCTACCAAAAACAGCGTAGGCTGTTCGGCTAATGCTTCTTCTAGTAAATCGTGTACCTGTGTATTAAAATCCATAAAATAAAAAAGAGGACGCTGTCCCCCTACCTCTATCCCGTTAAACGATGCAAATATAAGGGTTTAATTTTAATCTGCAATTCGTTCTCGTCTTAAACCAAAAAACCCCTTCTTTATGAAGGGGTTTTGTTGGCCTACTAGGGCTCGAACCTAGACTCTTCTGAACCAAAATCAGACGTGTTGCCAGTTACACCATAGGCCAAAATTTCAAATTCCGTTTTAAGTCGGAAAAAAACTCCCTTCAAAAACGGTCTGATTTTGAATCAGACCTGCCTGCGGCAGGCAGGCGTGTTGCCCGCTTGGCTGCCTTTGGTAGCTTACACCATAGGCCAATGAGGCTGCAAAAATAAGATAAAGTTTTTGTTGCACCAATAGTTTAAAAAATCTTGTGTGTGTTTTTATAGAAATTGTACTTTTATCGCTTAACTAAATCTATGAATTTTAGAACGGGAAACTCCCTTTCAGGTTGGTTTGTATTTTTTGTAGCACTCACCACCTATTACCTTACCGTTGAGCCTACAGCAAGCTATTGGGACTGTAGTGAGTATATCGCCACTTCGGCAAAATTACAGGTTGGGCACCCCCCTGGCGCACCATTATTTCAAATGATTGGCGCGGTCTTTTCATCTTTTGCGAGTGGGCCCGAAAGCGTGGCTTTCTGGGTAAATATGATGTCGGTACTTGCAAGTGCATTCACCATTTTATTTTTGTTCTGGTCCACTACGCGTATTATTACACGTTTTGTCATAAAAGACGAGAATCCGACAGGAATAACTGCCTTTTTGGTGTTAGGCGCAGGGGTTGTAGGTGCACTAAGCTATACCTTTTCGGATAGTTTCTGGTTTAATGCTGTTGAGGCCGAAGTTTATGCTATGGCCATGCTTATTACTTCAGCCATGTTTTGGTTGGGATTACGCTGGGAGGCAGCTATGTTAAAACCACGTGGTGATCGCTGGTTGGTGCTTATCGCGTTTTTGATAGGGCTTTGTTTTGGCGTACACTTTATGGGCTTACTCACAGTTCCTGCCATCGGAATGTTATATTATTTTAGGCATTATCCCTTTGCATGGAAGTCGTTTGTAATAGCCAACGTGGTATCTATAGCTGTACTGCTTTTTATATTTAAATTATTATTACCGCTAACACTCGCTTACTTCGCAAATGCTGAGGTGTTTTTTGTAAACTCATTTGGTCTACCCTTTAACTCAGGAACAATCATTGCTGGGATTTCTATTGTCGCATTTTTTGGTTGGGTTATACAACTTACACATCAAAAAAATTGGATACAAGTCAACACAGGCTTGTGGTGTGTGGTCTTTATTTTGATTGGCTTTTCCTCATGGATTATGCTCCCTATTCGAGCCAATGCCAATACGGTCATTAATGAGAATGCTCCAACAGATGCACGAGCATTACTAGCGTATTACAACCTAGAGCAATATCCAGAAACTCACTTATTCTATGGCCCCATGTATACCGATATGTATGCAGGACAAGACGAAGACAATCCCTATAAAGATGACAAACCCAAGTATGAAAAAGACCTTAAAAAAGGGCGTTATGTCGTTGTAAATGCATGGAAGGATGCAAGAATAAATGCAAATAGTAAGCATACTGGATTACTGCCGCGTATGTGGAGCACAGGGAATACTACCAACTACATTACCTATTATGGTGCTCCCGATTTTGACATCAAGCCAGAATATCGCAATCAAGAGCAGCTTATAAATGCGATAAATGATTTTATTGGACAGGTAAATAACCAAGAGGTTGATGCCAATGGTTATCATCAGTTTTTACAACGCTTTGGTTCTTACTTAGATATCGAAAAACCCAGTTTACTCGATAACCTGAACTACCTGTTTACCTTTCAGATCAATTATATGTACTTCCGCTATTTTATGTGGAATTTTGCTGGAAAGCAAAATGACGAACAGGGTAAACTCGATCCGTTTAATGGAAACTGGATAAGCGGGATTTCGTGGTTAGACAGCTTTCGTTTAGGGCCTCAAAACAATCTTTATGAGGATGCCAAAAACAATAAAGGACGCAACACCTATTATATGTTGCCCCTACTTTTAGGGTTATTGGGTGCGTTATTTTTATACCAACAAGACAAAAAACGCTTTTGGGTGTTATTGGTGTTTTTTCTGTTTACAGGACTTGCATTAAAAGTATACCTCAATGAGCGTGTTTTTGAACCTCGAGAAAGAGATTATGCTTTAGTAGGCTCATTTTACGTATTTGCCATGTGTATTGGAATTGGGGTAGTTGCCCTTGCAGACAGCTTAAAAAAATTCCTATCGCCTCGTGTGGCAGTACCCGCTGCGGTCATCCTAAGTTTGCTAACCGTCCCCGTACTTTTGGGGTCGCAAAACTGGGACGATCACAATCGCTCTGGGCGTTTTACTGCACAATCGACGGCAAAAGCCTATCTAGACTCCATTGAGGAAGGAAAAGATGCCATGATTTTCACCATCGGAGACAACGATACCTTTGCATTGTGGTACGCACAAGAAATTGAGGAATATCGTACCGATGTACGCAGCATCAATACCCAGCTACTGGCTACAGATTGGTATATTGATCAGCTCAAGCGACGAACCTATGAAAGTTCTCCGATTCCATCCCAACTCAACCATAGTCAATATGCCTACGGCACACGAGATTATGTAAAGTACGAGGCACTAATCGATAGCGTCCGTTGGGATCTAGGTGATTTTATGGATTGGATAGCAAGTGATAATCCCCGTACACGGTATAAACATTTACTGCAACAATACGATGTAGACATTTCAAGAATCCCTGAAGGGACACAAGAAATGGTGTATTATCCTACCAATAAAATTAGAGTGCCTGTCAATAAAGAAAATGTACTTAAAAGTGGTGTGGTAAAACTCGAAGATGCAGATCTAATTGTAGAGTATATAGACATAGACTTACCAGAGTCTGGGATGTATAAAAACCGAATTATGATGCTCGACATGTTGCGAAACAACGACTGGAAACGGCCTATTTACTTTACAGGAGGCAGCTATGATGACGCAGAATACATGTGGATGAAGGAATACCTTCAGTTAGAAGGATTGGTTTACAAACTTGTTCCTATCAAAACTCCTGAAAATCCAAAAAACCCATACCAAATGGGGAGGATAGACACAGACAATATGTATGAAATTGTAAAAAAATGGGATTGGGGAAATGCGAACAGCCCAGATATTTACCACGATCCTGAAACACGCAAAAACAGCATTTCCTTCCGTAGCAACTTGGCGCGCTTAGCAGAGCAATTGGTCGAAGAGAATAACTCTGAAAAAGCCATTGAAATTTTAGATTTGGCTATGGAAAAAATGCCTCTTGACTACTTTGGTTATTACAGCTTGGTTACTCCAATAGCTGCGACCTACTATCAAGCTGGAGAATTCGAAAAAGGAAGTGCTTTAACAACGCGACTTGCTGAAAAATACAGCGATAAACTACGCTATTATACCTCATTTAGCACTGCAGAGCAGCAACGTTATGCAGAAACTATATTAATTGATGTAGAGCGTTATCGTGCAGTAGTTGATGTGGCCGTAAGCGCTGAAGACACTGAACATGCAAGTCAATTGGTTCAAGGTTTTATTGAAAACACCCGTACTTCCGCTCCCCTATACTCGGCATACGATTATTATACCCCTCTAATGCCTTACATGAGCGTGCTGTTTGATGCTGATATGCCCGAATCTGGACGTTTACTTTACGATGCAATTGCTCAAGTGTATAGCAACAGGCTATCGCTATTTAGTCAAGTTCCTGAAGAAGAACTAACTTATTATAAAGAAAGTATTTACGTTGAAATTAATGGCTATAAGGAACTCTTGGAGTCCTATCAGTCAATTGAGCCAGATTTGGAACGGGTAGCAAAAGCGAATGCAGCATTTAAAGGGTCTGTGAGCCCGTACATGGAAAATTAGACGAAATCTTTCATCAAGCCAATGAGTGTATTGGCGTCTTGTTCACCACTTTGACGCCATACCATTTCTCCCGATTTATAAATCATGAGCGTAGGTAACCCCTTTACACGCAGGGCTTCGGCCAATTTCGGGTTTTTGTCAACGTCTATTTTTACTACTTTTCCTGCATCGCCCATAGCAGCAGCTACATCACGAAGTACCGCATGCATTTGCACGGATGGGTCATTCCAGTCTGTATAAAAGCTTAACAGAATGGGGGCATTTGCGTCAATTAATTCACCAAACTTAGACATAGTGTCAGTTTTATAGAGCAAAAATACGTTTTTTCCGCAACTCAATGAATTTTGATAAAATCCGCTAATACCAAAAGCACACACCACAAAACGTTTCATTTTTTTACCTTTACCAAGAGTTGCTGTTTTTAGCACAACACTTTTTCAATTCCATGGCACAAAAACGATTATTCCTCCTAGACGCATATGCACTTATTTTTCGTGGGTATTATGCTTTTATTAAAAACCCTCGCATCAATTCTAAAGGTATGGACACCAGTGCCATATTGGGCTTTACCAATTCGCTTTTCGACGTAATTAAACGCGAACGACCCGATCATTTGGCCGTTGCTTTTGATAAAGGAGGATCAAAAGTCCGCAATGAACTATTTACCGATTACAAAGCCAATCGATCAGAAACTCCTGAGGCCATCAAAATTGCGGTACCCTACATCCAAAACTTACTTAGAGCCTTAAATATTCCTGTTGTTGAATTGGAAGGCTTTGAAGCAGATGACATCATTGGTACACTCGCCAAACAGGCCGAAAAAGAAGCTTTTCAGGTATTTATGGTAACTCCTGATAAAGATTTCGCGCAGTTGGTCTCAGAAAATATCTTTATGTACCGCCCAGCACGTATGGGGAATGGGATTGAAATATGGGGAATCCCTGAAGTTCAAAAGAAGTTTGAGATAGAGCGTCCAGAACAAGTCATTGATTATTTGGGCATGATGGGCGATGCGGTAGATAACATTCCTGGACTCCCTGGAGTTGGCGATAAAACTGCAAAAAAGTTTTTAGCGCAATACGGTAGTATGGAGGCACTTTTGGAAAATACGGCAGACCTAAAGGGTAAAATGAAAGAACGTGTTGAGGCCAACAAAGAATTGGGTATTTTGTCCAAAAAACTCGCCCGGATTTTACTCGATGTTCCCGTACAATTTGATGCAGAGTCTTATATTCTTAGTGAGCCTGATGTGGAAGCCGTACGTTCCATTTTTTTAGAACTTGAATTTAGACGCCTAAGCGAATCTTTTGTTAAAATATTTAGTCCAGCACAAGCTGCTGAAACCCCCAAAGAAGCCGAGAAACAGGCGCCTGCAATGGCATTTGACTTGTTTAATCAACCTGGTGGTGGGCAAGCCGAAAGCGTTTCAGCATTTAAGTCGTTAGCCTCCACAGCGCACCACTACCAATGCGTAAGTACCGAAATGGAACTTAGGTTGTTGCTTAAAACCCTTATGCAACAAAAAAGCGTGTGCTTTGATACGGAAACTACAGGTCTTGACCCCATAACGGCTGAACTCGTGGGAATTGCCTTTTGTTGGAAAGCGCATACCGGCTACTATGTTCCTATTTCGGAAAACGAAAAAGAGCGTAACGACACCCTTGAAACCCTAAAACCATTTTTTGCCGACGTTGCAATAGAAAAGGTTGGACAAAATTTAAAGTTTGATATTAAAGTTATGCAGCAACAAGGCGTCATAATTAAAGGTCCGTTGTTTGACACCATGCTTGCGCATTATATAATCAACCCCGATATGCGCCACAATATGGATGTTTTAGCTGAAACTTATTTAGGATATCAGCCCAAGCCCATTACTGACTTGATTGGAAAAAAAGGGAAAAATCAAGGTTCGATGCGCGATGTTCCTTTGGATCAACAAACGGAATATGCTGCCGAAGATGCTGATATTACCTGGCAACTTAAAGAACATTTTGAAGTCGAACTAGGCAAAAACGAACAAAGAAGGCTATTGGACGACGTAGAGCATCCGTTGGTAGGAGTGCTTGCCGCTATGGAACTGGCAGGAATTGGGATTGATGTACCGTACTTGAATACCATGGCTAAACAATTAGATCAAGAAGCCAAGGCATTAGAAGCACGTGTTTTTGAACAAGCGGGAGAAACATTTAACCTCGCCTCGCCAAAGCAACTCGGAATTGTTTTATTTGACAAACTAAAGCTTGTAGACAAACCCAAGAAAACAAAAACAGGACAATACTCCACGGCTGAAGATGTGTTGTCTTCCTTAGCAAAGGACCATTCAATAATAGCGGATATTTTGGAATGGCGAAGTGTCCAAAAACTAAACAACACCTATGTTTCTGCTTTGCCTAACGAAGTAAATCCTAAAACACAACGCATCCATACAATATATAACCAAGCGGTAGCTGCAACGGGCAGGCTCAGTAGCAACCACCCTAACTTGCAAAATATCCCTATTAGAACTCCACGAGGGCAACAAGTGCGAAAAGCCTTTGTAGCCAAGGATGCAAACCATGTGTTGGTCGCTGCAGATTACTCCCAAATTGAGCTTCGTATTATCGCATCATTAAGCGAAGATCCAAACATGTTGGCTGCCTTTCAAAACAACGAAGACATTCATGCCGCCACGGCAGCTCGAGTTTTTGGCGTGCCCTTAGACCAAGTAACCAGAGAGCAACGTAGCCAAGCCAAAACAGTAAACTTTGGAATCATTTATGGTGTGTCTGCATTTGGGCTTAGTAACCAAACGACGCTTAATCGCACTGAGGCTAAAACGCTTATCGATGCCTATTATGAAAGTTATCCTAAGCTTAGAGAATACATGAGCGATCAAGTAAACTTTGCTCGTGAGAACGGCTATGTGGCTACGGTTTTGGGTAGAAGACGTTATCTAAAAGATATAAACTCACAGAATGCTATTGTGCGTGGTGCTGCTGAACGGAATGCTGTAAATGCGCCCATTCAAGGAAGTGCTGCGGATATTATTAAACTTGCCATGCTGCGGATTCATGACCGTATGCAAAATGAGCAATTCCAAGCGCAAATGCTGCTACAGGTACATGATGAACTGGTGTTTGAGTGCCCAAAAACAGAATTAGAGGCCTTAAAAAAACTTATAAAAACCTCGATGGAAGAGGCCTATTCACTTCGTGTACCATTGACTGTAGATATTGGGATTGGGGACAATTGGCTAGAGGCGCATTGATAGGCTTTAAACAAATCCAAAAATTGGGTTTGCATTATTGGGGATAGTTTGTACATTTGCAGCCCGCTAAACAGAGGTATTTTCTGTTTTTTGGTAACGAGCAAAAACATATCCTGTGGACTCATTAAGTTATAAAACCGTATCCATCAACAAGCAAAACGCTGATAAACAGTGGGTTGTAGTTGATGCCGCCGACCAAATTTTAGGTCGCTTTTCGTCTAAAGTAGCCAAGCTGCTACGTGGTAAGTACAAGCCTAGCTTTACCCCTCACGTAGATTGTGGCGATAACGTAATTGTTATCAATGCAGAAAAAATCAAGCTTACTGGCAACAAATGGACCGATAAAACCTATATCCGCCACACAGGCTATCCTGGTGGACAACGTTCGCTAACTGCTATTGAGGTCTTTGAAAAAGATCCAAACCGCGTGGTTGAAAAAGCCGTGAAGGGTATGCTTCCAAAAAACAAATTAGGCGCTGAGCTGTTCCGCAACTTATACGTTGTTACGGGTGCAGAGCACGCTCACGGGGGTCAAAAACCCACAGAACTAAACATCAACGAGTTAAACTAATATGGAAACCATCCACAAAATTGGTCGTCGCAAAACAGCCATAGCCAGAATATTCCTTTCAGAAGGAAAAGGTGAAATCACGGTAAATAAAAAACCATTGGCCGAATATTTTGCGCCAGCGACACTACAATACAAAGTAAATCAACCTTTTGCCTTAACAGAAACTGCAGGTCAATATAACCTAAAAGTGACTGTTGTAGGTGGAGGACCTAACGGCCAAGCTGAAGCAGTTCGCTTAGCAATATCCCGTGCGCTTTGTTCAATTGATGAAGAATATCGTACCGTGCTTAAGCCTGAAGGCCTGCTTACTCGTGATCCTAGAATGGTTGAGCGTAAAAAATTCGGTCAAAAGAAAGCACGTAAGAAATTCCAATTCTCGAAACGTTAAGAGTACCGTTGCGTTTACGCAACATCAAGTTCATTTAAATATCATTAATTTGTTGCCATTAGTTTAGCATCTAAATAGCCAAGGCCGAACAACTCGCCACTTGGATATTGCTAATCAGGGAACGTAAACTATTACAACAATGTCTAAAATAGAAGTCAAAGACCTATTAACTGCCGGAGTGCATTTTGGTCACCTTACCCGCAAGTGGAACCCCAATATGGCGCCATATATTTATATGGAACGCAACGGGATTCACATTATCAACCTATACAAATCGGTTGCTAAAATTGAAGAAGCAAACGAAGCCCTAAAGAAAATCGCTGCTTCTGGTCGCAAAATCTTATTTGTTGCCACAAAAAAACAAGCAAAAGATATCGTTTCTGAAAAAGTAGCGAATGTAAACATGCCGTATATCACAGAGCGCTGGCCTGGAGGGATGCTTACCAACTTTGTAACCATCCGTAAAGCTGTTAAAAAGATGGCCGCTATCGATAAAATGAAAGCAGATGGTACTTTTGAGACACTTTCTAAAAAAGAAAAATTACAAGTGAGTCGTTTACGTGCAAAACTCGAAAAGAACCTTGGCTCTATTTCTGACATGACGCGTTTACCTGGTGCCTTATTTATTGTAGATACGCGCCGTGAGCACATTGCTGTTAAAGAAGCACAAAAACTGAATATTCCTATTTTTGCGATGGTAGATACTAACGCAGATCCTAGAGAAGTAGATTATATCATCCCAGCAAACGATGATGCATCTAAATCGATTGACAAAATCATGACGCTTGTTACGGATGCTGTTGCAGAGGGACTTAAAGAACGTCAAAAAGACAAAACAGAAGCTGATGCTGCTGCAACTGAAGGTGAATTAGTAGCGCCAACAACAGAAGAAGTCGTTGCTGAAGCGGCTCAAGCAACAGAAGCTGTAGCGCCTGTCGAAACTACTAAAGAAGCTGTTGAAGAAGTTACTCCTGTTAAAGAAAAAGTTGCGGCTAAAAAGTCTGCTGCTAAAAAATCTGCTGCTAAAAAATCTGCTGCTAAAGCTAAGGAAGAAACTCCAGAAACTGAAGAAGCTGTTGCTCCTGAAGTAGAAACTGAAGAACCAACTGAAGAAGACAACTAATACAAAAAGCTATGTCAAAAATTACTGCTGCTGAAGTAAATAAGCTGCGCAAATCAACAGGCGCAGGTATGATGGACTGTAAAAAAGCCTTGGTAGAAGCCGAAGGTGACTTTGAAGCTGCTATTGAATTCCTTCGTAAGAAAGGACAGAAAGTAGCTGCAAACCGTGCCGATCGCGAATCGTCTGAAGGAGCTGTTATTGCTCGAGTAAACGACGACGCTACCGCTGGTGTTGTAGTTTCTATCAATTGTGAAACAGACTTTGTTGCCAAAAACGATACCTATTTAGAACTTGCTAATAAAATGGCCGATATCGCCCTTGCGCATCGTTCAAAAGAAACTTTCTTGGCGGCTAGCTTTGAAGATGGGCTTACCGTTTCCGAAAAGCTAACCGAACAAACTGGTTTGATTGGAGAAAAAGTAGAAATTGGAGGATTTGAGCGTTTAGAAGCTCCTTTTGTTGGATCATACATCCACGCTGGAAATAAAATCGCAACACTTGTAAGCCTTTCAGCATCTGTTGAAGGAGCAGCTGAAGCGGCAAAAAATGTAGCCATGCAAGCCGCTGCTATGAATCCTATAGCACTTAATGAAGATGGTGTTGATGCTGCCGTAATCGAAAAAGAAATTGAAATTGCAAAAGATCAATTGCGTCAAGAAGGCAAACCAGAAGCCATGCTTGATAACATTGCAAAAGGTAAAATCAAACGTTTCTTTAAAGATAACACCTTGGTAAATCAAGACTTTATTAAAGATGGCAAGCAGAGCGTCTCAGCTTATGTTCAATCAGTACATGCTGATCTTACCGTAACAGGCTTTAAGCGTTTGGCGCTGGGATAATGCCAAAATCATGTTAAAGTATTCATAAAGACCTCCACCTTGGAGGTCTTTTTTTATATTGGCAATTCCAAATTATTTAACCTAATGAGAAATACTCTTTTCTTTTTATGCTTTTCATCGCTGTTTAGTACTTATGGTCAGCACATAACTGTTTTGGACAGCCTAACACAAGCTCCAATACCATTTGTTCATGTATTCGACGGTACAAAAGGCGTTATTGCTAGTGCAAATGGAGCATTTTTTTGGAAAGAAGGTACGCAAACCGATACCTTGTCCTTATCCTGTATGGGCTATACCACAAAAACAATTGCTGTTTTACAACTTAAAGACAGTATATACCTACTCCCAAAAACAGTAGCATTAACAGAAATTGTGGTGTCAAATAAGGTGCTGAGTGGGAAAGAGATTATTGAGCGAGTAATTCAAAATACTTCTCAAAATATGGATTTTGGTCTATCTTCAAGCGAGGTATTTATCCGTACAAAGGGGAGCAACGACATCCAAAAAATGGATATTGAAATTAATAAGTCAACTGTAAAGGAATTAGATCAATCTTTTGTGGATGAAATCTTACAGGAAGTTCCTAAAAAAGAGCATTGGTCGTCTTTTTCTAGAAGCAACTGGTTACGAGACAATAGTGGCCTAAAACTCCATAAACTAAAAGTGACACAGGCAGCAACCTTACTCGACTCAATCAATGAAGCGGCCTACGTTTCTATAGAAGAAACCATGTCAAGCATCCTTAAAAAAAGAGTGAAAAAAGACTCCTATTTTAAGGTAAAGTCGGGTCCACTTATTGCAACCAAGGTTGAAAATGATTTTGCCGAACCGGTAGACTCAATAGCCAATGACAGCAATGCGCTAACACCGAAACAATATGCCAAAAGACAGCTTGGCACCCTTCAACAGTTGGCCATCACAAAACTATTTGAAGAAAAATCCTGGGTATTGCCTTTTTTGGTTAAGCTCCGAAAATACAGTTTTGTTAACGAAGGGGTTGTCTATGATTTAGGAACGCCAACCTTTAAGGTGCGATTTACTTCAACCAATAAAAAAGATTACAGCGGATACCTCCTAGTTGATGTTGAAGACTTTGGGGTTCGCAAAATATCCTACCAAAGCAACGAACATGAAAAAAGGATTAAATTATTTGGCTTGTTCTATAAGGGAAAGCTAACCAATAGAACTTATCTGTTTGTCAAAAATCAATTGGGAAAATACACTTTATATTATCTTGGAAATGAATATCAAACCCAAACTGGAATGACAAGACCGTTTAAAATTATTGAAAAAAATAAAATAGTAAAGGGAAGAAATCGACAAAACGTACTGTCCATGGATGTAAATGTAAGCATGAAAAATATTGAAAAACAAAACATCTATTTTAACTCATTCACTTCTATCTCTAAAGAAGAATTTGATGCCTTTACATTTGAGCATACCGTAACACCTATTGATTTCTTCTCTATAGAAGCCGTTCGTGAATCTATGCCTAGCTTTCCTGTAGAATAGGTATTGCCAAAATCGTGAAAATACTCGTTCGTATCTACTTCTGTTAATGCAAATTATCTTTCATTACGTATCCCAACGAACTTGTTATATTTGCATAAACTCATTCCATGCAATACAAACGAATTCTTTTAAAATTAAGTGGTGAAGCCCTAATGGGTGATCGCAACCACGGCATAGACCCAAAACGTTTGTCTGAATATGCACAAGACATTAAAGGAATTGTAGGTATGGGTGTTGAAGTAGCTATTGTTATTGGAGGAGGTAATATTTTCCGTGGTGTTGCTGCTGCAAGCAACGGCATGGATCGTGTACAAGGCGATTATATGGGCATGCTTGCTACTTGCATCAACGGGATGGCTTTGCAAAGTGCTTTAGAAGATGCCGATGTTCCTACCAGACTACAAACGGCACTTAAAATTGAAGCGATTGCCGAGCCTTATATTAAACGTCGTGCCGTTCGTCATTTAGAAAAAGGGCGTGTTGTAATCTTTGGTGCAGGTACTGGTAATCCATTTTTCACCACTGATTCCGCAGCCGTACTACGAGCTATAGAAGTAGGCGCTGACGTAATTCTGAAAGGGACTCGTGTTGATGGTATTTACACTGCTGACCCTGAAAAAGATAAATCGGCTGAAAAATTTGAAAACATCTCTTTTAAAGATGTGTTAAGTAAAGGATTAAAAGTTATGGACATGACAGCCTTTACGCTAAGTCAAGAAAACGAACTGCCTATTATTGTATTTGATATGAATAAGCCTGGCAACCTAAAAAAAGCTGTAATGGGAGAACCCATTGGAACGCTTGTAAACCTATAACTTATGGAAGAAGAATTATCCTTTGTACTTGAAACCATAGAAGAGGCCATGAACAAGGCCCTTGAACATTTAGACAAATCATTTATCAATATTCGTGCAGGCAAGGCTAATCCTGTAATGCTCTCTACGGTAAAAGTGGATTATTATGGAACCCTAACTTCTTTAAGTCAGGTTGCTAATATAAATACTCCCGATGCGCAAACCCTTTCAGTGCAGCCTTGGGAAAAAAGTCTTATCCCTGAAATTGAAAAGGCCATAATGGTGGCCAACTTGGGCTTTAATCCCATGAACAACGGGGAATCGGTTATCATTAGTATACCTCCGCTTACTGAAGAACGCAGACGCGAGCTTGTAAAACTAGCCAAGGCCGAGGCCGAACATGCCAAGGTTGGTATTCGCAACGCTAGAAAAGAAGGAAATACAGAATTAAAAAAATTGGAGCTTTCGGAAGACGAACTTAAAAATGCTGAGGTTGATGTGCAAGAAACGACCAATCGTTTTATTTCCTCAATTGACGAGAACTATCAAGTGAAAGAAAAAGAAATCATGACCGTATAAAGGTTGTGAATAACCATTGCTATGATTAAATGGATCAATACACGCTTCTGGGGAAGCGTGGCACGGATTATCCTCAGGAATCGTATTGTCCTTTTGTTGACCATTGTGGCAACAACCCTTTTCCTCTCTACTCAGTGGAGCAACATTCGATTTAGCTTTACTGAAGCAAACCTACTGCCCGACAATCATCCCTTTAATACCTTTTATGAGCAATTCTTAGAGCAGTTTGGCGAAGAAGGAAATATGGTAGTCATCGGGGTTGAGGACCAACAGTTCTTCGTTCCTGAAAAATTAGCAGCTTGGCAACGGCTAAGCGATAGCCTTGCAGCATCTCCAAGCATAGATAATGTTGTAGGAATTAGTAGCCTTACACAGCTGAAGCGGAATGTCAAAAAACGCATTTTTGAAGTGGCGCCTATTCCATTTCAAAATCCAAAGAACCAAGAAGAAGCGAGAGCGCTTAAACAATGGCTCTACGAACAACAACCGCTCTATAACGACCTGTTGTTCAACAAAGAAACAGGAGTAATTCAAACTGGGGTTTACTTACGCCCTGAGGTAGTAAATAGTGGTGAGCGACAGGCTTTTATAGATCAGGTACTGTTGCCTCAAATAACAGCATTTGAAAAAGAAACAGGTTTGGAGGTGCGTGTATCGGGGATGCCATACATACGCACTATCAATGCCAAAATGATTATTGAAGAGATTGGGTTATTTGTTCTAATGGCAACTCTTGTAACCACACTTATTTTCTTTTTCTTTTTCAGGTCCTATAGGGCTACGTTTATTTCCATGTCCATTGTAGTAATAGGTGTCATGTGGGCTTTTGGAATCATTGGGTTATTAGGCTTTGAGATAACGGTGCTTACAGCGTTAATTCCGCCCATAATAATTGTCATTGGTGTACCAAATTGCATTTTTCTCATCAATAAATACCAAAATGAAATAAAGAAACACGGTAACCAAGCTCGATCGCTACAGCGTGTGATTTCAAAAATTGGAAATGCTACATTAATGACCAACATGACTACCGCTAGTGGTTTTGCAACATTTATGTTAACCAATAGTACGTTGATGCGTGAATTTGGATTGGTTGCCTCTATTAATATCATGATGCTTTTTCTGCTTTCATTATTGATGATCCCCATTATTTACAGCTATATGTCTATTCCAAAAGATAAGCACCTTGAACACCTTAGCCGTAAATGGATGTCTGGATTTGTTGATTGGATGGAGCGTATTGTTCGAAAACGGCGCGTTTCGATTTACTTCATCGCTGTGGGTATCCTAATGCTAAGTATTGTAGGCATGTATCAAATTCGACTGTCGGGAACCATCATAGACGACATGCCTAAAAATGCAGATTTTTATAAAGATATCCGGTTTTTTGAAACCCATTTTAAAGGGGTAATGCCTATTGAAATTATGGTAGATACTAAGCGAAAAAATGGTGCTACACGCCTTAGTACGCTCAATCGTATGAATCGTTTTGAAAATGACTTACGTGAAATCCCAGAACTTTCAAATCCTGTTTCAGCAGTAGCAGTAGCCAAATACCTCAAGCAATCTTTTTACAATGGAAACCCAAAATATTTCCAGCTCCCTACCAATCAAGAAAACAACTTTATCCGTTCGCATGCAAAAAACTTGGGAGGTGAAGCCAATTTCCTAACCCGTTTGGTAGATTCAACAGGGCAGTTTGCTCGGATTACTGTAATGCTTCAAGATGTTACAACTGAGCGTATGGAAGCTATAGAAAAAGAACTAGAAACTAGTATTGATAAATACTTTCCAGCACAACAGTTTGAGGTTTCCATAACCGGAAAAGCCTTGGGATATTTAAAGGGCACACGCTTCTTGGTTCGTAATTTAGTGGTTTCGCTCAGCTTAGCAATTTTGCTTATCGCCCTATTTATGGCTTATATGTTCCGTTCTTTTAGGATGATTCTTATCTCATTACTTCCTAATGTAATTCCGTTAATTCTTACAGCAGGAATGATGGGCTTTCTGGGTATTGCTATCAAGCCTTCCACAATTTTGGTGTTCAGCGTGGCGTTTGGAATTTCAGTAGATGATACCATTCACTATCTAGTCAAATACCGACAAGAGTTACAAGCAACACGATGGAATATTAAAAAGTCCGTATACGTTGCACTACGTGAAACAGGTGTAAGCATGTTCTACACATCGATTGTGCTATTTTTTGGATTCTCTGTGTTTATGATTTCAAGTTATGGCGGGACTGTTGCCTTAGGAGGTTTGGTCTCTGCAACCTTGCTTTTTGCCATGCTAGCTAATTTGATTTTACTTCCTTCTTTATTACTTTCTTTAGAGAGTAAAATTGCAAACGAGCGAACCTTAAAAGAACCCAAATTCAATATTTTACCTGATAACGAAGCAGAATAATTGCGTTATATTTGCCCCTGAAATGTAAGAATTTATGGACATAAGGCAGCTTTTTTTAGGAGAACATGTCAACCAAACAGTAACCGTACGAGGATGGGTACGTACCTTTCGTGCAAATCGCTTTATTGCGCTTAATGACGGTTCTTGTTTAGGCAATTTGCAATGTGTGGTAGACTTTGAACAAACTCCAGAAGAGATTCTTACAGAAATCAATACTGGTGCTGCGCTAGAAATTCAGGGAACTCTTGTAGAAAGCCAAGGAAAAGGTCAAAAGTTTGAAGTTCAAGCGGATTCGATAAAGGTACTTGGTACTTCAGACCCAGATTTATATCCCATTCAACCAAAAAAACACTCCCTTGAGTTCCTGCGTGAAAAAGCACACCTTCGCATTCGCACAAATACTTTTGCAGCAGTCATGCGAGTGCGTGCTGCCCTTTCATTTGCTGTACACCAATACTTTACTCAAAATGGATTTTACCAAGCACATACTCCTATCATAACTGGAAGTGATGCAGAAGGTGCCGGAGAAATGTTTCGTGTAACAACAAAAGACCCAAACCAACCCTCAAATGAACCCGATTTTTTTGGTAAGGAAACTAATCTAACGGTTTCTGGTCAACTTGAAGCCGAAACCTACGCGATGGCTCTTGGAAAAGTATATACCTTTGGGCCAACGTTTAGAGCCGAAAATTCAAATACTTCGCGCCACTTAGCCGAATTTTGGATGATAGAACCCGAGGTTGCCTTTAACGATCTTGACGACAATATGGACCTTGCCGAAGACTTTATAAAAGAAGTGTTGGCCTATGTTCTCAAAAACTGTAAAGAAGATTTAACTTTCTTAGATCAGCGCTTTGCCCAAGAAGAAGCCAAGAAACCACAACTAGAACGTAGTCCAATGGGGCTTTTAGAACGACTTCAGTTTGTGACTAAAAATGAGTTTAAACGTATTTCCTATACCGAGGCTATTGATATTTTACGAAACTCTAAACCCAATAAAAAGAAGAAATTTAAATACCCTATCGAGCATTGGGGAGCTGACTTGCAAAGCGAACACGAGCGCTATTTGGTGGAAAAACATTTCTCATGTCCAGTTATTTTATTTGATTACCCGGCTGAAATTAAGGCATTTTATATGCGAATGAATGAAGATGGTAAAACCGTTCGTGCCATGGACGTCTTGTTCCCTGGCGTGGGAGAGATGGTTGGTGGCGCTCAACGTGAAGAACGTCTAGATAAATTGGTAGAGCGTATGCGCGCGATGGATGTAGATGAAAAAGAGTTGTGGTGGTATATAGATCTTCGACGATTTGGCACGGCTGTTCACTCTGGCTTTGGTCTTGGTTTTGAGCGGCTTGTGCTTTATACAACTGGGATGAGTAATATTCGAGATGTAATTCCTTACCCACGAACTCCGTTAAGTGCCGATTTTTAAGATACTTTGGCTCGAGTTTTTGTACTTTTATAGCACCCAATCCTAACAAATGCTCAAACAACACCTTCAATTCAAGCTTTCTCAAAAGCTCTCACCGCAGCAGATTCAGTTAATGAAACTGATTCAATTGCCTATACAATCCTTTGAGCAGCAAATACTTCGCGAGATTGAAGAAAACCCTGCACTTGATTCAGGAAAAGAAAATGAGACTAGCGAGGAGGAGTATGGAACAACTGATGATGATAGAGAAATCATTGAGGCTGAAGACATTGATATTGATGCGTATTTAAGTGATGATGAAATTCCTGAATACCGCCTTCGTGCACAAAATTACAGTACAGACGATGAAGAAAAACACGTGCCATATGCCGCTGGTATAAGTTTTCATCAACAGTTAATGGGGCAGTTAGACACCTTTACTTTTACGGACGAAGAGTATCGTATTGCAGCCTTTTTAGTGGGAAGCATAGATAGTAGCGGGTACATTAGAAGAGAACTCATTGACATTGTTGACGACTTAGCTTTTACCGAAAATATTTATACGGATGAAAAAAAAATACGCCACGTATTAGACGCTGTACAACAACTAGATCCTGCCGGCGTTGCAGCACTCGACCTACAAGACTGTCTGCTTATTCAGTTAAAACGAAAAGCAAAATCTCCAGAAATTAATAATGCTATTGATCTCATTGAAAATTTATTTGGGGCTTTTACAAAAAAGCATTTTAGTAAGATTAAAGCAAAACTCAAAATTGATGATCAGGCGTTAAAAGATTGCATGCGCGAAATTGAGAAGCTTAATCCCAAACCTGGAGCGGCCTACGGAACCAACACCAAAATGAATGCTCAAATAGTTCCTGATTTTAGCATTCAGCTTATAGAGGGCCAACTTCAACTAATGTTAAACGGCCGAAATGCGCCCGAGCTTCATGTGTCGGGAGAATATAAAAACATGCTATCTGGATATAAAGAAGCCAAGAATAAAAACAAAGAACAACAAAAAGCAGTACAGTTTATTAAGCAAAAGCTGGATGCCGCACGCTGGTTTATTGATGCTATAAAACAACGTCAACACACGCTATTTGAAACCATGAATACCATCATGACTTTTCAAGAGGAATACTTCCTTTCGGGAGACGAACAAAAGCTTAAGCCCATGATTTTAAAAGACATCGCTGATCGTATTGGCATGGATATATCTACGGTTTCTCGTGTTGCAAACAGCAAGTATGTAGACACGCCCTATGGAACCAAGTTAGTAAAGTGGTTTTTTTCTGAAGGGATTACCAACGATGCGGGTGAGGATGTCTCTACCATAGAGGTTAAAAAAGCACTAGGCGATGTGATTGATGCAGAAGATAAATCAATTCCACTGACCGACGAACAACTTATGCAGGTTATGAATAAAAAAGGATATCCCATTGCCAGGCGTACCGTAGCCAAGTACCGCGAAATGATTGGGGCACCTGTAGCGCGACTACGAAAAGAATTATAAGGGCTTTTCTGGGCGCTCTAGCCAATTCACAAATAGATAGCCAATTCCAACAATAATGTAAAGGTATCCACTAATGGTACTTTCACCCGAAGTCAAAAATGCAATTCCTATCCCTATAAAAAATAGACTGTATACAAGCCATAAAATTTTTCGAACCCTTTCTCTTTTGTGTTTAGGCAATTTAAAGATTCTTAAGAACAAGGTGTTTAACAACAAAACGGTAATTACAGTAAATGCTAAGAGAAGTAGGCCTTTTTCCATACCATAAGGAATTAAGTTTCCAATATAATTATCTATGAACTCGTTATAATATGCAGTACGTAACTAATCTATCTCGGTATAAAATAGCTCGAGTTGAAGTTTTAAGTCTGCTAGATCGGGGTCTGAAGGATTTGGCCCAACAAAAACTGCAGATTTAGGAGAAACTACAGTGCCAACGGGAATTTTATCTCCCTCAGGATCTTTAACGTTCGCCAATTGTACGGCGGTCTGGCTGGAAAAAACATTTGAAAGCGACAATTGTAAAGGCACATTAGTCGAATCATTAGAAATTATATTTCTCAGGTGGTCCGTGATTCGGATTTTATAATACTGTTTTTCTTCTTCTTCAACAAGATAACCTCCATATACAAGCCTACTAAGCGTAGAAGTAGCCGAAGCATCTTGAGTAAAATCAATTATAGGAGCCGCATTATCGGCATTAGATAGATACAAGCGCTGGGGTAATGAGGAGTTATAAAAATCAGTTTCTTGTTGATTAACATAAAGCGTGAGGTTGGCCTCGTTTAATAGCCAGGGCTGACCTTTAAGGGCTTCTAGTACTTCATTATCCTCAAACAAGTTTAATATGGCTACTGATCCCAAGCCTCCACTAAGTGCAATATGTTCTTGTTGTGATGTAGACACAATGTCGTTTAAGATTGCATCTGGTGGTGTAGATTGTAAAAGCGTATTGAATTTTATGGCAGCTGCAGCATTCAATAAAAACTGATTGTTTTTTGTAACTATTACCTCTGCTCCTGCATCATTTGTTTCTTTGGTTTGATAATCATACTCCACACGAACAAGCATGTTTGTAACATCTAGAAGCATTAATAACGGGGTACTGAAATTACTGGTTTCTATAGCAATTGATCTAAAGTAATCTTGCCAATTTTCAATAGATGATAATTCCGAACTTCCTTCTTTATTGATCAATGTTTGTTGGAAAAAATCGGGATCTAAAGCTATCCGCATTCGTGGAGCTATTTTAATAGTGTCTGTAACAATAGCTACCTCATCAAAATCAAGCTGAATAGCTTGATTAAAGAGTGTTTCTTCCTTGTATGAATTTATTTGAAAATCTGAATAATACGCTTGGGATTGCTCAAAATTCTTTTCTGGGTCTAGCTGACGAAGAAAATAATTAAGTTTAGAAACCGATACATTAAAAGTAGCTTCACGATCACCAAATAGGGAGTCTATTGCATATAATTTTGGAAGAGGGGTAGTCAAGTTATTCGTTTCATCAACATCGTCTAAAATACCATCTCCATCCGTATCCGGAATCATAGGGTTGGTCCCGTTATTTCGTTCAGTAATATCTGAAACTCCGTCGCCGTCAGAATCACTATTAACATCGTTGTCATCTACATCAAATTCGTCTATAAGACCATCTCCATCACTATCAGTTTGGCTTGTGAAAAATGGAATTTCTAACCAAGCGTTACTAACCGTTTCAAGCTCATTAAAATTAGATTCATTTTCTTGAACACTTGTAAGAGTACCAAATGTAGGCGAATAGCTAGTCAAGTTTAGTTGTGATACAATGGCTGCCGAGGTGTTTCCAAATAACTTATCCTCACGCTCTCCTAACTGCAATACCGAAGCGTTATTGGTCTGAACAACATCTATCGATGCATGAGAAATTGTAACAGGATATGAAACACTTTTGGCCTTGTATAAATCTGTTGGCAAAATACTTTGACCAACTTCGTTAAACTTTTTATCACAAGATACTACAGCAAGAACTAATGCGATTTGGAGGATTTTTTTCGTCATGGAAAGATTAAAATTCAGTCTCGTAAAAAGTTTCGTGGGCAGTAAGCACATCAATATCCTCACTTAATTCTAAGAGAGGCTTAGAAGAACTTTCAGCTATTTTTTTGACCTCATCACTTATTCCTTGTGAAGCAAGAACAATGCCATCAGAGTGTAAAATTGCATTTTTAAACATCGCATCAAGATTCGATGTTTTCAGCCCTGTCATCTGTTCATCATCAATGCCATCAAACTTAATCTTATCAAACAAGTCTCCTTCCATTTTACCCGTAAATGGTGGCGTATATAGTGATGTAATAATTTTTGTGTTAGCAAGAAGTGGCTCGTCTTTGTAATAAAACTTACAATAAAGGGGTACAAGTGATGCAATCCATCCTTGAACATGAATAATATCAGGAGACCAATTTAACTTCTTTACTGTTTCAATAACTCCCTTTGCAAAGAATATAGCGCGCTCTTCATTATCAGGATATAAAGTACCATCTTCTTCGGAGAATAGTTTACGGCCTTTAAAATAGTCGTCGTTGTCTATAAAATAAACTTGCATGCGTTCCTTAGGAATTGACGCTACTTTAATAATCAACGGCATATCGATATCGTTGACAACTAAATTCATTCCCGATAAACGAATAACCTCGTGCAGTTGGTGACGACGTTCGTTAATAATGCCGTATTTAGGAATAAAAATTCGGGTTTGACCTCCGCGATCGTTAACCATTTTTGGAATCTCAAATGCCAAATTAGATAACTCGCTATGAGGTAAATAAGGAACGACTTCAGAGGATATGTATAATATCTTTTTATCTTTCATGTGGAAGCAAGTCGTGTTTATAAATTAAAATACAAAATTACTAAAATTTAAGCGATTTTTGCCTCTACACATTTGTAACTGTACATTAATGCCATTATTTCAAACATTAGCAGAACTCCAGCAGGCTCGAAAAGCCCAAACTGGACAGTTGTGCGGGCTGGTGCCGACAATGGGAGCCTTGCATCAAGGACACCTAGCTTTGATAAAACAAGCGCTAAAGGAAAACCAATGTGTATGGGTTAGTATTTTTATAAATCCAACTCAATTTAACAAACAAAGTGATTTGTCGTCTTACCCCTCAAATTTGGCTGAAGATATAAAAGCAATTCACCTAGTAGATCCGTCGATCTGTATTTTTGCTCCAGCAATAACAGAAATGTATCCTCAAGAAGTTATTTCTGCCTCTTTTTTATTTAACGGCCTTGATTGTGTCATGGAAGGTGCGGATCGCCCAGGACATTTTCAGGGGGTTATCACCATAGTATCCAAACTATTAGAAGCCGTTAAACCTGATAATGCCTATTTTGGGGAAAAAGATTTTCAACAACTACAAATTATAAAAAACTGGAGTAAAAAAGCAGGAATAGCTACCAAAATTTATGGTTGCCCTATTGTGCGGGAGTCACATGGGTTAGCCATGAGCTCTAGAAATAAACTTCTTTCTTCAGAAGCCAGAAAAGAAGCTGGATTTATTTACAAGGCATTAATTGCTTGTAAAAACACAGAAAATAAAACATCTCTTAACGCAAACATCAAAAAAATTTTTGCTGAACATCCTACATTCAAGCTGCACTACTGTGTTTGTTTGGAGGAAGAAACACTAACCGAACTGGAAGAATTTCAAACTGCTACAAGTCCAAGACTTTTTATTGCTGCAACAGTAGAGGGAGTTCGATTAATTGATAATATCGCATTAAAATAAGTACCTTTGTGCCATGCAAATTGAGGTTTTAAAATCAAAGATTCATCGCGTAAGAGTAACTGGTGCAGAGCTCGACTACATTGGTAGTATAACTATTGACAAAACATTGATGGAAGCCGCCAATATTTTACCTGGCGAGAAAGTTCAAGTGGTAAACGTTAATAATGGCGAGCGTCTTGAAACCTATGTAATTGAAGGCGCCGCAAACTCGGGCGAAATTACACTCAATGGGCCTGCTGCTCGAAAGGTTCAAAAAGGCGATTTGGTTATCGTTATCAGTTATGCCATTGTTTCTTTAGAAGAGGCCAAAACCATTAAGCCTGCTCTTATATTTCCAAATTCAGACACCAATTCGCTTGACTAAAAACCATGGCTAAACTGCTCAAGTTTCTTAAAAAAGCAGCGCCATTGGCTCTGGGTTTTTATTTAATTTATTTTTCGTTCGCAACTACCACAGAAGAAGATAGAATACAAATTATTTCCGCCATAAAATTAGCAGATTTACGGTTTGTTTTTTTGTCTTTAGCTTTTGGTGCGCTAAGCCATTTGTCACGTGCATACCGTTGGAACTATCTCTTACGTCCATTAGGCTATCAACCCACATTTATCATGCGTGTTCTTACCGTAATGATTTCCTATTTTTCTAACCTTGGAATACCACGCTCTGGCGAATTACTTCGTGCAACGGCATTGGCAACCTATGCAAAAGTGCCTTTTGAAAAAAGCTTTGGTACCATTGTTACCGAACGTATCATAGACCTTCTTTTGTTGTTTAGTTTTATAGGGCTGGGCTTTGTGCTCCAACGCGATTTATTACTCGAACTTATTGGAAGTCCTTCTTTAGGCAGGCTGTCTATTCTTTGGATACTTCTATTTGCGGTAATCTTTATTGTGTTCATTCGTCAACTCAAACGTTCACAAAAAGCAAGCGCAAAAAAAATTATAATCTTCTTTCAAGGGCTATGGCTGGGGATGTTATCGGTGCGTGATATAAAACATAAAGGTGCATTTGTGTTTCACACTCTTTTTATTTGGATCATGTATCTCATGATGTTTTGGGCAGTAACCTTTGCATTACCTGAAACTAGTGGGCTTTCACTGGCTGCTATCATCCCTGCTTTTGTGGCAGGTGGTTTTGCCATGTCTGCAACCAATGGAGGCATCGGACTTTATCCTTTAGCCGTTGCAGCTGTGCTACAAGCATTTGACATTACCTATCCTCAAGCGCTTGCTTTTGGTTGGGTCATGTGGACTGCACAAACTATAATGGTTGTCGTGTTTGGAAGTTTGTCTTTTATACTTCTTCCTGTTTTGTCCAAAAATATTAGTTAGATTCGCTTTATGGCAAAAGTCAAAAAAGCTTTTTTCTGCACCAGTTGTGGAACGCAACACACACAATGGCAAGGGCAATGCAGCAATTGTAAAAGTTGGAACACGCTCCACGAAGAAGTCTTACAAGCCACAAAACCAAAAGCGTGGCAAGTAGATACTAAAGCTCCTCTAAAAGCAAAACCCATCCGAATTCAAGACATTGCCGTAGACCGACTTTCGCGCTTATCGGCTCAAGATCAAGAACTCAACCGCGTATTGGGAGGCGGTATAGTCCCGGGTTCGGTAGTATTGGTAGGAGGCGAGCCTGGAATTGGAAAATCAACGCTCTTGCTTCAAGTTGCACTTGCTGTAACAGGAAAAGTAGTTTACGTTTCAGGAGAAGAAAGCGAACAACAAATAAAGCTGCGTAGTGCACGAGTTACTGAAGAATCGAGCGAATGTTTTGTGTTAACAGAAACCCACACACAGTCTCTCCTTCATCACTTAGGTGCACTAAGCCCGGCCTTAGTAATCATTGATTCTATTCAAACGCTTCACTCCGACGTAGTAGACAGTACCGCTGGAAGTGTCTCGCAAATTCGGGCATGTACAGCAGAGCTTTTGCATTTTGCAAAAAGCACTCAAACACCTGTTTTTTTAGTCGGCCATATTACTAAAGATGGTGCTATTGCAGGACCAAAGATTTTAGAACACATGGTGGACACGGTACTTCACTTTGAAGGCGACAGAAATCATGTGTACCGTATTTTACGTGCTCATAAAAACCGTTTTGGCACAACTGCAGAATTGGGAATCTACACCATGGCGCAAGAAGGGCTTAAGGCAGTTTCTAACCCAAGTGCCTTATTGATTTCTAGCGAAAGCGTAGGGCTGAGTGGACATGCCATAGGTGCTACCGTTGAAGGTATTCGCCCGATGTTGATCGAAGTCCAAGCATTGGTTAGCTCTGCCGTTTATGGAACGCCACAACGCAGCAGTACAGGTTTTGATAACAAACGACTCAACATGCTTTTGGCTGTTTTGGAAAAACGTGCTGGTTTCCAGTTGGGCGCAAAAGATGTATTCTTAAACCTTGCTGGTGGTATCCGCTTAGATGATCCCGGATTGGACTTGGCAATTATGGTAGCAGTATTATCAAGCAGTTTAGATGTTGCTGTTCCTAAAGGCTATACGTTTGCTGCTGAAGTTGGTCTTTCTGGAGAATTGCGTAATGTGCCCAAAATGGAACAGCGCATGCAAGAAGCGGCCAAACTTGGCTTTGAACGAATGGTTGTTGCAAAAGGCGTTAAAAGTGTACCAAAGGGTCTTGAATTAATCCGACTTGCGACAATTCAAGAACTTGTATCGCATTTATTCTAAGGTGCAGGGTTCGGAATACTTTTGTGAACCCCATCTATTTCCGATAATATCTCAGTAGTTAATGTTACCGATGCCGAGGCTATATTTTCTTGAAGCTGTGTCATCGTAGTTGCTCCAATAATATTGGATGTCACAAATGGACGGTCGGTTACAAAAGCTAGTGAAAGTTGTGCTAACGATAGGTTGTTTTTTTCAGCAATTTTGGCATACGCTTCTGTAGCGGCTAATGATTCTTGACTGTTGTAGCGCGCCATTCTCGGGAATAGCTCTAAACGACTGTTCTTCGGAAGATTTCCATTTCTGTATTTTCCAGATAATACACCAAAAGCCATAGGAGAATAGGCCAGTAATCCCAGTTCTTCTCTGTGTGAAACTTCTGCATTACCTCCTTCAAACGTTCGGTTTAGTAGTGAATACGGATTTTGAATGGTTTTCATCCGTGGCAGGTTTTTATACGCTGCCAACGCAAGGCATTTCATAGCGCCCCAAGGCGTTTCGTTTGATAGACCAATGTGTCTAATTTTTCCTTCTTTAATAAATCCGTCGAGAGTTTCTAGAATCCCTTGAAAATTATCTTCCCATTGTTCTTCATTGTCTGGGGCATAATCGCGTTTTCCAAAAAAATTAGTGGTTCGCTCAGGCCAATGCAACTGATACAAATCAATATAATCTGTTTTGAGTCGAGTAAGACTTCCTTCTATGGCTTCTCGAATACTAGCAGGAGTAAATCCTGAAGTTCGTATATGCGCCGTATATGCGCCAGGGCCAGCTATTTTTGTAGCAAGCACTACCTTATCTCTCTTGTTATTTTGAGTAAACCATTTGCCAATAATCCGTTCTGTTTCGGCATAGGTTTCAGCATTGGCCGGAACAGGATAAAGCTCAGCGGTGTCAAAAAAATTAACGCCTTGCTCCAACGCATAATCCATTTGTTCAAAGCCCTCTTGTTGGGTATTCTGATTTCCCCAGGTCATGGTGCCTAGGCATATTTTACTTACCCGAATATCGGTCTTAGGAATCGAAGTATATTTCATTTTATATATCTAATGTTACACCAACCGGACAGTGATCCGAGTGGTTAGCTTGAGGTAAGATATAGGCGCGAGAAATGGAGTTTTTTAGTGGTTCGCTTACCATAGCATAATCTATCCGCCAACCCTTATTGTTGGCGCGTGAATTAGCGCGATAACTCCACCAACTGTATTGATGTGGCTCGTTATTTAAATGACGAAAGGAGTCGATAAAACCACTGCCAATAAATCCATCAAGCCATGTACGTTCCTCGGGGAGAAAACCCGAAACCTTAGCGTTTCGAACGGGATCATGAATGTCTATAGCTTCATGACATATGTTGTAATCTCCACAAATAACAAGGTTAGGAATGTCTTTTTTAAGGGCATTTACGTAGTCCCTAAAATCATCCATGTAGGTAAACTTATACGCCAGTCTATCAGGATTAGTTCCTGAAGGGAGGTACAAACTCATCACTGAAACCGTATCAAAATCCACACGAATATTACGTCCTTCAAAGTCCATATAGTCTATTCCTGTACCGTATGCTACATGCTTAGGTTGTTCCTTGCACAAGATGGCAACAGAGCTGTAGCCTTTTTTTTGAGCAGAAAACCAATAGTGATACGGGTATCCTGCTTGCTCAAAAACGCTTAAATCGAGTTGATCAGGGTGCGCTTTTGTTTCCTGTAAACATATAACATCTGGAGAAGCTGCTTGCAACCAGTCTAAAAATCCTTTTTTAAGAACAGCGCGAATGCCATTAACGTTGTATGAAATGATATTCATTAAAGCAAAAGTACAAACTAAAACCAGAAATTACTTATTTTTGAAAGAACTAAATCCCCAAACCAATGAAACAGTTCTTATTATATTTTTTCATTCTTTTTCTCTTTTTAGGAGTTTATGCTCAAGAAGAAACCTACGACGAAGAAGTCACTAAAGTTGAAATTGTAAAAGATTCCTCTTTCGACTATGCCGACTCTTATGGTTCACACGAAATTCGTCTAAACGCCCTTGACCTTGTTGTTCATCCAGCAATTCACATATACTATGAACGTATTGTAGATTCCTCAAACGGGTATGGGGTTTCGGTATTTGCTAATTTTGGAGATAACGAGGCTACCTATCAAAATTTTGCTGTTACCCCCTATTACCGCTTTTATTTCTTAAATCGAAAAGACTTTGGTGCCAGCGGCCTTTTTATTGAGGTCTTTAGCTCTTTTGCGTCAGTAAATTTTGATGAATATTATTACAATAACTCTGAAAGATCAGATGATGAATTCCAATTTTCCATGGGAGTTGGTATAGGCAAGAAATGGGTGAACCGTAACGGTTTTTCATTTGAAGTCTCTGCGGGATTTGGGCGTTATTTTACCAAAAGTGATTCAGGATATGAGCCCGAGGGCCATGGAAGAATCGGGTTAGCAATTGGAAAGCGTTTTTAAACAGCATCTGTTAGCCATGTCTTAAACGACACGGCATTGTCAATCTTTTCTTTTGCTTGTGATAAGGATACGCGTTCTTGCTCCATAGTATCTCGATGACGGATGGTAACCGTTTTATCTTCAAGCGTCTGGTGATCAACGGTAATACAAAATGGCGTTCCAAGTGCATCTTGGCGTCTGTATCGACGACCAACAGCATCTTTTTCATCATAAGTAACTGCCATGTCCCATTTGAGTTCCTCTACAAACTCTTTCGCGATATCGGGAAGTCCGTCTTTTTTTACCAATGGCAATACAGCAACTTTAGTAGGAGCCACTACGGCAGGCAAACGCAATACGGTACGGCTAGATCCATCTTCAAGAGTTTCTTCTTGCAATGCATGCGAAAATACCGCCAAAAACAATCGATCTAAGCCAATGGAAGTTTCCAAAACATAAGGCACATAATTTTCTTGACGTTCTGTGTCAAAATATTGTAATTTTTTACCCGAAAATTTTTCGTGACTGCTTAGGTCGAAGTCTGTCCGTGAATGAATCCCTTCAAGTTCTTTAAATCCAAAAGGAAAACGAAACTCAATATCGCAGGCAGCATCAGCATAATGGGCGAGTTTTTCGTGATCGTGAAAGCGGTAATTATCAGCGCCCAAGCCTAAAGAGTGGTGCCATTTTAATCGAGTTTTTTTCCAGTGTGCATACCATTCTTTTTGGGTTCCAGGAGGAATAAAAAACTGCATCTCCATCTGCTCAAACTCACGCATCCGAAATATAAACTGACGGGCTACAATCTCGTTGCGAAAAGCTTTCCCAGTTTGAGCAATACCAAAAGGCAGCTTCATCCGTCCAGTTTTTTGAACGTTTGAGAAGTTAACAAAAATACCTTGTGCGGTTTCTGGACGTAAATAAAGCTCGGTTGCGCTTTCGGCAGAAGCCCCTAGTTTGGTTCCAAACATTAAGTTAAACTGCTTGACTTCTGTCCAGTTTCTAGATCCAGAAAGCGGGCAGGCGATTTCCAATTCTTCAATTAAAGCTTTTACATCAGTTAAGTCTTCTTTTTCAAGCGACTTACCCAAGCGTTTTAATATAGCATCGCCTTTTTCTTTATGGCCAAGCACACGAGGGTTGGTGGTCAAAAATTGTCCTTTGTCAAAGGAATCGCCAAAGCGTTTGGCTGCTTTTTTTACCTCTTTTTCAATTTTAGCATCTAGTTTCCCTACATAGTCCTCTACCAATACATCGGCACGGTAACGCTTTTTAGAATCTTTATTATCTATTAGCGGATCGTTAAACGCATCGACGTGACCCGACGCTTTCCAAGTCGTAGGATGCATCAAAATAGCTGCATCTAATCCAACAATATTTTCATTGAGTTGCACCATTGCTTTCCACCAATAATCTCGAAGGTTCTTTTTAAGTGCCACTCCTTGCTGACCATAGTCATAAACGGCACTTAAACCATCGTAAATTTCACTTGAAGGAAAAACAAACCCATACTCTTTGGCATGGGATAAAACTTTTTTAAACAACTCTTGATCTGCCATGTGGCAAAAATAGGATAAGTTTCGTAATTTATAAGACCCTAATTTTCTTGCGACACCTTCTATGCTAAAGGATTTATTACAGGTTTGGTTTCCACAATGTTGTTTGAATTGTGGCAATGTGCTTCCTAAAGCACTGCAATGGCTCTGCCTTAGTTGTAAATCGAAACTGCCCAGAACATATTTTGAACAAGGGGTCACAAATCCATTAGAACGCTCGCTTTTAGAAGCCTTCCCCATAACAAGTGCATATGCGCCTTATTATTTTCAACAACAATCTCCCATACAGCCGTTAATCCATGCGTTAAAATATCAGGGCAAAAAAGATGTTGCAACTTGGGTAGCTCAACAATCAACTTCATTTATTCCAAAAACACATCCCATTTATACTTGTGAAGCGGTAATTCCAGTGCCTTTGCACGCTGCACGTGAACGAAAACGAGGATATAATCAAGTAAAGCTATTTGGGCAATTTCTGGCAAAACACTTGGGAATACCATACCTTGATTCAGTACTTTATAGAAAAAGACAAACCAAAACACTTGTTCAAATGTCACATGAAGCACGTTGGAATGAAGTTAAAGACGCCTTTGAAGTTCGTGGTAAACATTGTTTTACCCATATTTTAATCGTTGACGATGTTATAACTACTGGGGCAACGCTAACCGCATGTGGGCACACCTTATTAAAACATGTTTCAAAAGAAATTTCGATCTCGGGAATGGCTTATACGCAAGACATCCTTCCGTAAGCGAGAAAATAATCGTTATTTTGTGTAATGTTAAAAAAGCGATTTGCCATACTGTTACTTTGTGTGCTTTTTGTACAATGTGCACGGCGTGGCTCACCCACTGGTGGCCCAAAAGACGAAACACCACCGGTTATGCTACGAGCTGATCCTCCTCAAAAAACAGTTTCTTTTAAAAAAGATCGGGTTCGAATCTATTTTGACGAATATATAAAGCTAAAAAAGCTAAACGAGCAGTTGGTTATTTCTCCGCCAATGGAGCAAAGCACCTACATTATTTCACCACAAAGTATGGCGGCCAAATACCTTCAAATTGAATTCTTGGATTCTTTGGCGCCCAACACAACCTATTCCTTCAATTTTGGAGAAAGTATTGAAGATAATAATGAAGGGAATCCATTCTCGTTTTTTAGCTATGTGTTTTCAACTGGAGAAGCCATAGATTCACTTTCCCTCCGTGCATCTGTTTCGGATGCCTTGGCAAGAACTCCAGAGTCTTTTATATCCTTAATGCTTTATCCTGTAGATAGTACGTTTTCTGACTCTATTATCTTTAAAGAGAAACCGCTTTATTACGCCAATACACTTGATAGTTTAACTGAAGTCACCCTGCCAAATCTTAAAGCTGGAAAATACCTCCTTGTAGCTCAAAAAGATGCTGCAAAAAACTATCTATATAATCCATCTGTAGATAAAATTGATGTAATCCAGGATGTTATTACACTGCCTAACGATAGTCTTTTTCAGTTATCTCTTTTCAAAGAAACTCCTGCTTTTTCTTTTGGGAAAGCTTACCAAGCTGGTAAGCAACGCATAGGCTTTGGTTTTACAGGAAGCGATGCTATTGAAATTGAACTCCATGAAACGGTGAGCGATAGTTTCGCATCGATTATTACTCGAGATAGTGAAAAGGATACTCTTTATTATTGGTTTAAAGGGATTGCGGCTGACTCACTTCGTTTTACGCTGCGACATGATACCCTCGAACAATTTTATGACTACAGAATGCGTAAGGCCGAACCAGACTCTCTCAAAATATCTTTTACTCCAACCGGAATTTTACACCTTACCGATACGCTTAAGCTTATTACAAATACCCCCATTCAAAAGATCGTACAAGATTCTATGCGTCTGCGTGCTAAAGACTCTACTCTTTTGCCGTTTAGGATATCGCAAAACGGTAAACATGAATTACAACTCATCTTTGATCTTTTTCCAAAAGAAAAATACCACTTTGAACTGTTGCCCGGAGCAATTACTGACTTTTTTGAAACGCCTAATGATAGCGTATCAATTTCATTAAGCACGAAAAGCCGCATTGATTATGGAAACTTATCATTACGACTAGGGAATGCGCCATCACTTCCACTATTTATTGATTTATTAAATGAAAATGAAGATATTGTCCGTTCCATATACAGCAGCGAACCAAGAGGGCTTTACCGCTTTGCATATATTTTGCCCAATAAATATTACATACGCGTACGCATAGATGAAAATAAGAATGGGAAGTGGGACACCGGAAACTACCTAAGTAAACAAAAACCTGAAGCCGTATATCATTTTGCTCCGTTGTTAGATGTTCGTGCCAATTGGGAATTGCAAGAACAGTTTATCCTAGAGTAAACGCATCACGGTCATTTAAAAAAGGAAGTTTTTCTCTAAGGGTGTGCAATTCTTTTAAATCAATCGAAACTACAGAGGTTTCTGACTCAGCATCTAAAAAAATCAACTCGTCCCCTAGCGCGTTATAGGCCGCTGATGCTCCTGAATAGTGTAACCGATAAGCGTCTTTTCCACTTCGATTTACGCCAATACAATATGCCATATTTTCAATAGCTCGAGCACGTAAGAGTGCATTCCATGCCTGAGTACGGGGAGCTGGCCAGTTCGCGACACAAAGCAACAAATCGTAATTATCAGTATTTCGAGCAAAAACAGGAAAACGCAAGTCATAACACACCAACGGGCGGATGCGGAAGCCCGCATATTCAATTAAGATGCTTTTCTTTCCCGCTATGTATACCTTCGATTCTCCCGACGGGGTATATGGATGGGCTTTATCGTAAAAGTCTAGCTTTCCGTTTGGGTGGGCAAAAATAAAACGGTTAAAAAAAGAATCTCCTTCTTTAATAGCCAGGCTGCCGCAGACCGCTGCATTATAGGTTTTAGCCGTATGTTGCATCCATTGTACTGATAAACCACCCATGGGTTCAGCAACTTCTTGAGGCGTCATACTAAAGCCTGTGGCCCACATTTCGGGCAATACAATTAGGTCAATTTCTTTGGTAATAGACGCTATATCTTGAGAAAACTGCGCTTGGTTTGCTTTGGGGTTGTGCCAAATAAGATCGGATTGTAGTAAGGCAATATGCAGAAGTTTCATATGTTAAAGATAGATTTTTTGTAATTTTAGAAAACCTAAATCAAATATTCATGAAATCTTTAAGTCTTTACCTCAACTTTGATGGCAACTGTAAAGAAGCCTTTGCGCACTATTCCAAAGTTTTAAAAACAAAAATTTCCGAAACCATGACCTATGCGGAAGCACCACCCAACTCTGGAATGCCTGATGTGGGTGAAAAATATCAAAACCGTATAATGCATTGCTCCATTATCATCAACGGGACAGTAGCCATTATGGGAAGTGATGTTGCAGGTGAATTTTGTCAACAGTTCAAGCCTGGAAACAACTACTCCATTTCATTAGATGTTGAAAACAAGAAAGAAGCAGATCGATTGTTTGCTGGTATGTCTGAGGATGGACAAGCCGTTATGCCACTCTCAAAAACCTTTTGGGGTTGCTATTGGGGCATGTGTGTCGATAAATTTGGAATTCAATGGATGATCAGTACACCGCTCTAACCCTTAATGTTTGCCGATAAAAATTCACGGTTCATTCGAGCAATATTTTCGAGGGAAATTCCCTTAGGGCATTCTACTTCGCAAGCACCCGTATTGGTACAATTACCAAAGCCCTCTTCGTCCATTTGCTTTACCATATTTAGCACACGGTCAGTAGCTTCAACTTGCCCTTGAGGGAGTAGCGCGTATTGCGATACTTTGGCTGAAACAAATAACATTGCCGAAGCATTTTTACAGGTTGCCACACAGGCACCACATCCAATACAAGCGGCTGCATCAAAAGCCTTATCGGCATCTGCCTTTTCTATTGGAATTGCATTGGCATCTTGGGTGTTACCCGAAGTGTTTACCGAAACAAATCCGCCTGCATGCTGAATACGATCAAAAGCCGTACGATCTACTACCAAGTCCTTAATTACAGGAAATGGTTGGGCGCGAAATGGTTCAATGTGAATGGTGTCTCCATCTTTGAACTTACGCATGTGTAATTGACAAGTGGTTACCAATCGATCGGGGCCATGAGCCTCTCCATTAATAAACATAGAACACGACCCACAAATTCCTTCGCGACAATCGTGATCAAAGGCCACAGGGTCAATCTCCTGCTCCATGAGTTGTTCGTTCAACACATCCATCATTTCCAAAAACGACATGTCGGGTGAAACACCGTCAAGGGTGTAGGTTTGCATGCTTCCTTTTGCGTTGGCGTTTTCTTGACGCCATATTTTTAGTGTCAGTTTCATCGCTATTTGTATGACCGGGTTTTTAATTCAATATTCTCATAATTCAGCATTTCCTTATGCAGTTTTGCTTCGCTAGGCGTGCCTTTGTACTCCCAAGCCGAAACAAAGGTAAAGTTGGCATCATCTCTTAAGGCCTCACCTTCCTTACTTTGGGATTCTTCTCGGAAATGGCCTCCGCAAGATTCATTTCGCACCAAGGCGTCTTTGGCAAATAACTCGCCTAATTCTAAAAAATCGGCAACGCGCAAGGCTTTGGCCAAGGGCTCGTTGAAAGACTCTGAAGTTCCGGGAATAAACACATCCTTATAAAATTCTTCACGAAGTGCCTCAACCTCTTCCATCGCTTCGTTTAGCCCTTTCTCGTTTCGGGACATTCCACATTTATTCCAAATAATTTTTCCCAATTTACGGTGGAAATAATCTACCGTTTTGGAGCCTTTATTGTTCATTAAGGCCTCAATTTGTGCACGTACACTTTGTTCAGCTTCATCAAATTCAGGAGTATCAGTTGCTATTGGACCTGTACGAATATCGTCTGCCAAATAATCGCCTATGGTATATGGCAGTACAAAATATCCATCGGCCAACCCTTGCATAAGTGCCGAGGCTCCTAATCGGTTGGCTCCGTGGTCAGAGAAATTAGCTTCTCCAATGGCAAAACAACCAGGAACGGTCGTCATTAAATTATAATCTACCCAAACCCCACCCATAGTGTAGTGAACCGCAGGGTAAATCATCATTGGAGTTTCGTAAGGGTTCTGATCTACGATTTTCTCATACATCTGGAACAAGTTCCCATACTTGGCCTTAATCACTTCCTTGCCTAGTTTTTCTACAAGGACCTGATCGTTTTCATCCAAGCCTTTTACGTGGGCTTTTTCTTTACCATACCGTACGACAGCATCCGCAAAATCTAGATAAACTGCCTCTCCTGTTTTGTTAACCCCGTATCCTTCGTCGCATCGTTCTTTGGATGCGCGGGAAGCCACATCACGTGGCACAAGGTTTCCAAAGGCAGGATAGCGACGTTCTAAATAGTAATCGCGATCGTCTTCTGCTAGTTCGGTTGGTTTAAGTTTTCCGTCTCGGATTGCCTGAGCATCCTCTTTCTTTTTGGGAACCCAAATCCGACCATCATTACGCAAGGATTCAGACATCAATGTCAGTTTGGATTGATGATCACCAGACACAGGAATACATGTTGGGTGGATTTGTGTAAAGCATGGATTGGCAAAGTATGCTCCCTTTTTATGGATCTTCCAAGATGCTGACACATTACTACCCATAGCATTGGTAGAAAGATAAAATAAGTTTCCATAGCCTCCAGAAGCAATTACTACAGCGTGAGCCGCATGTCTTTCAATTTCGCCCGTAATTAAATTACGTGTGATAATACCCCGTGCTTTGCCGTCTACTTTTACCAAATCTAGCATTTCGTGACGGTTGTACATTTTAATTTTTCCACGACCAATCTGGCGATTCATTGCTGAATAGGCGCCAAGTAGTAATTGCTGTCCTGTTTGCCCTTTTGCGTAAAACGTTCGCGATACAAGTACCCCTCCAAACGAGCGGTTGTCAAGAAGTCCTCCGTAATCACGTGCAAAAGGCACGCCCTGTGCAACACATTGGTCAATAATATTGGTTGATACCTCCGCCAAGCGATATACATTGGCTTCTCTTGAGCGGTAATCTCCACCTTTAACCGTATCGTAAAACAAGCGGTAGGTAGAATCTCCATCACCTTGATAATTTTTTGCAGCATTGATTCCTCCTTGAGCTGCAATGGAATGTGCTCTTCGGGGGGAGTCTTGAAAACAAAATGCCTTTACATTATAACCCAACTCTGCAAGTGTGGCTGCAGCTGAACCTCCTGCCAAGCCAGTCCCTACGACAATAACGTCTATCTGACGCTTGTTGGCGGGGCTTACCAAACGGATGTTGTTTTTATGATTGGTCCACTTTTCGGCTATTGGACCTTCGGGGATATTAGCGTCTAATTTGGCCATGTTAGTGATTTAAAAAATGAAAAAAAGCGATAAAGGCAAACCCAGCAGGAACTCCTATGGCATAAATTTTACCAAGGGTTTTGACAAATGATGTGTATTTATTATTGAATCCCATTGATTGAAAGGCTGATGAAAAGCCGTGCGATAAGTGTAGCGACAAAAAGAAAAACGAGACAACATAAAGAATAACACGAATAAGGTCATCGAATTTATGTACCAGCTCCTCATAATAGCGATTAGGGTCTTCGGGAAGGACTTCAATGTATTTATAATTTATCTCTGGAACCCAAAAATCATAGAAGTGAAGTCCCAAAAAAGCAAGAATGGTAGCACCAGAAACAAGCATGTTTCTAGATACCCAACTGGCATTGGCATTTCCTTTATACATTGCGTACTTAGTGCCTCGAGCTCGTTTGTTTTGCCAGTCAAGAACAAACCCCATTACAAAATGAAAAATGACACCTCCTATAAGAATGGGTTGAAGCAAAAACTGCACTAGGGGGTTGGTTCCCATAAAATGGGAAATTTGATTAAACGTAGTCTCGCTAAAAACAGAGGTAATATTAATTACAAAATGTTGGAGCAAGAAAACCATCAAAAAGAGGCCAGATAATGCCATGGCTACTTTTCGTAGGATCGTTGAAGATAAGGCAACACTCATTTGTTTTGGTTTTATTTGAACTGCAAAATTAGGTGCTGAACCCCTGAACACCAAAGCTTTTCAGCTATTTAGGATAATTCTAACAATAAATGGGGACTTCTGTTAAATAAAAACTTTAGAACGCCATGTAAAGATGAAACAATTCGAACGGTTTTATTTCGTTATTTTTAACCATGAAATACTCTCAACTACCTGCAAAGGTGTTTTGTAATAATCGTAAGCGTTTTGCGCAACATCTAAAGCCCAACAGTATTGCTGTGTTTAACTCCAACGACATCTACCCCATTAGTGCCGACAGCACGCTCCCCTTTGAGCAACATCGTGACATTTTTTACTTAAGTGGGGTTGATCAAGAGGAAACAATTCTAGTACTGTATCCAGATGCTAAAAATCCGGCGCATCGCGAGATGGTTTTTGTGCGTGAAACCAACCCACATATTGCTGTTTGGGAAGGGCATAAACTCACACAAAATGAGGCCACTGAGGTGTCCGGAATCCAAACGGTTTTGTGGGCTTCAAGCTTCGAAAAAACCTTTTCGGAATTAGCAGCACAAGCAACGCATATTTATATCAACACCAACGAACACTACCGTGCCAAGGTAGAAACGCAAACACGTGAAGATCGATTCATTGCGTGGTGCAAAAAGGAGTTTCCTACCCACGATTACCAAAAGAGTAATCCCATTTTACAGCAACTACGCTCTGTTAAAGAAGAAGAAGAAATTAAACAGATTAGCCGTGCCTGCGCCATTACGGAAAAAGGATTTCGGCGGGTATTGGAATTTGTGCAACCTGGTGTTTGGGAGTACGAAATTGAGGCCGAATTTGCCCATGAGTTTTTACGAAATCGCTCAAAAGGTTTTGCCTACACTCCCATCATTGCATCTGGAAAAAACAACAATGTGTTGCACTATATTGAAAACAACAAACAGTGTCGGGCAGGCGCATTGATTTTGATGGATGTAGGAGCAGAATACGGCAATTATTCTTCGGACATGACCCGTACCATTCCTGTTTCAGGAACCTTTACAAAACGACAACGTGCTGTTTACGATGCTGTTTTACATGTTAAAAATAGCGCTACGCAATTGCTTGTCCCAGGCGTTTTATGGAAAGCATACCACATTGAAGTAGGCAAGCTAATGAGCAGTGCACTTGTAGATTTAAAACTTTTGAGTAAAAAGGATGTTGCCGAAAATCCCAACGCGTATAAAAAATATTTTATGCACGGCACCTCCCATCATTTGGGCCTAGATACTCATGACTACGGCCTGTTAGACGAACCTATGCAAGCAAACATGGTGTTTACCGTTGAGCCGGGGATTTATATTCCTGATGAGGAGTTTGGTATTCGTTTAGAAGATGATGTGGTCGTACAGGCATCGGGTGCGCCCATAAATCTTATGGCCAATATTCCTCTTGACCCCGATGAAATTGAAGATTTAATGCAGGCTTAAAATGCCTTCCAGCCTTGGGCTTTGAGTGGAATAACTTCATCCCCTCGGGTAACTAAACTTACACCTTGATCTTTTGAAGTCATATGACCAATAATGCTAAGATTAGGGTTTCCCTTAATTTTATCAAAATCTTCTTGTTTGACGGTAAATAAAAGCTCGTAGTCTTCACCACCACTAAGGGCAATGGTTGTACTATCGATATTAAATTCATCACAAACCGATATAAACTGTGGATCTAAAGGAAGTTTGTCTTCATAGACCCTACAGCCAACCTCACTTTTTTGACATAAGTGCATCACTTCAGAAGACAAGCCATCACTAATGTCTATCATTGCTGTGGGGATTACTTCTAGAGCTTCCAGAAGGCTTACGATATCTTTTCGGGCTTCGGGTTTCAGTTGACGTTCTACCAAATAACTGTATGGCTCTAGATCGGGTTTGTGATTGGGGTTGGCCTTAAAAACATCATTTTCTCGTGCCAATACTTGCAAGCCCATATACGCTGCTCCAATATCGCCTGAAACAACTAAAAGATCGTTGTCAGAAGCACCACTTCGCAATACTGCCCCTGTATTGGATGTTGTACCCAGGGCTGTTACTGATAATTGAAGTCCTTGTTTGGATGAAGTAGTATCCCCGCCAACCAAGTCAACTCCATAAGTTTTGCATGCCAGGTATATTCCAGCGTATAATTCCTCAACGGCCTCTAATGAGAACCGGCTTGATACCGCTAAAGACACCAATATTTGGGTAGCCTGAGCGCCCATGGCATAAATATCTGAAAGGTTTACGACCACGGCTTTATAGCCCAAATGTTTAAGAGGCATATAGCCCAAGTCAAAATGGACACCCTCAATAAGCATATCAGTACTTACAACCGTTTCCCCATCGTGATTTATAACAGCTGCATCATCACCTACACCAAGAATTGTAGAGGGTAAGGCCGTTGTTGCTGCTTTCGTGAGGTGCTCTATTAAGGCAAATTCACCCAGCGAGTCTAAGGCTGTTTTAGATGGGTTTTTAGGTTCTATCATGGCGCAAACTTAGCGTATTTTGATAAGATTACGGATTTGTTTTGTAAAATGCTATACCACTATTTATAAAGCGTATAACCCCGCTATTCTATCAATGGTAAATGCCTTATATTTGTACTTTGGAATTAATCCAAATAAAGCAATGATAAAAGTTTCTCCTCAAGCACGAGACCAAGTGGCGCAGATGATGCAAAACGATGGTGTAGACACAAACTCACACTTTGTGCGCGTAGGCGTTAAAAGTGGTGGTTGTTCTGGGTTGTCGTATGAGCTAAAGTTTGATACTGATCTCATGGAAAACGACAAGGTTTTTGAAGACAACAATGTGCGCATTGTCGTCGATAAAAAAAGCATTTTGTATCTTGTTGGAACCACCCTTGAATACTCTGGAGGTTTAAACGGTAAAGGGTTTGTGTTTAACAATCCCAATGCCAACCGAACCTGTGGATGTGGAGAAAGTTTTTCGCTTTAAAAACATGCTATGGCATATACAGAAGAAGAATTAAAAAAAGAGCTCGAAACCAAAGAGTACGAATACGGTTTTTACACGGATATTGATTCCGACACCTTCCCTGTTGGATTAAATGAGGATATCGTTAGAGCCATATCTAAGCGCAAAAACGAACCCAATTGGATGACGGAATGGCGTCTTGATGCTTATGAAAAATTCCTGAAAATGGAAGAACCTGACTGGGCAAATGTAACCTACAAAAAACCCGATTTACAAAGTATTTCCTATTATTCTGCACCAAAATCTCAAGTAAAATACGATAGCCTGGATGAGGTAGATCCAGAATTACTTAAAACTTTTGAAAAGTTAGGCATCTCACTAGAGGAACAAAAAAAACTGGCTGGCGTTGCTGTTGATATTGTTATGGACTCTGTTTCTGTAGCAACAACCTTCAAAGACACCTTGGCTGAAAAAGGGATTATTTTCTGCTCTATTTCTGAGGCAATTAAAGAGCGCCCCGAATTGGTAAAAAAATACATCGGTTCAGTAATTCCTCGTACCGACAACTATTATGCTGCATTAAACTCTGCCGTTTTTTCTGATGGGTCGTTTTGTTATATCCCAAAGGGAGTACATTGCCCCATGGAGCTAAGCACCTATTTCCGCATTAATCAAGCGGGTACGGGACAATTTGAACGCACCTTAGTCATTGCTGACGAGGGAAGTTATGTGAGTTATTTGGAAGGCTGTACTGCTCCTGCACGTGATGAAAATCAGCTACACGCAGCGGTAGTCGAGCTTATTGCTCTAGACGATGCTGAAATAAAATACTCCACCGTTCAAAACTGGTTTCCTGGAGACAAAAACGGAAAAGGCGGTGTATTCAATTTTGTAACCAAGCGTGGAATTTGTCACGAGCGGGCTAAAATTTCTTGGACGCAGGTAGAAACAGGTTCTGCAGTAACTTGGAAATATCCTTCCTGTATTTTAAAAGGGAACGACAGTATTGGAGAGTTTTATTCTATTGCATTAACCAACAATTACCAACAAGCCGATACAGGTACCAAAATGATCCACTTGGGGAAACGCACCAAGAGTACGATTATATCTAAAGGAATTTCTGCTGGACATTCTCAAAACAGTTACCGTGGCTTGGTAAAGGTGGGGGCAAATGCCAAAAATGCGCGAAACTTTTCGCAATGCGATTCCTTACTTATGGGGAATAGTTGTGGAGCGCACACCTTTCCTTACATAGAAGCGAAGAGTAAAACAGCCAAGATAGAGCACGAGGCCACAACCAGTAAAATTGGTGAAGATCAAATTTTCTATTGTAACCAACGTGGAATCGATACCGAAAAAGCTATTGCATTGATTGTAAATGGTTTTAGTAAAGAAGTCCTAAATAAACTACCAATGGAATTTGCCGTGGAAGCCCAAAAATTATTAGAAATTTCCTTAGAAGGCTCCGTTGGATAAAAACTAGAAGTATGAAAGCACCCTTATTTACCATTATTTTAATTCTATTTGTTTCTTGCTCAACGTCGTCGAAAAAAGAATCTAATGACCCCACGTTTAACGGCGAGTTTCTATACTTGGCTGATGCTGCAGTTCTTAACACAGGATCCGAAATTTATGGCGTTGTTATCGATGAAAAAATGCATGAGTTACATGAATTCTGTTCTCCATTTAAAAGAGATGAATACGATATGATTCAAGTGTATGTTAAAGGGGTTGTAACAGACAACCCAGAAGAAGAGGGCTGGGAAAAAATTATTCGAATTACCGCTATCGACTCCATTGCCAACCCTGTCGATCGCTCTATTATAAAACCCAATTAAAACACACGAATGCTAAGCATTGATAATTTACATGCCGGTTGTGAAGGAAAAACTATTCTTCAAGGAATAAATCTAGACGTAAAACCTGGTGAAGTACATGCCATTATGGGGCCTAACGGTTCTGGAAAAAGTACACTATCTACGGTCATTGCCGGTCATGAAGAATACGAGGTCTCGCAAGGGTCTATCTTGTTTAATGGTGAGGATATTGCCGAACTAAGCGCAGACGAACGGGCTCATAAAGGTATCTTTTTATCGTTTCAATACCCTGTAGAAATCCCGGGTGTAACGGTTACCAACTTTATTAAAACAGCCATTAATCAAACCCGTAAAGCTCAAGGACTTGAAGACATGCCTGCCAACGAAATGTTAAAAAAGATAAGGGAAAAAGCTGCGATGTTAGAAATCGATTCTCGTTTTTTATCCCGCTCGCTCAACGAAGGGTTTTCTGGTGGTGAAAAAAAACGAAATGAAATATTTCAAATGGCCATGCTTGAACCAAAACTTGCCATTTTGGATGAAACAGACTCTGGTCTTGATATCGATGCCCTCCGTATTGTAGCTAATGGCGTAAACAAGCTTAAAGGTGGAGAAAACGCTATAGTCGTGATTACACATTATCAGCGTTTGTTGGAATATATCGTTCCCGATTTTGTACATGTCTTGCACGAAGGTAGAATTGTAAAATCAGGAACTAAAGATTTGGCGCTAGAGCTCGAAGAAAAGGGTTATGATTGGATAAAACAAGGAGCGTAATGGAACTTAAAGAAACCTTATTGTCGTCTTACATGGCCTTTGATGCACAAGATGGTCCTCAACGCAAATTACAAGACCAGCGTGCTGCAGCTATTGAAGTATTTGAACAGCAAGGATTTCCATCGAACAAGGAGGAGGATTGGAAGTACACGTCGCTTCGTGCACTAACCAAAGTTGACTATTCTGTATTTCCCAAAGAAGAAGTGAGTTTAAAACTCGAAGAGGTTAAACAATACATCTTACAAGATGTAGACACCTATAAGATTGTTTTTGTTGATGGAATATATAACGCCTACCTCTCCGAAACAACTCATGAAGGTGCAGACATCTGCCTTCTTTCAGCTGCATTAACCAAGCGCAAATATGCGCCGATTATTAAAAAATATTTTAATCAAATAGCCGAGAAAGAAGCCTCGTTAACGGCGCTTAATACTGCTTTTACCAATGAAGGTGCTTTTATTTATGTGCCTGAGGGAAAACAGGTTGAAAAGCCCGTTCAAATAATACACTTTGCGACTACCAAAAATCCAAAACTATTGTTGCAACCCCGCAATCTTATTGTTTTGGAAAAAAATGCTGAATTACAGGTTGTAGAGCGTCATCAAAGTTTAAGTGATAATACCACCTTTACCAATGTAGTAACGGAAATTTTTACCGAACAAAATGCCCAACTAGATTACTACAAAATTCAAAACGATCAATCGCAAGCGTCACTTATTGACAGTACCTACATTGCTCAACAAAAACACAGTCACGCCAAAGTACATACCTTTTCACTTGGCGGAAAATTGATTCGTAACAATCTAAATTTTTATCATAAAGCCCCTGAAATCATTTCCACGATGAAAGGAATAACGCTGATTGAGGGAGAACAGTTTGTAGATCATCACACACTAGTACACCACGCGCATCCTAATAGCGAAAGCCATCAAGACTACAAAGGTATATATGCAGAAAAAGCAACAGGAGTTTTTAATGGAAAAATTGTTGTTGAAAAAGAAGCACAGAAAACAAATGCATTCCAAAAAAATAATAATATTTTGATGGATGATAAAGCAAGTATAAACACCAAACCGCAACTTGAAATTTTTGCTGATGATGTGAAGTGTAGTCATGGATGTACCATTGGACAACTTGACGAAGATGCCCTTTTTTACCTTCAAACACGGGGTATTCCTAAAAAAGAGGCTCGTGGATTACTGACGTATGCCTTTGCCAACAACGTGTTGCAAAGTGTACAAATTGACTCCGTTAAAAAGCGTATCAATAAATTGATTGCCGAAAAGTTGGGGGTAAATATTGGATTTGATGTTTAAAACACCACTAGACGTTTCTGGTATAAGGGATGACTTCCCCATTTTAAAGCGTCAAGTAAATGGGCAAGATTTAGTGTATCTAGATAATGCGGCAACCTCACAAACTCCACTTCCAGTAATCGATGCTATTAGCGATTATTACAAGCATACCAACGCCAATATCCACCGTGGTGTACATGCCCTAAGCCAGGAGGCTACCGATCAATTTGAACAAGCACGTCAAAAAATCCAACTGCATTTCAATGCAGCTCATGCCCACGAAATTATTCTGACTTCAGGGACCACGCATGCCATTAATCTTGTAGCAAGTGGCTTTACATCACTAGTTGAAAAAGGGGATGAGTTAATCGTTTCGGCTTTGGAACACCATGCCAACATCGTACCGTGGCAAATGCTATGCGAACGCACAGGAGCAAAACTTCTCGTCATTCCCATGACCGAGAACGGCACCCTTGACATGGAAGCTTATAAGCAACTTTTAAGCAGTCGAACAAAAGTGGTTTTTGTAAACCACGTTTCTAATGCATTGGGGATAATCAACCCTATTGAATCCATTATATCACAAGCCCATGCGGTTGGCGCTGCGGTGCTAATAGATGGTGCTCAAGCGACACCACACATGGTGCCAGATGTACAAGCTTTAGATGTGGAATTTTATACAACATCGGCGCATAAAATTTGTGGGCCAACTGGCATTGGCATGTTGTATGGCAAAGAGGAATGGCTCCGTAAACTTCCACCATACCAAGGAGGAGGTGAAATGATTGATCAAGTAACTTTTGAGAAGACAACCTATGCAGATTTACCCCATAAATTTGAAGCAGGAACTCCTAACATTGCTGGCGGAGTAGGCTTTGGTGCTGCTATCGACTATATGCAGGGAATTGGCTTTGATGCTATTGCTGCTCATGAAAACGATTTGTTACAACATGCAACGGAGAAACTAAAACATATTGAGGGGTTACACATTTATGGCGATGTAGCACATAAAGTAGCCGTTATTTCATTTAATATAGCGGGTATTCACCCTTACGATATAGGTACATTACTCGATAAAATGGGAATTGCAGTTCGCACGGGACATCACTGTTGCCAACCCATTATGGACTACTACCAAATCCCTGGAACCATACGCGCCTCTTTTGCTTTTTATAATACGCACGAAGAAGTAGAGCGCTTTGTTGCAGGAGTAGAAAAGGCCGTTGATATGTTGCGTTAATCCGTATCTTTACCTTATGACTATAGCTGAAAAACAACAGGAAATTGTAGCTGAGTTTGCCCTCTTTGACGACTGGATGCAACGCTATGAATATATGATTGAACTTGGTAAGTCTTTACCGCTGATTTCAGCTGAGTATAAAAACGATGATCATATTATAAAAGGATGTCAAAGCAAGGTTTGGGTACACGCAACACTAAACGATGACAAAATTGCCTTTACCGCTGATAGTGATGCCATAATTACAAAAGGTATAATTGCGATACTTATTCGAGTATTTTCAAACCAACATCCAAAAGAAATTTTAACTTCTGAAACTGGATTTATAGACGAAATTGGGCTAAAAGAACATCTTTCGCCTACGCGTGCCAACGGTTTGGTGTCAATGATAAAACAATTAAAAATGTACGCTCTTGCGTACCAAACACAACTTTCATAAGCATGGATACAGCAGCATTAGGAGACAAAATTGTACGGGTGTTAAAAACCATTTTTGACCCAGAAATCCCAGTTGATATTTACGAACTCGGTCTCATCTATGACGTATTTGTCAATGAAGACAATGACGTTAAAATACTCATGACGCTTACCACACCAAACTGCCCAGTAGCAGAGTCCTTACCGCAAGAGGTAAAAGAAAAGGTGCGTTCCTTAGACGAGGTAAACGAGGTCGAATTGGAACTAACCTTCGATCCGCCATGGACACGTGATTTGATGAGTGAAGAGGCACAACTTGAACTCGGGTTTTTATAATGGCTGATCAGATTATTAATCGCGTTGCAAATAGTACGCTCCAGGTGATTGACTTGGAGGACTTGTACCAAGATGGAACCCGAACATTATTGTCGATTACCCCTTTTTTGGATGACGGTATCGTGTTGCGCGAAAAAGCTTTTCGAGAACGCTTAAAAAGCCACAACTGGAAGGCATACCAAAACCATTTCGTAGCAATCCATTGTCCTAAAGACATTATCGTTCCTCAATGGGCCACACTGCTTGTATTAACGTATTTGCAACCATTGGTAAAGAAGGTTGTCGTGGGAAATCTCGAAACCCTAGAGCAGCAGCTTTTTACAGAAATTCTTTTTAGTTTTGACACAACCCCCTATCAAAATGGGTTGGTCATGATAAAAGGATGTTCCAATAAACCAGTGCCGCAACAAGCGTTAGGAATATTAGCCGAAAAATTAACTCCAATAGTACGCAAATTATCATATGGAGAAGCTTGTTCTTCTGTACCTTTGTATAACAAATCTTAAAATTGACGTATGAGAAAGCCTTTCTTTATACTTTTTACATTACTCATTTCCGTAACACTTTATGCCCAAACCGACTCCATCCAAACTCCCGTACTTGATTGGAATAGAGGGGGTGATGCAAAACTATTATTCAATCAGTCTGCTTTTAGTGAATGGGCATCTGGGGGTCAAAATAGTGTTTCGCTAAGCTTTCATATGGATTATGATCTAAGCTACAAGAAAAACGGCTGGAATTGGGATACTAAATTTCTGGGGGATTTTGGTCTAACAAAAATTAGTGGGAGTAAGTTTGTACGAAAAACTAACGACCGTTTTGATCTACAATCATTTCTCGGAAAAAACTTCTCTGAACAATGGAGTTACTCTACGGTTTTCGGGGTTAAAACGCAGTTTGCACGTGGTTATCAATATGGTGAAAATGAGAATGGCAATGAAACCCGTTCGTTGAGAACCCATTTTTTCTCACCCGTATATGTTCAGCTAGGGGTAGGTTTGTATTGGAAAAAATCCAAAAACCTTTGGGTAAACATTGCGCCTTTTACGCAACGACTTACGTTGGTTAGTAGAAAGTTTACTATGGATTTAGAGGAAGGCAAAGAGTATTTTGGAGTACGTAAAGGGGATAACCACCGTTTTGAACTTGGAGCATCTGTTAATGCGTTTTATAAGTTCTCCCCTATGGAAAACATGACGCTTGAACAGCGTCTTGGTTTGTATTCAGATTATTTAGACAAAGCTGAAAATGTGGATATAGACTATCAAGTTACTGCAGAGCTAAAAGTAAATGACTATGTGTCTACCAACATTATTTTACAATTGGTCTATGACGACAATGCCGTAAAACGTTTACAAGTTCGTGAAGTGTTTGGTGTTGGAATACAAATAGAATTGAAGTAGTATGTACTACTACTCAACTTCAATTTCGGGGTATAAAAAATGATTGTACGGAAAGCGTGTAATGTGTAATTCCCGGACTTTCTGATATAATCGATTTCGAAAAGTATCCATATGCTGTTTTTCTATAGCAGACACAAAAACGGCATCCCCTTGGGTTTTTGCCATCCAGGTTTCTTTCCACTCTTCTAGGCTGTAATGTGCGCTACCACGTTCTATCATTAAATCGGTTTCATCAAAATCCTCGGCTTTGTAGGCGTCTATTTTATTAAAGACCATAAGGATAGGCTTGTCCTGTACTTTAAGTTCGGCAAGTAGCTCATTTACAGAATTGATATGTGCCTCAAATTGTGGGTGTGCAATATCAACAACGTGTAATAATAAATCTGCTTCGTGTACTTCGTCAAGCGTACTTTTAAAACTCTCTACCAACTGTGTTGGCAGTTTGCGAATAAATCCAACGGTATCGGATAACAAAAACGGAAGATTCCCCACAACGACCTTACGAACCGTAGTATCTAAGGTTGCAAAAAGTTTATTTTCGGCAAACACATCGCTCTTACTGAGTACGTTCATCAAGGTCGATTTACCTACGTTGGTATAGCCCACTAAAGCTACACGAATCAATGAACCACGGTTACCTCTTTGGGTTGCCATTTGACGGTCTATGGTTGCTAGTTTCTTTTTTAACAATGTAATTTTATCCCGAACAATTCGACGATCCGTTTCTATTTCGGTCTCTCCAGGACCACGCATTCCAATACCCCCTTTTTGACGTTCCAAGTGTGTCCAAAGGCCTTTTAGCCGCGGGAGCAGGTACTGATATTGTGCCAATTCCACTTGAGTACGCGCATAGCTTGTTTGGGCGCGCTGCGCAAAAATATCAAGGATAAGCCCTGTGCGATCGAGGATTTTACATTTGAGTAATTCTTCAATGTTTGCTTGTTGCGCTGGCGTGAGTTCATCGTCAAAAATAACCGTGCTTACATCGTTGGCTTTAACATAGGCTTCCACTTCTTCAATTTTTCCACTGCCTATAAACGTTTTAGGATGCGGCGTTTCAAGCTTTTGTGTATAGCGTTTAAGGACCTTGGCCCCTGCGGTTAGGGTCAAAAATTCAAGCTCGTCCATGTAGTCGCTGACCATCTGGACGGTTTGTTCTTGGGTAATAATTCCAACAAGTACTGCGTATTCGTATTCGTGTTTTTTATGTTCAAGCATCTAAGGAGGTAAGGCTAAGGTTTTCGCCGTCAAATACAGCATACGTATTGTATTCAATCCAATCACCTAGGTTTATATAGCGTGAATTTTTAGGCAACTCAATGTCTAGTGGCAAATGACGGTGTCCAAACACAAAATAATCCATGTCTTGAGTCTCCAATTTTTCTCTACAAAAATGTACCAACCATTCGCTGTCTGGTCCGTTGTACACTTTATCATCATCGCCAGAAATCAATCGGTTTTTCAGAGATAAGTGCTGGGCAATACGCAACCCTAAATCGGGATGAATCCAACGGTAAATCCATTGATTAAACCGGTTGCTCAGCATTTTTTTCATGCGTTTATACCCCTTATCGCCTGGACCTAATCCATCGCCATGTCCGATAAAAAACGTTTTGTCATTAAGTGTGATTTGTTGGGGTTCGTAAAAAACAGGGATTCCTAGTTCTTCCTGAAAGTAGTTTTTCATCCACATATCATGATTACCAACAAAGAAGTAAATCGGAATTCCGCTATCAGTAAGTTCAGCAAGTTTTCCTAATACACGAACAAATCCTTTGGGAACAACGCGCTTGTATTCAATCCATAAATCGAATAAATCGCCCATTAAGTAAATGGCTGCGGCATCATGTCTAATACTGTCAAGCCAAGCAACAAATTGCTTTTCACGAATTCGACTTGCCTCAACGTTGGGTGCTCCGAGATGGTTGTCGGAAGCGAAGTAAACGTTTTTACCCTTGGGTATATTCATGTTACAAAAGTACAAATTACTGGTCGGCAGCGTACCACTCTGCATAAGAAGTAGCTGTTTCTTGCAAACGCAAATGATGGAGTTGTATGTTTTTGGGGAGTTTCGCTCGAATTTTAACGGCAAAATCAATAATCATTTCTTCACTAGTAGGTTGGTAGTCAACAAGCAGCACCTTATGTCCATTTTCGGCAAGGGTGTTGGCAAGTTCAACATGCGGTGTGTTTTGATTAAAGACTGTTGCATGATCAAAAACATCTACAATCTCTCCTTTTACTATTTTTTTTAAATCCTTAAAATCTATAACCATTCCATACTTGACGTTGTTGGAGTCGCTAATCGGCGAGCCGATAACTGTTACGTCGAGTTTGTAGCTATGCCCATGAACATTTTTGCACAGCCCGTCGTAGCCGTACAACGCATGGCCTGTTTCGAAGGTAAAACTTTTGGTTATTCGAATTGTACTCATGACTTGGATTTAAGTTGTTGTAACGTTTTTTGGGTTTCAGGTAACAGCAATAGCCTTCCCGAAGTTTCAGCGTTTTTTGGGAGTTCCACTTTCCAATGATCCGTGTTGTCCCACAAGGTTTTTTTGAGCGCTGCTACAGCATCAGGGGCATATTGCGCCAATTGTTCAGCAGTGTGAATTGCTGCTGCGTTTGTGGTTTTGTTATCTGGGTGAACTTCGGCATACAAGCCCTGCTGTAAGGCCCATGTGGCACTTTTCCATTTCTTAGGCTGAAATGCTAAAGCAGTTAGAGCCGTATCTCCTATTTTACGTGCAACGGCAGGTGCAATAACAAAAGGCCCAATACCAATGGCAAGTTCTGATAAACGAATTTGGGCTGCTTCTGAAGCAATGGCATAATCACAAGCAGCTATAATGCCAACACCTCCACCAATTGCTTTACCATGGATACGCCCAACAATGGGTTTAGGACATAGACGCATAGCGTTAATAAGGTTGGCAAAGCCCATAAAAAATGTTTTCCCTTGTTCGGAAGTTTTAACAGCAAGTAGCTCATCGAACGAAGCGCCTGCACTAAAGACCTTGGACAGATCACTTTGGAGTAAAATAACACGTACTCCACTGGTTGTTGCAGCAGTATTAATGGCTTCCGTTAGGGCGTTAAGTTGCGCCTGTGGAAAGCAATTCTGCTTGGGGTGGGCGAACGTGATAGTCGATACTGCATTGTCAGTTTGAACATGCACACCCTCAGTCATCAATAGATTCCCCATATCTTTGCTATTAGCGAAAAAACAAAAATACGTAATAAAGGATTGATAGGATATGAAACGCATCAAAGGGGTATTGTTTGATTTAGACGGCGTGTTTTATGTAGGCAGCACATTGATTGCTGGAGGCAATGAAACCCTAGCTTGGCTTCGAAATCATGGTATTGGTTACCGTTTTGTCACAAACAATACCATCCTTTCACGAAGTGCCTTGACATCAAAACTACAAGGCTTAGGGCTTCATATAAAAGAGGATGAATTATTGAGCGCGAACTATGCCGGAGTATTGCAGCTCCGTAAATTGGGACTAAAACGCTGTCGATTGGTATTGCGCCCAGAAGCGCAAGCAGACTATCCTCCATCTGTATTGGATAAGCCAGAGGCTATTGTTATTGGAGATATTGGGAATTCTTGGGATTATAATTTACTGAACAGTTTGATGAATCAATTGCTAGATGGCGCTGAACTTATTGCCTTGCATAAAGGGCGTTATTTTCAAACCGATGATGGCTTGCGTTTGGACAGCGGCGCTTTTGTAGCTGCATTGGAGCATGCAACAGGCAAGAAAGCGCATGTGGTGGGCAAACCCCACGCCGCTTTTTTTGAACTCGGTAGCGCGCAGCTAGATGCAAGCCCTAATGAATTGCTCATGGTTGGGGATGATTTAATTAATGACATTGAAGGAGCTCAAGGCGTGGGCTATCACGCGGTGTTGGTTCAAACAGGGAAATTCCGTCAAGATCTTGTAGCGCAAAGTGCAATAACTCCAGATGGAACTATTTCTTCTGTAGCTGGGTTACCCGATTATTTGTCTTCCTTGAAGGGGAAATAGAACAAAAAATGATTTACTTTTGTAATCTATCGGGGATGTAGCTCAGTTGGCTACCCGCCCGAACGTAGCGTTCGGTACGGGGGGGAGCGCACATTGAAATAGTGTAGAAATGTATTTTGTGTATATATTGTACAGCGAAAAAGGTACTTGTTATTATGTTGGCATGTCGAGAAACGTATTACAACGCCTTAAAACACACAATAGCGGACAGGTACAATCAACAAAACCGTATGTGCCATGGCGAGTGGTATATACAGAAACCCATTCAACTCAAGCTGAGGCTAGAGAAAGAGAAAAACACTTGAAATCAGCGGCTGGTCGCCGTTGGCGAAAAAAACATTTGGGGATGTAGCTCAGTTGGCTAGAGCGCTTGACTGGCAGTCAAGAGGTCGAGGGTTCGAATCCCTTCTTCTCCACCAAACGGGACAAACTCATATTTTTTGAGATTTGTCCCTTTTTATTTTCAGGTAACTCCTTGTCTATCTGCAAGATATATCTCAAAAAATCATTAATTCTAATAGTTCGACATTTTTTTCCGTCAAATTCAATTTTTTCGGGGAATATCGAACTTATTAGCTTTTGTTTGTGTGCTAGAGGACTATTAAGATAGGTTTGTTTAAAGTTTTCTAAGTGTTGAAATGCATTTTCAACCAGACCCATATATTCGGAGTCTGAGGTATTCAGTGCATGTATGTTTGCAGTAATTTGATCTCGTTGCTTTGTATATCGATTTAGTGTTTTACCATAGACTTTTGGAGTGATTGTCCCGTCAACTAGTAAATCTTCTAGATTTTCAATTCGCTGGTTTGCAGAAGCCAGTTCTTTATCCAATTTTTTCCTTTTTCTCAAAGTGTTTTTTTGGCTTGTACCTGACAACGATTTTAAGATCTCCTTATAAAGCACTTTTGATTGTTTGGTAAATTGAAAATCATCCAAAATAGATTCAAAAACTGTATTTACTTTCTTGGCTGAAAATCGCTCTTTCTTACAATGATTGCAATGGTAATAAAAGTACTTTCTGCCCGTAGAACTTTTAGAGGGGCTTCCTGTCATTTTGGATTGGCATTTTGAGCACTGTAAGACCCCTCTGAGTGGTAGCTCTTCACGAAGGGTATTGTAAATGGGCCTATTTCTTTTATTTTGACGCTCAGCTAACTCCTCCTGTACTTGGTAGAATAACTTCTCTGAGATAATTCCTTGATGAATCCCTTCAATCCATTGCTCTTGCTCCTCACCCTCTTTAGGGACTACAATCTTGCCCATATACACAGGGTTTTTCAATAATATTGAGAGATTGTTTCTACTGACTTTAAATCCTTTATTATTCAGCTCTTCACGAATTACTGCTTGTGTCTTCCCTTTTATGATTCCCTTAAAAGCGTATTGAATAAATTTAGCCTTAGGTCCTGGAATAATGATGGGCTTGTTATTATCATCTCTCCTATTTACATATCCCATTGGTGCCATTCTACACCAACGCCCTGCTTTTAATGATCCCCTGATTCCTCCTCGTATTTTTATTGATCTTCTATCGTTATCAATTTCTGGCAAGACCAAATTGAGTGCTAACATCGCTTTACTTTCAGGGACTTTAAAATCAATCGGTTGTTCAATAGCTTGAACTTCGATCCCCATGGTTTTCAATCGACGAATCATAACAAATGAGTCTGTTACGTTTCTAGAAAAGCGGTCCCAAGTTGTAACCAATAAATAATCTATGGTGTTCTTATTTTTCTTTGCAAATCGCAAGAAGTTTTGAAACTCTGGACGGTTGAAATCTTTTGCAGAATGATCTTCTTTGTAGTGTGCAACAACTTCAATATCCTTCCGCTTACAATAATTTGTAAGCTGCTCGTATTGAACTCCCAAGCTAAACCCCTTGGCCTGCTCGTCACTACTGACTCTTGACATGATTACTGCTCTTTTCATTGCTTCTTATTTTGAAAGGCTTCTATTTGGGCTGTGGCTATTAGCTCAAAAAAAGCTTTGACTTGTTGTACTTCTTCGTTGGTTAGTTTTTCTTTTCTGTTTTTGTTTAAAATGATTTTACATTCGTTTTCTGATAACATGATTTTGATACACGTGCAATTCCTTTGCGTTTACAATAGGGTTGCTATTTATCAATCGATCTGATGTGTTCAGTATCATAATTTGTATTTTCTAGTATTTTCAAAGTTGACTACATTCCCATCAACTGTTTGAATAACAATAGTTGAATAGTCCTTTTTCTTTATGTGGTCCATGATTCTGCTTTGAGCAGCTACTTTTTTTGTGGATTTAATCTCTAAGTGAGTGGGTTTAGATTTATTAAAGCGAATGGTAATGGATTTGAGGTCTTCATAATTTCTTCTTATCATTCTTAGCACCTTATCCTCCTCATCCGATAACATTGAAATTGACCTAGTTTCAAACTGATGTGACTCGCCATGGATAAATGGTTCAAATAATTTAAATAACGAAACGCTAAAATGATCTTTATAGAATTTTTCTAAAAAATAATCTCCCATACCAGCTTTATTAAAATCCTTTAACAAACCATCATCAAAAACAAAGAAATCTTCCGGTGCGTCCCTATAAAAGAAAAAGTGATACTTATTTTTACGAGTGATGGTATATAAAACAAACTTCTCAAAATCAGTTACGTAGGCTTCACTGTTATTGCATGAAGTCTCTAGTGCTTCATTAGATGCAACTTTTTTGTTGTAATAAGGCGAGAAATGCAATTTTCGGCCAAGTTTAGTCCTTATTGCTCTAATATCATCATAGGAAAAACCATAGCTATTTAAACCTTCAACCATCTTTATCCACACATACTGAATAAAGCTTATTGCTGTTTTTTTGTACTCCGATTTAACAGTTGCTAAACCCAAATCAATATCCAGTAAATCGTACTTCTCCCAGTTTAAAACATCAAAATACAATACATCAATTTTTGTTTTTAAAAATAATGGGGTGTATATGTAATTAATCAAACTATCTGGGTCTGCAGTCTTACCGAAATAAGGGTCTAAAACAAAAAAATCGTCCATATAGCAAAGAAACAAAAAAGTTGTAAATAAAGATAGTAATGATACTATTTTATTATAAGTTTTTTATCTACATTGCCATTATTGATTGAAATCATTGAGTGGACTCAACAGAAAGTTATTCAAGAAAATAAATGTTGTTTTTAAAAATAATCGTAAAAACGACTAAAAATAAAAGGTTTACGGTCAATCATTGGTAGACCAAAGGAAGTTTACATATAGATAACACATAAATATTACAAATTATGGACAATAGAAATACATATCGAAACATTACATTGAGTACAAAAGTATCAGCTGCACAAAAAGCTGAATATGTAAAAATAGCAGCAAGTCATGGTATATCCCCATCGGAATGGATGGCATCAGTTATAGAAATGAATAAATTTAGTTATGGTAAAATTGGGGATCCAACTCCATTAGAAATCAAACAAAAAAGAGAAAATGAATTATTAAAAAAACAATTGAAGAAAGCAATAGCACAAAGGGATACTTCAGATGAATATGGAGCCAATATGCAAGAGCGATCAAACAAAGCTGTACGTGATCGTGATGATTCAAATTATGCCATGAAAGTTGCGATTGCTGATAAAGATAAACTTAAACGAAGATTAAATGCTATTGAATCTTTAATGGGGAAAGAAAGACCAGCTAATAAGGTTGACATTCGTCCTGAAGAAACAATCGGTTTTAGTGTTTTAACAATTTTAGGAATTATCTTTTTAAGATAAGTTAGGCCACTACAGTCCGTAGTTGAAATGAAAACTTTTTTCGCCATTCCCTTCTTAAAAATCCCAAATTTATGCTAAAAAACATCTAAAATAACGTATCTTGTAGTCGAAACTAAGTGCTATTTTTTAAATATTCATATGCTATAATTTGTTAATAGAATGTAAGAATATTTGCGCTTGTTTTAAAATACTGTATAGTTATGAAAGCGCGTATTACGTATGTTTTGACTCCAAAATCCGACACCCAAGGTGAGGTCTGGGTAAACCTAGTATTAGAAGATAACAATATACAAAAAGTAGCCTTAGGCACCTTCGCTCCCTTTAGCCAATGGGATCCCATGCATGGATGTATTGTTGGAGATGATGAGCAAAACAAAGAACAAAACGTAAAGCTTAATATACTCAAAGCACATATAAAAGCAGCTTACAACAAAGCCCAATTGAAGCAGGAAACTATAGATGGAAATTGGCTATCGCATCATGTTAGTTTATGTTTTGAGAATGCTAAAAAAACATCAGAAAAACTACTCCTTTATCAAATTCAAAAATATATAGAGTCTGCTCCGCTTCGTAGAATTAAGCGTACAGGTTCGCTTGGATTATCCACGTATACCATCAGAAATCTCGAGCGGTTCTACAGCCTAATTGAAAGCTTTGAGCATGGCATTAAGACGGATATACGTATTGATGCAATAGATCATAAAGTGGTGAGTAGATTTAAAGAGTGGTTACTAACCGAAAAAGGATATTCGCTAAACAATGCTGGCCTGCAGGTTAAACTATTAAAGATGATTTGTAAAGAAGCGGATAGATTAGGTGTTGAAGTGCACCCGTATACCAGACATATAGAGTCTTTTACCCAAAGAAATAGTGATCGCTGCTTACAAACGCTAAATTTTGAAGAGATAAAAAAGATTAAAGAGCTTGTGGGATTAAGCGCAAGCATGGAAAACACAAGAAAGTGGCTACTAATTGGACTTTCTATTGGTCAGCGGGTTTCTGATTTACTTCGATTAAACCAGGTGCAAATGCGATCTGCTGAGCATGGACTTTATATTGATATCATCCAACAAAAAACAGATAAGCATGTAACGGTTGGGGTGATTGACCCAGATGTTGTGGAAATTTTAAATGAAGATTTTCCGTATAGGATTTCGCAGCAGCTATTTAACAAGCAAATCAAAGAACTCTGTAAATACGCTAGTATTGATCAACCTGTAAAGGCCTATAAAGTATGTCCAAAAACAAGAAGGCGTGTGCTTGGCATATATCCAAAGTATAGCGTTATCTCTTCACATGATCTAAGGCGCTCTTTTGCCACAAACTATTTTGGGAAAATTGAAACGCCTATACTCATGCAGATAACAGGGCATTCAAAAGAAACAACGTTTTTAAGCTATATAGGGCAAAACGTAAATAAGGATGCGTATGCAGATGCCTTTATGAAAGTAGCAGCTACCCTGTAGTTATTTTCTGGGGTCTGGAGTGTCTGTAAACATTCCTTCATTTGCTCTTTCCTTAAGCTTTTCAATAGTAAACTCATCCCTAACCGATTTTGTCTTTGGAAGCAAATAATTGGAAAGACTTTGTACCAAGCGCACCCTGTCGGACATCGATAGTTCCGTTTGATGTACAATAAGATGATCCAACACACTCTCATAAAGGATCTCCATCTTTTCCTTAATGGTAGGGTCTAATTGCTTCGCTTTCCCTCGCTTACTTTTTTTACCCGCTAAACGCGCAGTTTCTTCATTAAATGGCATAGTACAAAATTAGAAGGTGTTAGATAAAAGAGGAAGAGATTAGCCCTGGAGTTATTGAAAAGTTTTTAACGAAATTACTCCGTATAAAAAACCTTTTCATCATCAGATCTCTCTTGGACGAACTCATAGTTTAAGGTTCTGTCCAGCCCCTCTTCAAGAGTGTATGGGGCTTTAAATCCAATTGAATGTTAGAAATATCGCCTTATCAAATTTCAAAATGTAGTTATCAGTTAAACAATAAAACCATTGAAATTGACTTCAAAAGAACAAAATAAAGCAATGACATGTGCTCATATTATCATTTAACGTGCTATGTAGATTAATTATATAATTTAGGATTTATCAATTAAATATTTTCTTTTTGCAAATTCTTTCAACTCTCGTCTATTCTTTTGACTAAAGCCACATACAACTTTTGCACTTTCATAAAATCCCTCGACACTCTGGTCGTATATAGACCCAAAATACTTAAATGATTTGATGATATCAGGCATCGCACCAATATTACTAACAACACTTGGACACCCTTGAAGAGCTCCTTCGACAAGAACCAAGCCAAATCCCTCTAGCGCAACCGATGGAACTAAATTAAAGTTACACCCGGCATACAAAGACTGTTTCTTAATCTCAGTAACCCGCCCATATACAGTTAATAAATGGGGGTTTTCTGATTGAAGATTCTTTATCAAATTCAATTGTGGACCTAAGCCGCAAATATGAAAATGAAAATCATTTTTATTGGGGTGATCTATATCCAAAAAAAATTTCAAAAAATTATACACACCAGTTCTTTCAACTAATCTTCGAACTATAACCACATTTGTTCTGTCAGGTTTAATCATGGAACTAATTAGTTTTTCATCTTTCTGATGTTTAGATAAAATAAACTTTGGCTCAATAATACTCAAACGATTTTCTAGTGTGCTATATCTTTTTAATAAATAATTATAAAAATATAGTGAAACTACAGAGACCCTGGACGCCCTGTTTAAGATAAATCTATCTAATGCCCGTGCAATGAAAATCTTAAATCTTGACTTTCCTTCAACCTTTGCTTCTGCATCAGCTGGTCCATGAAAAAAATAATGATAATTGAATGAACATAAAATAATAGGCAGAGCCATCGGTATATTATGAATTTCAATATGATTCCATTGACCTCGTTTTACGATTTTCATCAAATTAAACCAATTGTTAAAAAAGGATTTTACATTATTGCTAACAGGTCCCAAAGAAACGTAATTAATCCCATCACAAACACATGAATCTCCTCTACCTAGCACAGTTACGGTGCTATTCATGAGTAATTCTTGAGTTCTACCAAGGACATAAGTTCCAACACCACCAGACTTATTAAAAGGAAAATTTGCAATTATTACTAAACTATTCATTGTCAAATATTTTACTAATTTTTGTCGAGCTCATCTTTAATATATTGACCTGGTCTTTATGTATCATATTCCGTTGATTTAAATTATTTTGTAAATAATATATTTTTTGTAATAAGTCATCCAAACTATCGAATAAATAATTTTGATTATTTTTATATACATCACGAATATATAGATTGCTAGCATGTAGAATAATACCACCGAAATAAGGAATGTTATATGACCTTGCAGTTATTACATCACCCTTGCCATCATTACTAATGTTTTCTTGTAAAAATCCTAAAGCACAAAGAGCACTTTGATAGTATTTAAATAAACTGGTGTCGTATATTTCACCGACACAATTAACACTACTAGGAAAGTCCATACTTTTCCATCCAGAGCCTATTATTGTGACTCGGCCTGAAAATCTCCGAGCGAAATTATTAATGGATTGGTATTTCCCAAGTGAATAATGACCAACAAACAATACACCAATTAATGGATTATAATCTCCTATTGATTCAGCGCTTTCCCAATCAATCAATGGTGTAATTAAATTAGCCTTATCACCAAATAATTTCTTGTAGTAATCGATAAGATTTGGCTTTGTATAATACAAACGATGCGTTCGTGTTAACATCTTTAAATACGATTTACCGTAAACAGATGGATCGAGGTCAGGATAGATTATAGAAATTCGCAAACGACGACTTAAATAAGATATTAGGTAGGGATGGATTAATATACCTTTAAAAATTATTAACTGAGTTGCTTCAAAAAATACACACGCATGAAGTATCTTGACATTAAAAACAAGCCTAAATATCGGTCGAGTAAAAAAGTATAATGCGCGTTTAAAATAGGAGGCGTCCTTGGATACAAAAAATATAATATCATTAAAATTCACATATTTTATGTGCTTCCTCTCCATATACAAAAATATATGGCGTTCATCAGCACCAATACTCGATCTAAATATCGTTATAATCACAATTCAAAAATGATATGGCTTTTCTCTTTTGGTTGATGTATTGTTCTACCACACTACTTGTAAACAATTCCGACTTCCCAATTTTATTTATCAATTGATTTACAATATGGTCAGGAGAATCATTCCACTTAAATAAGTAATCTTGATGGATAGTATCTAAAGCACCTGGAAATGCTGAGCTAAATACAGGCTTACCTCTCGCAAGTGATTCAAGAATAAGTGTTGAATTTACCTCTCGAAACGAAGTCGACAATATCATGTCAGCCCCTTTTAAAATCTCTTCAAACTCTGATTTTGGTATGAAATCAATCATATTAAATGAATTGGGGAAATACTCTTTCAAATTCACAAATATCTTATTGTTCTCGCTTTTGATAATCGCTTTGACAAAAAAATCATCATAATCCGTTAATAATCTTTGAAATATATTTTTAGCTAAATACCAATTCTTTCTATTCGTATTTGATCCAAACCATAGAATAGTCTTTCTCTGTTTTAAAGCCTTGTTTCCCATAACCATTCTACTTCGATACCATTATCTTTTAATAATCTTGAATCAAATCTCGTTGCGGCAAATACTCTAAAATTCCTTGACCGTAATAAATAAACAAATGGCCGTCGAGTAAACTTTATCAATAACCCATAAAGAAAATACTTTAAACTTAAGGTCAACGGCATGTATTTCACAAATATTGGAGGAATAAAAAAGCCGCTAATAGGACCTATGTAACAGTTCTTTGCAAGTATTACAAAAATAAAATTCAAGATGTAATTTACCTGTCCCACTTTCCAAACTAATGAATTTCGGTATTTTAAATACTTAATCACTTTACGATAAAACATAAATAATTCAAGTAATAAGTACGCCTTGTTTCTATGATTTCCATCATCATCAGAGTAAGACATTGTGTAAACTTTTAAATCATACGTTATATTTGGAATTAGGTTATCAAGATGTTTCCGGATATGATATATATTATTCCCTCTTTTTAATGTGTGTATTCGCACTTTTTTCCATTTTTTTAATTGAATAATATCAATAGCTACATTTGGAACAATAAATTCGCTTCCTAGAGATGGATCATATAACTCCGCAATGATATCAACTTCACATCGCATAATATTTCGATAATTTAGAAACACAATCTTTGATAGATCTATAGAAGTAGATTGATTCAACTTCTTTTTTTAACTCCACCGGAAACTTGTCATTAACTAAAACAAGATTACCACCTATAGCCGCTTCATATGCTGCGAGACCAAATCCTTCATAGTTGCTATTAAACAAGAATATTCCCTTGGCCTTAGTAGACCAATCACTTACATATCCGAAACTATGAAAATTTACTTTATCAATTTTCATTAGTTGTCCTTCGTACTGTTGGCATATAGAACCATAATGTCGCATTTCGATACAACCATCAATAATGGATGATAATTTCTCTAATATTTGACAAATACGATTTATATTTCGGCTGCTTCTGCCAAATTCAAGATTATATCGACCTACTATATAAATCGTTGGCCTTTTCGTTATTTTAATACTTTTTATATTTCTAGCCTTATTCTTTAATGGAAGTAATATTTGATACTTACTAAAACCTAAACCAGAATTTGAGCTATTAACATAGACTTTAAATTGAAAAAGATTTATCAAACAATAGTAAAGAAAAACAATTATTGTATATAATGGTTTTCTAACTGAAATCGAACTTAAGTAAGGGACCTGTATATATACTGCAACTTTCTTTCGTAAAAAAAAAGAAAATATTAGCATCGGTAAATCTCGTGGGCCTGAAGTGTAGAGAATTGAATTATTTATATCAGCATTCACGTATTTGAATATTTCTCTCATGGATAGAGCATGACTGATACAGGTACAATTAAATATCTTTTTCAACGTGTGGGCAACTTTCTCGCCACCACCTTGAGCTAACCCATGGTAAATCAATAAATCAAATTTCTCTCTTACTAATAAGTCGACTAAATACATATCTTTTAAACAATAAATGAAGAGATAATTGTAATAATGTGAGGATCACAAGGTCTCTGATAGTTTCATACAATAAATAACTCATCAAGCCTGAAATACTCTTAGCATGAAAATTAAACATTTTAGAAATATAATATAGTATGTAAATATTTACCATTTGAGTATTCAAAATACCCCAACTTCTAATTAGCTTCAAACCAAACACAGAAATACTTATTCCTAATAATAATAAAATACAAACTCCAAGAGTACCAAATAATAAATATCCTTGTCCGGTTAGAGTTATCGGCAATGAAACTCCTGGGGGCAAGGTAATGTTCAAATATTCGGGTAAGTAGAAAGTATTACCATCAATATTCCCAGGTGTATTGAAGAGGTTCAACCTTGATATTGACCAAATCAATCTTTCAAGTATATCATGAAACATTTCGTTATTAAATCCAGGTGATGAGTTTTCCCATGCTAAATACCAGTAAGGCTCTGAAAACCTCAAAAATGAACTAAACAAAATATCACTGCCGCCATCTCTAATAAGACCAAAATATCCAAAGAAAAATAAAATGATACTGAATAACCCAAAGTCCCGTATTCTAAGTAGTCTAAATTCATTTTTGCTTTGGTTTTTAAGCAATCTTAAAAACAGGAATAGTACTATAATAAATTGAATTAAGAAGCCCCTCCCACCAGAAACTACTAAAACTGCTACGAAAATCAGAGCTGATAGTTTTGAAAAAATCTTTTTGGATAATATTAAGTAAATAGAAAGTACCAACATTGCAGGTGACAAGCTTAGAACAAAATTCAGTATAACACTCCTATTTACACCTTGGGCTTCAAAATATCTATAAGATAATCCTCCAGCTATGAAATAAATTATTATATAGCCAAATAGAATCAATCCATACATAGATAAATACGGATCTCTTACTCGCATGAACATTATTTCTAACCGTTGAAATCTTAAAAATCGGAAGGGAATGAATGAAATAATAATTGTCAGGCTCGTCCAAAAAATAACGTCAAAATTAAAGGCGTCACTATAAATCCAACTCCATCCATTGAAATGTATAAAGCAAGGCACCAAAAAGTGGACCATGAGCATATCTAACGCAATTAAACCTAGAAGGATTTTAAGTAAATCTTGATTTTGATAACGCAAGTAAAGTAAAACTAATAATTAAAGGTACTATGTAAAAATAAAATTCATATTCTACATTGACCCATTTCAACAATAACAAACTAAAGCATAATAAGACAATAAAAATCTTGTAAAACAAAAATAATGATCTAGAATCCATAATTTCAATTTTCGCATATCCCAAAGTTGGAATCAACAATAAAAAATAGAGAAACACGGTTTGGATTAAGTCATTCTCCAACGACTTTTCGAAAAAATATGAGAAAGATATTCCTGAAAACAATTTAGATATATGATTATCAAAACACAAGAGGACAAATAATGAAAAAATAAAAACATGTGTCTTATTAGACAATTTATACATCAAATCTATTTTATAGAATACTGTACGAAATAAATTATTGGTAGCTGAAATGAAAGGAGCGAATAAAAGAATTGTGCTAGACTTACTTTCAACTAAAAATAAACTAGCATATATCGGAATCAATCCTGTTTCCATGAAAGTTCTATTCGATCTAAAAATTCCATTTACGACTTTAAGATAGGTTTTATTAATTATTACTGATCTAAATATTTTGTCCCAATGAAACATAGCACTAGAAAAAATATAATTAATCTCTGAGAGTAATTTCCCATTCGTATTTAGCCATGCAACTTGAAAGGTTATGATCACATAAATTACAACTAAATTTATTGCTGAAACGAAAAAAAAATAATTAAGCAATAATAATAACGCTAATCTAGTAATAGATGCTAAGAACTGTATCCTCCAATAGAGGTCTATGTTTTTATACTGATTAAAAACTCCACGCCTAAAATTTAAAACAAAAAATAATTGGGAGAACATAAACAATAAAAGTAAAAATAAATATTCTTGGTTTGTTACGACATACAATAATATGATCAGCACAAAAATTAGGACCGTTAAAAAACTAGCGATAAATAATTGGATAAAGCCACGGTTTCCCTTTATAAATTTTTGTTTATTAATACTTAAAACAGCTGCAGTTATAACAAAAATTCCTGCATTTATACTGGAGGCCAATACAAACTGTTTGGCCTGATTCAAACTAAAATCAATTAAAGATTTGTATCCATAAATACCGCCAATTACTGAAATAATGGCTGTAAGAATACGAATTATCAATGGTAAGCAATTATCATATTATATAATTTTTTTTTAAAGCTTTCAACTGGAACACAGACCAGCTTATTTCTCAACAAATAATTAGCTATGGTCTTTAAATACCTGTTTTGAATAAAAGTGACATCCGTTTTATGTTGTATAGCATAAAACTTCTGATAGCCAACTGACTTAAGAAACTTAATAACCTCAGAAGTTCCATTCTTGATCTGAGTTGATTCTTGCTCGAAAACTACTACTGGCTTCGAATTCTGCAGTATTCCACTACCCCCCATTAAAGCTTCTAATTCATGCCCTTCAACATCTATTTTTATAAGATCGACTTTTCGATCACTATCAATTATATTGTCAAGTTTGTCAACATTAATAGAAAAATCATAATCCATGTGATCTTCAACGATTCTTGAAGCCCCAACATTAAAATTATTGTTTTTAAACTTCAATTTTCTTCTTGATGAGGAAGCTCCAATATTAATAACTTTAATGTTATCAAAACTCTTTGTGTTAAATTTAAGCAACTCGAAAGTTTCCTTAGAGGCTTCAACTCCAATTATTGAATCAAAATAATTCTGGAAGTATAATGTATGATTTCCAATGTTCGCTCCTATGTCCAAGAATAACTCATTATTTATTTTTTTTTCATCTAAAAATTTTCTTAATAAATCAAGATATTTTAATTCATAATATCCCTCTAAATTTATTAAATGACCAATATCATCATAAGCAAATATTGCAGTTTTGATGGAACGCTGTTTCGTGTTTTTTTTGGCTTTTAATTGTAAAATATGGTAAGCGACTTTTGTGAACATATTTCTTTTGTTTTATTAGGTAATTACTCGAATTAATTTTAAATCAAAGCACGTCGATGAGTGCAATATCCGTTTATCTTAAATTGGGTTTTTTGTAATGGTGATGTTGTTTTGATTGTCTCCGTTCGATAAGCTAAATCATAACTCTCAACGTAATTCTTTACTGTTTATCAAAAGTAGTAGTTAGGTTATTACCTCATTAATATGCTTAATCTCTTTTTTAATTGAATACATCTTTCTATTATGCTTTAAGATGGTCTATTTTTCCAAGGGCAGTCAATTGAAGGGTCTAATTGAAGTCCGACAATTAAGTAATCACACTGACGCTTAGCCTCCTCTATCATCTTAATATGCCCTGCATGAAAGAGATCAAAGGTTGAAAAGGTTATACCGACTTTTTGATTCTTATCGTTTGTTTTCATTTCCTTTTTATAGTGTTCGATTTTGACTACAAATGCATGTAAACAATCAATAGCGGTAGTACTCCGGTTTATACGGTCCTTGAACAGGAACGCTTATATAATCCGCTTGGTCTTTGTCTAACTCTTCTAGCTCAACACCTAGTTTGTCTAGGTGTAAACGCGCTACCTTTTCATCCAAATGCTTAGGTAGCATATACACTTTGTTTTCGTAGCGGTCGGCGTGCTTCCAAAGCTCTATTTGTGCTAAAGTTTGGTTGGTAAATGAATTACTCATAACAAAACTTGGATGACCTGTAGCACAACCTAGGTTTACTAACCTTCCCTCAGCTAATACAATAATATCTTTGCCCTCAACTGTGTATTTATCTACTTGTGGCTTAATTTCTACTTTGCTTTCGCCGTAGTTGCCGTTAAGCCACGCCATGTCAATTTCGTTATCAAAGTGACCAATGTTACATACAATGGCTTTGTCTTTCATGGCACGGAAGTGACGTTCAGCAACAATGTCTTTGTTCCCAGTTGCAGTTACAATAATGTCTGCATTGCCAATAACCGTATCTAGCTTTTTAACTTCAAAACCATCCATAGAGGCTTGAAGCGCACAAATGGGATCAATTTCGGTAACAGTAACAATAGCACCTGCCCCTTGGAAAGAAGCTACAGTTCCTTTTCCTACATCGCCATAACCAGCTACCACTACACGCTTTCCAGCAAGCATAATATCTGTAGCTCTGCGTACCGCATCTACTGCTGATTCTTTACATCCATATTTGTTATCAAACTTCGATTTGGTAACCGAGTCGTTTACATTAATGGCGGGTATCGGAAGTGTGCCGTTTTGTACACGCTCATATAGGCGGTGTACGCCTGTAGTAGTTTCTTCAGATAATCCTTTAATCCCTGCTGCAAGTTCAGGGAATTCATCAAGAATCATATTAGTAAGGTCACCACCATCATCTAAAATCATATTTAGCGGTTGACGATCTTCTCCAAAGAATATCGTTTGTTCAATACACCAATTAAATTCCTCTTCATTCATGCCTTTCCATGCATATACTGGGATTCCAGCAGCGGCAATGGCAGCAGCGGCATGATCTTGCGTAGAGAAAATATTACACGAACTCCATGTTACTTCTGCACCAAGAGCAGTAAGAGTCTCAATAAGCACTGCCGTTTGAATAGTCATGTGTAGGCAGCCCGCAATACGTGCGCCCTTGAGCGGTTGCTCTTGTGCATATTCTTCACGAAGTGCCATCAGACCAGGCATTTCTGCCTCGGCAAGTTCAATTTCTTTTCTTCCCCAGTCAGCAAGCGATATGTCTTTTACTTTATAGGGCACGTATGTGTTTTTTGTTTTCATATCTTATTATCAGCGCTTTTGGTTAATCTACTTTTATCCACATTTTCTCAGTGTTTAATCTAAATGAGCCTATATAATTAAAACTGCATTGATCAGGAGAAATAATAGATAAAAATGATTCTTCTTTCTTGTTTTTATATAAATGATAGGTTTCACCTATTGTAGGTTCGAAACTAAATTTTGAATTATATACCAAATCATTGTAATTAAAGTGCTGAATCAATTCTTCATATTGAGATCGTATCTCCTCAAACTTTGATTTGAATTGATTGTTAACACGCTGAATACCATCATTTCGCCATGTTGACGTATCCAATGGTTTTATAACCGGAGAACCAACAGATGAGCCATATGGTCTTAATGCACCATCATACTCTTGGGTTTCTTCATTAAAAGCAACTAAATCAGGTATTTTCTTTTTTTTCAATTACTCTTTTTTATAGCGTTAGATTCGTAAGCTTTCATTTCTTTTTTATAGTGTTCGTTTTGTTCGGTTTTACTACTGCTGGTAGTTGAAATTTTTGTCATTCCACCGTTACTGATTTCGCCAAATTCCTTGGCTGGTCTACATCACAACCGCGCATAACTGCAATATGGTACGCCAGTAGTTGTAAAGGCACAGAGGCCAAAATCGGTACC
>JAQWGN010000013.1 GCA_029238215.1 Flavobacteriaceae bacterium
TTTGATGTTTAATGCTTACAACTGTACTAGAGAGAAGCTATCCTTTGCAATAGATACCAAGCCTAATTATATCACATACTATGAGGACGTGGCTTCCCCACGCGCACTCGCAGGGTATGTAACCAAGTTTATGGGGAAAGATTTACATTATAATTTTTATGAAAAATAAGAGTATATCTCTGCGTCTTAATGATGACGATAAGGAGTTTTTAAAACAACAAGCTAAACAACACAGAATGAGTTTATCAAAATACGTAAGAACTGTAGTAACTAATACATACAAAAATGAGTAAGTACTATACTAGTAAGTAACCCTTGTTTTCTTTAATTATCTTTTATTTTCATATTTATTACACAACAGATTATATATTTGTGTTTAGTTAACTCTTGTTTGCATTTTTTTATAAATTTATACATACAATATATTCTATGAAAATTCTCTTCGTTACTCTGTCTTTAATCTTAACAACTTTTTGTCAATCACAATCTTGGAATTATCTTGGGAATGCTGGTTTTTCTGGCTCTACAGCAAATTATCTATCACTTGCAATTGACTTACAATCTGATAAAATATTTGTGGCATATCAAGATTTTGGAGATGAAGGAAAGTTAAATATTTCATTTTTTGACAACACATCATCAGAATGGATTAATATTAATAATGATAATGATTTATCAAGTGGATATGCTAATCATAATAGTATTAGTATCGATGCTAATGGAAATCCATATTATTCGTTTATTGACGGAGATAATAATGTTCTTGGTTTTGGATATCTTAAATCTAACGGAAATTGGGTGGCTAACAATCCGACTAACGGAGGTTCTTCAGTTTCGGGGCATAGTATAAATTCAATAACAAAACAAGATTATGATGGAGATGTTTTTGTGTGTAGTTATCATTCAAGTTGGAATATTGTGGTATACAGAGCAAGCGCTGTTACTTCAAATTTTAGTATTTACAATTCCTTCCCTGGCGACAGGAATATATCATCACTGTCATTTGATATGAAATATAATTCAGGTTATATCGCTTTTTCTAACCTCGATGATGAAGGGAGAATTGATATTATAAAAATTGATGGAGGAAGTATGAGCGTACTTGAAACATACGATAATGTTTCAGATGGGCTATCAAACTATATTGATTTAGAAATTAACCCTCTAACTCTACTACCTTACATAGCATTTCAAGATATAGCTAATGGAGGTGGGGTAACTGTCAAAAAACTAAACGGAGATAATTGGGAGTTAGTTGGAGAAGAGGTTTTTAGCGGTGGATTGTCTAACTATATTGATTTAGCTTTTGACGTTAACGGAGTTCCTTACGTTGCCTTTCAAGATGTATCTTTTTCGAATAAGCTTTCTGTTATGACTTACAACGGAACTACTTGGGAATATGTTGGGGAGAGAGGTGTTTCACCCGCATCCGCATCGCATTGCTCAATTGAGTTAAACTCTGATGGAGAAATTTTTCTTGCTTTCAAGGATGGGTCTGCTAGCAATCAGGCTTCTGTCTTAAGGTATGGCGCAACTTTATCTATTGATAATAATGATTTAAATAGTTACGTTCTATCTCCTAATCCAGCAAATGACAAGCTAACAATAGATGGGGTGAGCGACTATGATGCAAAAATCTATAATGATTTAGGACAATTTATTATGAAAACTTCTAATACAAATACTATTGATGTCAGCACACTTTCAAAAGGGATTTACTTTATAAAAGTATCTGATGGTATAAATTCATCAATTAAAAAGTTTATTAAAAACTAACTAAATGAAAAAACTGCTAATACTCCTAATACCCTTTCTTGGATTTAGTCAAATCACAGAGATAGGCGATTTCAAAATTGTTAATGGTCAAATTATTTGGCAGAAAGTTTATGACAAAGATTTGAAGATAGAAAGCCAAGATTTAAAACTTCAAGCTGTAGGTTTGCCTGTAATGACCACTACTTTTTGGCTATCAGACATAAGTGGCGCTGAATTAGTTGTTGAGAAAAAAGATGGCAGAACAAGATTGACAGTAAAAAAAATATATTCAATTTCAAGTACAAAATTAGATTTTGGAAATGTTGAACAAAATGTAAAACCTTCTTATATTGAAGATATATATGTCAAAAGGAAAAATGGTGCTTTCAAAAATGGTTTCATCAAAAAAGACGGTAAACTTATAAATGACATCATTGTCCGAGAAATCAATGCTTTACTCCCATCAAATGATGATTGGTAAAATAAAAAAACAAACTCCCATAACTTACTTAACTATAATAGAACTATTTAGACAATAGCATAATTCTTAAAATAATAAAATGAAAACACATATTAAAGCAACACTATTACTATTTACTATACTAACATTATTATCTTGTTCAAGTGATGATGGGGATGATGTTAACAATAATGAAAATACAAATGGAGATACAACTGTTCTTATTAAAAGCATAACAGAATATTACAATGATAACAGCAATGGCACTACTGATATTTATGTTGTTAATTATACCTATGACGAAAATAAAATTGTTTCAATAAAAGAATATCTTAACGATAATTTAAGACACTCATACAACTTCACTTATACTAATAATCTCATCTCACAGTACAATTCAATAGATGAAAGTGACGATAATTACAATTCGACAACTTTTTTAAGATATGATAATAATAACAAATTGACAGAGTATATTTATAAAGGTTATGAAGAGTTTTCTGAAAACTTTGTATACAATGGGAATATTGTTACTTCTAATTATTGTACATCTTTTGAGTTACAAAACAATCAAATCATCTCGTTTACAGAATACGATGATGATGAATGCCAAACAATTGGATATACAGGTAATATAACTTATGATAATAATAAAAACGCTTTTGCTAATATTGAGGGATTTAATTGGTTCTTCCAATATGACGATACGTTTCAAGGCACAATTGAGTATCGTTCGGGAATTAACAATGTTACTTTTGATGGAGATTTTGATTATGCTTATGATTACAACGAAAACGGTTATCCAAGAAATATAACAGTTACAGATAATGGAAGTGACTTTGCTACATTGGCTGTTGAATATTACTAAACCCCTTACCTATCATTAACTTAACCTATAATAGAACTATTTAGAAATGGCATACGGCATAAAGACAGGTGGGCGCACTAAAGGCACTCCAAACAAGATTACCAAAGAGGTAAAAGATAAATTACAAGTATTGATAGATAAAACAGTAGATGAACTGACAACTGCAAACTTGAGTGTATCTCACAAGCTGAAACTGCTTGAGTTAGCTTTAAACTATACGTTGCCTAAACTTGCCCATACGTACAATGAAGTAGATAACAAGCAGAAAAGTTTTAGGGTTGAATATGTTGCATCAAAAACTGACACAAATAGCTAAAATAATAGCTGAAAATTGATGAAATAAAGCACTTTGAAAATACTACACCTGTGTCATATATGTGTCATTTACATTATAAAAAACAAATTAACAGGTTAAATTATTGGTATATAAGTTTCTGTATTGGAAAGTAACATATAGTTCCGTAGAAAACTGACCTATTTCAACATACATTAAAACGTTAGTTTTCTTTCACGTATATTTATTAAAATTTAAACAATGAAAACTATACTCAAACTATCTGCTCTTTTAATTACACTAACGCTAACTGCTCAATCTAATACTGCTACTTGGTGGCTAAATGATACAAGTGGTAATGGTATTCAATCACAATCAAGCACTGCAAGTGGAAATGCTTCAACAGCTATGGGTTCGTCAACAGAAGCAAGTGGAGATTATTCAATAACTATGGGAGGTGGTACAACAGCAAGTCGATATGCCTCTACAGCTATGGGAGAATTCACAACTGCAAGCGGAGGTAGCTCTACTGCTATGGGAGGATTCACAACAGCAAGTGGAGAATATTCCACATCCATAGGTTTTAGAACAACAGCAAGTGATTATAACTCTTTAGCAGTTGGTCAATACAACTTATTAAGCTCAACTGTTACAAATAGTGCTACAGAATTTAGTTTAGAAAATACAGCTTTTGTAATAGGAAATGGAATAAATGCAGACAACAAAAGCGATGCTTTAACAGTACTATTTGATGGTACAACAACCATTGCAGGAGATTTAAACGTTAATTCTGATAAAAAAGTATTCTTTGGTAATCAATCTTTCATTGAGGGCGCAGTTTCAGGTACTGTATTAATTTTAAATTCTAATAATAACATATTATTTCGACCTGGCGGCACTACGACAGTTAATTTTGAACCTAATGGCGATGCTATTTTTAATGGCGATGTAAAAGTGACATCGGACAAAAGATTAAAAGCTAATATCATTTCACTTGGTAGTACTCTTGCCAAACTATTACAAATAGATGGCAAAACATACACTATGAAAAAGGACGAGAACAAGAAACAAAAGATAGGTGTACTTGCACAAGACATAGAGAAAGTGTTTCCTGAACTTGTATCTGAAAGTAATGGTGTTAAGTCAGTAAATTATCAAGGGCTTGTTCCTGTGCTTATAAATGCTTTGAAAGAGCAAGACACAAAACTCAATAAACAACAGACTGAAATAGACGAACTAAAAGCAATAGTAACTAAACTAATTACCCCATAACTTACTTAACCTATAATAGTATAAAATAGTATGAATAATACAGGTAAAAAGTACGGAGGCAGGAGAGCAGGCACTCCCAATAAGATAACCACAGAAGTAAAAGGAAAGCTACAAGTATTGATTGATAAAACTGTGGATGAACTTACAACTGCAAATTTGAGTGTATCTCACAAATTAAAACTGCTAGAACTTGCGCTAAACTACACGTTGCCTAAACTTGCCCACACGTACAAGGAGGTAGATAATAAGCAGAAAATATTTAGAGTGGAGTATGTTGCTCCAAAAACTGACCTATTTCAACATACATAAAACGTTAGTTTTCTTTCACGTATATTTATTGAAATATAAACAATGAAAAAAATACTGCTCATTTTACTGCTATTTCCCTTATTAGGATTTACACAAATGCTAAACTTACCCGTAAGTAGGGTATTAAACATCAAGGGGTCTAGTATAGCAACTTACAACAATTCCAATGGGATTTTTGTCCCAGAAGGAAAAGTTTGGCAATACATAGCTGTTACAGGAGAAACATTAGAGTATTTCAGTAATGGAAATTTAATATCTAGGTCTTACCCCCTTCTTACAAGAATAAGTGTAACTCCGATTTCTGGTGGAACGGTAGAATATTTGGATGTTAGAATGAATAAGTATTTTGTTATTCCTGCAGGTGTCAATTTTAGAATTACAAATGATATGCATGACAATGAGGTGATTTCAATTATTGAATATGATTTAAATTCACAAGGCCTATCATACAACACCCCTCAAAAAACAACGCCTACATTATACCCCAACCCCACATCATCTCTATTAGCACTAAACAGCGATAAAGAGTACGACATAGAAGTATACGATATGGCAGGAAACAAGGTTATGGCGCTCACAGGAAACAACATCAATATGGCACACTTATCTACAGCAACATACATAGTTAAAGCAACAGACAAGTCAAACAACGAGGAACTAACGTATAAAGTGGTGAAGAACTAACCCTATAAAAAGCGAAAAGGTCGAAAAGAGAGCCAACCATAGCTTTTCAATTCAACCCCTTCATTTAGGAAATGCGAAGTTAGGTTAAATTAACCTATGAAAAAACTATTCTATCAATTGGTTTTTCGAATACCCCATTTTTGTCTGGATGAAAACGTTTCATCACAATTCTCCAAAGTCAAATTTCGAATTAAGTGCACAGGGCTTCCACCGCCGCACTTTCTATAATGTAACAAAAACACGTTAATGTAAGTTTAATGCTTATAGACTGGAGTGTAGTAGTAAATGATGCAGCATTATTTTAGACAATACATTTTATGTTAGCTGTGTTTTGATTTGCATGAACAAAACTAAGCGCGGTTCTTTGGCTCCTTAGTCGGAACCCTACCTTGGTTGCCCATACCATCTATATCCACAGTATCATATTCTATATTAGCCTTCGTTTTTGAAGATTTGCTTTGTCTTAGAATAATGGCAAGCAGAAAAGAGGTGTAAATGATTACAATGCCCAATCCGATAAAAAACATAATACTATTTGTCATCTTTTCGTCTTTGTCGTATTGCAATAGAAAAAGCAAGGATAGTTATCGGCCAAAGACCAACATAGATACCCTCAAGCTCATTTCCTGTAAACCATAAATACACAGAATATACAAAGCTTAAAAAAGCTAAAATAACAGGATAATAGGTGTTTAAAAACTTCATTACGATAAATTAATATCCTACAATTTAACTAAATTATTATTAATTCTAAATGAAACACACTTAAATTCAGAGAAGTTTCTCTAGAAAATTAAAAAAAATATATGTATTTATTCAGGGTGTGAAGTTGGTTTTTGATAGGGTTGAAACGGCTGTTTGAGCAACGAACCTATCCTGCTATTTTCTTGCTCATTTGGGAACACGTCTACCCCATAAACAATACGATCTGCAGATAGTGTTTTATAAGTGCCAAATACTCGATCCCAAATTGCAAAGATATTACCGAAATTACTGTCTGTGTAAGGCAAAACATAATGGTGATGTACCTTATGCATATGGGGTGTTACAAGCACATAACTTAGGATGGTGTCAATTCTTTTTGGAAGCTGAATATTAGCGTGATTAAACTGAGAAAGCACCACAGATAATGCCTGATATAACATTACAACTCCTATTGGCGCACCAACTAAAATGATTCCAATCAATGTAAAACTAAAACGAACCAAACTTTCAAGTGGATGATGGCGGTTTGCCGTGGTCGTATCAACATGATGGTCTGAATGATGAACCAAATGTACCATCCACAGCGGCTTAATACGATGTTCTACCCAATGTGCCATGTAAGCACCTATTAAGTCTAGAAGCAACACCCCGAGCAGCACAAACAGCCAAAATGGAAGCTCAACAAGGTATAGGATTCCAAATTGCTGATGCTGTGTCCAATCGGCAGCAACTACGAATAAAAAAGCCAATAAAAAATTAACTAATACGGATGTAAGTGTAAAAAACACATTGGGAATAGCATGCTTCCACTTGCTGTAGTTAAGCCTGCGCAAGGGCACCAAGCCTTCTAAAAGCCAAAAAAAACTTATTCCTCCAACCAAAATAAGACTTCGGTGCAAAGAAGGAATTGATTCAAAATAAGCGATTAATGTTTCCACAAATTAAATATAGTTTTTTTGAGTTATTTACCCGCTAACATCCGTTCTATTGTTTGAAGCGTAGTCATAAGTGTTATTTTATGAACAGCATCCTTATAAATGCCGTTTTCAATACGGTGATGCAATACTTCTAAGAGAGTAGCGATGGATTGATCTTTATTCATAATTTAACTATTTAGAGTAAAGCACTTTTTAAAAAAGTAATCATTAGGTGTGTGTTTTAACTATTCAAAGGTATAACATTCCATGATTGGGTAGAAGTTAAAGCAAGTTTGTACTTTTACATGCATAATACCAATGCCATTGAAACCGTTTAAATCAGTTGTGAATACCAAAAAAGCAAGCTATAAGGAGAATTATGCCGAAATGGAGCGCTTAGTTCAAGAATTGCATGAACATTTAGAGAAAAGCAAACACCAAGGAAGTGAGGCCTCCATTTCTCGTGCAAGAAAACGTGGAAAGTTTCTTGCTCGTGAACGCATTACATTACTTCTTGACACAGATAGCCCGTTTTTAGAGCTAATGCCACTTGTGGGACTATTACATCAAGGAGGCTTTGGTCCAGGGGGTACTACAGTTGCAGGGATTGGTTATGTCAATAAACGTTTATGCCTAATCAATGCTAATTTAGGTACACGAAAAGGCGGTGCTGTGGATTATGCAACGAGTTTAAAAATTGTACGCTTGGGTGAGATTGCTCTTGAAAACAAGCTACCAACTATTAATCTTGTAGAAAGCGGCGGTGCAAACCTTCCTGACCAAGACCGTGTTTTTAATAATTATGGTGCCTCATTTAGAGAAATGTCGAGACGTTCTAAATTGGGCATTCCAACAATTTCTATTGTCTTTGGAAATGCTACTGCTGGAGGTGCATATGTCCCGGGAATGTCGGACTACACCATCATGCAAAAGAATACGGCAAAAGTATTTTTAGCTGGTCCCCCATTAGTAAAAATGGCAACCAATGAAATTGCAAATGACGAAGAGCTTGGTGGTGCAATGATGCATAGCCGCATTTCTGGTGTAGCAGATTTTTTAGCTGAAGATGAGCAAGATGCTATAAGCATTGCACGTGATGTAGTAAAAACTTTAAAGCCAGCCCAACCTTATGCGGCACCATCGTCACCTGTAGTTCCTCCAAGATTTAGCCCAGAAGAACTTTTAGGCATCGTCCCTGTCAACCTGAAAAAGCCTTTTGATGTACGCGAACTACTCGTTCGGATTGTTGACAACTCTCATTTTACCGAGTTTAAAGCAAACTATGGCATTACCATGGTTTGTTGTTGGACAAACATTAACGGATATAAGGTTGGCGTAATTGCGAACAACGGAGTCATTTTTGCTGAAGCTGCACAAAAAGCAACGCAGTTTATACAACTGGCAAATAAATCGAATACTCCCCTGCTGTTTATTCATAATACTACTGGTTTTATGGTCGGTAAACACCATGAACAAAATGGCATGATTAATAGTGGTGCACAGCTAATTCATGCCGTTTCCGGAAGCACAGTGCCTCATATAAGCTTACTTATTGGCAATTCCTATGGAGCCGGAAACTACGCCATGTGTGGAAGATCATTTCAACCCCGTTTTTTATTTTCATACCCCAATGTTCAATCAGGGGTAATGGGTGCAGAACAAATCTCTGGCGTAATGGAAATTGTAAAACGACAATCGGCGGCATCACTCAACAACAAAATAGACGAAAAACAACTTAAAAAAGAGAAAGACGCTATGTACCAAGATGCAACCCAAAAGGCTAGTGTTTGGCATGCAACTTCTGAACTATGGGATGATGGTGTGATAGATCCTAGAAATACGCGTAAACACTTGAGCCTATCTTTGGCAACTGTATACAACGCTCCTATTGAGGGCAGTGATGCCTTTGGTGTCTTTAGAATGTAATTAAGCTAACGCCTTTTTATACAAGGCTTCGTACTCTGGAACAATTTTTTCTACATCAAACGTACAAGCATGCGCATAGGCATTTTCTTTCATTGCAATCAGCAGCGCTTTATCAGATAGTAAGTTAATAGCATGGCTGGACATGGTTTCTACATCTCCGACATCTGTTAAATAGCCTGTTTCTCCATGAATATTCACTTCGGGAAGGCCCCCCGTATTTGTTGAAATAACAGGTGTAGCAGCTACCATAGCTTCTAAAGCAGCCAAACCAAAACTCTCAGTTTGAGAAGGCAAAAGTAGCAAGTCAGAGAAGCATAAAATTTTGCTTACTGCATCTGTTTTTCCATAAAAAACGACATCATCCCAAATACCTAAATCACGGCAACGTTCCTCGGCAACCATACGGTCTGGACCGTCTCCTACCATCAATAATTTTGCAGGAATTTCTTTTCGAATTCTAGCAAAGGATTCTACAACATCTAAAACTCGTTTTACAGGGCGAAAGTTACTTACATGAGTAATAATACATTCATCATCACTGGCTACAGAAGAACGTTCACAGTTTACTCGAATTTCATCGTAACGTTTAACATTAATAAAATTGGGAACTACGTGAATTTCTTTATGTACATCAAAAAAATTAAAGGTGTCGTGACGGAGGTTATTGGAAACAGCAGTAACGATATCTGAATTATTGATGCTAAAGGTTACAGCAGGTTTATAAAACGGGTGGTTTCCAACAAGAGTTATATCAGATCCATGTAAGGTTGTTACTACCGGAATATCAATCCCTGCCTCTTTTAGCATTTGCTTGGCCATATAGGCTGCATATGCATGGGGAATTGCATAATGTACGTGTAGCAATTCGATTTGATGGAGTTTAACCATTTCAACGAGAAGGCTTGAAAGAGCAAGTTCATATGGCTGAAAATGAAATAATGGATATTTTGGTACGTGAACCTCATGGAAGTGAATATTCCCTGCCAACGACTGTAGTCGAACAGGCTGTTTGTAACTCACGAAATGAACCTCATGACCGCGATCTGCTAAGGAAATACCCAATTCGGTGGCTACTACCCCACTACCACCATAGGTGGGATAACAAACAATCGCAATCTTCATAATGGTAAATAAAAATTAAGGGAATTGTGTTTTATAAACATGGTACAAAAGTATCAGAAAAACACGAAGTAAAAAACATGATTATTACTGTTGGACAATAATTGGTAACCTACCTGTCGCGTTTAACTTGCCAAAAAGAATTTTAGCAGCTGCTTTCATAAAGGCAGCTTGTTGCTCATGAGCTAGAATAACACTCGAGAAACGATCTAATGGATTTATACGAGATAAGCCGTAAGAATTGCCAAAAAACACAACATGAATGTTTGGATGCCTGGATAATTCGTTAATGATCTTTCTTTCTGATTGACTTATTAATTGCTTAGTCCACGGCGTAGTCGTGTCTTTAAATACACCAACGACAATCGTGTTATACCTTTCCATTAAATTCATTGATTCATCCAAAGCAAGTTGTCTAACAATTCCTAAATTATTTAATTCCTGAATAAACGTGGTGTCGTTTGGAGTGCCAATTGCTACGTAACCAATAGATGAATCAACCTCAATTGGAAAGGTGTTTTTGTTTTCATGCACTAAAACAATGCTTTTTTCTGCTATTTGCTTTTTTAAATAGTGATCGTAAAAGCTAGTCTTTAGTACGGCAATTGATGGAGGCTTTTGATACTCATTAAAAAGTTGTGCATTGAATTTAGCATTAAGAATTTTTTTAACAGTATGTTCTAGTCGTGATGATGTAATAGTTCCTGCCATAAAAGCATCTTTTATAGATTGAATGGCCTTTTTTAGATCTAGAGGCATTACCAGCACATCAGCTCCTGCCATAAAACAAGACAACGATGGATACTTCACATAATTAGTTATTCCCGACATATTAAGGGCATCAGTAAACACCAATCCGTTGAATCCCATTTTGTTTTTCAATAATGTTGACACTACCGCTTTAGAAACAGAAACGGGTACAGCTGTGTTAGGTTCTAACGCTGGCACAGATAGGTGTCCAATCATAATTCCTTTTACTCCTTTTTCAATAAGCTGATTAAAAGGGACCAACTCAACAGTATCTAAAGCAGCTATTGAACGATTGATCTGCGGAAGGGTTATGTGGGAATCTTTTTGTGAAGCACCGTGTCCTGGGAAATGCTTAGCAACAGCCAAAACACCGGCGTCTTGAAGCCCTTCCATTAGGGCAATTGCTTTTTTTGACACACTGACGGGATCGTCTCCAAAAGAACGCACTCCAATGATTGGGTTGTTGGGATTTGTATTCACGTCTGCTACTGGTGAAAAAGACACATGTACGCCCATTTGTCGTTTACGTTCACCCATACGTTTCCCTAAGGCATAAATAAGTTCGTCGTTTGGAAGAGCGCCAAGTGTCATGGCAAATGGGTAGGGAGAAACATCAGAAAGACGCATTGCCATTCCCCATTCAGCGTCTGCTCCTACAAGCAATGGAATTTCGCTGTGGTATTGATATACTTTAGTGTCAATTTGTTGTTGCAATGCGGTTCCCTTTGAAAATACAATAGCTCCTACGTGCTGTTTCTGAATTTGGACTAAGTTTTGTTTGCGTTTTACAGCATCTCCATCAGGATGAACCATAATCATAAATAGCTGCCCTATTTTTTGATCAAGGGATAGCGAATTATAAAGACTATCTATCAAAAATTGTTGTCCCTGGGCAAATAGAGATAATGGCAAAAAAAATAATATCCAAAAAAGAGGGCGAATCATCCCTATAAAAATAGGCTAAAAATAACGAGCATGCCAACTTTCATGAGCTGGTACCTCCCATTGTGAGATAAACTCAGATTTATTGGTAACTAAATTATTAAAAACAATAGTATTTTCAGTTACTGATTTTTTCTTAACCAGAGTTTTAAAGTCTAGCAAGGATTTATGGGTTATATAGACGCCCTGCTTAAAACTAACATTCATTTTATCAAGTAAAACAAGATTATATTCCTGCTCTAAAGATTGTATAAACCGGACAGAACCATCTATAGAACAACCTGTAGCAGCATGTTCGCTTTCATCCAAGCCAAAAACAATAAAACGATTGTACGGAATTGTAAAACCTGCTTTTAACATTGCTCCATGTGCTGTCCATTGCGTTAAGAATTCCTCAGTTTTTTTTGAAATTTCTGGTAGCTCTTCATCTGTAAAAGGGCGGCTTGCTGGATATATCCATATACGAGCATCATTACTTAATGTGTCAAAAGGAGTATACATATTATATGTCTTGGGCTTGTTGTAAGAGTTCAGCAATATCCATCACAGCAATACGACCTTCTTGTTCTTTGTTTTTAACGCCGTCAGTCATCATGGTATTGCAAAATGGACATCCAGCTGCAATGATGTCTGGTTTTGTCTCTAAAGCCTGTTCTGTACGTGCAATATTGATTTCAGTAGTTCCCGGCTCGGCATCTTTGAACATTTGTGCGCCTCCTGCTCCACAACACAATCCCTTTTCCTTACAACTTTTCATTTCAATAAGCTCACTTTCAAGTTTTTCCAAGACTGTCCGAGGAGCCTCGTATTCATTGTTTGCTCTTCCTAAATAACAAGGGTCATGAAATGTAATTCGTTTTCCTTTAAAGGAACCACCTGCAACAGTTAGTTTTCCTTCTTCCAAGAGTTGTTTTAAAAACTGTGTATGATGAACTACTTCGTAATTCCCACCAAGACCTGGATATTCGTTTTTTAACGTATTAAAGCAGTGTGGACAAGTGGTAACGATTTTCTTAACTTCATAGCCATTAAGAACTTCGATATTAGTCATTGCTTGCATTTGGAATAAAAACTCATTTCCAGCACGCTTTGCTGGATCTCCAGTACAGCTCTCTTCTGGTCCCAAAACAGCAAAAGAAACCTTTGCATTAATAAGAAGTTGAACAAAGGCTTTTGTTATTTTCTTTGCTCGCTCGTCAAAACTTCCAGCACAACCTACCCAAAAAAGGACCTCCGGGTGTTTTCCCTCAGCTGCTAATTCAGAAATTGTTGGTATGTTGTTAATCGTGTTGGCCATCATCAAACACCTCTATGGTAACTTCTTTTTCAACCAAGTCAGTAAACTTACCGTTATAACGAGTAGCACGAACTAAATGATTGTCAACCCAATGGTAATTTCCACCGCGTGGCTTCCCCATAAGTAATGAATGGTATTTAAATCCATTTTCGTTTAACCAGTCCTCAGTCACCTTACGATGATCTTCAGTTCGGGACGTAAAAAAACAAATCATATGACCCTTCTCAAACCAACGGTTTAGAGTTTTTAAGGCATCTGGATACACTTCGGCTGTTGCCATGCGTTCTGGCTCTTCGTTTGGAATGTCATCACAGATAGTTCCATCAATATCAATTAAATAATTCTTGATACCATCAGGAAGTACTGGGCTTACATGCTCACCATCTTCAAGCTTTTCTTTTAACAATTGTTCCATGTCTTCTTTATTCATAGTTATGATTTTAATTCTTCGCGCCAGGTTATACGGTCTTGTTGATTAAATGGCCAAGGAGCACCGTTGTTTTCTACATTGGACATCATGGTGTTTAATTCGGTTGGCGCTGCCGATTGCTCCATAACAAGATAACGACGCATATCCATAATTATGGATAGCGGATCTATGGCAATTGGACAGGCTTCTACGCAGGCATTACAGGTGGTGCATGCCCATAATTCTTCTTTACTAATATAATTCCCTAGAAGAACATTGTTATTGGGTTCTTCACCTCTATTAAAAAATTCACCTACCTCGGTCAATCTATCTCTAGTATCCATCATGATTTTTCGTGGAGATAAGATTTTACCAGTTTGATTAGCCGGACATTCGTCTGTACAACGACCGCACTCTGTACACGAATACGCATTCATAAGTTGCACCCAATTCAAATCAGTAACATCTTGTGCTCCAAAAGTGCTGGGCTCTGTAGAAGGAGCTGCATAGGGATCGGCAGAAGGATCCATCATTAGTTTTACTTCACTGGTTACAGTTTCCATATTAGGGAGTGACCCTTGTGGGGTAAGCTTAGCAAAATAGGTGTTTGGAAATGCGAGGATAATGTGAAGATGTTTAGAATAATACAGGTAATTTAAAAACAATAAAATCCCAGTAATATGTAGCCACCAAGTCGTTCTCTCAACATAAACAACTTGTGAAGCAGACATTCCATCAAATAGAGGTGCTATCCATTGACTAATTGGAAAACTTCCTGCTTGTACATAATGTGGGTCTTGAGCAATCATTTGTAGCCAAAAGTCAGCAGCATTCATTGTTAAAAACAAGGTCATTAATACAACTTCGGCATAAAGAATAATATCGGCATCCCATTTAGGCCATCCTTTCATTTCAGGCTTCCAAAAACGCTTAATTCGAATCACATTACGTCGTGTCCAAAAGAAAAACACACTGATTAATACCAACAAAGCAAAAATTTCAAAAGTAAAAATCAAAACATCATAAAATGACCCTAAAAAAGGGGCGAAAACACGGTGGGTTCCCAAAAAGCCATCAACAACAATTTCGAGTAACTCAATGTTTATTACAATAAAGCCAACGTACACAATGACATGTAATGCACCTGAAATTGGCTTGCTTACCATTTTCGATTGCCCTAAAGCAATACGTGCCATATGCATCCATCGCTTTTTTGGATGATCCGATCTATTTACAGCAGTGCCCAAACGAATATTTCGAATAATGCGCTTTATATTTCGCACAAACAAGCCAACCAATACAATAAAGAGTGCTGCAAAAGCAATATTAGGGATGTAGGCAGTCATTGCTATTCAGATTTGCTAGATTCTTGGTACGACTTATTCTTTTTTCCAAATAATGAAAAATGAACATACCGCTTAGGGTTAAGGCGTAAATCTTGAAGTAATAATTGTGCTTGATTTGAGGTTTGATTTAGTGTATTTATCAAAGAATCACTGTATACTAATTTACCCAATGACCCTTCTCCTGCGCTAATTTTAGCTGTTATGGATGCCAAGTCACTACTTGTTTTTTCTAAAGATCGAATGGTCGCAGCAAGCGGTGCTTGTTGTAATGAGTCTGTTATTGCCTCTGCATTTAATGACGTTCGTTCAAGAGATAAAAAGGTTTTATGAAGTGTTCCATCAGTATCATTTAAAGAAGCGTTTAAAGATTTTGTAAGAGTATTTAGTGCTTTGGCGGTTTCACTAAACTGATCAATTGTAACGCGAAGTGCTTCTTGGCGTTGGGTATCCAAAACTTTATTAAATGCTATAAGTGTCGAGTCGGCATGAACAATCATGCTTTCAATTTTATCTTGTAGTGGTGTTAGTTTTTCATTGACTAAATCCGTTAGTCCAGGCGCTACATCAGTTTGTAGTGTGTCACCAGATTTAGCAACAAGTGTATTTGTAAAATCAGGAAGTATGGCTAGGGCCTTTCCTCCTATTAATCCAGATTCATAAATTTGTGCAATGCTAGTAGCAGAAAAAGGGAAGTCATTTTCTACGCGAAAGGTAACTAAGATTTTAGCTGAGGGGGTTAACAGCTCGCTAGACTCAACAGATCCAACTTGATAGCCGTTGATAGTAACGGGTATTCCATTGACTAATCCTTCTGTATTATCGTATATTCCATAATATATTCTGTCAGAAACAAAAACATCGTTAGATTTTAGGTAACTGAAACCAATAAGGAAAAGACTGATTCCAAAAATAAAGAGGAGCGCAGTTTTTATTTCATTTGAAAGCTTCACAAATAGGAATTTCTTCAAAAATAGGAATTATTTAAGCAGTTTCTATATCTTATTCCGATTTCATTTCAGGAGTTATTGACAGCTGTTTTTCATTTTCAAAAGCTTTTATGTAAGCACCCCTGTACCCCTTTTTAACAACTTTCGGAATGGAACTTTCAGCCTCTTGATAAGAAGTGAAATTGCCAAAGTAATAGCGATATAAACTTCCTTTTTTTATACGTGTTACAGGGGACAGCCCTTTAAAATTATATGCTGCTGGACTAATTTTATTTTTACTTGCCGCTATTTGTATCTTATATAAAATGGTTGATTGAAGATTTTCTATTTCATTTGTGGGTGCAGTAGAGGGTGAAGTTTCATCCAAAACAATATCATCAGACAAGGTTCCATCTAGAGATGCTTTATAGCGTAAAACAGCCTTGGCAATAGCATTACTCATTTCAGTTTGCCCTTTTTTTGAGTTTAGGTATGCACCTTCTTTAGAATTCGTTAAAAATCCAGTTTCTACCAAAACACTAGGCATGTAAGTATTACGAAGCACCAAAAACCCTGCTTGTTTAACGGTTCTATTTTTCCTTTTAAGGTTTTTAACAAAACTTTGTTGAATGTAATTAGCTACTTCAATGCTCTGATTTAAATAATCTTCTTGCATAAGCACTAAGCTTATTACCGATTCAGGGTTGTTAGGGTCAAAACCGCCATATTCTTGTTCATAATTATCTTCCAAGAAAATCACAGCATTCTCTTTTTGAGCTATTCTAAAATTATCGTTATTTCTATGGAGGCCCAAAACAAAAGTACCAGCGCCATAAGCGTTTGAATTATGTGCATCACAATGAATAGATACAAAAAGGTCTGCTTTTGCTTTGTTGGCTATGTTAGCGCGACCATTAAGTGTAATGTATTCATCTTTAGTTCGTGTGTACACCACTTTAAAACCTTTTTGTCTTTTAAGTATTTCACCTGTTTTTAAAGCTATATTCAGAACAATTTTTTTTTCAAAATAGTTATTCCCCCTGTTACCAGGGTCTTTCCCCCCGTGTCCTGCATCAATAACAACGGTAAATGGCTTGTCATTTTGGGCATACAGCTTGTATGATGCCAAGTAGCAAATAACAATAAAAACTGAAAGACGGGTTATGAAGTGCATACTGGATAAAATATGTGTATTTTTGAACTCTATCAAGCTGAATTCCTTGTCAAAAATAATACAATATTCTGGCATCCGTTTAATTTCGCAGTGCCTCCTTATAATTTTGTTTTCCACAACACGGATTGTGGCGCAGGATTCCCCGGCACCTAAAGATTCTATTCCGACTTTAAGCCAAGATTCAATTCCTAAAAAAGACGCAGCAATTCTCGATAAAATTAAACGTCATGCTGAAGGATATATGGTCGTTGATAGAAAAGAGAATAAGCTTTATATGTATGACGGAGCAGAATTGTATTATCAAGATATAGAACTTAAATCTGGAGTTATTGTTTTAGACTACAATACCAGTGAGGTTACCGCTGGACGTATTAAAGATTCATTAGGCGTATTGGTGCAATCCCCTTCATTCAAACAAGGTGGAGATGAAGTGTTTCCTGATTCTATTCGATTTAATTTTGAAACAAAAAAAGCCATTATTTGGAATTCAAGAAGCGAACAGCAAGGGATGAATGTAAAAGCTGCAGCTACTAAAAAACAAAACGACTCGGTCTATTACTTGCGTAATGCCAAAATCACAACAGCCGAAGATATTGATAACCCAGAATATTATATTCGAGTACGAACAGCAAAATTTGTTCCAAAAAGAAAAATGATTGCAGGGCTAAGTAATCTTTACATTGCCGATGTCCCTACCCCACTGTTTTTGCCATTTGCATATTTTCCAATGACACAAAATCGTGCTACAGGTTTTTTATTTCCTACTATCGGAGAAAACTTTAACCGCGGCTATTTTTTACAAAATGGCGGATACTACTTTGTATTGAATGATAATTTGGATGTTGCCGTTCTTGGCGATTATTATACCAATGGAAGTTATGGGTTTAGAGTTGAAAACAATTATAACAAACGCTATAAATACCGTGGAAACCTTGGTTTTCGTTATGAAAATTTAATTAATGGTGAACGTGGACTTCCAGGTTATGGAAAATCAACAATATTTAATTTGAGATGGTCGCATAGTAAAGACGGCAAGTCTAATCCGAATAGCCGTTTTTCTGCTTCTGTAAATTTGGGAACTAGTAATTATTTTAGAGAGTCTCTCAATCAAATTAACACAACAAACTTTTTAAACAACACGCTTAGTTCATCCATTTCCTACTCCAAAACATTTCCAAAGTACCCTTCTGTTAACCTTTCAATGTCTGCAACACACAGCCAAAATACCCGTTCAAAAACCGTGAGTATGACCCTTCCATCGTTAACTGCTAACATGGAGCGGATATTCCCATTCGTCAAAAGGAATACCATTAAAAAAGGAGCTTTTCAGAACATAAATTTTCAATACACCATGCGCGGTGATAACCGAATAAATACAACGGATGAAATCATTGGAGAAAAAGGATTGTTTTATGGAGCTAAATCAGGAATAAAACACAGCATTCCAATCTCAACAAACTTTAAAATTGCAAAACATTTTAATTTCAATGTTGGGGGGAATTACAACGAAACATGGACCAATGAAACCATAAAGAAAAACGATTATGACCCCATATTAGAGGCGCTACCAGAACAAGACACCATCCGTGGGTTTGACAGGTTTGCCCAATATAATTTTAGTGCTGGAGCAAACACAACTTTATATGGCGTGTTTAATTTTAAGGAAGATAAAAAGATTCAAAGCATACGCCATGTTGTAAATGCGCAAGTCAGCTACAGCAACAGCCCCAGTTTTGAACAATATTACGACGAATATATTATTGATGCGGAAGGCAATACAAGAGATTACTCAAGGTTTGAAAGTGGTTTGTTTGGTAAACCTGGTAATAGGAAATCTAGTTCGTTAGGCTTTACCCTACGGAATAACTTAGAAGCAAAAATAAAAGACAAAGATTCTACGGTTACAGAATTGAAAAAAATAAAAATACTTAACAACCTAAACTTCTCTACCAGTTATAACATTACTGCTGATTCGCTTCGATGGAGCCCTGTAAGAATGAGTACTGTAATTCCGCTTTTAGATAATAAATTAAATATAAATGTCGGTGCTACTTTTGACCCATATGCACTTGATGAAAACAATAAAAAAATAAACACGTTCAATATTAATAATGGTGGACCACTATTTAGAATGACAAGTGCAAACTTTAATTGGGGATACACGTTTAATAACTCTGGAGATAAATCTTCTGAGGATAATGATGATAATGGTGCAATTCCAGGAATGAACAGAAACAAGCTGGGTTTAGATGAGAATAGTGGCGGGTTTGGATCGAATGGGGTTAAAGAAGATGAAGAGGATGCTAAATCAGAAGAAAACACAAGTTTATATCGAACTAAAATTCCTTGGTCAATAAATCTAAGGCATAGCTTTACTTACGCTAACTCAAGACAACAACAAGAGATAGCAAACAATTCGCTAATGGCATCTGCAAATGTTTCGTTGACTCCCAAATGGAAGGTTAATGTTTCTTCGGGATATGATTTTAAAAACAAAGGAGTAACTTATACAAACTTGGGTATAGACAGAGACCTTGATAGTTGGACTATGAACATTGCATGGACGCCATTTGGAAATCGCGAATCTTGGTTTTTCTTTATCGGGATAAAATCGGGGATGCTACGTGACTTGAAATATGAAAAAAGACGAGAAAGAGACAAACAACTTTAATAATATGAAAACAATAATAAAAACGAACATGGCCCCTTTGCCTATTGGTCCTTATAATCAGGCCATACTAGCCAACGACATGCTCTATGCAAGTGGTCAAATAGCATTAGACCCAACAACAAATGAGCTTGTTAAAGGAGATATAAAAAAGGAAACCAAGCAAGTGATGGAAAATTTATCAGCGGTTTTAGAAGCTGCGGAAATGAATTTTTCAAATGTCTTGAAGTGCAGCATTTTTATTTCGGATATGAATGATTTCACATCCATAAATGAAGTATATGGCTCTTATTTTAACGACGAAACAGCTCCTGCAAGAGAAACGGTTCAAGTTGCAGTATTGCCAAAAAATGTAAATGTGGAAATTTCCCTAATCGCGATGCGTTAGGCGTTTTTTTGATGGTGCTCTACCAAGCCTTCAATGGGCTTTTTTAAAATTTTACCTGGAGTTAGACCCAACGAAGTTAGTACTTCTTTAAGCTCTTCTTGAAGATAAAACGCTATTGAACCTATAAAATGTATAGGAACATCTTTAGCATTTTGAAATTGCAGTATTTGGTGACGAATAAACAAATCAAACCCTTTCTTAATAAGGTTTTGACTGTATTCATTAGCTTTATTTTCAATTAAAAATCGAGCGAATTTTGCCAAATATGTGTTCGGATTTGGCTTCTTATATAAATTAGTTTTAATCGTTTCAGATGAAAGATCAAAGGTTTCCTCAAAAATGGCAGCCATTTTTGAAGGTATTTTATTAAAATAATAATCTCGAATTAATTGACGTCCAAAATAATTCCCGCTACCATCGTCCATTAGAATAAAGCCTAAAGAATCTATGCGTTGTTCTATTTCAACACCATCAAAATAACTACAATTTGATCCTGTTCCTAAAATACAGACAATGCTTTTTTCACCCGAATCAGTAGAAGCATATACAGCAGCAAAGGTGTCTTCGTATACTTCAATATCGGCATTTGGAAAAATACTTTTAAGAACTTTTTGCAACAAAATACGGGGAGGACGTGTACCACATCCTGCCCCGTAGAAATAAATTTTAGCTATCGAGTTTCTTGGTCGATATAAGTCATAATTATTAATAATACGCTCTTCTATGATTTGATCAGAAAGCACCTGGGGATTTAACCCTAGGGTTTGAGTTTCAAAAACAATTTGACCTTCATCGTTTAAACAAATCCAATCTGTTTTGGTCGAGCCACTATCAACAATAAGCTTCATCGTCCTACAATTGACTTACATGAAGTGACAAATCTAAAAGTTTGTTCGAATAACCAGCTTCGTTATCGTACCATGATACAATTTTGAAGAAAGATCCATTAAGTTCAATTCCAGCGTTTGCATCAACAATAGAAGTACGCGCATCACCAATGAAATCTTGGGAAACAACCAATTCTTCAGTGTACCCTAAAACGCCTTGAAGTGATCCTTCAGATGCAGCCTTAATAGTTTTCATCACTTCTGCATAACTAGTTTCCTTAGCTAATTTAACAGTAAGGTCAACGACAGAAACGTCTGCAGTAGGAACACGAAAAGCCATTCCAGTAATTTTACCCTCTAAAGAAGGGATTACTTTAGTAACAGCTTTTGCAGCACCTGTTGAAGCAGGTATTATATTTAATAATGAAGAGCGACCTCCACGGTAATCTTTTCTTGATGGACCATCAACAGTCATTTGTGTAGCAGTCACTGCATGAACAGTAGTCATAAGGGCTTCTTCTATTCCGTAGGCATCATTTAAAACCTTTGCAAGTGGAGCCAAACAGTTTGTTGTACAAGATGCGTTAGAAACTATTGTGTCAGACGCTTTAGCATCTGCATGGTTTACTCCCATAACAAACATTGGTGCATCTTTTGAAGGGGCAGAAATCACAACTTTCTTAGCACCACCATCTATATGTGATTGAGCCATGTCGAGCGTTGTAAAAATTCCTGTACACTCTGCAACAACAGTTGCATCTACGGCATCCCATTGTAAGTTTTTAGGGTCACGTTCGGCAGTAATCCGAACAGTTTTACCATTTACAACCAAGTGTCCATTAGCTATTTCAACAGATGCATCAACGGTTCCGTGTACCGAGTCGTATTTTAGAAGATACGCTAGGTGCTCTACGTCAAGAAGATCGTTAATTGCTACTACTTCGATATCATCACGATGAATAGAAGCACGAAAGACCATACGTCCGATTCTACCAAATCCGTTAATTCCAATTTTTAGGGTTGCCATAGTTTATATAATTTATAGTTTAAAGTCTCATTATTTCAGATACACGAACAAGTTCGTTATCAATTTTAGATTTTCCTTTTATTGCTTTTTCTAAAGGGGTTAAAATCATATTCCCGTCAGAAATACCAACCATATTTCCTGAAATTCCATCACGAAGTGCCTCAACGGCTCTTAATCCCATCCGGCTAGCTAAAACACGGTCAAAACAAGAGGGTGCGCCTCCACGTTGCATATGCCCAAGGACAGAAACACGTATTTCATATGCAGGAAGATTATCTTCAATATATTCAGCCAATTCAAAAACGTTTTTACCAATTTTATCTCCTTCGGCAACCATAACTATACTGGAAAGTTTTCCAGACTTCTTAGATCGCTTTAATGATTCTAATAAACGTTCAAGACCCATGTCTTCTTCAGGAATTAAGATTTCCTCAGCACCTGCTCCAATTCCAGAATTTAAGGCAATATGACCAGCGTCACGACCCATAACTTCTACAAAGAACAAGCGGTTGTGTGAAATAGCAGTATCACGTATTTTGTCAACAGCTTCTACAACAGTATTCAATGCGGTATCATAGCCTATGGTATGCGATGTACCATAAATATCGTTATCAATTGTACCAGGAATTCCAATAACTGGAACTCCAAATTCCTGTTGAAAAATTAATCCACCAGTAAAACTTCCATCTCCACCAATAACAACTAAGGCTTCGATACCGTGTTTTTTAAGATTTTCGTATGCTTTCTTTCTTCCAGCTTTTGTTCTAAATTCATTAGAACGAGCGGACTTTAAAATGGTACCACCCTTATTAATGATGTTATTGACTGCTCTTGGACCTAATTGTTTGATTTTATTTTCAATTAATCCCTGGTAACCTTGATTAATACCAAGACATGCTATTTTATGAAAAGCTGCAGAACGGGCAACAGAGCGGATTGCTGCATTCATCCCAGGCGCGTCTCCACCAGAAGTTAAAACGGCAATTTTTGAAATTTCGGAAGAATTAGATTTTTCTTTAGTCATTTTAAATAATAGCAGTGCAAATAAACAAAATTATACACATATATATGTACTTTAAGACACCTTAAAAATCATTTTTTTTACCAAAAATTTTATGAAGTAGTTCTTGGAACGAATTAAAACGAACTTGATAGCTCAATCCAAGACCTTGTGTATAGCCCAATTCGTCACCAAAATATTGAAATTCATTTTCTTTATTAAAAACACGAGCACGTAAACTACCTTCAGCGTTTAACAAAAATTCTAGCTTAACATCTCCAATAATTGTAGTCTCCTCTTCGCTACCAACGGGAACACCAACTTTACCATCAATAAGTATACGTTCATTAATGTTTGTTGAAAGGCTAACGCCTAATCGATCTCTATTTTTGATTGATGCCGCTGCATTCCGATCTCCTTGTAGGTAATTTAAACTAAAGTTTAATTTATCGTTTTCGCTAGTAAAGATATTATCGAAAACACCTGAGGCTTTTTGAAAAAGATTATTCGTAAGCGTTTGACTAGATATTGCTGCCAAGGATACTTCGTTAATAAACGAACCTTGTGATAGTAAAGAGATGGCCTGTAATTGCCTACGCTCTTGATCGTTTAACCTGTAATTCAATTCGTTTTTCATAACACCTGAAGCGTTTGGAAAGTCGATTTCAAAAGTTGGGGTTTCTGGGTTAAGTAAATTTCCAAATAAGTTTATTGTTACCTCTGTCGGGATATTTTGACTAATATTATCACCCTCAAGTAATAAGGCTGGGTTTGCCCCTCCAGGAACATCATAAACCGCTTGCATATTTATTTGAGCCCCATAAGGGTCTCCTTCCCAAACAATAGTACCACCAGGTTTAAGGCTGAATTTTTTGTCAATTAAGCCTAAATTTTTAAAGTTATATACCCCTTTAAACGCAATAAAATCTCCCCACATAGCAAAAGAACCGCTCGTATCAATTTCAAGTAATAAGTTCCCTGCGCCAGTGCCACGTAAATAACTTTTTGACTCGGGATCGACAACAACTTCTACTTCTGCATCTGGAGTAACATCTAAGTCAAAACTCATCTGAAGCCCCTTTACAGTACTGATTTCAGCGTCACGCTCTTCATCTGTACGTTCTTTCTTAACAAAATTAATATAGGAAACATCTCCAATAGCTGTGTCATATTGAATCGGAATGAATATGGCAGTCCCTTTAGCTGTTTGACCTATTACATCAATTTGCATATTTGTAAAAGGTCCATGTAAGTGTGCATCACCAGTAAAAAAGATGTCTCCATAATAGAGTGCATCTTCTGAAAATTTGGTGTTTAACACCTCTAATTTATCAGCATTAATGTTCATATCAATGCCCCAATCTTGGAAAGATTTATGGTTAAGCGACCCACTTATGGTGCCCTGTTGATTTGTACCCAATGTAGTAAATGAAGATGGGCTAACTTTAACCTCATTACCACTAAAAATAAATGGTGTTTTACCATTAAAAACATACTCTGTTTTTAAGTAATCAATACCTAAATTTAGATCATCTACGAAAAGTGTACCATCAGGCTCCAATCCTTCAGAGGTTGAAAAAAGATTGATCGATCCATTGGCGTTTCCTTTCAAGGGTGCAAAAGTCGACTTTGTTAGACCTGCCAATGCAGATAGGTCATAATTCTTAAAAACAGCATCAATGTCTAAAATTGGCTTTTGATCCCTAAGACCAATTGTACCCGTAGCAGATAGCACCTCCTTATTCTCTTTATCCAGTTTAAATACCATTTGGTATTTTTCGTTTTCTTCCCCAGACTTTAAGGTCAATAAGGCGTTACCAAGAGGAACAGCATTTAGTTTTAAGTTAGAGAAAATAAGGCTAGAATTCCCAGAAAATCCATTTTCTGTTTGCTCTATATTTAAAACTCCGTCAGCTATCCCGTCCCAATTATTTTCTACATACGGAAAAACGTCCCCTAACTCAACGTGATTGAAATTAAGCCCGAGTGAAAATGAATCGTCACCATTTTGAGAGGCTGCAGCTGTTATATTAGATGTATTGCTATGAAGAGTTAGCTCAGAAAGACTGAATTGTTTTGCGTTTTTAAAGCGAAAGACAGGTGTTTTAGCATTTTTAATTGTCCAATGTTTATTGTTAAAGTATACATCGGCAGATTTAAAACCTAATGCAGCTTGAGAAGCATCATCTATTGTAAAAGTTGTGCTTATTTGATTTAACTTATCTGGTCTTTTAGAAGATGAAAATTCAGCCCTACCATAAAGCGTATCATTAATACGGGTGTTAATCCAGTTTAAATCATCAAAAGACGCCTTGTCTGTGGTTATGTTTTTAGCAGAAATAAAAGAATGGTAAATCGTATTCTTGGTGTCTATTTGAGCTTCAACATCCCTAATCAAAACATCTTTTATGGTGATTTCAGGAGCGCGGACTTTAAGTTGAAAAAGCTTTTTACTTGGATCAATTTTTCCTTTAATAAATGTATTGTCGTTGATAATTACAGCATCTCCAAAAAGTGCATTTGTGATTTTACCGCGTAAATTAAAATTAAAGTCTAAATATTGACCTGGATCAACAGGGTGTGGAACATAATTTTCATATTGACTACCGAATGTGTTTTGAGTCAACTTAATAAGTTCGCTTGGTTTAAATTTACCAATCACAATGCCGGTGGCCACATCCTCAGAGTTTATATTAATTACACGAATTCCATTTAATAATCTTGATTGCGCAGATAGTGATGAAAATGAATAGGCCTTGTCTTTATTCTTAAATTCACCCTGATCTATATATAAATCGCCTATCATTTCATCAATGTTATTTCCCTGCAATGCTAAATCAACAGAGCCTGAAAAAACTCCTTGCGCTGACTTTGAAATCAAACCCAAATCACTCAAATTCGCATGAGCAATATCCGCTGTGAAGGAAAAATTACGCTTTGTAGTGGCGAAGTCAATAGCCCCTTGTAAATCTAAGTTAAGAACGGGGTCTATAACTGACATCTCGCCATTAAATTGACTCGGATTTACCGTACCTTCAAGATTAACTTCATCATAACTAAAATCCCGATACTCAAAATCACGCAAAGTTCCCTTAGCTCGCATATTAGAAGCTGAAAAATCTAATCCATCTCCAGATAATAATAAATCAAATCCTGAAGAACCTAAATTAGAAATCGCAGTGACTGCCCCAATATCAAAACCATTTGATTTTAAAGCCAGCTGATACGAGGCTAATTTTTTAGGCGTTTTAACTACTGCTGTGAGTTGTAAGTTTCCATGATTCGTCTTAAAAAAAGAAGAAACATCATATAATCTATCATGGTACCTAAATTCACCTGTTGTTGTTAACGTTCCCACACGATTAATCAAATTTCTTGACTTAAGTGAAATATCTTCTGGCAATAACTCATCTAAATCAGATGATATTAAATTCCAAGACCCCGAAAAACTACGGTTTTCCATGTTAAACATGTTTTTAAACGTAGCAGAAAGTTTTAAAGAGTTTGCTTCATCTTCATACAATAAGTCAGAAATTGAAAAATCTTTGAGAGATCCATTAAAAACACCTCGGAGTTTTGGACTCACTCCCTTCCACTTTGGAATAAACTTTTTCAACTCTTTAGCGCCTAGTAAGGATTTTTTGATGTCTACTGAAATAAGAACAGAATCTGAAAAATATTTAAGACCATTTTTTGGATACGATAAAACAGCATCAATAGCTATGGTACTAGATTGGGTTTGAATTGAAGCATTAGTTAGTCTCATTTCATTCTCAGAGAAAGCATACAGACCCGATAGAGAAGTAAGTTGTGTATTATTCCAATTTGTTTGTGTATCTAATTGTAAAATATCCCCTTTAATAGCCCCAGCGTTAATTTGAAAATCTTTAATACTAGCATTTAACGATCTAAATATTTGCTTTTTTTCATCTTTTAAATTCTGGTTGTTAATAACCAAATTTGCACGAGTCATGCTCAAAGAAGGTATTGCTATGAAATTGTTTTTCTTTTTACTCTCTTCAACGGTCTTAAAACGTTTGAAAAACTGACTCATGTTAGTCTTTTCTTCTCCTTTATAGGTTGTGATTTTACAAACAACATCAGCTAACATTATTTTTCCAAGATTAACATCCCCTTGAGCAACAGCGCCTAGATGTCGAGCACTCATTCTAGCATGGCCAACATAAATCAATGTGTCTTGTCTATGATCCAAGGCTAAAATACCTTTCAATGTGGCGTAGCCAAAGGGTGATATGCTGATATGGCTTATTGATATGTTTGTACCAAAACGCTCAACCAAGGTTGAAGCCACGCGTTTCCCCATAAAAGTTTGAGTGACAGGAAGAAGAACTACAGCTGTAAGCAGTGTTAAAAGCACCAAAAGCAGAATAACAATTCTTCTGATTTTTTTTGATGGTGCTCGTTTCTGTTTCAAAGTGTTAATTTTGTACTAATATTTTATTTGTGTCAACAATCATTTTAGGTATTGAAACCTCTTGCGACGATACAGCTGCTGCTGTTCTTGTCGATGGCAAACTGCGTGCCAATGTTGTGTCACAACAACTTGAGCATGAAACTTACGGGGGTGTAATCCCCGAATTGGCTTCTCGTGCTCATGTGGAACGAATAATTCCTGTTGTGGAAACCGCTTTGGCAAAAGCAAATATCGATAAAAAAGACCTAACTGCTGTAGCTTACACCCAAGGTCCAGGATTACTCGGTTCTTTATTGGTTGGGAATTCATTTTCAAAATCATTGGCAGTCGCTTTAGATATTCCTCTAATCGCTGTACATCATATGCAAGCTCATTTATTGGTTCATTTTATTGACGATGCATTCCCTACTCCTTCATTTCCGTTTTTGGGACTAACCGTTTCTGGAGGACACACTCAGCTTGTTAAAGTCAGTGATCCAAATTCATTTGATATACTCGGAGAGACTTTAGATGATGCAGCAGGCGAAGCTTTTGATAAAACAGGAAAAATGTTGGGACTCCCTTATCCTTCAGGACCAATTATGGATCGCTATGCCGCTAAAGGAAGTCCATGTTTTACTTTTGGAAAGCCGGTGGTTAGTGGCTTGGATTTTAGTTTTAGTGGTCTTAAAACAAGTGTCTTGTATTTTTTACGTGAGCAACAAGACAAGGATCCCAATTTTATCCAAGCCAATTTATATGACTTGTGTGCATCCATTCAAAAGGCCATAGTTACCATATTAAATGAAAAAGTAAATGCAGCGCTCTTGCAAACTGGTTTAAAGCAATTGGTTTTAGGAGGAGGAGTTTCAGCAAATAGCGGTCTTAGAAAGGCCTTAGAAAAAGCGGAAGCAACCGTTTTCTTACCACCACTACCCTATACTACAGACAATGCTGCTATGATTGCTATGACAGGCTATTTGAAATATATGACGCAGCAAGTTGAATCTTTGGCAAGCGAACCAAACCCAAGAATGTCCATCTAATGCAACAATTTTATATCCCTGACATTGATGCTAATGTAACAGTTCATGCTTTTAATGAGCAAGAAAGCAAACATATTGCACGGGTTTTGCGGAAAAAATCTGGCGACTCTCTACGACTAACTAATGGTAAAGGATTAATTTTTTATGGAATATTGGAAGTGAGTAGCCCAAAGCATTGCTCCATAACTATAACTTCTTCCGAAGTCGCAAACACTCCTAAAACTTATGTTCACATAGCCGTCGCTCCAACTAAAAACATGGATCGTTTTGAATGGTTTCTTGAAAAAGCTACTGAATTAGGCGTTCAACGAATCACTCCTATATTATGTGAACGTAGTGAACGAAAAATACTTAAAATCGAACGGTGTGAAAAAATTATTGAGGCTGCTTTAAAACAATCCTTGCGCGCTCATAAACCCATCTTGGACCCCCTTACTACTCTAAAAGAGTTTAATACAAATGCATCCATTTGCTGTATAGCGCATTGTGAGGATGCAGATAAAGAGAAATTACAACGTGTTGTCAGTCAACAAAATAACGTATGTATACTCATTGGTCCCGAAGGAGACTTCTCTAACAAAGAAATTACATGGGCTAAAGAGCTAGGAATCAAGGCAGTTGATTTGGGTAATGCTCGTTTACGCACAGAAACGGCTGCATTAGTAGCTTGTCATACTGTACTTCTTATAAACGAATCATAAAATTTGGTATTTTAGAACAATGAATGCAAACACTCTTACACGCGGAATAGTACAAGCCTTTCTTGTAATTATTGGAATTATAGCACTCTACAAATTGCTTTTGATGGCGCAATCATTGCTGGGGTATGTCTTCTTAGCCGTTGTAGTATCCCTTGTCGGTAAACCAATAAAAGAATTTCTCATGCGTCGTCTTCGCTTTAAAAACACGTTTGCTACGATATTAACACTCCTTTTACTGCTGTTATTACTCTTTGGCCTAGGGTCTCTAATTGTCCCCGTTATTGCTGCACAAGCTCAAAATTTATCGCTATTACAAATAGATCAATGGGAGGCTGATTTGCTTGTATTGGTTTCTGATTTAGACGGATACTTTAGTCGCTATGACATCAACCTTACAGAGCGAATCACAACATTATTCTCTAATGTTGATTTTGCTTTTATTCCTGATTTAATTAATGGGTTTTTAGGTTTTTTAGGTGGATTTACAATAGCATTATTTTCTGTGCTATTTATTAGTTTTTTCCTACTTAAAGATAGCTCATTGTTGTTGCGTGGAATTCTATTGGTTTTTGCGTCAGACCAAAAAGAACGCATAGAAAGGTCATTTACTAAAATCACATCACTGCTTTCGCGCTATTTTAATGGAATTTTACTACAGATTAGCATCTTGTTTTTATTCTATTCTGGTGTGTTACTTTTATTTGGAATTCCTAATGCGTTAACCATTGCATTAATATGTGCATTATTTAATATTATTCCATACATCGGACCATTGATTGGTGGATTATTTATGATCGTGCTAACAATGACGAGTAATTTAGGAGCCGATGTGGCAACTGTAATTGTTCCTAAAACCATTTATGTGTTAATTGGTTTTATAGCTGGTCAAATGATTGATAATTTTTTCTCACAACCTCTAATTTTTTCAAAAAGTGTTAAGTCACATCCGTTAGAAATATTTCTTGTTATTATTTTAGCTGGTCTGCTCGCTGGGCCGGTGGGTATGCTAGTGGCTGTACCCTGCTACACACTTATAAAGGTTGTAATGAGCGAGTTTTTGAATGATAATAGACTTGTACGCGCATTAACCAAAAACATGTAAGCATGTTATACGTAACAACTGAAACCATTGCTGGAAAAACAATTATTGAAACATTAGGTGTTGCTAGAGGTAGCACGGTTCGTTCTCGAAATATTGGTCGTGATATCTTTGCATCTATAAAAAATATTGTTGGTGGAGAGATAGAAGAATATACCAAACTGCAGGCGGATGCCAGAGAACAAGCCTTAACTCGCATGCTAAACGACGCGCAAAAGCTTGGAGCAGATGCTGTAATATGTGTACGTTTCGCAACTTCTGTTGTGACACAAGGGGCCTCTGAAATTTTAGCTTATGGTACAGCAGTTAAAATAAAATAAGGGATGGATTTTATCATTTGGATTGGCATAGGTATCGTATTAATTCTTGCTATAATCAACAGGTTTCGCCAGAAAGATCAAGAAGATTTTGAGGAACGTGATAATTAGTTGTCTCTTTGCAATTGAAAACGTATTTTTGCCCGCGCTTAGGGCGTAAATTGGAGAGGTGCCAGAGTGGTAATGGAGCAGATTGCTAATCTGTCAACGCGTAAGTGTTGCCTGGGTTCGAGTCCCAGTCTCTCCGCAGACTTTAGTTATTGTTATTTAGATGTACTGATCGAGACTATTTTTATCAACGGTCTCAAAGTATTATTGCAGTAACTAGCTTGCGTAGCTCAGCTGGATTAGCACATTCCGATTTCTCATCGGAACGGTAAAGATTCTAATGAGCACGACAAATAGTAAAGGTCGCGTAGCTCAGCTGGATAGAGCATCTGCCTTCTAAGCAGACGGTCCTAGGTTCGAATCCTAGCGCGATCACAAGCCTCAAAATTTTGTTTACCGTTTATATCATTCAATGGAAACTTAGGGTTGCATTCGATACAATAAATGCGATAGGCACACTAGATTCAAGAAAAATTACAAGCTTTAAAAGATGCATAAAGCATGAGATTCCTTTCTTGCAGTTGCGAACACCTGGCATAAATCTTACAGCGGTGGGTCAGAAAACTTAGTATTTATGATTTCTTGGATTGGAGAAAAGGGGAATCCTATTAAAGTAGTAAGTGAATAGAGATACATTTAATTTTCCTTTTCTAGGATAACTGTTTCACCTTTAGTATCAGTCAATGAGATTTCATTTCCTGAAACAGAGTAAATTAAAGTATCTACTTCAGAAATCTTATAGTCTGCCAGTTTTGTATCCCAGTCAACAAATTCTGATTTACTTTTCCAATTGATATTATTTGGGTCGTTAATAATAATACCTGAGTTTAGATGGGTAGTGGTGAAAATTAATTTTTCGTCAATTTGACTTAGTGCTCCTTTAAATGCAAAGAAGGGAATGTCAACAAAACCCAATGTGTCAACTCTAAATATATTTTCAAATGTTATCTCTGTTAAGGTAGTAGATAATCCAACTTCAAAGCCAAGACTTTCCGTGTTTACGCCACTCCAAGTACCTACATAATCTTTTGGTATAGAATCATCTTTACCACAAGAACTAATCATAATACAGCAAACAAAGCAGGCTGCTAAAAAAGAAAAACGATTCATAGTATTATTGTTTATTTGGAGTAAATTAAAAAAATACAGCTATAAAATTAGAGCACTATTAAAATCTAAATATACTTAATTTTTAAATCTCCTGTTTAAGCATACGCCATGAAGGAAGTTTTCGTTGATAATGACATAGATAGTTAAAATCATATTTCGCTCAAACTATTGGTTAATATTCTCACCTTTACACAAATTATAATTTGTGAGTCAACGCAAAGCCATTCAGTACATGCTACTGAGTACGCTCTTTTTTTCTTTTATGAGTTGGATTATTAAATACTTAAATGAATTTAGTTCGTTTCAGTTAATGTTTTTCCGCTCATTGGGCACCCTTGTTTTAAGTGTAAGTTATCTTTTAATATATAAAATACCTCCTCTAGGAAATCAAAAAAAACTTCTTATTGCTCGTGGGCTAACGGGATCTATGGCTATGTTCCTCTTTTTTATTGGCATAACACTTATGTCGTTGGGGTCTGTTGTTAGCCTACGCTATACCGCACCGCTATTTGTAGCGCTTTTAGCGGTTATCTTTCTAAATGAAAAAATCAAAGCCTTACAATGGTTTTTTATAACACTCTCTTTTGTAGGAGTCCTTTTTGTTAAAGGATATGACCCAAGTGTTTCACTAATAGGTTTGGCAGTTGTTTTATCATCCGCCATACTATCAGCAATTACCTTTATGTTAATTTCAAAAATTGGGGAAAAAGATCACTATATGGTTATCATTACCTATTTCATGTTTACGGCTACAGTCGTTGGTGGCGTAGGGTCATTGTTTATCTGGCATGCACCAAAAGGCATTGAGTGGGTATTACTTATTGGAACAGGGTTATTTGGGTTTGTAGGGCAAGTCTTTATGACAAAAGCCTTTCAAATTGGTCCCGCATATAAAATTGCACCATTTAAATATATTGAAGTTGTATTCTCATTGTTAATCGGGACATTTTTCTTTTTAGACGTATATTCTTTTTACAGCCTGTTTGGGATGGGATTAATCATTTCAGGGCTATCACTAAGTGCACTTTATAAAAGGAAAAAGCTTTAAAAAATTCTAAAATCAGTCTGGATAAGCAACACGAAGATGGTAACTGCTAATTAATTTCTCGGCGAGTACCTTTTTAATCGTTTCAATCTCTCGAAGTGTAATATTCGCCTCAACAAATTGTTTTTCATCCATCAATCGCTGAACAATCTTATCGACAAAAGAGATGATTTTTTCTGCAGTTGGTTCTTTCAAGCTTTTTGAGGCTGCTTCTACCCCATCGGCAATCATCACAATGGCTGTTTCTTTTGAAAATGGTTTTGGTCCAGGATATTGAAAACGCTCTGGATTCACATCTGGATTTTGCTGCTGAGCCTGTTGTAGAAAATACAGTACTGTTGTTGTTCCATGATGGGTACGTATAAAATCAATAACACGATCTGGTAATTTTACCTTACGCGCTAAAGTAATCCCGTTAAGCACATGCTCAACAATAATTTTAGAGCTAACTTCTGGTTCAAGCTCATCATAAGGGCTATACGATGCTTGATTTTCACTAAAAAAAACAGGGTTTTTCATTTTCCCAATGTCATGATAGAGTGCGCCCACACGAGTTAATAAGGTATTAGCGCCTACTGCATTAGCAGCGGCTTCTGCAATATTGGCCACTTGAAGGGAGTGTTGAAAGGTACCAGGAGCCTTATCTGCAAGTTCCCGCAAGGTTTTACTATTCGTGTCCGATAGCTCTAGTAATGACGCATCAGAAACTAAACCAAACACTTTTTCAAATATGTAAATAAGCGGTTGTACAAATAAGATAGCTAAACCGTTAATAACAAAAAGAAGGAGCACGTCAGATGAAAGCTGGGTCAAATTACCATCATGAATAAGTGTAAATGCTAGATATGAGAGCGTATAAAAACTTACAATAAGTCCGACCGAAATAAACAATTTGGCCCTGCGGTATAAATCGTTTACACTAAGTGATGCTAATATTCCAGCCATCATATGTAAAAACATAAATTCAAAGCTGTTTGGCACTAAAAAAGCGATAAGGAACAATGTTGTCATTAATGAAAATATTGCAATTCGCGTATCTAAAAACGTTCTTAGAAGTAATGGAAGCATGCATATTGGCACAGCATACACATATTGGGGATTGATATCAACAATCACTTTTGTAAGCAATACAAATAGCAAAATATTTACGCATAAAAACGTAATGCGTTTGTTATTGTCAAAGACCAAAGGGCGCGTACGCCATAGAAAAACAAAAAGCAATAAAACAGGCATGATTACTAAAATAGAATAACCCATTAAAATCAAGGTGGTGTTTGACTGTGTCCAGGTTTGAGATTCATATTCAAGTTGCAAGGATTTTAAGAACTGAAGCTTCTCACCCTCTACAACTTCACCCTTTGCAATAATACGTGTACCCTTTGTTATCAAGCCCCGAATTGGAACAATAACAGATAGGGCCTCTGAACGGAACTGCTCCGTTAATTTATCATCGTACGTAACATTTGGAATAACTATGGAGAGTAAATATTGGCGAGTTCCATCCGAGACTATAACCGCGTCAAAAACACTAAGAGAATTGTTTAAAACCTGTTTAGCTTCATCAACTGTATACAAGTCATCCAAGACAACAGTTGTTTGCCTTGTGCCATTTACAAGTGCAATTTCTTCATTGGACTGTTGTTGCTGAGAATTTGAAGTAATTCCAACAGAATACAATTCTTCTAATAAGGTACGCCAATTAACCAAAAAACCGGCAACTTCTATGGAACTGGTGAGTTCTAAAACATATTGGTCAAACGATTCTAAAACAGAGTTGGCTACATTTTCTTCAAAAGAAAAATAGCGTGGTACACTTTCAACCAATACCTTTTTTTCGCTTTCGAGTTCATCTTGTGATTTTTGTATTGGAAAATCATAAGGTGCAAGCAAGGTTTCATACTGCCATGGCTTACCTGCCTGAATTTCATATTGAAAACTTCCTCCTCGAGGCAGCAAGTATACCACAACTCCAGACGTAATTAAGCACAATAGGATCTTATAAATTCTAGCTTGATGGCGGTATATGAAAGACATAAAAAAGATTTAAACAAAAATACCATTTTTCAACACACCCTTAGCAGGTGATACATTTTCATTATTTTTGAAAAATGACGTACGGCATATGTGAGTTGAGTCTAGTTCCATTGCGAGAAGCAGGGCAACACAGCTCCCTACTTGTTAGTGAAATACTTTATGGAGAACTCTTTCAAATTCTTTCCCAGCAAAAAAAATGGAGTCGTGTTCGACTTCTTGATTCATGCGAAGGGTGGATTGAGAATAGCCAGTACAAGGAGATTAGCAAAGAAGTTTATAACGACTTAAAAAACGCAAACACCAAAGTGCTATTAGATTTAGTTGAGTTTGTTTATCAAGATGAAAACATCTTATTCCCTACATCAATAGGAAGCATTGTACAACACAGCGCTTTTTTGGGGCATCAGTTTGAGGGTAACGCATCTTTAGGTGTTATAGAGAAATCTAAAATTCGAGAAAATGCTTTTATGTTTTTAAATACGCCTTACAGACAAGGTGGAAAATCTCCTTTTGGCATTGATGCTTCAGGGTTTGTACAACTTGTTTATAGGCTTTGTGGAATTCTACTACCAAGAACACCAAAAGAGCAATCTGAAAAAGGAGAGACACTAAGTTTTATAGAAGAATCCGAAGTAGGCGACCTTGCATTTTTTGATGACAATGAAGGGAATATCATTCATGTGGGTATTGTTCTAGAAAATAATTACATTATTCATGCTCACGGGAAAGTTCGCATGGATCGCTTGGACCAAACTGGAATTTATAATGTTGAGATGCGTAAGCACACTCATAAACTACGTCTAATAAAAACTATTTCATAAAAAAACCCCACAATAGCAGGTTTAATTTTTTTCTGACAGGTTAAAATTCAACTTAGAGTGATTCTAACAAATCACGGTACTTTTTAAAGTTGGCGGTATCACCAATAGTACCATAAATATTTTTAAGTGTGGTTAAGGCATCTATACTTGTTGGATTTATAACAATAAGCTGTTCAAGAAAGGGAACTGCCTCTAGAAACAACCCCTCACGTTTTGCTTTAAGTACATCATACTTACGATTATCTGCAGCAGAAGTACCTAACGCATTCATTTGGGCTACAATATCAGACTCTCCCTCCAAAATCATTGAGGCAAGATTTAAGTAAGTGGCTTCGTAAGCCGGATCTAACTCAATAGCTTTTTTATAATAGGCAATGGCCTCCTCGCGACTACCTTGATTACTACTAACTACACCAAGGTTAAAGTACAAAACAGCATTGTTAGGATCTTGTTCTATGGCTTCTTGCATAAGCGCCGCAAAACGCTGTTCATCACCCATTTTAATAAACAAATCAGCTTCGGTAAGAATTAATCCAATATCCTTAGGAGCTAAGTTTCTTGCCTCTTTAACTGCTGCCATTGCAGTTTCATTATCGCCTCTATTGAGATGAATAAGAGCAATGTTTTTAACAATTTCAGGCAATCGTGAAGGAGTTAATTCTTCTCTTAGTGTGAAATCTTTTGTTTTGCTATAAATCTTATATGTTGTTAAATCTATTTCTGTTTCTTCTCCAGTGGCAACTTCAGTTGCGTAATATTTTGTTGAAACACCCGTATAGTTTAAATCCTTTAAGGTAAGGTAATAGGAAAGTGCATTATCATAATCACCACCATTAACTGCACTTGATGCCGCAAAATAAAGGTAATCCTTGTTGTTTTCCATATCAAGAGTATAAGCCAAATACAGAGCCTCTGCTGCTTCTGTAAACTTCTCATCTCCATTAAGGGAAACTGCATGGTTAACCAAGTCGGTTGACAACGCCGTCTCAGCCTCATCGATAAGTGCAGAATACTTTTTGAGCTTGGCTGCTGACTCTGTAGCTCTAGCCTTACCATAGGCATCTATAGCTTCGCTAAAAGCTTTCTCGCCCTGATTGCTAACTCCCAATAAATAATAATAGTGAGACGCATACTTTGGCTCGGCAGAATTCAATAGGGAGCTATTTGCCTCTAATTGGCTTAAGGCCTCCTTGTAGGATTTATTATCTACTAGTTTTTGAATGCTTTTAAGCTCTTTTTTTTGGGCAACCAGTCCAAAACAAATAAATATAGCAAGAAAAAAGGTGGAATATAATTTCATGATAAAGGGTTTGCTTTTAATCTTCATTGTTTTCAATAGTAACATCTAAATCAGAGACATCTTGGATATCCTCATCATCATTCATAACCTTGGCAACAGCAGCGATCGAATCGTCTCCTTTAATGTTTATCAATCGAACACCTTGTGTTGCCCGACCCATTACACGAAGTGACTCTACACCCAGTCGAATGGCTATTCCTGAACGATTAATTATCATAAGATCATCTGCGTCAGTGACATTCTTAATTGCTACTAAATTACCTGTTTTTTCTGTTAAAGCAAGCGTTTTAACACCTTTTCCGCCACGATTAGTAATTCTATAATCCTCTATTTTAGAGCGTTTACCATATCCATGTTCAGAAACAACTAAAATATCTGTATCCAAATCATTAACAGCAACCATGCCAACTAATTCATCATTTGAATCTTTAAGAGTTATTCCTCGTACACCCGAGGCATTACGTCCCATAGGGCGTGTTTTACTCTCCTCAAAACGTATTGCTTTTCCTGATTTTACGGCCAAAACAACTTGAGATGCACCTGTGGTTAGTTTAGCTTCAAGCAGTTCATCTCCCTCTCTAATAGTAATCGCATTTATTCCGTTAGTTCTAGGTCTAGAATATTGCTCTAAAGATGTTTTCTTAACCTGCCCTTTTCTTGTTGCCATAACAACGTAATGACTATTGATATAATCTTCGTCCTTTAAATCTTGCGTACAGATAAAAGCCTTTACCTTATCATCTTGCTCAATGTTCACTAAATTTTGGATTGCTCGACCCTTAGCTGTTTTTGAGCCCTCTGGTATTTCATAAACTCGTAGCCAAAAACATTTTCCCTTTTGGGTAAAAAACAACATATATTGATGATTGGTTCCTACAAATAAATGTTCAAGGAAATCTTCATTTCTAGTTGTCGAAGCTTTTTGTCCTACTCCTCCTCTATTTTGAGTGCGGTATTCGGCAAGTGGCGTCCGTTTAATATATCCAGCATGAGATATCGTAATAACAACTTTATCATCAGGAATCATATCTTCAACACGAAAGCTTCCTCCTGCATATTCAATAACCGAGCGACGTTCGTCTCCATACTTTTCTTTGACTTCGACAAGTTCGTCCGTAATTATTTGCATACGACGATCTTTCTTTTCCAAAATATCTTTAAGGTCTTCAATGGTTTTCATCAACCCATCGTATTCAGTGCGTAATTTATCTTGCTCTAAACCAGTAAGCTGGCGTAAACGCATTTCAACAATAGCTTTGGCTTGAAGCTCAGAAAGCTTAAATGTAGTTATCAATTTTTGTCGTGCCTCATCGGCATTGGCTGAAGCTTTAATAAGTGCAATGACCTCATCAATGTTATCAGAAGCAATAATCATTCCTTCTAGGATGTGTGCGCGTTCTTCTGCTTTACGAAGCTCGTATTTTGTACGTCGCACCACAACTACGTGTCGGTGCTCTACAAAATGATGAATCATGTCGCGTAGATTCAACATTTGAGGACGCCCATGAACAAGAGCAATGTTGTTGACACTAAAAGAGGATTGCAACGCCGTATATTTATACAGCATATTTAAAACAATATTAGGAATAGCATCACGCTTTAACACATAAACAACACGCATTCCATTTCGGTCAGACTCATCACGAATGTTTGAAATTCCTTCAATCTTCTTATCATTAACGAGCTCTGCAGTCTTTCGAATCATTTCTGCCTTATTGACTTGATAAGGGATTTCAGTAACAATAATACATTCACGCCCACTTACTTCTTCAATCTCTGCTTTAGCACGAACGACAACTCGGCCACGACCCGTATGAAAGGCTTCTTTAACACCATCATAGCCATATATAACGCCGCCTGTTGGGAAATCGGGAGCTTTAACATATTCCATCAAACCATCGATATCAATGTCAGGGTTTTCGATATAAGCAATCGTACCATTAACAACTTCTGTTAAATTGTGAGGAGGCATGTTTGTTGCCATACCCACGGCAATACCCGAAGCACCATTAATTAATAAGTTTGGAACTCGAGTTGGAAGAACGGTAGGTTCTTTTAAAGTGTCATCAAAATTTAATTGATGATCAACTGTATCTTTATCGATATCTGCCATCATGTCTTCAGATATTTTCTGAAGACGAGCCTCTGTGTAACGCATAGCCGCTGGGCTGTCGCCATCAACAGAGCCAAAGTTACCTTGTCCATCGACCATCATGTAACGCAAACTCCATGACTGTGCCATACGCACCATGGTGTCATAAACAGATGTATCTCCGTGTGGGTGATACTTTCCAAGAACTTCACCAACAATACGTGCAGATTTTTTATAGGATGAATTTGCTCTTACACCTAATTCATGCATGCCAAACAAAACACGTCGGTGAACGGGTTTCATTCCATCTCTAACATCTGGCAGTGCACGTGACACAATGACCGACATAGAATAATCAATGTAGGCCGACTTCATTTCATCTTCTATGTTGATTGGTATCAACTTATCATCTGTAGTCATGAATGTATTTTTAGTATTAAGACAGTATGCTAATGTAAGCATTCAACGGATGAATACTGAAACAACTTCTGTGGTTTTTCGTATAATTTATTAACATTAAGTCACAGTTTTTTGCAATAAATTTTTCTGTTAATTAATTTGTTATTCATTTATTTTTTTTGTCTATTCGTTTAAAGCATTGAAGTCTTGGTTCAATGTTTGCCTACAATAAAGAAAAAAATATGGATGATAATTTCTCACCTCGAGTTAAAGATGTTATTACGTATAGCAAGGAAGAGGCCTTACGCCTCGGTCACGATTTCATAGGAACTGAGCATCTGATGCTAGGTTTACTTCGTGATGGCAATGGTAAAGCAATCTCCATACTTAAAGCATTGGAAATCGATTTAGATTATTTAAGACGAAAAATAGAAATTTTAAGCCCGTCTAACCCTACAAATGTTCCAGAGCCACAACACAAATCGAACTTACACCTTACAAGACAAGCTGAACGTGCGCTAAAAACTACATTTTTAGAAGCCAAGCTTTTTCAAAGCAATTCCATCAATACAGCCCATTTATTGTTGTGTATTCTTCGTAACGAGAATGACCCAACAACCAAGGTGTTACATAAACTACAGGTTGATTATGAAACGGTTAAAGATCAGTTTAAATACATGTCTGTCGACTCTGATGACGACTTTATAGACATGCCCACTGCAGATGCATTTCCTGAAGATCCCGCTGAGGATGAAAGCGATAATGACTCATCCACATTTTCGACGCAAACCGGTAATAAGAAAACGAAAAAGTCTAGCACTCCTGTATTGGATAACTTTGGAAGAGATCTTACCAAAATTGCCCTTGAGGGTAATATGGACCCCGTAATTGGAAGAGAGAAAGAAATTGAACGAGTATCACAAATTTTAAGCCGTAGAAAAAAGAACAATCCATTACTTATCGGAGAACCCGGAGTTGGTAAATCGGCTATAGCTGAAGGATTAGCTTTACGCATTATTGAAAAGAAAGTATCGCGTGTTTTATACAACAAACGCGTTGTTACACTTGATCTAGCCTCATTAGTAGCTGGAACCAAATACAGAGGTCAGTTTGAAGAGCGCATGAAAGCTGTAATGAACGAGCTTGAAAAAAACACAAACATTATCTTGTTTATAGATGAAATTCACACCATTGTTGGTGCTGGAGGCGCAACAGGAAGTTTAGACGCTTCTAACATGTTCAAGCCCGCCCTTGCAAGAGGAGAAATTCAATGTATTGGTGCAACAACCCTAGACGAATACCGTCAAAATATTGAGAAAGATGGTGCACTTGAGCGGCGATTTCAAAAAGTGGTAGTTGACCCCACTTCTGTGGAAGAAACAATAGAAATTCTTCAAAATATAAAGGACAAATACGAAGCGCATCACAATGTAAACTACACAAACGAGGCAATTGAAGCCTGTGTTAAGCTTTCTGATAGATACATCACTGATCGTTTTTTACCAGACAAAGCAATTGATGCCCTAGATGAATCGGGATCAAGAGTTCATATTACAAATATGGAAGTTCCAGAAAATATAGTTACCATAGAAAAAGAGCTGGAGCATGTTCGTGAGCAAAAAAATACCGTTGTTAAGCGTCAGAAATATGAAGAAGCTGCTAAACTTCGTGACGATGAGAAAAAACTAGAAAAAGAATTGTTGCTTGCCCAAGAGGACTGGCAAGAAGATCAGCGTCAAAACAGGGAAACCGTAACTGCTGACGACATTGCTGATGTGGTATCTATGATAACTGGGATTCCATTGCAACGTGTTGCAGATGGAGAAAGCGATCGCCTTGCTAATCTAGAAGCCTTAATACAAGCTAATGTAATTGGCCAAGAGAAAGCTGTTGCCAAAGTGGCAAAGGCTATTCAACGTAACAGAACAGGACTTAAAAACCCCAATAAACCTATAGGGTCTTTTATCTTTCTAGGACAAACAGGTGTTGGAAAAACTCAACTTGCCAAGGTATTATCAAAAGAAATGTTTGATAGTGAAGATGCGCTTATCAGAATTGACATGAGCGAATACATGGAAAAGTTTTCCATCTCTAGACTTATTGGAGCACCTCCAGGATATGTTGGCTACGAAGAAGGTGGGCAATTAAGTGAGAAAGTTCGAAGAAAGCCTTATTCTGTCATTTTATTGGACGAAATTGAAAAGGCACATCCCGATGTTTATAATATGTTATTGCAGGTATTGGACGATGGCTATCTTACAGACTCTCTAGGACGTCGTATAGATTTTAAAAACACCATTATTATAATGACGTCAAATGTTGGTGCTCGTCAGGTAAAAGACTTCGGCTTAGGAGTAGGCTTTGGTACTGCAGCACAAAAATCACAGGAAGAAAAAAATATTCAAGGTGTAATACAGAGTGCACTTAAAAAAACTTTCTCTCCTGAGTTTTTAAATAGAATTGATGATGTTGTTATTTTCAACTCCCTTGAAAAAGAAGACCTAGCAAAAATTATCAAACTCGAATTGACTTCATTGCAAGAGCGAGTTAAAGAACTGGGATATACCCTTACACTTTCAAAAAAAGCAGTAGACTTTTTAATTGACAAAGGGTATGATAAGCAATTTGGAGCACGACCATTGGCCCGAGCAATTCAGCGTCATGTTGAAGATGCCCTTGCTGGTGAGATTATTAAAAAATCGCTGTCTAGTGGATCTGAGGCTGTATTTAATTGGGATGGTAAAAGCGACTCACTTGAACTAAAAATTAAGCCAGAAAAAAAAGTGACAAAGTCGTAAATCAATTATATTAATTTACTCTTTCTAGAAATAGGCACTAAACTGCACATAAGCTCATGTCAAGCACAGGAGCTGAATGTGTAATATATCCTAAGGAAACAAAATCAACGCCTGTTTTTGCATAGGCCACTATATTATCAGGTGTGATATTTCCTGAAGCTTCTGTAGGAAATACATTATTTACCAATGCCACAGCGTGAATAAGCTGTTCTGGAGGCATATTGTCAATCAATACTCTACGAATCCAAGGATGCCCCAAACAGGTGCGCAAGTCGTCTATAGAGCGTGTTTCTACAATTACAGGAATCGGACTAGCCAAGTTATCTACGTATGCTTTTGTTTTTTTAAGCGCAGCATCTAAGCCTCCACAAAAATCAATGTGGTTATCCTTTAACATTATTGCGTCATACAGCCCCATACGATGATTCATACCACCTCCTATGTGAACTGCCCATTTCTCTGCAATTCGAAAGTTTGGTGTAGTCTTGCGTGTGTCTAGTACGGTACAAGAAGTATCGCAAATCGACAGTTGCACAGAACGAGTAACCGTTGCTATTCCACTCATTCTTTGAAGGCTATTGAGTAAAATACGCTCCAAAGACAAGATATGTTGTGTTTTACCTTCTAATGTCAATAAGATATCGCCTTTTACAAATGAATCGCCGTCAGAATAAACGGGAGTTAAAAGAACTTCTGGAGCATGTTGCTCTAAAATCATTTGACAAAATAAAACTCCTGCAAGTACCCCATTGTCCTTTGCAACAAGCTTTGCTTTAGATTGATGCTCTTGAGGGAAAATAGCTTGAGATGTATGATCGCCTTGCTGGCCTAAATCTTCTGAGATTGCTTGACGAATACACAAAAGCAACTCATCGTTATACAAACTTTTAAAGGAATTATGCATAATCTTTATTGTAATAAACGCCCCTATTCTCGGGATATTTCTGCGATTGTTTAATCATCAAGTACGCAACACTAACTAAGTTTCGAAGCGTTGTTAATTGCGGCGTTAATTTATTTTGCTGGTACAATGCTTTTGTTGCAATAAAAACTTCATGCAGCTCTTTCTCGGCCAGTTGTAAACTAGAGACTGATTTAATTATTCCAACATGTTGACTCATGATTGACTGTAATTTGAAACGCAACGAACTTATATGTGTTGTTCTTTCATTGGAAATAGCCTCGGTTCCTCTCCATTCAGGAATTGCGTTAAAAAAAGATGCTGATAGTGATCTATTTTCAAGTTGTTTTGCAGAGCTTTTTGCAGCTCTAGCTGCAAAAACTAATGCTTCAAGAAGCGAGTTAGATGCCAAGCGGTTGGCACCATGTAGCCCGGTGTGACTACACTCTCCAATAGCATATAGTCCACTTAGATTACTTTGTCCTTGATGATCAACATCAATACCACCGCATATATAATGTGCAGCAGGAAGCACTGGGATAAAATCTTTGGTAACATCGATGCCAACGCTTAAACAGCTTTCATAAATAGTTGGAAATTCTTGATGAAGTATTTCAAGAGGAAGCATGGTAGCATCTAAATAAACATGAGCTACATTGTTCTTAAGCATTTCAGCGTGAATCGCTCTTGAAACAATATCCCGAGGAGCCAAATCTAAGCGCTTATCGTATAAAGACATAAATGCAATGCCTTTATTGTTTCGAAGGATTGCACCTGCGCCTCTTAACGCTTCAGAAATCAAAAATGTATTGTTGTTAATTTTCGGAAATAAAGCTGTGGGGTGAAATTGTACAAAATGCAGGTTTTCAACATGTACTCTTGCTCTATATGCTGCTCCAAGACCATCCCCAGTAGCTGCTTGTGGATTTGTTGTGTGTGCATATACCTGTCCAGCTCCTCCAGTTGAAAGCACTGTGATTTGTGCTGTTATTTTGATGATTTCTTCATCTTTTTTAGAAATTACGTAGGCGCCATAACAGCGTTTCTGTTTGTCTTTTTCTAAATGGTGATCGGTTATCAAATCAACTAGGGAATGATTTTCTAAAAAAACAATATTGGCTAAGGATCGTGCCTTTGCAATAAGGGAATGCTGAATGTGCAGCCCAGACTGATCTTTATGATGTACGATACGTTTTGCAGAGTGCCCTCCTTCTTTTCCTAAATGTAAGTCTACACCTTTTCTATCAAATTGTGCACCCCAGTCTATCAATTCTTGAACACGAGCTGGCCCTTCGCGCACCACAAAATCAACTACTTCTCTGTCGGAACTGTTTTCCCCAGCCAACATGGTGTCATTTACATGATTTTCATAAGAGTCGTTAATGAAGTTAGAAACAACCGCTATTCCTCCTTGAGCATACTTGGTGTTACTTTCAAGCAAATCACGCTTAGATATCATGATAATAGTTGCCTTGGGTTCTAATTGACCCAATCTTACGGCATAACTCAATCCTGCAATTCCTGTACCAATAACCAAAACATCTGCATGCATATCAGGAGAGTTCTAGCATACGGTCAATAGGCGATTTTGCCGCTTTAATTAGGGTGTCGTCCAAAACTATTTCAGGCAACTCATGCTTCAGACACAAGTATAATTTCTCTAATGTATTAAGCTTCATAAAAGCACATTCACTACATGCACATGTATCATCTGAAACTGGTGCAGGGATAAAAGTTTTGTTTGGAGCCTTTTTCTTCATTTCGTGAAGAATTCCAGCTTCAGTTGCAACAATAAAGGTTGTTGCATCATCTTCTTGAACAAACTTTAACAACCCCGAAGTACTACCAATATAATGAGCAATATCCAGCACTTGTGATTCACTTTCTGGATGTGCAATAAATTTTGCCTTGGGATGTTCTTGTGCTAAGCTTACAATCTTATCAAAAGAAAAAGCTTCATGCACAATACAAGAACCGTCCCATAAAATCATATCACGACCTGTTTCCTTTATAAGGTAGCGACCCAAATTTTTATCTGGAGCAAAAATAATTTGTTGGTTTTTAGGAATACTTTCAATAATCCGTACGGCATTACTAGAAGTACAAACAATATCACTCAACGCTTTAATTTCTGCAGAGCAATTAATGTAAGTAACTACAATTGCATTTGGGTAGAGGGCTTTAAAGGCTGCAAAATCATTTGGGGGGCATGAATCAGCAAGAGAACATCCTGCGTTCAAATCAGGAAGTAATACCTTTTTTGTTGGATTAATAATTTTAGCTGTTTCAGCCATAAAATGAACACCGGCAAAGACAATAACATCAGCATCGACTGTAGCGGCAGCCTTAGCCAAATAGAGGCTATCACCAAGAAAGTCTGCAAGATCCTGAATAACATTCTCTTGATAGTAATGTGCTAACAATACCGCATTTTTCTCTTTTTTAAGGCGAATGATTTCTTGTGCCAAATCTATACCTTTTGGTATAGGAGCATCTACATAACCTTTTGTTAAAAGCGAAAAGCTGTCGGTATGTTGAGTATTTTTTTCCAAAATTCATTACAAATTTCGTAAAAACTCCTTAATTCACCTAGTATAATGCACGAAGTATTATTGCAATATTCTTGTTTAAAGCATCTATAGAATAGACAGAGAAAAACAAAAAAAAAATTATTGCTGTATTTTGGGGATAAAACGGCTATTTTTGTAACGTTTTTTTTGAATCAACACATATGATTGTTTTAAAGTTTGGTGGTACATCCGTTTCTGGATCAACACAAATACAACAAGTACTTAAAATCCTACAGCAACAGGAAAAACCCATTGCTGTAGTAGTTTCAGCATTAGGTGGTGTAACAGACACCCTACACACTTTGGGAAAAGAAGCTGCAAATGGATTAACTTCATATGCCGATGGCCTCAAAGCTGTGGAAGAACGTCACATCGATTTGGTGAAAGAACTCATCCCTGTTGCTCAACAAAGTGCCGTGTTAAGCGCCACAAAGCAAATGATGAACAACCTAGAAACCATTCTTGATGGAGCGTATATGATTCGTGAACTTTCACCAAAAACATTAGACACTTTACTTAGTTTTGGAGAGCTACTATCACATACCATAATTGCTCATGCTGCAAAAACTAACGGACTTGATGCTATTGCAAAAAACGCTCAAGAACTTATAGTAACAATGCAATCTCAAGGGCAAACACTTGTTGACTACGATACAACCAACACTAACATAAATGCTTTTTTCAAGGAAAATTCTCACGATGTTGTAATCATACCAGGCTTTGTTTCTAAAAACAATGCTGGTGTTGTAACTACACTTGGTCGAGGTGGGTCTGATTTAACAGCTTCCATTTTAGCTTGTGCATTACAAGCCAAACATCTCGAAATCTGGACAGATGTTAGCGGGATGTATACCGCACACCCTGCGATTGTAAAACAAGCGAAATCAATTCCTGAGATATCATATCAAGAAGCGATGGAACTTTCTCATTTTGGTGCAAAAGTGATCTACCCTCCTACCCTTCAGCCAATTATTGAAAAAAATATTCCGGTTTACATTAAGAATACCTTTAAACCTGAGGATGCAGGAACACTTATAACCCATACTAGCGAAGCAGAAACCGTAGTTCGCGGAATAAGCCACATTAACACTATTGCCCTACTCACCCTAGAAGGAAGCGGCATGATTGGTGTTCCAGGATACTCGCAAAAACTCTTAACTGTTCTAGCGCAACATCATATAAATGTTGTAATGATTACACAAGCTTCGTCCGAACATTCTATTTGTTTGGGTATTGCAGCTGAAGAAGCGGATTTTGCTGAGCAAACCATTAATGAAGCTTTTGCAATGGACATTGATACTAAAAAAATTAATCCCATTCGTGTTGAAAAAGATCTCTCCATTATTGCTTTGGTTGGAGAAAATATGAAAAACCACCAAGGAATTAGTGGTCGTATGTTTAGAGCTTTAGGAAACAATAACGTTAATGTAAAAGCTATTGCGCAAGGTGCTTCAGAAAAAAACATTACCGCTGTTATAGACAGTAATGATATTAAGAAAGCATTAAACACCCTTCATGAGGCCTTTTTTGAAGCTCAAATAAAAAAGCTTCACCTGTTTGTCACGGGAATTGGAAATGTTGGAAGCAAGTTTTTAGAACAAGTAGAAAAACAAAGAGACTTTCTTAAAGAGCGTTTTAAACTCAATATTAGTGTTGTTGGGATTTCAAACTCGCGCAAAATGATCTTTGACCCATTAGGTATTGATTTAAACAATTGGAATTCTCTGTTGGAGCAAGGAGAAAAGGCTGACAAACAAGGTTTTTTTGAAAAGACAAAAAGCATGAATATGCGAAATTCTATTTTTGTAGACAACACAGCCAACCCTAGTATTGCAGGTACCTATGCCAATTATTTAAAAAATAATATTGGAGTTGTAACTTGTAATAAAATTGCTTGTGCTGATGAATTTTCTCATTATCAAAATCTCAAAAGACTTTCTAGGACCTTTAACGCGCCTTTTTTGTTTGAAACAAATGTTGGTGCTGGACTACCCATTATTGACACGCTGAACCATCTAATCGCTTCTGGAGACAATGTGAATAGCATTCAAGCAGTACTTTCGGGTAGTTTGAATTTTGTGTTCAATAATTTCAACGATAAGACTTCATTTAGAGAGGTTGTTGAGCGTGCGATGGCTGAAGGTTACACTGAGCCCGATCCTAAAATTGATTTAAGTGGTATTGACGTGGCACGCAAAATTTTAATCTTAGCCCGTGAAAGTGGTTATAAGCTTGAGCTTGAAGATATTAAAAATGACTCATTCTTACCTGAAGCTTGTCTAAATACAAGTACGAACGAGGCCTTTTTAGACAGTCTCGACACATATGGGTCAGACTTTGCAGCGCGTTATACTGCGGCTAAAAAGAACAACGCTCGTCTAAAGTATGTAGCGACTTTTGAAGATGGTAAAGCTTCGGTTGGTCTAAAGGAGATTCCTGAAGGACATGATTTTTATAACCTTGAGGGAAGTGACAATATTGTTTTATTTTTTACCGATCGTTATGCACAACAACCACTTATTGTAAAAGGAGCTGGTGCAGGTGCTGCAGTAACAGCGTCGGGAATATTTGCAGATATCATTCGTATTGGAAAAAGTTAATTTACAAGGTGTCCGGCTATTTGCTCCTGCAAGTATTGCCAATATTTCATGTGGCTTCGATGTCCTAGGGCTTTGCTTAGAAAATATCGGAGATTATATGGAAATTCGACGTAGTGAAAAAGCTGGAATACGCATTACTTCTATCAAGGGGCAAGATCTTCCGCTTGAAGCGGAGAACAATGTAGCTGGAGTTGCTGGATTAGCCATGTTAAAAGCATACAACGCTAAACTTGGTTTTGATATCAATATAGAGAAAAACATTAAACCAGGAAGTGGTATTGGGAGTTCAGCAGCAAGTGCTGCTGGAACAGTTGCCGGTATGAATTATTTATTAGGAAATCCCTTTACACCTGAAGAACTTATTCCATTTGCAATGGAAGGAGAGCGATTAGCCTGTGGAAGCGCGCATGCAGACAATGTAGCTCCAGCCATTCTTGGGGGATTTACCCTTGTAAGAGACACGAACCCCTTAGATGTCGTTAAATTACCGACACCATTAGAGTTAACGGCTACGGTAATTCATCCGAAAATTGAGGTCAAAACGGCAGATGCACGTGCCGTGCTTAAAAAACGTGTATCGCTTGAGACAGCCATTAAACAATGGGCAAATGTTGGGGCGCTAGTTGCAAGTCTTTATGAAGAAGATTATGCGTTATTAAGTCGTTCGTTAGTGGATGAAATTGTAGAGCCTGCTCGTTCTATTTTAATCCCAAAGTTCACCCAACTCAAAAAAGCATGTGCAAAGGCAGGAGCCTTAGGATCTGGAATTTCTGGGTCTGGACCGTCAGTATTTGCCCTTTCTAGAGGAATGACAGATGCTAATAAGGTAGCTCAGGCAATGTATGATGTTTATAGTAAAACAGAAATCCCTTTTGAAATACACGTAAGTCCTGTCAAACAAACTGGGGTTAGCTTTTTAGAAGATTTATCATGAAATATTACAGTTTAACAAATGCGGCGAATACCGCAAATTTTTCCGAAGCCGTAATTCGTGGACTAGCTCCCGACAGAGGATTGTATTTTCCTGAAAAAACATCGCGATTATCCAAAGACTTTTTATCAGACTTAGCCAATAAAACTACCATAGAAGTTGGTATGGAGGTTATGCATCCCTTTGTTGGCGGAACCATCCCCGATGATCGATTGGAGCAGATTGTTAGCGATACTCTTTGTTTTGATTTTCCATTGGTCCCCTTAAATGAGAAGTCTGCAAGTCTTGAGCTTTTTCACGGCCCAACAATGGCATTTAAAGATGTTGGCGCGCGCTTTATGGCACGGTGTATCGGCTACTTTAATGAAGAAACTCCTAAAAAAGTTACTGTATTAGTCGCTACATCAGGAGACACTGGAGGAGCTGTTGCTTCTGGATTTTTGGGAATTGAAGGAACAGAGGTTATAATATTATATCCAAAAGGCAAGGTGAGTCACATCCAAGAGTTGCAATTAACAACAAATGGGAATAATATTAGAGCTATAGAAGTTGATGGTGTTTTTGACGATTGCCAAGAAATGGTAAAGTCTGCATTCATTGATGAAGATCTCAAGGAAAAGCTAAATTTAACATCGGCAAATTCAATTAATGTTGCGCGATGGCTCCCTCAATCACTTTATTTTTTCTTTGCTTATCAACACTTATTACGGCAAGACTTTAATGGAAAACTAGTGTTCTCTGTGCCTAGCGGAAACTTTGGTAATATTTGCGCTGGCATTGTAGCGAATCGACTGGGGCTTCCAGTACATCATTTTATCGCAAGTACGAATACCAATGATACCGTACCCCGTTACCTAAAAACAAAAAATTACCAACCAAACCCATCGAAGCAAACAATTTCCAATGCTATGGATGTTGGAAACCCATCAAACTTTATTCGAATTCAATCATTATTTAAAAATGATTTTGATGCTTTAAAAACACATTTTTCTTCTTTTTCATTTGATGACACTCAAACACGGCTTGCCCTTAAATCTTTGTATAATAATTCAGGATATATTGCTGATCCACACGGGGCAGTCGGCTATCTTGGGTTGGAGAAATACATGAAAGCGCATCCAGACACATATGGGATACTCTTAGAAACTGCGCATCCTATAAAATTTAGAGATACTGTTGAAGAAACTCTTGGCATTACATTAGAAATTCCAAAGCAAATACAACATATACTGGATAAAACTCCAATAAAAACATCATTAAAGAATTATGATGATTTTAAAGCGTATTTATTGAGCCAAGATATCTAGCTCTGGTAAAATAAATTGATCTAAAACGCTAGGCTGTTCCATCATAGCCTCAATTGCATCCGCTGTTCTTGGCGCGTAAACAGATAAATTTACAGGCCCATCATTAGTAATCAAAATATCATCTTCAATTCGAACTGCTATCCCCCACCATTTTGAATCACAAGGACTGCCTTCAGGTATGTATATTCCAGGTTCAACTGTTATTAGGGTGTTATGCTCAAAAGGACCATATGTCCCTGCGTCGTGTACATCAAGTCCAATATAATGTGAAGTTCCATGTGGGAAATAGCGCCTTACTTCTGATGGATCTTCTATGATTCCTAAAGATTTTAACCCCTCAGTAATAACAGCAACTGCTGCTAAGTGAGGTTCACGCATGGATGCACCTACAACAGAAGCAGCAATACCAGCTTCTTGAGCTTTATAAACAAGATCGTAAATTGCCCGTTGTTCGCTAGAGAATTTTCCATTTGCAGGGATGGTACGTGTTACATCAGCTGTGTAATTATGGTATTCTGCTCCCAAATCCATCAGGACTAAATCATCTCCAACTCGAGGTTTATCGTTGGTAATATAGTGTAACACACATCCGTTATGCCCACCGCCTACTATGGATGGATAGCCTTCATATTCTGCTCCATACTTTTTAAAGACAAACTCATGAATTCCTTGAATTTCTCGCTCAGACATGGCGGGATGCATTGCTTTCATCACTTCAACTTGACCCACTGCTGAGATATAAACCGCTTTCTTTAAAAGTGTTACTTCTTCTGGAAGTTTCACCTCCCGAAGTTCATCCATTATATATCCTAATGTTTCGGTATCCAGGTTGGTGAGTCTAGATTTAATGAGCTGTTTTAACTCCATTCGTTGTTGCTCATTAATGGCTTTTTTATACTTTACAAGTAAAGTGTCTTTAGCCAAATCAGAATTACGTCGTAACGAACGCGCAAGAACCTGTGCCACATTAGCTGAGCTTTTGGTGTCTGACGTTGTTATGTAACGATATAGAGAGGTCTTTGATGATGAAAAATCTTCAGGGTAATTCGCTTTTTTCTTAAACATAGCTATCAATGAATACAAATCTGCATCGTTAGAAGCATCATTGCGAATATCGTTGTTGAAATCAAAAAACAACACGCGTTCAAAAGCATCAAAATCTGCTTGTAAACCATCGAATTCAGAATTAAAAAAAGTATTTGTGAATCCAAGTTTTTCTTTTACCCCTTCTACTCCCAAGCGATAGCCATTCCATTGTTCTTTAAGAGGATCGCGTTCCTGAACAAAAAGTAATTCTAAAACCTCTTTTCCATTAACAATTTGAGCCTCCTTATAAATGATAAGGATTGCATGTGGCTCCTTTAATCCTGTGAGGTAGTAAAAGTTTGGATCCTGGTGATAATGAAAATCTACATCGTTCGCACGGTTTCGAACGGGATTGGCAAAAAACACTGCAACACTGTTGGGGGGTAACTTTTGACGAACTGCCGCACGGCGGTCAGCATGGAATTCAGCTGTCAAATAATCGGATGGAGTCTCTTGAGACCACAAACAAAATAGAGAAAAACATGTGAATAAAATGGAGCGTAACATCATCTTCTTTTTTGCTAATTTAATTAAAACTGTGGTACTTTTGAATGTATGAAAACTCTTCCGTTACATAAGCTTCACCATAACCTTGATGCAAAAATGGGGCCATTTGCAGGATTCCAGATGCCCTTAACCTATAAAGGTGTTAAGGCTGAACATAGCTGCGTTCGAGAGCACGTAGGTGTTTTTGACGTATCTCACATGGGTGAGTTTATTGTCTCAGGAAATAATGCCCTTGCCTTTCTACAATATACCACAAGTAATAATGTGGCAGCATTGGAAATTGGGGATGCACAGTACGGATATATTCCAAACGACAAGGGCGGTGTTGTAGATGATTTACTTATCTACAGGCTGGAAGAAGAAACTTTTATGTTGGTCGTTAATGCAAGTAATCTAGAAAAAGACTGGAATTGGCTCAATCAGCAAAATCAATCTTTTGGGGCACTAATTGAGAACCAATCAGAAGATTATTGTCTTTTAGCGGTTCAAGGACCAAAAGCACATGCATTAATAAGTGAAATTTCTTCAATAAATTCCATTCACCAAAAGCCTTTTACCATTCAATCAGCTACAGTAGCTGAAGCTGAAAATGTTTGGGTAGCCACAACAGGATATACAGGTGCTGGAGGGGTAGAACTTTATATCCCTGTAAATAGCGTGGTTAAAGTTTGGGAGGCATTGCTACGTGAAGGAGCAGTATATAACATTCAGCCTGTTGGACTTGCTGCAAGAGATACGCTTCGCCTAGAAATGGGATATTGTCTTTACGGTCATGAGCTCACTGAAGAAACCTCCCCAATAGCGGCTCGATTGGCATGGTGTACCGATTTTAATAAATCCTTTGTAGGTGATGCGATTATTAAAGATGAAAAAGCTAAAGGTCCCCAACAGGTTCGTGTTGCTTTTATTATGATTGAGCGTGGTATTCCACGACAAGGATATATATTAACAACAAATGATGGAGCATCAATTGGCCAAGTTACTTCCGGAACATCTTCTCCAACGCTAGGGGTTGGTATTGGCATGGGCTATATAGAATATGATTACAGTAATGTAGGTACTGAAATAAATGTGCTTATAAGAGATAAAAACATCAAAGCAAGCATTGTTCGCTTGCCATTTATTTAACAGCATGAAACGCATTCTTATAATTGGCGGAAGTGGCTTTCTTGGACGTGCACTTTTTAAAGAACTTCACCCCTATTTTGATGTATACGCCACCTACTGCAACCAAGAGCGTTACGCAAATAACAAACGCTATTTTGAATATGACATCCAAGAAGACGCACCTACAGCAATATTAAAGCATATAAAACCAGATATCATTATATCAGCCCTTAGAGGTGATGCAGCGGCACAATTTATCGCCCACGACATGATTATTAGTTACGCGATGCAAAATGAAAAAAGAATTATATTTCTCTCTTCCGCCAATGTTTATGATAGCTTTAGACACTACCCAAGCTATGAACATGATAAAACCTTATCTGAAAGTACTTATGGAAAGCTTAAAATTAAGCTAGAAAATAAAATCTTGCGCATGCCTCCCTTTAGCTGGACAATAGGGAGAATACCCATGGTGTTTGGGTCAGCTTCGCCTAGGCTAAAAGAAATAAAAGCCTGTATAAAAACGCAAAATCCTTATGAAGTATTCCCAAATACTGTAATTAATGTAGCAGTGGATTATTTACTTACTCAACAACTACACTATATCATCAATAAGAATCTATGGGGCGTCTTCCATTTAGGCAGTACAGATCTTATACATCATGACGAATTTATAGCGGAAATAGTACGCGGTATGGAGTCAAAATACCAACTAAAATATAAGCATGTTTACACAAGCAATAACGATCGTTATATTGCTGTTTTACCAAAATTTAATAAACTTCCCAAACACTTAAACTACACGACTAAAGACGTAGTAAAAGAGACGCTAAAAAACATACTGAGCAAACAATAGCCTGATTTAAGGATTGGCAATAATGAAATACAATTATTGTTATGCTCCTTTTAAACAAAATATGTACATTTGAGTAGAACATGTCCCAAATCTGTTCTAAAATCTAAAGTAATTGAATTTAACCACTAAACTCCTTTGAATTATGGCAACAAGGATAAAACAGATACGAAAAGACAAAAAGTGCACTTTGTTTTTGACAACAATTATAGTACTTGGTATGTTATTGCTTGTTTTATTTCTTATTTGATTGTTTACAATTAAAAGAGGTAGCTGTGCGGAATTGTTTAAAACTCCATTTGCTTTTTTATCTTTGAAAAAACGATTTTATGGGAAGAGCATTTGAATTTCGGAAAGCACGAAAAATGAAGCGCTGGTCAGCCATGGCCAAAACCTTTACACGTATTGGCAAAGACATTGTGATGGCGGTCAAAGAAGGTGGTCCATACCCTGAGTCCAACTCACGCCTACGTGCTGTTATTCAAAATGCCAAGGCAGTCAACATGCCTAAAGATAATATTGAACGTGCAATTAAACGAGCATCCGACAAAAACACCGACAATTATAAAGAAGTATTGTTTGAAGGATATGCTCCGCACGGAATTGCGGTGTTGGTAGAAACCGCAACAGACAACAATAATCGTACGGTTGCCAATGTGCGCAGTTATTTTAATAAGTGCAATGGTAATCTAGGTACTTCGGGATCTGTAGAATTTATGTTTGACCATAGCTACAATTTCCGAATAGCCCCTGAAAGATTAGATGCAGAGGAGCTGGAATTAGAATTTATAGATTTTGGTGTAGATGAAGTTTTTGTTGATGATGATGGCATTCTACTTTATGCGCCTTTTGAAAGTTTTGGAGCAATCCAAAAAGAATTAGAAAATAGAGATATCGAAATTTTATCTTCTGGATTTGAACGCATCCCCACAACTACCACAACTTTGTCTGGAGAGGCAGTAGAAGAAGTTGAAAAACTAATTGAAAAACTTGAGGAAGACGAAGACGTCCAAAACGTCTATCATTCAATGGTATTAGGTGAGTAATTGATTCGCTCGAACCAAATCTTCAGGAATATCTATCCCAACGCCCACAAAATCGGTGGGTAACATTTGCATTACTTTTCCCATTTCCAAATAGCGAATCGCTTCAATTTTTTCTGCTTGCTCTAGAGGCGTTGGTTCCTGAGCATAAAATTCGAGCAGTGCCGCTTTACGAAAAGCATATATCCCTACATGACGGTATGCCTTTCCATTGTTACGCATAAAGGGAATCGCTGCGCGAGAAAAATACAGAGCCCTACCCTCTAAATCAGTGACTACTTTAACAACATTAGGATTGTCGAGATCTTGCTTTAAATCAATAGGAATCATCAGTGAAGCCAAGTCAATTTTTTTATTGTGATCGTTTTTAAAGGCGTTTATCAAATCTGACAACGCCTTTGTTGAAATAAAGGGTTCATCCCCTTGCACATTGATTACCACATCGGCATCAATATTGGCAATGCATTCTGCAACTCGATTACTTCCGCAATCATGATTTATTTGACTTCTATGCACCTGTCCGCCTAGAGATTTTATATGTTCGTCAATAACGTCTGAATCCGTAGCTACCCAAACCTCGTCAAACAAGTTGGTTTGCTTAACCGCTTCGTAGGTTCTTTGAAGCACGGTTTTACCACCTAAATCCGCTAGGAGTTTACCCGGAAAACGTTGAGCCTCATAACGGGCAGGAATAACAGCTAGTATACGCATGGCACAAAAATAGTCAAATCAATCCTGTTCAAAATGTTCATCTGAAAAACCTACCAAAAATAACTGTTCTGTGGCGCGTGTAACAGCGGTATACAACCATCTAAAAAAACCTGCATCCAGGCCATCAGGCAAATACGGCTTCTCAACCAGCACACGTTTCCACTGCCCTCCCTGCGCTTTATGACAAGTAAATGCATATGCATACTTTACCTGCAGGGCGTTGAAAAAAGGGTTTTTCTTTACGTTTAAATACTGTTTGTATTGAGGCAAATGTGCATAATCCTCTCGCACTGCTTTATACAGTTTATTATTATCGTCAAAAGACAGTGCATGTGTATCCATTTCCAAAGTATCTAAAATAAATACAGTTTCAAAAGGATCCTCGTCTGGATAATCAAGCATTTTTACAGTAACTTCTGCAAAACGAAAATCATATAGCGCTTTAATAGCTTTAATCGAAATAATTTCTACAATATCACCATTTGCAATAAAACCAGGTCCAGAATCTGGAGCTAGCCAATGGTAATTGTTTTTCACAACCATTATTAAATCTCCAGCTGCCAGTTCGTGCTCTTTCCCCAAAATTTGAGTGCGAATTTGCTTATTGTAGCCGTTTGCCCTTTTGTTTGAACGCACAATACAAGCGGTTTCTTCTCGACCAACTTCACGAAAAGCAGTTTCTAAGGCATCTTGGATTTCAATACCATCTTGAAGTCTGATAATATCAGGGAACTTTGCTAATGTAAATCTAAAATTAAGAGTGTCATTTGTCATAAGTTGATGACGAATACGCGTAGCATTGAATAAAATACCAGAATCACTTCCTTGACGAACTACTTCACTAAGCTCAACTTCAGAAGGAGTTAATCCATGCTCTAATGACAATACCTGCATGTCAAGCGCTGGGCTTAACTCAGTATGAACAGGTGGCAACTGTGCTGTATCTCCTACAAGTAACAACTTGCAGTCTTCACCCGATTGCACATAGTGTATTAGGTCGTGTAATAGCGAACCATTTTCAAAAAGTTTACTTTGCTGTTGTTGATCGGCAATCATGGATGCTTCATCAACTACAAATAATGTCCGTTTAAACTTATTTTTTTGCAACTTAAATTTCAGATTCCCCTGTCGTTCTTGATGGGTAAAATATATTCGCTTGTGAATTGTATATGCCGTTCTACCTGCGTAGGCCGCCATTACTTTTGCTGCCCTTCCCGTTGGGGCAAGTAAAACCGTTTTATAACGCATAGAACCAGCGCTCTTAACAAGAGTTCCAACAAGCGTAGTTTTACCTGTGCCAGCATATCCTTTTAGCAGTAAAACCTCATTCGATTCTGAAGATGTAAAAAAGGAGGCAAATGCCTTTAAGGCCTTATCCTGAGAATCTGTGGGGGTAAACGGGAATGTTGATTTTATAGTTTTTAAGAATTCTACTGCATTCATTGGCTAAATGTAGGAATGTTTTATTGAAGGGCACATAGATGGAAAAAAATTGTAAATTTGTTTTTGTCAAACAATAGATGTTAGCATGAAAAAATTCTTACTACCTACGCTTTGGATTCTCATTTTGTTTTTTGGATATCAACTATTCAATTCTGTATATGACCCTATCCAATTTAACAAAGTTAAAACAGAGCGATACGCTGCAGTGATTAAAAACTTAAAAGATATTGGAAGTGCTCAAGTTGCTCATAAAAGTATCACCGGTCTTTATGCTGATAATTTTAAAAATCTTGTAGCTTTTATTGATACAGCTCAATATGTACTTGTAGAAAAGCGTGATTCCAGTTTTTTGGAATACGATCGCGTTTATCGAATCGACATGCTGCGTGAGGTCCAAATTATAGATACACTTGGTTTTGCTTCAGTTAAAGATTCCCTATTTGGGACATCTGATCACTACAAAACCATGATGAAAGTTCCTGTCAAAGGAATCGACACCACCTTTAGTATAAAAGCTGATGTTATTGACAAAAACGGATATCAAGTCCCTGTTTTTGAAGCACTTGTTTCTAAAGATTTGGTTTTACACGATCAAGACCCTTATTTATTGGAGCAAGAAAAAGCTACAATTTCTGTTGATGGCGTTAATGGTCCTGCCATTATTTTAGGATCACTAACAGAAGTAAGCACCAATGGAAATTGGCCAACTATTTACGATGCCGGAATTCAAGAATAAACAGACTAAAAACAATTTATTATTATCCATTCACATACATGTGAATGGATTTTCTTTTTTCACCCATGAGGCTACTTCTAAAAAAGCATCTAAAATATATCATACCACTTTCCCGCAAGGCATTGCCATAAATAAGCTTCACGATGCATTACATACCGAGCTTAAAACTAATGGTATAATAGGTCAATCGTTTAAGGAAGTCCGTTGTAGTGTTGAAAATAATTTGGCAACCCTAGTCCCTAAGTCACTTTTTGAAGAAAAGGCATTACAAGAATATGTTCGTCACGATATTGATATTCGTGAAAATGATTTTGTAACCTATGATATTGTACCTAGTGCAGATTGGGTTACCGTTTATGTTCCCTTTGTAAACGTAAACAATATGCTTATTGACTCCTTTGGTTCTTTTAGCTATTACCACTCGGTTAGTATTTGGTTGAGTGCTATTAGTAAACACAAGGAAACAGATGGGGAATTAAGCTGGAGCATGTATAAGTCTGGGGATCGAATTCACATCGCATTATTACGCGATACTAAACTTCAATTCTATAATTGCTTTGATGCTCCTTCTGCTAAAGATATTGCGTATTATGTTCTTCTCACAGCAAAAGAAAATGATATTAGTCCAAATGAGGTCCCACTCTATTTGGTTGGTGATGTTTTTGCTGGAGACAGTACATATAAAGCTCTATATAGTTTTGTGCGCAGCTTAAATATTCTTCACCCTGAAACCTCTTTAATATTTCCAGCGCCTAGGATAAACACGCACCAAGATTTCTGTCTGCTAAATTTATTTTAATGCGTATTATATCTGGAACACATAAGGGAAGGCGTATTAGCCCACCAAAAAAACTTCCTGTTAGGCCAACAACCGACAGAGCTAAAGAATCACTTTTCAATATACTGGTACATCAATACAATTTTAAAGACTGTGTCGTTTTAGATTTATTTTCTGGCACAGGCAGCATCAGTTATGAGTTTGCTTCTCGTGGTGTTGAAAAGGTAATTGCTATAGATCAAAATAATGCATGTGTCAAGTTTATTGAAGCTACTTCTGAAACACTTGATATGCCCATTCAACCAATCAGAGCCGTCGTTTTATCATTTTTAGAACGCCATACTAACAAATACGACTTTGTATTTGCAGACCCTCCCTATGACTTTAACTTAGAGGCATATTCACAGTTAATAACGATGATTTTTAGTCGAAATTTATTAGGAAAAGATGGATTGTTTATTGTTGAGCATTCGGAGCAACTGAATTTAAGCGACTTAGCCTACTTTAAGGAATCGAGAAACTATGGTGGCTGTGTCTTTTCGTTTTTTACCTGGTAGCTATTCTTTACTAGAACGAAATAGATAGGCTTTTTCTTCTTTAGTCAAACTTTCATAACCAGAAGCAGCTATTTTATCCAAAATTTCATCAACTTTTTTCTGATTTGTTGAAGATGCTGTTTTCCGTGTTTGCTTAGGTTTTGCTTTTCTCTTAGGTGTCTTTGTTCGTTTTAAGCTTTGCTTAACCCAATCAACCGTACGCATAAACCAACCCCCAATATCGTTTCCTTTTAAAAATTCTCGTTGATACAAATACCCCCATAATGCACCGCCTAAGTGAGCTATGTGTCCACCCGCATTTGATGTTGGTATTTGTACTACATCTAAAAAAATAAATAGAAGTGCGATGTATTTTAAAGGAACAGAGAAAACAAATACTCTAACGGGAGAATTAGGCATATATGATGCCATAAAAACGAGTACTGCCATTACTCCTGCGGAACTACCTATTAGCATGGAAGATTGCTGTCGAAAAGCAGGTAAGCTGTTATAAGACAGTAAATACATTAATCCTCCTGCAAGAATCCCAATAAAAAAGGTGTTAAGAAATAGCTTTTCTTGAAACAAATTAAGCATTAAGCCTCCCGAAATGTACAACAAGAGCATGTTCCAAAACAGATGACCCAATGAACCATGAAAAAACCCATAAGTGATTAAGGTCCAGGGTTTTGTTAACACCGCATCCAAATTGGCTGAAAGCTCAAAAAGCGAAAGCCATCCAGAAAATGAACTATTAAATAAAAATAAAAAAACATTGAAAAACAACGGTACAATAAAAAATACTACTATCACCGCAATAAGTTTTTCTAACATATTGAGACGTGAATATCTCGACTGTAATTCTTGCATGAAACCCATTAACTCCAGCGATTTTTATTAAACTGATTTCTTTTCCAATACCACATAATTAAAAATCCTGTAACAGCACCTCCAACATGAGCAAAATGTGCAATGGGTCCCATGGAATACGAAGAAAAACCAAAAAATAAATCCATCACTAAAATAAGAGGTACAAAATACTTTGACTTTATTGGAATGGGCAAGAAAATAAGCATCAATTCGGCATTTGGAAACATAACGGCAAAAGCAACCAAGACTCCGTATAAGGCTCCTGAGGCGCCTACCATAGTGACATTAAACAGGGATTGCCCCCCTTGTAGACTACTGTATATCGCATCGAGTTGATATCCTTGACCAACTAGTTCATTAACCCAGTCTTGAATTTGAAGATGATAGACAAAGAGTTGAAGCAGCGCGGCACCAATTCCTGTAGAAAAATAAAAAAATAAAAACTTGTTCTTTCCCCACATTTGAACCAACGGAGCTCCAAACATCCATAGCCCAAACATATTAAACAAAATATGAGAAATACTACCATGCATAAACATATGTGTAACAAGCTGCCAAACTCCAAACAAATCATTTTTGGGGTAATGCAGGGCCAAAACATCATACGTGATATCGCCAGCAAATTGACTTCCTATAAAAACAATCACATTAACAACAATAAGTTGTTTGATGATTTCAGGTATATTTCTCATGGTCTAAAAAAGCGTTCTAACTCATTTGCTGCAAGAATTCTAAAGGTAGCATTCCCACTTAGGGAGCGATCAGGTTCTTTGCACAAAAAGAGTTTATGAATTAATTCAATTTGCTCGTGTGTCTCCAAAACACGGCCGGTTGGTATACTTCGTTGCCCAGCCAACGTTCGTGCCATGACATCTCTTTGTGAGAAGGCATGAACCGTGCCATTGGTGGTCTGTGTCAGCCATTGATTTATAAAACTTGGAATTTCATCTGCCGTAAACACTTCTGGTATGGCATTAAAAGCAATAAAATCTCCTTCTATTTGTTCAATGCCAAAACCCATTTCAATTAGCAAGTCTTTATGTGTAGTTAAAGTAGTTATGCTTGGATTATCTAACGTTAATCTAAGCGGAACCGCCATAGCTTGTGTTCCAACTAGATTTGTTTCCCAACTACGCATATATTCTTCATATAGTACGCGTTCATGTGCCCTGCGCTGATGAATTATCAATATGCCGTTTTCGTGAGGGGCTATTAAATACTTTTTTGCCCATTGAAACGAAAATGAAATAGAAGTAGGGTTTGTTTCAAGCAAGGGTTTTGCGCTGGAATCAAAAAAATCGTCGTCAAAAACAACTTTTTTGGTTGGCTTAATTGAACCCGATGATGCGGCAAACGGATTAAATGAAGCATCAATAGACACGCGAGGGCTAATTGGAGCTGATTTATATTGCGTATAGGAAGTATCAAGGGTCTTATCTTTTGAAAAGTCCAATACTGGCGCTATGCTAAACTGTCCCAGGCTATGTTTTACTGCAGCACGCAATACCGCATATAACGCATGCTCGTCTTCAAACTTAACTTCAGTTTTTGTGGGATGAATATTAATGTCAATTTGATCATTTGGCACTCTTAAAAATATAAAATATCCTGGCTGATGATTTGGCGAGAGCAACCCTTCAAATGCTGCCATAACGGCATGATGTAAAAAACCGCTTTTAATAAATCGACCGTTAACAAAGAAAAACTGTTGATGTCGAGATTTTTTAGCAAAACTTGGCTTTAAAACAAAGCCATTAACTCCAACAAGCGCTGTTTTTTCGGAAACAGGTACTAAGCGCTCGTCAAATTTAGACCCAAACACATGTACAATACGCTGTCTTGAAGTCGTTGGGGGCAATTGAAACACTTCACTTCCGTTGTGCAAGAGCTCGAAGTGGATGTCGTGATGAATCAAGGCTACTCTATGGAACTCGTCTGTAACATGACGGAATTCAACTTGAGGTGATTTTAAAAAATTTCGTCGCGCAGGAATATTGAAAAATAAATTTTTAACAGTTACAGAAGTCCCTACGGCTGCAGTAGCACGTTGTTGTTTGGTAACCGCTGACCCTTCAATATCTATACATACACCCAGCTCATCATGGCTAGTTTTAGTGATAAGTTGAACTTGAGCAACTGCAGCAATACTAGCCATTGCTTCTCCGCGAAATCCTTTGGTGTTTAGATTAAATAAATCATCTGCTTTTTTAATTTTCGAAGTTGCATGACGCTCAAAGCACATTCTAGCATCAGTTTCGCTCATGCCTTTTCCGTTGTCAACTACCTGAATGTGGGCTTTACCTGCCTCTTTAACAATAAGTGAGATTCGGGTTGCACCAGCATCAATAGCATTTTCCAATAATTCCTTTACAACTGAAGCTGGACGTTGTACAACTTCACCTGCAGCAATTTGATTGGCTACATGGTCTGGGAGTAATCGAATAACATCACCCATAGAATCTAAAAAATAGTGAAATCAAAATCGAGCACATACAATGCTGCCAATAGCAACACAGCAATAATGAACACCAACCGTGACGAAATACTCCTGTTTTTACGATTACGGCTCATTTGACGTGCATCGCGCCAGTGTGCTCCAAAGTCATTTGCGTTAGGTGTATCGCGGAATTGCTCAAAAGTAGACCCAAACGCATAAGGGTTTGCCGACTGTTTACCCTTGAAATATCGTGGGGTGTAGTTAAATCTACGATTGGAACGCTGTTTTGGAAATGATAAACGCACAGATATAAATATGAATATCAAATGTACAAAAAGCATACTAATGCCCACAATAGCTATCTTTGTATTTATGACTGACGCAAAACTCTCGCAATTAGCACAATGGCTTGCGAAACCATTACATATCGTAATTATTCCTCATAAAAATCCTGATGGAGATGCTATGGGAAGCTGTTTGGCGTGGCAAAAAGTCCTGCAGCAATTCAACCATCATGCTTTAGTGATTGCTCCTAATTCCTACCCAACCTTTCTGCATTGGCTTCCAGGGAATGAAAATGTCATTAATTATGAGACAGAACAAGAAAATGCAGAATCGCTCGTTGCAAATGCTGATCTTATTTTCACACTTGATTTTAATACGCTGAAGCGAATTGATGATTTGGGCGTTTGTGTTTCATCAAGCAGAGCAAAAAAAATCATGATTGATCATCATCAAGAACCTGATGATTATGCCGACTTAATGTTTTCAGAACCATCAATGGGCTCAACATGCGAGCTTGTATATCATATAATTATTGGTTTACAAAAACAGCAATACATTGATAGTGATGTAGCGACTTGTTTATACACAGGCATACTTACTGACACAGGTTCCTTTCGATTCCCTAGCGTAACTCCCACTACGCATAGAGCCGTTGCTGATCTTATTGAGCGCGGAGCAAATCATAGTGATATTCATGACAGAATCAAAGATAGTGCGCGCCCTGACCGCCTAAAGCTTTTAGGGACTGCACTTAGTAACATGACGTTTTTAGCGGATTATAACACGGCTTATATTACTTTAAGTCAAGAAGAATTAGACCGTTGCAACTATCAAAAAGGAGATACAGAAGGCTTTGTAAATTATGGCCTCTCCATTTCAGGCATTCAATTGGCTGTAATTATGACTGAAAGTAAAAAAGAAAATATCATAAAAATGTCGTTTAGAAGCAAAGGAGAATTTGCTGCAAATACTTTTGCAAAGACTTTCTTTGAAGGAGGTGGGCATACCAATGCAGCAGGAGGTAAATCAGACAAGAGTCTTGTGGAAACAGAAAAATACTTTAAAGCGGCTTTAAAAACATTTTTGAACTAAAGATTGCCTTATATTTTTTGTATTTTTCAACCCTCAATAATTTTCAAACCATGAAATATATCTCGTTACTTTTTGTTGGCCTATTATTTTTTATAGGATGTTCAACTTCTAAAAAAGGTTTAGAAAAAGGCTTATATGCTGAAATCCAAACCAATAAAGGAAATATTCTACTTCAGCTTACCTACGAACAAACGCCTAATACAGTAGCAAACTTTGTTTCGCTAGCTGAAGGGACTAACAATCAAGTAGATAGCATTCACCTTGGTAAGCCATATTATAATGGCACTGTCTTTCACCGGGTCATCCCAGATTTTATGATTCAAGGAGGAGACCCTACCGCTTCTGGGCAAGGTGGTCCAGGATACAAATTTGAAGATGAATTTGTTGATGAATTAAAACACGACAAGGCCGGTACATTGTCTATGGCTAATGCAGGACCTGGAACAAATGGAAGCCAATTTTTTATAACGCATAAAGAAACGCCATGGCTAGATGGCAAGCACAGTGTTTTTGGACATGTAATCACTGGTCAAGAGGTCGTAGACTCTATTCAACAAAATGACACAATTCAAGCCATTGAAATTATCCGAAAAGGAAGTGCTGCAAGAAAATTTAAAGCCAGTGTGGTTTTTGACACGTACTTTGATGGGATTGAAGAACGAAAAGCAGCACAAATTGCCAAACTTGAAAAAGCCAAGTCTAACAAATCGACTGAGTTAAAAGCATTAAAAGAGCAAGCGACTACAACTTCAAGTGGGCTTTCATATGTGATTACAACAAAAACAGAGGGTACAGCTGTAGTCCCTGGAGTCACAGCAATGACTCACTATGCTGTTTATTTTGAGGATGGAAAGCTTTTAGACACTTCTATCGCATCCATTGCAAAAGCCTACGGCACCTATGACTCTCGAAGAGATAATGGTGGTGGTTATAGCCCTATAGAAGCTCGCATTGATCCCGAGGTGTCCTTGATACAAGGGTTTAAGGAAGGGCTTGGATTATTAAAGTCTGGCGAAAAAGCAACACTATACCTACCCTACCAGATTGCGTATGGTGAGCAAGGAAATTCGGTTATTCCGCCAAAAGCAACACTTATTTTTGAGGTAGAAATTGTAGATGTCAAGGGTAAATAAAAGTGTTCGCTAAGAGGCAATTCTTAACAACCATCTTTGTATTAGTCATTCTACTTTGTGTTGCGAATTATTTCCCACATTGTATAAGCAGTCTTTACATTAAAGGCATCTACCCTGTAATATCCACATTAAATCAATCATTGTGGGCATCAATTCCATTTTCAATAGGGGACATTGGGTATACAATGGCTTTCTTACTAATTATCAATAAGCTAATTCGCTTCTCTTTCAAGCGACAGTTTTGGAAAGCATTATCGGTCTTTTCAATCACAGTTCTTATTTTCTACAGTTCTTGGGGACTCTTGTATTTTAAAACGCCTATTCGAGAAGAGCGAAAACTCCCTAATACACTTACTGTTTCTGCTTTAACAGAAACCACTATATATTATGCAAATCAACTAAGGGAACAACACCTAGCGCTAAGCAAATCTTCTCAGGAGCCTATCCAAATTGATCTCGATGTTCCTGCTCTTTTAGCGCTAGCAACTAAAACCATGGAAAGCTCATCCCTACGCCCAAATAAAATACACGGAAAGGCTAAAGCCACGCTTTTCCCTACACTTTTAAGCTACATGGGATTTGGTGGATATGCCAATCCGTTTACTCATGAAGCTCAAGTGAATACGTTGCAACCCAAACTAAACATCCTAACAACTGCATGCCATGAAATTGCACATCAGTGGGGCTATGCTCATGAAGATGAGGCTAATTATATTGGCATAAAAGCAAGTATTCATGCAACAAATCCACTAGTTGTATATGCTGGGAATTTATTGGCGTTTAGGTATCTAATAAATAGCCTATACGCTGCAAATACAGATCAATATCAAAAGATAATAGAAACGCTTCCCAAAGGGATAATTGCGCATATAAAGGAATCTCAGTCTTTTTGGAAACAATATCAAAACCCTTTTGAAAAAGTATTTGAAAAGAGTTACGATCAATACCTCAGAATAAATAAGCAAAAAGAAGGCATTAATAGTTATTCTTTAGTCGTGGGTTTATTGGTAGACGATGCGAGCAAACTATAAAATTGTCTATTGTACTGCGTTTACATTGATTACTTTTGCCCCATGAGAACAAAAAAGACATTGTTGCCTATCAATAAACTTGTGATTGATGGCATTGCACAAAAAGGAAAAGGCGTAGGACGAACTGATGATGGTCAGGTTGTTTTTGTACAAGGAGCCATTCCTGGAGATGTCGTTGACGTTACAATTCTTAAAAAAAGAAGACGTCATTTAGAGGGGCGCATTAAAACCCTACATAAAGAAAGCCCAGATCGTATTGAGCCTAAGTGCACACATTTTGGGATATGCGGGGGCTGTTCATGGCAGCAAATGTCTTATGAAGCACAGCTAAAGCACAAACAAAAAGAAGTAAATGACGCACTGAGCCGTATTGGCGATGTAGACGTAAATGAATATGCGCCTATTATAGGATGCTCGGATACCTTTGCTTACCGCAATAAAATGGAATTTAGCTTTTCTGCAAGACGCTGGCTCACATTTGAAGAAATAAATGGAGATAATAAAGTAGAAGACAAAACTGCATTAGGGTTTCATATTCCAGGTATGTGGGACAAAATTGTAGATATCGAACATTGTCATATTCAGCCAGAATTTCCAAATGAAATACGCAATGCGGTTAAAGCCTATGCTAGAAAAGAAAATCTTTCTTTTTTTGATGCACGTGATAAAGAAGGGTTTTTACGAACGCTAATGATTCGCTCGACACAACTAGGTGAAATAATGGTTGTTTTTCAGTTTTTTCATGAAGATGTAGAAGCTAGAGAAGGGCTTTTGAACCATTTAGTGGATCAATTTCCCAACATAACATCCCTACAATATATCATTAATGAAAAAGCAAATGATAGTATCTATGATCAAGATCTACATTGTTTTAAAGGATCAAATTACATAACGGAGCATATAGGGAAACTTCAGTTTCGAATAACTCCTAAAGCGTTTTATCAGACAAATCCGGTTCAAGCAGAAGTTCTTTATGCAAAAGCACTTGAACTTGCTGCAATTGATACTTCGGCAGTTGTTTATGACTTGTATACCGGACTTGGCACAATTGCTCAATATATTGCTCATAGGTGTAAAAAGGTTGTTGGTGTTGAATCAGTTCCAGATGCGGTGGTCGCAGCAAAAGAAAATGCAAGACGAAACGGAATAAACAATGCAGTGTTTGAAGTTGGTGATATGCGAAAGGTTTTTAAAGATGGTTTTGTTAAAAAACATGGATCTCCTGACCTTATAATAGTAGATCCACCACGCGATGGAATGCATAAGGATGTAATCGAACAGCTACTCAAGGTTAAATCTCCTAAGATATTGTATATCAGCTGTAACCCTTCAACTCAAGCGCGTGACTTAGCGATATTAAAAACACAATACATCGTAGAAATAAGCCAAGCTGTGGATATGTTTCCTCACACGCAACACGTAGAAAATATTGTACTTTTGAAGTGTAAATCATGAGAAAAAGTTTCCTAATACCTATCATATTTTCCTTCATCTTAAGCGGATGCGAACCTGATGATATTTGCTTAGAGGGAAATGAGAGTACTCCTGAGATGATTATTATGTTTTATGATGTAAATAATCCCAACACAAGAAAAGATGTGATTGGATTAAAGGTAATGGGAATTGAAAACGAGCTGGAATTACATAATGAGACTACAGATTCTATTGCAATTCCACTTAAAACAACAGTCAGTTCAACTGGCTTTGTTTTTATAAAAACGCAAAACAACACAACACTTGAAGACCAATTAACTGTAGATTACAACAGCTTTGATACGTTTATTAACCGTGCTTGTGGATTCAAAAGAAATTTTAACAACCTAGCAATTTCTATAGATAATCCATCAAATTGGATTATTAATTATGAAATCATAACAGACACAATTTCAGATATTAAAGAAGCACATGTTAAAATATTACATTAACTTTTTAACAGTTATGTTTTGCGGCTATTTATTTGCGCAAAACGATGTGAAAACAGACACGATACCTTCAAAAGTTCGCTATGGATTACGTGTAGGAGTCGATTTGAGTAAACCCATACGTATGCTCACAGAGCCGAATTACAAGGGTCTAGAATTGGTTGGTGATTACCGTCTAAGTCGTAAGCTTTTTATTGCTGCAGAATTGGGTAACGAAACCAAAACGGTTAATCAAGATGGGATTCATTTTGAAACTTCAGGCACCTACCTAAAGACTGGAATAGACCTAAACGTATACAACAACTGGGTAGGCATGGACAACCTTATAATAGTTGGTTTACGCTACGGAGTTAGCAGCCATAAACAGACACTGCTTGGATATAATATACGAAACACCAACTTGTACTGGGAAGAAGAAAACCAAATCAGTCTTGACTCTCCTCAAGTTTTCAAAGGGCTAAACGGCCATTGGATAGAATTTCATTTTGGTGTGAAGGCGGAATTGCTTCGTAATCTATACATGGGAATAACGCTTCAAATGCATCGTCTTTTATCCGACAAGGCACCTAAAACGTTCGACAACCTATATATTCCAGGGTTTAATAAGGTGTTGACGGACAACCCCTATGGCGCAGGATTAAATTACACCATCAGCTATCAACTGCCTTTATACAAGAAGTAACTAAAGCTTTATTGCGGCTTTTTTCCAGGGAAGCTTTATATACAGGGCGTTATCTTTTTCTAAAAATTTAGGCGCTGAAAAACTAGCAAGTACTGCCGATCCAATAAGTAAAGGCAAGTATGGCAATGGCAATACAATTCCAATACCAACACGAAAAAGAATAAATAATACTCCAAAGGAAATCAAATTGAATACAAGTGCTTTTGATTTAAGGGACATGGTTATTTATTAAGTTTATGTACTTTTTTGGTGCCGCTATAAAGTTCATATTTAACGAGTTTACTCTCAAGCTTTCCGTTAAAAAGCTTTATTTTTCTTGAGGGTCGAAGACCAACAGCTTTTAATGCTTCAAGGTTTGAGGTAATAAACCAAGCGTTTGTACCAAGATAGCGTTGCTTAAGTGTATCTCCAATACGACTATAAAAAGCATCCACATCTATAGGTAGACGCTCTCCATACGGAGGGTTAAATAAAATATGTAGTGGCTTTTCAGTATTGCTCTTTTCAGATTTAAAAAAATCATTTTCTACAACAGAAATAAATTCCGACAAATTCGCATTTTGAACATTCTGTTCTGCTTTTCGAACTGCAGATGGTGCTGTATCGTATCCAATTATTTTATGGGGAAACTCGCGCACTTTTTTTAGAGCAGATTCTTCAATAGTTGTGTACAAATCATTGTCCCAATCTTGCCATTTCTGAAAGCCAAATTCTTTTCGATTAAGGTTGGGGGGAATATTACAAGCAATCATTGCTGCTTCTATTAACAGAGTCCCACTACCACACATGGGGTCTAAGAAATCGGAATCGCCATCCCAACCAGAAAGCAACACAATCCCTGCTGCTAACACTTCGTTAATAGGCGCAATATTAGTTGCGGTACGGTATCCACGCTGATGTAAGGATCCGCCAGAACTATCAAGTGATACTTCTACAAAACGATCAGTAACATAAAGATGAATACTTAAATCTGGGAAGTCTTTATCAACGTTTGGTCTAGTGCCCGTTTGGTTTCGAAAACGATCTACAAGGCCATCTTTCGCTTTTTGAGCCACGTACATGCTGTTTTGAACGGTACTCATCATCACTGTAGCACTTATAGCAAAGGTGTCATCAACAGACATATAATCCTCCCAAGGTGTGTTTAACATGGCGCGAGACACGTCCTGTTCAGAAGATATAGGCTCTTTAGCAATGGGCTTAAGAATGCGAATGGCGGTACGCAGGCATAGATTGGCTTTGTACATAAACCCTGTATCACCAACAAACTGCACATTACGAACGCCAATTTTTACAGACTGCGCTCCTAATTGTTTAAGCTCTTTTGCTAAAATTTCCTCAAAACCAAAAAAGGTTTTGGCTACCATTGGGAACAATTCTGTATCACTATGCTTCATGGGGCTAAAATAGTTTAAATTTGCAGGATGAGCGACAACAAACCCGCCTGGTATCAAACATGGTTTAATACACCCTTTTACCACACCTTATACCAAGATCGAAATGTAGCCGAAGCGGAGTTTTTTTTACAAAATCTAATCAAGCACATTCCTATCAAAACAGGGTGTCGTATTTTAGATATTGCTTGTGGACGTGGACGTCACGCTTTGTATTTAGCCAAGAAAGGCTACGATGTCACGGGAATTGACCTTAGCACAAACAGCATAGACTATGCTCGAGAGGAAGCTGAAAAAGAGGGGTTATCTGTTGATTTTCAAGTACATGACATGCGTGAAGCCTATGAAAAACAGGTGGACATTGTCCTCAATTTATTTACCAGCATTGGGTACTTTGAAGATTTATCAGACAACACCAAAGCCATTCAGGCATTTTATGATAGCCTCGTTCCTGGTGGGTATGCCGTTATAGATTTTTTACACGTTTCCCGTGTAAAAAAAGAATTAGTTTCCGATGAGGTTGTTACCAAAGACACTATTGAATTTACACTTAAAAGAATCATACGTGATGGAAAGATTATGAAAAATATTTCTTTTGAGCATGCGGGGGCTGCCTATTCATTCAAAGAGAGTGTATCGGCATTAGAATACGCTGATTTTAAAAAAGCTTTTGATGAAGTAGGTTTTCGTATTTGTGATACGTTTGGAGATTTTAAGCTCTCCCCTTTTGACGCTGAAGCTGCCGAACGTTTAATATTTATTGTACAAAAATGAGTTTAGTTCTTCCTTTTATTTCGGTAATCTTTGGAGCCATGTTGGTGTTTTTTGGAGTTGCTAAGTCCAAATTGCGCTTACAGCTATTACTCGCCTTTAGCGGTGCGTTTTTGCTAGCCACAACCATAACTGTTGTATTACCTGAGATATTTAATCATGCTGACAGATCCATTAGTTACTGGATTTTGATAGGTATTGTTGTCCAGATTATACTTGAAAACCTCACGCAAGGCGCTGAGCATGGACACTTACACATTCACAAAAACAAAAACATTCCGTGGGTGTTAATTGTTGGAATTTACTTACATGCACTCATCGAAGGACTCCCAATTCATCATCATGAAGAATTACTTTGGGCCGTCGTTGTTCACAAGCTTCCAATAGCCATGTTGATTACCGCAGCGCTATGGCAAACAAAAGCGTCTAAGACATCCAAGCTGCTCATTCTGTTTGGGTTTGGTATAATGACCCCTTTAGGAAGTCTATTGAATTCTCATTTATCATTCTTACATCCATACACCTTGGAAATTACTGCACTCGTTGCAGGTGTGCTCCTTCATATTTCAACTACAATTCTGTTTGAAAGCGCTGAAAATCACAAATTCAAAACGTCAAAAATTATTGCCATACTTCTAGGATTAGGTCTAGTGGTCTTTATGACTTAACCTAAGGTGCTACCGTAAAACGCTGTCCGATAAAAGTTTTCTTTCTAAGTTTGAATAATATAACAGTTCCCAAATCTGTTTTCTCTTTTAATCACCTACAATTCATAGATGTTTAGCGAGATTTTTTTGGGACTTATTCATTATAATAAATTTGTGTTGTAAAAATTGGCATAACAATTGTTAATGTATAATCTATGAAAAAAGCCTCATTACTTTTAATCCTACTAGGTACTCAATTTACCTTTGGACAAGCTATCCGTACACAACGTGTATTTATGGACTATGAACAACTACCATTATCCCCTATTTTAACACCTGAAAAAACTTATTTTGTAGGTTTAGACAGCAACTACCTGAGCTATGCTCGGGAAGTAAGGAAGTTAAATATTGAGTTCTTGGAAGATGAAGACAACACAGTTGGCCGTTTTTTAGGAAGAGCAGCGATGCGAACTATAATGCATAAAGACTCCGTATCTAAATTAATTGCATTAAAATATGAAGACAAAATGAGATCACTCAGAGATCTTAAAAGAGCCTACTACCCCTATGATAAATGGGTGGCAAAATCGAATGTAATTGTTAATGGCGCAACAAAGGCGCAAGAAATAGAAAATGCAGATTTATTAATTTTAATAAAACCTTCTGAGGCAAAATTCAGGATTTATGAACGCTCTAAAGATGGGAGATTTTCGTTTGACATAAAGGGTAGACTTTCAGTTGACTATACGCTAATCAACAAAGAAGGGGATACGCTACATAGAGATCGTTTTACAGCAAAAAATTATGGGATAGCAGCAACAAAATGGTATCCGAGAAAAGAAATTCTACATTATGTGTGGGAAGAAATGCCTAATAACCCTGAAATCCTTAAATCCATAGATGAATGGCACAGGGATGCCTTTGTTAAACTGACCGAAAATTTAACTGCAGCCTTAAGTGACCGTTATGGGCATTACATCAAAAGAAGAAGCCTTCATTTGTATAGAATCAAACCCAAAAAGTACGATTATATTGATTTTGAAAAGGCACTGAATGACTTGTCAGAAGGATTAAAGCTTCACTTATCCAATCGTGAAGAGTCTAAAAAAAGGCTACATGAATCTATAGTTGGATTTAAAAAAATCGTTTCACAACATGAGCCTGGAAAAAGAAAACAGCGGATTGATGACAAAGTAGCTGGTGCAGCTCAATATAATATCGCAGAAGCTCATTTGTGGCTGGGTGACTTTGAACAATGCAATACACTCATAACTATAATACTAGAAAAGAACTTAGGAAATAATATATCGAATGCCGCAAAACGCTTAATGCAGCTATCTAAAACACAACAAGAACGATTAAGGGTTAAAGAAACTACAGCACTTAATTTCTAAACATTCCATTGAAGTTGAAATACACCTACTCCATATTACTTCTTTTTGTCAGTACCCTAGTGCTTGCAAACAAACCTTCCATTTTTTTAACTGTAAAAATGGTAGAAAACGAAAAGCGTATTATAATTGGGTCAGAAATTGTTTGGGATCTTGGGCATGTTCCTTTTGATGCAAAACACCATTTTAAGGATTATGACTTTTATTTTAATGGAAGTGACAAGGAAACATATCAACTCTTTTGGATTGATGAAAACAAAATAGAAATCAAAGCCTATTTTCCACTTCAAAAAAATGGAAGAAAGTTAAATGAGACCACGACGATACACTTGTCCGTTCGCATAAACGATATGGAAGTCTTTTTTTCAAAACATTTTGGGCGGCATTCAGAATGGCGTGTTGCAAAAGAATATGAAATTTTACCAAGGCCATTATCCGTTGACCTAAGCTTTGAGCAACCCGACAAAGTGGTCATGATCGTCCAAGGAGAGCTTGGTGAAACCACATATGAAGACGGGAATAAAATTTCCCAACGCTTCTCGATTCCGTATAGTTTTTCTAAACCTCAAAATTGTATCGACGATAAAATATTGGCGCAAGACAAAACAAGGTATACACTCAGTACAAAAACTGAAAACCCAAACATAGAAGAAGCTGAAGAAGAGGCTCAGCAACCGGATTCTTCTGCAGTTCCGTTTACCGTAAATGAAACTTTTCGGATGTTTTACATCGATAAAAAGGCCTATCATAGCCTTGACTTTGTTGCACATCAGCATGAGGACGTTTATGGAATTACCACAGAGGATTGGTATACCTATGTAGACTTAGAGGTAGAAACTCCACCTTTTTATGACGTACGACAAAAGATAATTGCCATGGAAATCGAAGAAATTAAACATGAAGAATCATCTATTTTACGGATCCGTGATCCAGAATTTTCACTCTTTTCCAATACCGTCTCTTTTGACAATGGGAATTTTACTGTAAATCGTGAAGAAAAATTGTTCACCATCAAAAACACCAAGCCAAATATCGTTATTGAAGGTGTAAACATAGTGAGCCCTCTCAAACGAAAACAAATTAAATTTGTCTTTCATAAAAAACATATAATAAAGTCCATTAAAACCGTTCCCAGTACGGTTACCACAGAACGAAAGGACAATACCGTAATTTTTAGTGGAGAAGGAGTGGAGAATCTAAAATATGAAATTGAGTATACGATTCTTCCCTACAAAACCTACAAGAAGGAAAAGGACGATTTACCAGTCGCTACAGTTAAATTGAAACAAGAAAACTCTCTTATTTATTTGAAAAGCGACACAAAAAGCTACACGGATATTTATGTAAACGATATGCGGCTAACAGAAAATATTGTGATTGAACAAAAAGAACGCCCCATTTATCCCTATGTCCTCTATCACGAGGTGGACAATCTAACCATTAAAAATGTTGGTGAAAATGATGCCACTTTTGAGTTTATTATAAAAAACAAAAGATTAGAAATAGACCAAACTTTGGTGTATAAGATTCAATCTGGAAGTGCACAGAAATTGTATTTTGAGTTTGAATAAAATCCTAAAAATCGCTTTTGAAGACCCTGAAATACCTATTACAATTTGTTGGCAGTCTAAAAACAACAACACTAGCATGTCTTATTTTAATCTTGATTCTAGGTCTTGTTGATATTTTTGGTGTTGATGCTTATGATAAAATAACACTTGAAGAATTAGAAACAACAAACGCCATCTATTTCTTCTTATTTGTAGTCATCGCTGTTATAGGATTTAAGATCATACAATATAGTTTTAGGAAAAAATCAGCACACATTGCCTTAGGAATTGCTATTGGTTCCTTAGTGCTTCTTATTCCATTGTATGACAGCGGAAAGGAGTATTTGAAACAATTAACCTTCGGCAATAAAATGCCGTTTGATAGAAAAACATGGGACAGTGATATTAAAAAACCTTATAAAATGGCCGTTACCCTTGTAAAAGACAAAACATTAATAGGGCTGTCCAAAAAAGAGGTTCATGCACTACTAGGAGAAGGCTACTATAGTTTTGAGTCTAAGGATACCTTGTCTTTTCCAGTAGATCACAAAACATCGATGGATCGGTCTAAACTATGGAAGTTGGATGTATTTATCAAAAATAATAAGTGCACTAACGTAGAGATGTATTATCCAGTAATTGATATGGGTGATTGGAATTAGTACGCTATCATAGTTACATTTGTAGTATAGTAGTAAAACAAAAAACCCTCTAAGTTACCTTAGAGGGTTTTAAAAGAAGGCGACGACATACTCTCCCACCAGTGGCAGTACCATCTGCGCTATTGGGCTTAACTTCTCTGTTCGAGATGGGAAGAGGTGAGCCCCAATGCAATAGTCACCTTAACGGTTTACACGCTACTTCATAAGAGGAAGAGGTGTATCGCAGTAGTTGAGATACAACAAACTGCGCAATACAATCATATTGAGAATTTTTTAGATACTAGCAATTAATAAAACAACAAAGAAAAGGTTGTTACGATAGATTTATGGGTAATTAGTATCACTCGGCTATGACATTACTGCCTTTACACCTATGACCTATCAACGTAGTCGTCTCCTACGACCCTTAAAAGAAATCTCATCTTGTGGTGGGTTTCGCGCTTATATGCTTTCAGCGCTTATCCCTTCCCAACATAGCTACTCTGCAATGCTCCTGGCGGAACAACAGATACACCAGCGGTTAGTCCAACTCGGTCCTC
>JAQWGN010000014.1 GCA_029238215.1 Flavobacteriaceae bacterium
CACGGATTATTCCCAAAAATAATTTTTTATTTCTGGGAATATTTTTTTAAGTATATATCACTAATTCCACTCAAAAAGTCCGAACTACTGTATGTTTGGGTCACAGATTTATTCCCAAATATAATTTTTTATTTCTAGGAATATTTTTTTGAGCGTATTAACTAATTCAATCTGCAGGGTCAAATTGTTGTTAGTTTGACTGTCTTTTTTTGGGTATAATAGTATTCTGATCAATTTAGTTGATGTATTCGACCTTCAGGTTGATACGATCGGTAAATAAAATAATACGTTGTGTTTTAATCATGATTGATATAAAATTATGCTGTCTAGTCTAATTATTTTATAAAAAAAAACATTTGTAATACAACATTGAACATCTATGAGCTTGCCAATACGTCAAGTAAATTAGATTTGTTACTATAAATGAAAAAAATGAAACATCTTAGTCACCTCTTAATTGCACTTGTATTATTTATCACTCCTTTATTTTCACAAAACACGAACGAATTTACAATTGCATCCGAAAAAGGAGACCGCATGGAATGGTGGACTGAGGCTCGCTTCGGGATGTTTATCCATTGGGGGTTGTATGCACTACCCGCAAGGCATGAATGGGTAATGAGTAACGAAAAAATGCCTAAAAAAGCATACGAAAAGTATATGGAGTATTTTAATCCAGACTTATACAATCCAAAAGAATGGGCAAGACTGGCTAAAAATGCAGGCATGAAATATGTGGTTTTTACAGCCAAGCACCACGATGGGTTTTCTATGTTTGATAGTAAATTCACAGATTATAAGGTAACTAACGCCCCCATTAAGCGCGACTTGTTAAAAGAGCTGGTAGATGCTTTTAGAGCAGAAGAAATCCGAATAGGGTTATACTATTCACTTATTGATTGGCATCATCCAGACTTTCTAGTTAAAGACCCTATACATCCAGAAAGAAACAATCAAGAAGCAATCTCAAAGGATGGGCAAAGAAATAAAAAAACTTTTCAAAAGTATTTAAAAAATCAACTCACCGAGCTGCTTACCAACTATGGCAAAATAGATGTTCTTTTTGCAGATTTTTCATACCCCCAAAAGGAAAATGGAAAAGGAAAAGATTACTGGAATTCTGAAGATCTGTATAAGCTAATCCGCAAGCTTCAACCGCAGATTATCTTAAACGATCGTCTTGATTTAGAAAAAGAGGCTGGCTGGGACTATAAAAGCCCCGAACAGTTTATGCCTCAAAATTGGGTTACCTATCAAGGGGAAAAAGTACCATGGGAGACCTGCCAAACCTTTTCAGGTTCATGGGGTTATCACCGGGATGAATTTACATGGAAAAGCCCTCGACAAACCATCGCCATGTTGATAGAAACAGTAAGCAAAGGAGGGAATTTACTTTTAAATGTTGGTCCAACAGCAAGAGGAGTGATACAGGACGAGGCGGTTGAACGTCTTGAAGCCACACAGGAGTGGATGAAATATAACAGCCGATCGATTTATGGCTGTACCCAAGCACCTGAGGAATTCAAAACACCAGACAATTGCTTACTTACCTATAATCCAAAAACAAACAGGTTATATGTACATGTTTTAGAATGGCCGTTTAAAACGATTTATTTGCCTGGCTTGGCAGGGAAAGTTAAGTATGCACAAATCTTAAACGACGCGTCAGAATTAAAATTAGACTCCAAAAAAGGGGCATGGCTAGATGATGTTAAAGAAGGCGATAATGGATTGAAAATTACGATCCCAGTGCGAGCACCTAACGTAGAAATCCCTGTTATTGAACTATTTTTGAATTAACACATACTGTCAGAACTTAAGTATTCTTCTTAGAGTTACTTTATTTCTATGGTCGTACTAAAATAACTATAATGAAAACAATCAAACTCTTTTTAGTGGCAGTAGCGATACTAAACGTCTCTTGTAGTCAATCGATTACCACAGACCCCGTAAGCTTTAATAAGGGATGGAAATTTCACAAAGGGGATATTGATGCTGCACAACATGCTTCTTTTGATGATTCATCATGGCGAAACGTTAAATTACCGCACGACTGGGCTATAGAAGGACCTTTTGACAGTTCCTTTAACGCAAGGAGCGGCGGTTTACCTTTTCACGGTACTGGATGGTATCGTAAGCACTTTGACATGCCAAATACCGCAAGGGGCAAGCACATCACCCTACATTTCGATGGAGCCATGAACAATGCCAAAGTTTGGCTTAATGGAATTTTAATTGGAGAACGGCCTTATGGGTATATTGGCTTTTCAGTTGACTTAAGCAAGCACCTAAATTATGGCGAAAAAAATGTCATTGCTGTTAAATTGGCTCCTGAAGACTTTTCCTCTAGATGGTATCCAGGAGCTGGGATCTATCGGAATACTTGGCTGGAAATCAACAATGATGTCCATGTAGCCAAGTGGGGGACTTTTATCACGACTCCGACTATAGCTAACGATATGGCATCTATCAATATTCAAACTGAAATTGAAAGTGTTGCAAGCAAGGACAAAGAAGTACGTTTAGAAACAACCATTTACGACCCGAACAATAAGGCTGTAGCCACAATTGAAAGTACGGTTATGGCTAAGCAGAACAGCGTAGAAAAAGCGGTTCAAACCACGTCAGTTGAAGCCCCTATGCTCTGGGATTTGGACACCCCAAACCTATACCTTGCCAAAACAACCATCTTTGAGGGTAAAAAAGTATTAGATACCTATAAAACGACTTTCGGTATAAGAACCATTGAATACGGGGCCGATTTTGGTTTTAAGCTCAACGGAAAGAAAACCCGCTTTAATGGCGTTTGTATGCACCACGATCTAGGACCACTAGGAACAGCCGTAAATACACGGGCAACAGAACGACAATTAGAAATCATGCAAGAGATGGGTGTAAATGCCATTAGAACAAGTCATAACCCACCATCACCAGAACAAGTAGCACTTTGCGATGAGATGGGTTTAATGATACAAGTAGAAGCATTTGATGTTTGGCAAATGCCTAAAGTGAAGAATGATTACAGCAAGTATTTTGACCAGTGGCATGAACGAGATTTGCGAGATATGATCCGCACTTTTAGAAACAGTCCCTCTGTTGTGATGTGGAGTATTGGCAACGAAATTTTAGAGCAAAGCCTAGACACAAAAGGAGCAGAAATAGCTCAAACGTTAGTGTCCATTTGTAAGGATGAGGATACGACCCGACCCACAACGGCAGGTTTCAACTATTATCCCAAGCCGATAAACAACGGAATGGCAGCAGCAATTGATTTAGTAGGATTGAATTACAAGCCTCGAAAGTATAAAGAAATGCTAAAAAAACATCCAGATTGGATTGTTTATGGCTCTGAAACTTCAAGTACCGTAAGTAGTAGAGGAACCTATCATTTGCCCATTGAAAAATATATCAAACATGAATCTCTAGAAATAACTAGCTATGATTTCATAGGTCCACCATGGGCTTACCCACCAGATATTGAATTTGAAGCTTTAGAAGCGAGTCCTAACAATCTAGGTGAGTTTATTTGGACAGGATTTGATTATTTAGGAGAACCCACTCCATACGGAGGTAAAGACAACTCTACAAATGGATATTGGAATGGAGACTGGCCAGCAAGAAGTTCATACTTTGGCGCTGTTGACCTCTGTGGAATTCCAAAAGATCGCTTTTATTTGTATCAGAGTCAATGGACAACTACGCCAATGGTTCATTTGTTGCCTCACTGGAACTGGGAGGGCAAAGAAGGAGAAATTATACCTGTTTTATCCTACACCAATGCCGAGGAGGTAGAGTTATTTGTTAATGGGGAATCGTTTGGAAGAAAGAGAAAAGGAATTGATAAAACACCAATCCCTATTAATTTCATTGATTGGGAAGGCGGCCGTTACAAGGGAACATATATGTCTCCATACCGATTAATGTGGGAGGTTCCTTACCAGCAAGGAACGCTTAAGGTTGTGGCGTACAACAATGGCAAAGTGGTTTCACAAAAAAGCATAAACACAGCATCAAAGCCGGCTAAAATTGAACTCATTCCAGATAGATCAAAGCTGTCTGCCGATGGTGAAGATATTTCCTTTATTACAGTTCGTATTGTAGATGAAAATGGAAATGTTTGCCCTACAGCAGATAACTTAGTTAAGTTTTCAATTTCTGGAGCAGGCAGTATAGCTGCAGTAGGTAACGGAGACTCTGCAACAACAGCTCCTTTTCAGTCTAATCAGCGTAAAGCATTTAATGGATTGTGCATGCTGATGGTAAAGTCTACTGAAAAAGATGGAAACATTATCATTAAAGCGACTTCAAAAGGCTTAGAAATGAAATCACTTAGACTTACTACCCAATAGCCGTTACTTTTCTTTGAAACTATTCATGTATTCTGAGGGAGTCGATTTGTATAAGGTTTTAAATGATTGTGTGAAATAACCCGCAGTATTAAAACCTGTTTTATACATACTTTCTTTGACACTAAATCCTTTTTCAAGGTATTGGGCTGCAATTGAAAGCCTATAATTACGAACAAACTCAGTAGGTTTTAGACCAGAAATTGCTTTCATTTTATTGTAAAAATTTGTTCGACTCATGCCGATTTTAGCTGAGAGTTCTTTAATCGAGAATAAAGAATTATCTAGATTATCCTCAATTATTTCAACAACATTGCGGATGAACTGCTCATCAACAGTAGAAACATCAATTTTTGATGGTTCAAAAGGAGACTTTTTAAATTCGGCATGAATTTTCTCTCTGTTTTCAAGCAATGAGGATACTTGCATCTTTAATACATCCATATTGAATGGCTTTACCAAGTACACATCGGCACCGGCCTGAAGCCCTGCAACTTTTGTTTCATTGGTTGTTTTGGCAGAGAGTAAGATAAACGGAATATGACTTGTTCTAATATCATTTTTTAGCGTGTTACACACTTGAATACCATCAACGCCAGGCATCATAATATCACTTATTATAATGTTTGGAGATTTTTCAAAGGCCACGTTTATCCCATTTGTCCCATTCATACAGCTAATGATGGTGTAATTATCGCTAAATTCTGATGCGATGTAGTGATTTATATCAATATTATCTTCTATGATAAGTAAAATGGGCTTGTCTCCATTTTCGAAGGCTATAACCTCATCTTTAGTATTAACGATATCTTGAACGGGAATATCGACTCCGGATAGAAAAAATTCCTTGTCCTCAAGCATTTGATCTGTTGTTAAATGAGCAGCTCCAAGTGGGAGTTCAAGTGTAAAACAACTTCCTTTTTGAAGCTCACTTTTGACTTTAATTTCACCACCATGTAGTTTTGCCAAACTTTGAGAAAAAGACAGCCCTATACCAACGCCATCATTTTCCTTATTTTGATTTTCAGCTTGATAAAAACGAGTGAATATATTTTTAAGCTCTTTTTCTTTAATTCCCTTTCCATTGTCTTTTACACTAAATTCTACATTCCCTTCGGGATAAATTTCAGTAGGCGCTTGGGTCATAACTTTAATAGTTACCTCCCCTTTTTCTTGAGTGAACTTTACAGCATTTGACAATAAATTGTGGGTTATTTTTTCCAGTTTATTAATGTCAATCCAGGCAAACACTTTATCCTTTGGGAAGCTGTAGTTAAGGGTGATATTTTTCTTGTCGGCTAATGGATAAAAATGCTCTATAATTTTCTCTAAACCATGAATTAAATTGACGTGAGCACATTCTAATTTTAACTTCCCTTGTTCAAGCTTTCTAAAGTCCAGTAGTTGTTTGGTTAGTTTTAATAAATAATCTGCGTTTCGTTGAATAGTTTTATATGATTTTAATCGTTCTTCTTTTTTAATGGAGTCAATTTTATTTATAAGCTTTTCAATAGGACCTAGAATAAGTGTTAAAGGGGATCTTAGTTCATGAGAAATGTTTGTAAAAAACTCTAGTTTAACAAGGTTCAACTCTTTTTCCTTTTCTTTTTCAAGTCGTTCGTATTCCAGATTTCTTTTTCTTTTGATATTAATTAATGTGTATTTTCCAGAAAAAAGTAAAATAAAGATTACAAAAAAGGCATAAAGTATTTTGGCTAGGGTGGTCCAATACCAAGGTGGAAATATTGTTATTTTGATAGAAGCGGGCTCAGCTGACCACATACCATTATTATTGCTTCCATACACTTTAAAAACATATTCCCCTGTGGGGATATTTGTATAATTCGCAATTCTTAAATCAGCAGTCGTTTCAATCCAATTCTTATCAAAACCTTCTAGCATATAGGTATACTTGTTTAATGATGTGTCTATAAAATGTAGCGAAGAAAAGCTGAACGAAAAGTTGTTGATATTGGAGTCTAAATACAGTCTTTCAGTGTGTGTGATACTATTTTCAAGAATTATTGAACCATTGATTTCTTCAAATGGTTTAACAGGCTCGTACATGATGTTTAAACCTGTAATAACAGTCTTAGGTAAAATATTTTCACTTGAGACCACTTCAGGGACAAATACATTGATCCCGTTAATCCCTCCGAATACTAACGCTCCATTTCTTCGTTTCAATGCTGATATTTCACTTATTTCTGGATTTCTAAGCTCGTTTGCAGCATGTGTTGTGAAGGACTCAGAAATAGGGTCAAATTCAATTAATCCGTTGTTGGTTCCTACCCATAATATCCCTCTGTCGTCTTCCATGATAGAGTTAATTACATCATCTGGAAATAAGTCATTCTGTTTGTTATACCGTTTAAATCCGATTACAGTTCCATCTTCCCTGCGTAACATTTTATTTAAACCACCTCCAATGGTTCCAATCCAAAGCGTATTGTTTGAGCTCTCAAAAATTTGTAGCGTATAGTTGCTCCCTATAGTTGCTTTGTTTTTTGAATCATATTTATAGGAGACAAACGTACTTTTAGAAATATCTGTGCTATTTTCATTTAGCTTATTCAATCCATCATTGGTAGATAACCACAAAATCCCATAACTATCTCTAAAAATATCACGGATAACTTTTCCAGAAAGCTGCGTTTTTTTATTAGGTGAATTAATAAGCATAAACGTAGGTTCAGCGTTATTAACGGTCCATTTTGCTAACCCTAATCCGCCTCCATAATACCCTATCCAAAGTTGTTTACTTCCTTCTCCTAAAACAGAGTGAATCGCTCGATACTTAATATTGCTTCCGTCATCGGTAGGCTTGTTGTATTTTTTAAAATCAAATGTGCTGGGAGGTGTGTCTTTAGACAACACTAGCTTGTTTAATCCTCCATTTTCAGTCGAAAACCATAGTATCGAGGTATTGGTGTTAATTATGTTTTCCGCAATAGAAAAAACATTATTTGAACTTATACCACGTTTACTTTTAGATGCTGTGAATGCACTAAAATAATTGTAACTATCATTTTTTTTAGATAAAAAACTTATTCCCCCACCTTCAGTTCCTATCCATAAATTCCCAAATTGATCTTCGTGTAAGCTTCTAATTTTATTTCCACTAAGACTGTTTTTCGTTCTGTTTTTATTGTAGTGTTTAAACCGTAATGCATTATTTATCTTTTTGTAGATCCCACCGCCATTGGTTCCCACCCATAAGCTTCCTGTATTATCCATATATATGGATTTAACAGAGTTGTTTTTTAGTTGTAAATAATCAAATGTTTCAAAATCTATAGAGGTGTATTTTAACCCTCTTCTATTTTTAGTAACTACAGAGAGTTTATCATTAATAACACACCATAGGGCTCCTTTTTTATCTATCACAGCGGACTCAGAAGTAACTGCGCATTCTAAGAAAGCGGTAGCCGTATTATTTTTATAATAAACCCCCTCTTTTCTTAACTCCCAAACAGCATCGTCCTTGTCTTCTAATTGGGATATAAAGTTGTTGTTTTGCTCAGCTTTTAGCGAAATGTTCTTAAGTGCAGTATTGGATTTTATATAATCTAAACTGTATGAACTGGTATTAGTTTCGTAATAAACCGTATTATTTTTAACATAAATTCTTTTGGTGTCTTCTTCTCTAATGGTATTGCTTTTTTCGATTAGGGGAAAAAACTCCACATCATCTACATTCTCTTTTAGAACAGCATAGCAAAGTTTGGATTTAAACTGAACCCATAATATGCCGTCGGCGCTTATTGTAATTTTGTTGGCATAGCTTCCAAAGTCAGCCAACGTTGTATTAAAATTTTTAAAAAGCTCTTTTTTTGAATTAAAGTAGTTTAGTCCACCATCGAGTGTTACAATCCATAGGTTTCCATATGAATCTGTTTCAACATCTTGAATTATTCTTCCTTTTAGGCTCGAATCATTGTCTTTAATTGGTTTGTATACGGTAAAATTATAACCGTCAAACTTATTAAGCCCATCGTTTGTGCCAAACCATAAAAATCCGTCTTTGTCTTGTGTAATACAATTTACGTCATGTTGTGATAATCCATTAGACGCAGTGATGTTTTTAAATATGTATGAGTCATCCTGACTAAGCCCCATAAATGTAGCAGCAAGAAAAAAATAGATTAAAACGGCATTTATTGTTCTCATCAAGAAATGATAAATTAAAATGTTATAATTTAATTAAATCGTAGTACTAAATTAATATTTTTACAAAGAACGTAATTGAATAGCGATATATCTATAAAATGGCAATATGCGTAATAGATATGAACATTACACAAAGTATGTAGAGATTAAAATTACTTTTTTTGTTTACATCCATATAGTGGTTTTATTTTAAAACTAAAACAATGAAAAAAACAAAAATCAAACTAATGCAGAAAAATTTAAGACTATACAGCTTTTGTGTTTTTATATTCACTTGCTTAAGTGTGCTTAATACGCATGCTCAAAATAAGAAAGTCAGTGGTACAGTAATTGGAGCCGAAGATGGTCAACCTATACCTGGTGTAAACGTTATGATTGACGGAACAATATTGGGTTCTTCTACTGATTTTGACGGTTTTTACTCTATAGAAGTTCCTTCTGGATCAACGCTTGTTTACAGTTACATAGGAATGGAAGAAACTAAAATTTTAGTTTCGGAAGCCACACACAATGTTATTATGAAGGCAAGTACAACCGGTCTAGATGAGGTAATCGTTGTTGGGTATGGTACAATGAAAAAAAGAGAAATAACAGGAGCAATTGCTTCTGTTAAATCAGAAGACATTGCAAAAACAGCTACTTCCGATTTTGCATCGGCGCTTCAAGGTAGAATGGCTGGTGTTAGCGTACGACAGGGTAATTCAGCTCCAGGAGACAATGCACAAATCACCATTCGTGGAATAACTTCGTTCCAAGAAGGAGGTTCTGGACCTTTGTATGTTGTTGATGGAGTTACGTATATCGAAAATCCAAATATTACACCTCAAGAGATTGAGTCTATAGAGGTTTTAAAAGATGGTGCATCTGCATCTATTTATGGTTCTAGAGCATCTGGGGGTGTCATTTTGATTACTACTAAGAAAGGTAAAGAAGGATCAATGAACATTAATTTGGACTCTTATTATGGGGTACAAAATATTAACTCAGTAATTGCGCTCGCAAATACCAAAGAGTCATTATATATTAACGACATCCTTTATAGATATCAACCTACCAATCAATTTGATCCGCTTGAATTTAACAGAGATGGATTAAGCTACAATACCGACTGGTTAGGAGATTTACAAGTTGATATGGCACCGATTCAAAATCACTCACTTAGTGTTAGTGGTGGTAAAAATGGCCTTACATACAATGTAATTGGTACATTCTTTGACCAAGAGGGGACGTTATACAATTCAGACTTCGAAAAGTATTCTTTGCGATCCAACACCTATTTTAAGAAGGGAAAGTTTAGCGCACAAGCGAATCTTAGTGTTAATATCAGTGAGAAAAATAAAGAGCCTTATGCACTCATTTACGATGCTATAAAGCTTCAGCCATACAGGCAATCTATAAATGCCAACAGTGATAATTTTAATATCGGAGGAACGAACCCAGAAAACATATCAAATTTTGCGGGCAAGCTAAAGCAAGAAAGTTCAACTAAAATAAATTCCTTTAATGGAAATATTAGAATGAATTATATGATTACAGAAGGCCTTAAAGCAGGTGTGAATCTTGGTAAATCACATTACAGCAGTAAGGACCGATTCTACAATCCGAGTTTTATGGTTTATAACGACCAAGGAGAGTTAAACGCCGTAGCAAGTAACCTTAATGCACAACTTCGAATGGGAGATGGAACAAGTAGCCGAAGTATTGCCGAATTTACCTTAAACTATAATAAAAGTTTTAAAAAGCATCATATCAAAGTACTGGTAGGAAACACTTACGAAAAGTCCACGTATGAATTTTATAGAACAGGTGCAGATAATATTTCAAGTAACAAAACACCTGTACTTGGAAATGGAGAACCCATTGTAGCGTCCCACACTATTAACAAAACAAATAGTATTTCATACTTAGGTAGAATTAGCTATAACTATGACTGGAAATACATGCTTACGGCTGTAATTCGTCGTGATGGTTCAAGTAATTTTGGGGCATCAGAGCGTTATGGAGTATTTCCATCTATTTCTGGTGCTTGGACATTCTCAAATGAGCCATTATTAAAGCCGTTATTTAGAACTACACTTGCTAAGATTCGATTTGGTTATGGAACTACGGGAAGCGATAGAATTCCACCTTATGCTTACAGCCCTGTTGTAATTTCAAATGTAGATTATCCTTTTGGGGGAGGTTCTAATTTAGCTAGCGGTATGACACAGCCTGGTTATGCAGATCCGAACCTTAAATGGGAATCCAATATTAGTAAAAATATAGGAATTGATTTAGATTTTCAAAAGGGTAAAGCAGGATTAGTTATTGATCTTTATAGGCAAGACAAAGAGGATATGTTGTTGGCTATTGTACCACCAATTTCTGCAGGGTCTACCCCTGTAAATTTACAGAGTTATGATAGATTTCTTACCAATGTTGGAAACCTCAGAAATAGCGGGATAGAAATAGCGGGTCACTTAAACCAAGATTTTGGCAAAGTTCATGTCAAGTTTGGTGCTACATATACTCAAAATGAAAATAAAGTCATAAGCCTTTCTAGAGATGGAGAGTTTATTTTTGATGGATACCCAAACATTGTTCGTCAAGATCGAACAGAGCCTGTTGCTGTACTTGAAGCAGGGCTTCCTGTTGGTGCGTTTAAGGTGTACGAAACTGCCGGTACTATTAAAACAGATGATGAATTACTTGCGTATCAACAAATGGTTCCAACAGCACAAAAGGGAGATTTGAAGTATGTAGATACAAATGCCGATGGTGTGTTGAATAATGATGACAAAGTTTATAAGGGATCTTACCAGCCAGACTTTGAGTACGGATTCACAGTAGATGTCGATTACAACCAATTTGACTTATCCGTACAGTTGTACGGAGTTGAAGGCAGTACTATTTACAATGGATCAAAGCAATACGCATACAGTATGAAGCGGCATAAAGATTTGGTTTATAGTTGGACGGATATGAATCCAACATCAAACATTCCAACACCACGTGCAGATGCTGAGCATCCAAATGTACAAACGTCAACAGATCTTTTCCTAGAAGATGGTTCTTTTTTACGTGTGCGAAACATCATTCTTGGATATTCGGTGAAAGAAGCATTTCTTAAAAAAATGGGTATCGATAAACTGCGCTTTTACGTGAGTGCACAAAATCCATTCACATTTACAAATTATACTGGATTCGATCCTGAAGTGGGAAGTAATAACCCATTTAATGGCGGATTAGATAGAGGGAATTACCCTGTTTCTTCCACGTATCTAACGGGCTTATCCATTTCATTTTAAACTTATAAATTATTACAAATGAATCAATTTAAAACATACAGTTTATTAGCAATTGGAATATTTTTAGTTTCTAGTTGTGAGAAGGATTTTTTAAATCTTGAAAATCCAAACGACTTAAGTGCTGCATCATTCTGGTCATCAGAAGATGAAGTACAACAAGGATTAGTTGCGACCTATGGTGCCTTGCAATTAAATGGCCTTCTTGGTGGAACAGCTGCCGTAGAATTACCTGTCCGCTCAGATGTAGGCAGACCAAACAATTGGAATGCAAATGCAATTGGCCTTAATAAGCTGACATTTAATGACAACACAAATATTGTTCGTCTTAGATGGAGAGATAACTACATAGGGATATATCGCGCTAACCAAGTACTTGCAAATTTAAATAGCGTTGAAATGGACGATGCTGTTCGGGTTCAAATTGAAGCCGAAGCAAGGTTTTTAAGAGCATTTTTCTATAATTCACTCTACCGTGGATATAATGGTGGGAGTGTGATTATACATACGTCTGTACCAGAAATGAGAGCTGATTTTTACAAGAAGCCTTCACCAGCAACGGATGTATATGCATTAATTCTTGCCGACCTTGAGTTTGCCTATCAAAACCTGCCAAAAACATATGATGATAGTGCTGACCTAGGACGCGCTACTTGGGGTGCTGCAACGGCTATGTTAGGTAAGCTTCATATTAATGAGCACAATTATGAAGGAGCAAAATCCTATTTTAAAGAAATTATAGATAGCAATTTGTACGCATTAACA
>JAQWGN010000018.1 GCA_029238215.1 Flavobacteriaceae bacterium
TAGGAGTCTGGTCCGTGTCTCAGTACCAGTGTGGGGGATCCCCCTCTCAGGGCCCCTATCTATCGTAGCCTAGGTGAGCCGTTACCTCACCTACTAGCTAATAGAACGCATGCTCATCTTTTACCGCCGGAGCTTTAATCAAGTATCTATGCAGATATATGATATTATGGAGGATTATTCTTCATTTCTAAAGGCTATTCTCCAGTAAAAGGTAGATTGCATACGCGTTACGCACCCGTGCGCCACTCGTCATCTGGTGCAAGCACCAATGTTACCGTTCGACTTGCATGTGTTAAGCCTGCCGCTAGCGTTCATCCTGAGCCAGGATCAAACTCTTCATTGTATAACTTTAAATAAAATTAACAACAAAAAAATTGACAAATTTAGAGCTGTCTCATAATGGTTTTGCTTTCGTATTTTACATTGCTTTCGCAATGTATACGCGCTGTCATTCTCAATAATTCAATGAACTTTTAATTGCCTTCTTTTTGAAAGCGGTTGCAAATATACACTGCTTTTCGGTTTACACAACCCCACATGAAAAAAAAATAAAACTTTTTTTATTTGATGTGGTCCACAGCTTTTTTGCGGATTGCAAATATACAACGCTTTTACACCTACAAACGATATTTTTTAGTTTTTTTTCTCAGGTGGTTCTAAACTACCATCAGCAAATGCGCGCAATAAGATTCCCTCGATTAACGCATCTTCCTCTTTATCAGTAGGATTATAGGTTGTTTTGAGATCTATATCAAAGAATTTAGCTGTTGATTGATACAGAAAAGCACGCCATCCACTACGTAGATCTTTTATCAAACCATGCGCGGTTTGACCAGTTTCGCGGTGGATAAGTTTAACCAAAATACGCCCTTCCGAGCGCGTTAAACGCTTCAATTCGGCTTTAAACTCATCTTCTAAGTAGCGCTCCACACGTTTTGTATAACGTTTTTTGGCGCGTTTTCGCTTAATAGCTGCTAGGCGTTTGCTTAAAACAACCAATCGTTCGGATGCTATTTTGGCGTATGGATACACTTTTAACGTACGTTTACGGAGCCTGTAATACGTCAGGTATTGCTTATAACTTTTAAATTTTAAGTTAGGAAGCACTATAACTTCCCCCAAATCAACATAAGGATTTGTTAGGGTGTCGCCTTCTACTATATATATAGGATCATTTTGTTGCCCATGCAACATGAGTCCTACTAAAATTATAAAGGTGTATAAATAGGTTTGCATATGTCCAAAAGTACTAAGATTGTTTTAGCTATATATTGTACTTTTGAAACTTAATTTTTTTTCTATGAAAAGCATACTCAATGCCAAGTCACATGATTTCTTAGCACAATACTTAAACAACCCCGCACCTACTGGGTATGAATGGGAAAGTCAGAAAATATGGATGAACTACTTAAAACCCTATGTGGACGAGTTTATTACAGATGCTTACGGAACTGCTGTAGGCGTTATTAATCCCAAGGCAACATTTAAGGTTGTCATTGAAGCACACTCTGATGAAATCTCTTGGTATGTTAACTATATTTCTGAAAAAGGATTAATCTCAGTTATTCGAAATGGCGGTAGTGATCATCAAATTGCACCATCTAAATGGGTTGATATACACACAAAGAATGGTATCGTAAAGGGAGTTTTTGGTTGGCCTGCCATCCATACGCGTATGCATGGGAAAGAAGAAGCGCCAAAAATTGAAAATATAACTATAGATGTAGGCGCATCAACCAAAGATGAAGTTGAAAAACTAGGAATTCATGTAGGATGTGTAATTACGTATCCAGACACCTTCCAAGTATTGAATAAGAATAAGTTTGTTTGCCGCGCATTGGATAACCGCGTTGGCGGGTTTATGATTGCTGAAGTTGCACGACTTTTAAAGAAGAACAAGATTGAGCTGCCGTTTGGTTTATACATTACCAATTCGGTGCAAGAAGAAATCGGTTTACGTGGCGCTGAGATGATTACACAACGGATAAAACCTAATTTGGCAATCGTTACAGATGTATGTCACGACACTTCTACTCCCATGATCGATCCAAAAAAACAAGGCGATAATACTATAGGCAAAGGACCTGTAATATCGTATGCGCCTGCCGTTCAGCAACTTCTCAGAGATCGTATTATTGAGACTGCCGAGGAGAAAAAGATTCCTTTTCAACGCTTGGCTTCTTCTAGGAGTACTGGAACAGATACCGACGCTTTCGCTTACAGCAACGGAGGTGTACCTTCAGCATTAATATCTTTACCACTAAAGTATATGCATACTACTGTAGAAATGGTACATCAAGAAGACGTAGAAAATGTAATAAAACTAATTTACGAAACGCTTCAAACCATCGAAAGCGGAGAAACATTTAGCTATTTTTCTTAATCTCTTCAACCACTTCAGGGTTCAGTAAGGTAGAAACATCACCAAGACTACCGTGTTCACCTGCGGCGAGTTTACGAAGTATTCTTCGCATGATTTTTCCGCTTCTTGTTTTGGGTAAACCGCTAACTACTTGTATACGATCAGGTTTGGCAATGGGACCGATTGTTTGAGCAACCAAAGAACGTAGCTCATCAGTCATTTTTGTTTCATCGATAATTTTACTGTTTACAATCACATAAGCGTGAAGGGCATTTCCTTTTACATCGTGCGGAAAACCTACTACAGCACTCTCTACTACTAACTCGTGCTCGTTTAAAGCATTTTCAATAGGAGCCGTGCCCAAATTATGACCAGAAACAATTACAACATCATCTACTCTTCCGGTAATACGGTAATTTCCTTTGGCATCACGAAGCGCCCCATCACCAGGAAAATAATACCCTGGATACGCACTAAAATATACATTTTTATAACGCTTGTGATCGCCCCAAATTGTACGTGCTATTGAGGGCCACGGATGGCTAATCGCCAAAATACCTTCTGCTTCACCTGCTAACTCATTGCCTTCAGCATCTAATAAAACTACCTGAATTCCAGGCATGGGCAACGTAGCGTAGGTGGGTTTTTGAGGAGTAATCCCTGCTAAGGAAGTAATTAAAATACCACCAGTTTCTGTTTGCCACCATGTGTCTACAATAGGACATTCATGCTTTCCAACATATTTGTCATACCAATGCCATGCTTCCTCGTTAATAGGTTCGCCAACAGAGCCTAAAACTCTTAAAGATGATAAATCATGTTTGGTCACCAATTCGGTAGGATGTTTTTGTAAAGCCCTAATAGCTGTTGGGGCTGTGTAAAACTGATTGACTTTATGTTTAGCACAAACCTCCCAAAAACGGCCATAATCTGGATAAGAAGGAACTCCCTCAAACATAAGGGTCGTTGCGCCAACGATTAAAGGACCGTAAACAATGTATGAATGTCCAGTAATCCAGCCAATATCTGCTGTACACCAATACACATCTCCCTTTTGATATTGAAAAACGTTTTGAAATGAATAGGCAGTATAGACCATATAGCCTCCACAAGTATGTACCATCCCTTTAGGTTTTCCGGTAGAACCAGAAGTATATAAAATAAAGAGTGGATCTTCACTATCCATAACCTCGGCAGGACAAACGTCAGAAGCCTTTTCAACTTCTTCATGCCACCACAAATCCTTTTTATTCCAAGACACGTGTTGACCAGTGCGTTTAAGAACTATGGTGTTGTTTATAGATGGGCAATTCAATAAAGCATCATCTGCGATTTCTTTCAAAGGAGTGACTTTACTCCCCCTAAAACCTCCATCAGCAGTAAGCAGCAAAGAACAATGTGCATCATTTATTCTGGCAGCAAGAGCAGAAGCGGAAAAACCAGCAAAAACTACAGAATGAATTGCACCAATACGAGCACACGCAAGTACTGCAATTGTTAACTCTGGAACCATAGGCATATATATGCATATCCTATCTCCCTTCTTTGCGCCATTAGCTTTCAGCATATTTGCCGCACGACAAACACGTTGATGCAACGTTCTATAAGAAATATGCTGAGCAGCTTCGCTAGGGTCGTTTGGCTCGAAAATAAGTGAAGTTTTGTCGGGATGTGTAGTTAGGTGACGGTCTAGACAGTTTTCAGTAATATTCAGTTGTCCGCCCAAAAACCATTTTACAGAGGGTTGATTGAAATCGTATTCAAGCGTAGTATCCCATTTTTTATGCCAATGAAATCCTTCTGCAATTTTAGACCAAAAACTTTCAGGATTCTCCAGCGCTTGTTTTACTGCATTACTGTGGTCTTCAATTGACCGGTATGTCAAATCTTTCATGGAATAATTTAATCCTCGAAAATAATAAATTTAATTCTGTATTTTTTTTCAATAAATTACTTGGTGTTGCAATTATTAGCATTTATGCCAATGTTATGGGGTGGTTTCTGTAAAGCCACGAGCACGCATTAGCGCATCTATATTAGCGTCACGTCCGCGGAACAACCTATATGCTTTTGCAGGATCGATGGAATTACGAGGAGCAAATAAAAAAGCTACAAGTTTTTTAGCCAATTCTTCGTCATAAAAACCACCTGGAGCCTCTCTAAAAGCTTCTGTTGCATCTGCAGTAAGAACATCGGCCCACATATATCCATAATAAGCGGTAGCATAACCTTCTCCAGAAAAAACATGTCCAAAATGAGGTGTACGGTGGCGCATTGGCAATTCAGCTGGCATTTTTAATGCATCCAATGTTTTACGCTCAAACTCTCCAACATCTAAATTTGAAGGATCTGCCAAATGAATTTTCATATCAATTAAAGCTGATGCCAAATATTCAGTCGTAGCAAAACCTTGATTAAATGTTGCTGCCTTTTTAATTTTAGCGATAAGATTTTTAGGCATCGGATCACCAGTTTCTTGATGCACTAAAAATTGATTAATTACTGCATCTGTTGATAACCAGCGTTCAAGTAACTGTGATTGAAACTCTGTGTAATCACGAACACCACTATTTAACGTAGGATAAGCAACATTAGATGCAAAAAAATGGAGTGCATGTCCAAATTCATGAAAAAAAGTAGTGGCGTCGTCCCATGAAATCAACAATGGCTCTCCTAATGCTGGTTTGATGAAATTTGAATTGTTTGAAGCCAAAACATTGGTTTTCCCGTCAAACGTTGAAAAACTCCGATATGTGGTAGCCCAAGCACCTGAACGTTTTCCTTCACGAGCATAGGGATCCAAATACCATAACCCAATATGCTCCCCAGTTTCTTGATCCATTACCTCCCAAACATTTACATCTTCATGGAATACTGGGACAGCACCTTTTGGTACAGGAACAAACTTATATCCAAACAACCTAGCAGCAACATAATGCATCGCAGCTGTAAGCTTGTCCATTTGAAGGTATTGCTTTACTTCATCTGAATCTAGGTTGTATGTTGCCTTGCGTACTTTTTCAGCATAGAAGCGGTAGTCCCATGGCTCTATAGTAATATCATCTCCATTGGCATCTGCTATAGCTTGCATATTGGAAACCTCTTCTGCTACACGACCAATAGCAGCTGGCCAAACCTCCACCATAAGTGCCAATGCATTCTCGGGGGTTTTTGCCATTCTATTTTGTAAACGCCATGCTGCATAATTATCATAACCAAGGATATTCACTTTTTCTCGGCGCAATTTTAAAATTTCCGTAATTAACGCCTTATTGTCATAAGCATCGCCATTATCGCCACGCGAGTAATAATTTGTCCAAACCTGTTTTCTAAGCATTCGATTTGTAGAATATGTCAAAAATGGATCCATAGAGGATCGTGTGTTAGTAATCGCATAAGCCCCTTCCCTACCTTTACTTTTAGCAACTTGTGCTGCAGCTTTAATGTAGTCTTCAGGCAAACCATCAAGTTGATCTTCAGTTAGATATGTAATATAATTTTCTTCATCGTGTAGCACATTGTTTGAAAACTTCGTATACAAAGAGGATAGTTTTTTATTGATTGCAGCATAGGCTGTTTTATCTGCTTTATTAAGTGTAGCACCATTCATAGCAAATCCTTGATATACAAGTGCTACAACGCGTTGTTGATCTTTAGGAAGTGGCGTTTTTAAGGAGGCATTATAAACTTCTTTTATACGGGTGAAAAGTTTTTTATTCTGCGTGATTTTAGACTGAAATTCTGAAAAAACAGGAGCCAACTCTGTTTGAACTGCTCTAAATTCTGAGGACGACATATTACTGCTAAAAATACCATAGTATGCGTAAGCTCTATTAAGCACGGCGCCTGAACGCTCTAATTCTTCTATAGTATTTTCAAACGTAGGCGGGTTGGTGTTATTTGCAATAATTTCTATTTCGTCAAGCTTCATTTCCATCGCCTTAAGCATAGCAGGCTTAACATCATCAACCTGCATATTATCAAAAGCAGGGATACCGTGATAAGGGCCCGTCCATTCTTTAAGAAGCGGATTCTGCATGCTCGTCTTGGTGCACGAAACACCGCTAAAAATTAAAAGTATTAAAATTGAACGAAGTATTAATGAAGTTTTCATTGTATAATAATTTTAAGTTATAGCTTAAATCAACTATTTACAGCAGATATTTCGAAAATAATAAATTATAATTATCCTTTAATGTAGGCAAAAAAAAGGGGTGAAAAATTCACCCCTTTAAACAGTATTTATTTTTTTATCAAATTAATGATATAGAGCAAGATTATTGCCCCAAGAAAGGCTGTTATTAGTGAGTCAATAAAACCGCCGCCAAATGAAAGTCCAATAGCTCCAAAAAGCCATCCTCCAAGTATAGCGCCTCCGACTCCAATGATTAAGTTCATTAAAAGACCAAAGCCTTTTCCTTTGATTAAACGTCCGGCAAGAAAACCAGCAAGAATTCCGATGACAATAAACCAGATAAGATTATCCATAATGTGTAAGATTTAAGGGTTAAATTAAAATACAATGTACAAAAAAATATTTTTGTTTAGTTTTTGATAAACAAAACTGTAGTGTTTATTGAGCTAAAGCGCTATTTATACGCTTTACAATTCCAGGACCTTCGTAAACAAAACCTGTATAAAGCTGGATTAAGGAAGCACCAGCATTTATTTTTTCGATGGCATCATCTGGTGTATGAATACCACCAACTCCGATAATAGGAAAAGCAGCATTACTTTGCGTATGCAAATAACGAATCACTTCAGTACTTCTTGAAGTAAGAGGTTTACCACTTAGTCCGCCCTTTTGCTCCTTAAGTGCTGTAGTGCTTTGTAGCCCTTCTCTTGACAAGGTCGTATTCGTAGCGATTACGCCATCAATTTTTGTTATTGCTATAATATCTATGATATCGTCCAATTGAGAGTTCGTAAGATCAGGTGCGATTTTAAGCAGTATCGGCTTTCGAATACCCTTATGATTATTCCTTGACTGCAATACATTTAGCAACGCTGTTAAGGGTTCTTTTTCTTGAAGGTCACGTAGATTAGGGGTGTTAGGAGAACTTACATTAACAACGAAGTAATCTACTACATCAAAAAGTGCTTCAAAGCAAATAAGGTAGTCATCCTGTGCTTGGTCGTTAGGAGTTGTTTTATTCTTTCCAATATTCCCGCCAATAAGCACGTCTTTATTGCGTTTTAGCCGTTTAACCGATGCAACAACACCTTCATTATTAAAACCCATTCGATTAATAATTCCTTTGTCTTTTTTTAGACGAAACAAACGTTTTTTTGGGTTCCCGCTTTGTGGTTTTGGGGTAACTGTTCCTATTTCGATAAATCCGAAACCAAAATTAGAAAGCTCTTTGTACAGTTTGGCGTCCTTATCGAAGCCCGCAGCAAGGCCCACTGGGTTTGGAAAGCGAATACCAAAAACTTCTCGGGCAAGAGATTCCTTAGAAACAGTATATAGTTTACGAATCAATATGCCAGTAAAGGGAATACGATGCACCAAACGTATTACAGCAAACGAAAAATAATGCACCCATTCGGGGTCAAAGCAGAAAAGGATGGGTCGTATTAATCGTTTATACATAGAAAAAAAGCACCTCGAAAGGTGCTTTAGTTATTATTTTTTTGCACTTGGATTGCGGCGTTGACTCATTTCATGAGAAATAAACGAACGCTCAATTTTGATTTTACCTGCCATCGTTTCAATAACACAGGAGTCGTTGGTTTCGTTGACTTCAACAACTTTACCATGGATACCACCTTTGGTGATAACCAAATCACCTTTTTTAAGACTATTTCTAAAGTTTCGTTCTTTTTTGGCACGACGTTGTTGCGGTAAGATTAAAAATAAAAACATGACCGCGAACATGAGTAGTAAAAAAGGGAGTTGACCTTCCATAAGAGCTATAAATTAATTAGTTAGTTAGATTTGTTGCGTGCTGCCTGGCGCTGTTGTTCCTTTACAGGGTCTGGCGTTACTATTGTTTTAATACGTAGAATGTCTCTCCCACGTTCCGTGTTTGTTGTTAACGTAACGGTTTTCGCTTGATTTCCAGGTTTATTTGAAGAATCAAACTTCACTTTAATCTCTCCAGACTCACCTGGAGCGATTGGTGTATTTTTTGGATATTCAGGAACGGTACATCCACAACTTCCTTTAGCATCAAGAATTGTTAAGTCGCTATTGCCTGTGTTTGTAAACGTAAAAGATGTTTCAACAACATCACCTTCATTAATGGTTCCAAAGTCATGCTCACTCTTATCAAAGGTCATAACCGCCAAGTCAGAAGTCATTGCTTGTTGTGCCTTTGACTCTTCAACATTCTCTTTTTTCACTTTAGTAGAAGCGCTGTTATTACAGCTCACTAAAAATATTCCAATAAGTACAAAACTTAGAATTCTCATAATTAATGTTTTTTCAAAAATATAAAATATTACTGCATACCCCGCATATTTTTCCGAATACGATCTTGATCTATAAATTCTTTAACAAGTTTATCTAAAACACCATTAATAAACATACTGCTTTTAGGTGTAGCGTATTCTTTTGCAATCTCTAAATATTCGTTAATGGTTACATTAACAGGAATGGACGGGAAATACAAAAGCTCTGCCAACGCCATAAGTAAAAGTGTAAAATCAAGATCTGCAATCCGGTCTGAATCCCAGTTTGGAGTTCTACCTATAATATCATTAGACAACTCGGTTCTATTAAGTGCAACTTTACGAAACAACTCTAAGGAAAAACGTTGATCTTCATCATCTTTATAGAGTACTGAAATCACTGCATCTTTAGCGTCCACTCTTTGAAGACTATTACGGACAATTGTGTTCACCAAAGGGATGTCGTCAACCCACGAAATATTGACTTCTTCAATAAACTCTGATAGCCGCTCAAAAGGAACAATTACTTTGGTGAAAACGTTTACTAGGAATTCTTTATCCTGTTGCATTGAAGACGTCTCTTCCTCCAAATATTCATTATATACGTCACTTTCAACAATGGCATCCCATAACAAACGGACATACTCATCGTGATTTTTCCAATATTTGAGTTTGTGTTTTTTACACTGCGCTGCCAAGACCGGATTCTCCATGAGCATTTTTAATGCCTTATTGTTAAAAAACTTAGGGTTAATATCATTTGCGCTTCCTTTCAAGTGTTTTTTGGTGTTTTTCAACAATAAGGAAGAACCACAAGCGTGCAGCTCAGAAAATAAATCAAGTAGTGTGATATACAGCAGATAGAAATCTTGGCTGCTCTTTAAAACCCACGATTCTCCACGATTAATGTTATCGGATTTATCAATGTTTTGTGCATAAAGGGCTTGCATAACCTTAATACGTAAATGCCGTCTGGTAATCATGAAAGAGAACGTTTGTTGATGGTACAAAAGTACAAGATTTAAAGGATGTTTTAAAGAAGATTTGATACAAAGAGCTAAAAACTTATCTTCGTAAAAAATAACGATTGCGCGCTTTACAATACCTCAATAGATATTTCACTAAATACCGCTTTTTACTTCTGTTGGGATTCTTTTTCACGATTTCTTCTAGAGTTTTTGCGGTGCTTGCCCCTAGTCTGGTTGGAGACTCAATAACTAAAATAGAACAGTTTATTCGCAGTGGCAGTGCTGATTTAACAACCATCAAAGGGGTATTAATAACCAATATTGCGCTTATTGTTGGTGCCGCACTTGTATCCAGTGTTTTTACATTTGCTATGCGTCAAACTATAATTAATGTATCACGTCATATTGAGTTTGATTTAAAAAACACCATTTACGATCACTACCAGAAACTTTCGCATCGTTTTTATAAGCAAAACCGTACGGGCGATTTAATGAGTAGAATTAGCGAAGATGTTTCAAGAGTTCGCATGTATGCTGGACCTGCCTTAATGTACAGCGTAAACACAATAACCTTGTTTGTTATCGTTATTAGCTATATGATTAGTGTTGCGCCTAAGCTTACATTATACACCTTGTTGCCCCTACCCATATTATCCTTCTTAATTTATAAGTTAAGTAAGTCGATACATGACCGCAGCACTAAAGTGCAACAACTACTAGCGCAACTTTCTACGTTTGCTCAAGAATCATTCAGCGGAATCAATGTAATAAAATCGTATGCTATAGAAAATAACAGGCTGACAGAAATGAATCGTATTTCTGAAGACAGCAAAAACAAAAACATGTCTTTAGTTCATGTTCAAGCGTGGTTTTTCCCGATGATGATTTTACTTATTGGCTTTAGTAACATCTTGGTCATTTTTATTGGTGGTAATCAATACATTAACGGAGAAATTGAACTCGGCCTTTTAGCAGAATTTATTATTTATGTAAACATGCTTACTTGGCCAGTAGCAACTGTTGGCTGGGTCACCTCTATTGTACAACAAGCAGAAGCATCACAAAAACGCATAAATGAATTTTTAGGGCAAGAACCTGAAATACAAGACACCAACAAAAACAAAACGCCTTTAACATCGCTTGATATTGCATTTAAAAATGTTTCGCTAAACTATGACGATACCGGAATACAGGCATTGAAAAACATATCATTTGAATTGGAAGAGGGTAAAACACTTGCAGTGATGGGCCCTACAGGTTCTGGAAAAACAAGCTTACTTCAATTGCTTGCCAAAACATATTTACCCAGCAGCGGAGAAGTGTATCTTGGTAAAACAGCAATACACAATTATGCGCAAGATGATCTTCGAGCTGTATTGGGCATGGTACCACAACAACCTTTTTTGTTTTCAGACACAATTGCCAACAATATCCGCTTTGGCAAAAAAGACGCTACGCAAGAGGAGATTGAAGTTGCTACAAAGCAAGCGGCTGTTCATGACAACATCATTGATTTTTCTGAAGGGTATGAAACCATGTTAGGTGAACGTGGAATAACCCTTTCAGGTGGACAAAAACAACGTGTATCCATAGCGCGTGCTTTAATAAAAAAACCAAAAATATTACTCCTCGATGACTGCCTCTCGGCAGTAGATACAGAAACGGAAGAAACTATATTAAATGCGTTAAAAGCCAATACGCAAGAAACTACAACGTTGATTGTTTGCCACAGGGTATCTTCTGCTAAAAATGCAAATATTATTATGGTCTTAGAAGATGGTAAGATAACACAGTTTGGTTCCCACGAACAACTACTCAAAAAAGCTGGTTATTATAGAGAGCTTTACAATCAACAACGCCTAGAGAATAAGACTGAAAACAATTAGGATTTGTTATCTTTAAGGTGCCAAATCTGTTGTCATGTCTAATTTTGAATACCCCCAAAGTGTCCGAGAAGTTTCCATTCATGCGGGTTCTCGCACGTATTATTTCGATGTTAAAAAAACAAAAGCTTGTGATTATTTTTTGACCATCACAGAGTGCAAAAGAACTAAGGATGGAAAAACCATGAAAAAGCAAAAACTCTTTTTATATAAGGAGCATTTTGACTCGTTTAGTAAAGTTTTTTTAGATATGGTTTCTTTTGTGAATACCGAAAAAGGGAAACAGGTTATTCGGTAAGGTTTAATCGTTATTTTTGAAAAAAAATTATGGCACGTACTCCATCTAACATGCTCGAATTGGGCACACTAGCTCCCAACTTTTCATTAATAAACACTGTTGATGAAAAAGTCTTAAGCTATGATGCTATTAAAGGGATCAATGGAACTGTTGTGATGTTTATATGCAATCATTGTCCTTATGTGAAACATGTTTTTGAGGGTGTGGTATCGCTAGCGAAAGATTATCAAAGCAACGGTTTTGGTTTTGTTGCCATTTCTAGCAATGATGTAATAAACTATCCCGATGACGCTCCAAGTTTAATGCAGAAAACAGCTGCAGATCAAGGGTTTACGTTTCCTTACTTATATGATGAATCGCAGGAGGTAGCAAAGGCTTATGATGCTGCATGTACCCCTGACTTTTATTTGTTTGACGCTTCTCAGCGTCTTGTATATAGAGGACAAATGGATGACTCAAGACCTGGAAATGGAATTCCTGTTACAGGAAAAGATATTAGAGAAGCACTTGATGCAACACATTTAGGCAATGCCGTAAAAACACTTCAAAAACCAAGTTTAGGCTGTAATATTAAATGGAAAGTCTAACGGACTGCCACTAACTCTACATCAAAAATAAGGGTTGCGTCTGGCGGGATTACACCCCCAGCCCCTTGTGAGCCATAGGCCAAATCACTTGGGATAACAAAGCGTGCTTTATCTCCAGTATTAAGGAGTTGAATCCCCTCATCCCAACCTGGTATTACTTGCCCAACTCCTAAAGGAAACTCTATCGGCTGATTGCGTTTGTAGGAAGAATCAAATACAGTACCGTCTAGCAATTGACCTTTATAGTGAACACTAACTGTTTTCCCTTTTTCTGCTGGGGTACCATCTCCACGTTGAATGTATTGATACCGTAATCCAGAAGTTGTCTTTTCAAATCCAGATGCAACTTTGTCAAGTTGTTTGTCCTGTGCTTCTTGAGCTTCTTTTAAACGTTTTTCACGACTGCCCTCAAAAGTCCTAAAAGCCTCTACAGCATTCCAAGCAACAGCTTCTGACCCTTTACGTTCGATAACAACAGTCTCAATAACATCACTTTGCGCTATTGCATCAACAACATCTTGACCTTCTTCAACAAAACCAAAAACTGTATGTTTTCCATCAAGCCAAGGGGTTTCGTTGTGTGTAATAAAAAATTGACTCCCATTGGTTCCTGGACCTGCATTGGCCATAGATAACACTCCTGGTCTGTCATGTTTTAATTCGGAATGAAACTCATCATCAAATTGATATCCTGGACCACCAGTCCCTGTGCTGAGCGGACAGCCTCCTTGAACCATAAAATCAGCAATAACTCGGTGAAAAGACAACCCATCATAATAGGGAGTTCCTTGTGGTTTTTGATCATTCTCTAAGTCTCCTTGAGCTAAAGCAACGAAATTCCCAACAGTACCAGGGGTTTCTTTGTGTGTAAGACGGATTTTTATAATTCCTTTTGACGTTGTGAAAACAGCGTATATTCCTTCGTTCATAAAACAATTTATTAATATGCTGCGAAAGTAGAAATAAAACAGCTAGTTTGCTACTTCACTCATAAATTTAATGCGGAAAACACGCAGATCGTCTTCTTCATAATCTCCATCAAATTCTTCTACTGCAGCCTGGATGTCATCATTCTCAGCATCCATAAAATATTCGTAAAGCTCTTCTTGTTGATCTTCGTCAAAAAAATCATCAACGGCATACTGAATATTAACTTTGGTTCCTGAAAAAACAATAGTTTCTAGTTGTTTTACAAATTCGGAAAACTTCATGCCTTTAGCATCAGCAATATCTTGAAGGGGTAGTTTTCTATCAATATTTTGAATAATAAACAACTTGAGTCCTGAATTCGCTCCTGTACTTTTAATAACTAAATCCTCTGGACGTGTAATGTCATTTTCTTCTGTATAATCGGCTATCAGCTTAATAAAAGGTTTTCCAAATTTAGTTGCCTTACCCTCACCTACCCCATGGATATTTTTAAGTTCTTCTATAGTTACTGGATATTTTACAAGCATGTCTTGAAGAGAAAATTCTTGAAAAACCGCATAAGGAGGAACATCAAATTTCGCTGCTACTTCCTTACGAAGTTGAACGAGCATTTTATAAAGTTTCTCCTCGTATCCTCCTGATTTTACTTTGGATGGGGCAACGGCCAACGCATCGTATACGTGATTTTCAGTCATCAAATAACTTACGGGGTTTTCTAAAAATTTTATCCCCTTTTCACTCAACTTAATAATACCGTAGGTTTCTATTTCTTTTGTCAAGTAGCCTGTAACGAGTAATTGTGTTAGTAAGGCTTTCCAAAACTCTTTTTTATTGGCACTTCCTTGTCCAAATATTGGCGTGGCACTTATGCGATGGGATACTAAAATTGGGGTTTCTTCGCCAACCATGATATGAATTAGCTCCTTAATTTTGTATTGTTGATTTGTTTCACGGACAAGACTCAATAACAGTTCAGCTTCTTTTTGTGCCTCAACTTTTGGTTTTGGATTTCGGGCATTATCATCCATCTCTACTCCAGCGCCATTGATTTCATCATACTCCTCACCAAAATAATGGAGAATAAACTTACGCCTAGACATAGAGGTCTCTGCATAAGCCACCATTTCATGCAACAGTGCAAAACCTACTTCTTGCTCAGCCAAGGGCTTTCCTGACATGAATTTTTCAAGCTTTTCAATGTCTTTATATGCATAGAATGCCAAGCAGTGTCCTTCACCACCATCACGCCCTGCACGACCAGTTTCTTGGTAATAACTTTCAATACTTTTCGGAATATCGTGATGGATAACAAAGCGCACGTCCGGCTTATCAATTCCCATACCAAAGGCAATCGTAGCCACTATTACATCGCAATCTTCCTTTAAAAAACTATCTTGATTAAACACGCGTTGTTTAGTGTCCAAACCTGCATGATATGGTAAGGCATTGACACCATTAACCTGCAAGACTTGCGCAAGCTCTTCTACACGCTTCCGTGATAAACAGTACACGATCCCTGATTTACCATTATTTTGCTTAACAAAAGATATAATATCGCGATCTACTTGCTCTGTTTTTTGACGGACTTCGTAAAACAAGTTTGGCCTATTAAAGGAGGCTTTATACGTAGTGGCGTTGGGAATATTAAGGTTTTTAAGAATGTCTTCTTGAACCTTTGGTGTTGCGGTAGCAGTAAGGCCAATAATTGGAATATTATCTCCAATTCGCTCAGAAATTGATTTTAAATTTCGGTACTCTGGTCTAAAGTCGTGCCCCCATTCAGAAATACAATGCGCTTCATCAATAGCCATAAAACTAATGGTAATCGTTCGTAAAAAAGCAACGTTTTCTTCCTTAGTAAGCGATTCTGGAGCTACATACAGTAACTTTGTAATTCCAGATGTAATATCTTCAATAACAGTTTGCACTTGAGTTTTACTCAATGAAGAGTTTAAAACGTGTGCAATTCCGTCGTTATTGGAAACGCCTCGAATAGCATCAACTTGGTTCTTCATTAATGCAATAAGAGGGGAAACAACAATGGCAGTACCGGGCTGTACAAGAGCAGGAAGTTGATAGCACAATGACTTACCACCACCTGTAGGCATAATAACAAACGTATTCTCTTTATTAAGAACACTGTTAATTACATCTTCTTGAAGTCCTCGGAACTCATTAAAACCGAAAAATTTCTTTAGTGCAGCCTTTAAACTAAACTGCTTATCTCCGAGCTGTACCTTCATGATTGGTTTTGTACATTTGTATTCACAATATACGTTAAAACTGAATATTTATCAATAAAGATTTGAATAATTCTGTTTCATTACTGAACACTGCAAAAGCAGTTATACATCAACAGGCACAAGCTGTTGAAGGGCTTATTCCTCAGCTAAATGATGATTTTGAGCAAGCTGTTACTTGGGCACATCAAAATAAGGGCCGTTTAATCCTTACTGGAGTAGGAAAAAGTGCCATAATTGGTATGAAAATTAGTGCAACATTAAATTCTACGGGGTCAAAAAGTATTTTTATGCATGCTGCAGATGCGATACATGGAGATCTAGGCATGATTGCAGATGAAGATATTGTAGTATGTTTATCAAAAAGTGGCAACACCTCAGAAGTTAAAACTTTAGTTCCTTTACTTAAGAGCCGTGGAAATAAACTTGTAGGCATGACAGCAAACCCCGATTCGTTTCTTGCACAACACTCCGACGCTGTTTTAAATGTAGGGATTCCCCATGAAGCGGATCCAAACAATCTTGCACCAACAACAAGTACAACAGCGCAGTTAGTGATGGGCGATGCCTTAGCGATTTGTTTAATGGAGTTAAACGGATTCAAGCCTGAAGATTTTGCACGTTCGCACCCAGGGGGGGCGCTTGGAAAGGCGCTTCATATTGAACTCGGGCATTTAATTCATGAAAACAAAAAACCCCTTGTTCGCCAAAACACAGCTGTTAACGAAGTGATATCTGAAATATCCTCTAAACTAGTTGGAGCTACTGCCGTTTTGGAAGATAACACTGTTGTAGGGATTATTACAGACGGTGATTTGAGAAGAATGATGCAAAAGCACAGTGATTTTTCTTCACTTGTCGCTTCGGATATTATGAGTAAAAACCCAAAGACTTTAAACAGTAACACCTTGGCAAAAACAGCTTTGTCGTTAATGCGTGAAAAAGAAATAAGTCAAGTTATTGTAACGGAGTCTGACAAATATCTAGGGTTTGTACACATACACGATATTTTAAACGAAGGTATTCAATAGCTTATGCGGGAAAAACCCATGCCTTTTCTGGATCACCTAGAAGAACTGCGGTGGCATCTTATCCGAAGCATTTTGGCCATAATTATTGCAGGAAGTATTGCATTTGCTGCAAAGGATTTTATTTTTGATTACCTCCTGTTTGGACCAAAAAAGCAAGACTTTCCAACATACAAATGGCTTTGCAATGCAGCTCAATATTTGGGATTTAACGAAGGTTTTTGTTTAGACGAACTTCCTTTTAGAGTTCAAAGCAGAACAGTTGCAGGGCAGTTTTCAGCTCACATATGGACATCGATAACTGCTGGGTTTATAATTTCATTTCCGTACGTAATTTATCAACTTTGGTCGTTTATAAGTCCCGGTTTATTAAAATCCGAACGCCGAAATGCACGTGGGTTTATTTTTATTTCCTCACTACTTTTTTTCTTGGGTGTTTTGTTTGGGTATTACATCATCACGCCATTGTCTTTGCGATTCCTTGGAACATACAGTGTAAGTGCTGAAATATTCAATGACTTTGATCTTGGGAGTTACACCGCTCTGATTCGGGCATCCGTTCTTTCTGCCGGCTTTATATTTGAATTACCAATATTGGTATACTTTTTAACAAAAATCGGCCTTATCTCCCCAGATATAATGCGGAAATATCGAAAAATATCTTTAGTACTCGTTCTTACACTATCTGCAATTATTACACCCCCAGATATTGCTAGCCAAGTTATTGTAGCCATCCCTATTATGATTTTGTATGAAATAAGTATTTTTATTTCAAAATCCGTATTTAAAAAATCGCAACAAACGCCACAAACACCAGCGAAAAAATCATGAAATTACACGCAAAAGAAATCACTAAAACCTATAGAGGAAGAAAAGTAGTTGACAAAATTTCAGTGGCTGTTGAGCAAGGAGAAATTGTCGGGCTATTGGGGCCAAATGGTGCGGGAAAAACTACATCATTTTACATGATTGTTGGGCTGATAAAACCGTTAAGCGGAAATATCTATTTAGATGACAAGGATATAACGCGATACCCCATGTATAAACGTGCTCAAAACGGAATAGGGTATTTGGCTCAGGAAGCGTCCGTATTTCGCAAACTTACTGTAGAACAAAATATCAAAAGTGTATTGGAGTTAACAGATTTATCTGCCAAAGAGCAACAAAGCAAAACTGAAGCGCTTTTAGAGGAATTTGGCCTAACACACATCCGAAAAAGTCGTGGTGATTTACTTTCTGGTGGAGAGCGCCGAAGAACAGAAATTGCCAGAGCACTTGCTACTGATCCAAAATTTGTGTTATTGGATGAGCCTTTTGCAGGAGTAGACCCTGTTGCAGTTGAGGACATTCAAAAAATTGTTGCACACCTAAAAAAGCGAAACATCGGTATTTTAATAACTGACCACAATGTTCAGGAAACATTAGCTATTACCGACAGAACATACCTCATGTTTGAAGGCAAAATTTTAAAAACAGGAACTCCAAAAGAATTGGCTGAAGATGAAATGGTTCGTAAAGTATATTTAGGGCAAAATTTTGAACTAAGAACAAAAAAGCTTAGCCTTTAATCCGCATATAAATTGCTCCAAAAAAGCCATAAGACAGTATTACAGCAGATAGGGCCTCAGCCTTATAAAACAACAATACAGGGATAACAATCAAAGCGAAAACCAAGGCAAAAGCTTTTGGCTTTCCTCTGACAAACTTTTGGCTAGGTAGCATCTGTTTTGAGACCATCAAAAGTGCTAATAACGCCGTAATAAAGAGAATGATCTCATAATTTACTTTAATAGGAATGTAAGGAATCCCTACCACAAAAAGAGCGAACGCGGGAGTTGGCATTCCCTCAAAATCCAGTTGACTAGAAGGGGTGATGTTAAAACGAGCGAGTCGATAAACTGCAGCAAGAGTAACTAAAAAACCTAAAGGAGAAAGAAAAACATAATCATATGGAAGGTTATCAGAAAGATACTGATTTAAGAAAAATCCAGGAACAACTCCAAATGAAATGACATCACTTAAAGAATCGAGTTGTTTGCCAATTTCTGAAGTTACCTTTAGCCCTCTTGCAAACAAACCATCAATACTGTCAAAAAAAACACCAATTAATACCCAAGTAAGTGTCATTTTATAGTCTTGACCAACAACTGACAATAATGCCATACAGCCAGAAAAAGCATTTAGAAGTGTTAGTGTGTTAGGAATGAAAGATGAAAATCGCATGATTATTTTTGGTTAAGTTTATACAAACTTATACAATAATTGTACTTTCGTCACATGCCAAACAAATTATTGCTAACTATTCTTTCAGGACTTCTTCTTGGTCTTTCTTGGCCCGTAAGTGGTTTTGCTCCATTACTTTTTGTTGGATTTGTTCCGATGTTATGCTTAATAAATAGTAGTAAAACCGAACATTTTTGGCCGTTTTTCGTAAAGGTCTTTATTGGGTTTTTAACATGGAATGCCATTGCTACCTGGTGGCTTTGGAATGCTACTGTTTTTGGAATGTTCTTCGCAATGACAGTAAACAGCGTACTAATGGCGTTAATTATAATCCTTTGGAGGCGTGTAAATCGTACGTTAGGTGAAAAATCAGCTCTTATTTTTTTGCCTCTAGCGTGGATTAGCTTTGAGAAAATGCACTTAGGTTGGGATTTTTCATGGCCTTGGTTAAATCTTGGAAATGGCTTTGCTGCCTATCCAAATTGGATACAATGGTACGAATACACAGGGAGTTTTGGAGGGACGCTTTGGATTTGGGTAGTAAACATTATGGTTTACAAAGTATTCGTTCGATTTAACAAATCAAAAAGAATGGGCTTTGCTTGGATACAACCTGTTTTAGTGATTTTGATTCCAATACTGTTGTCTTTCTACATACGCTTGTCCTATGAAGCTGAAGATAATGCTCCTTTCAATGTTACAGTTGTTCAGCCTAATATTGACCCTTATAAAGATAAATATTCACTAACAAATCAAGAATTATACACTGACTTAATCGCGCTAATTACTCCAGAGCTTTCAAAGAATCCACATCTTATCGTAACTCCAGAAACTTATTTCTCTGAGGGTGCTGGTACATTTCTCCCTACATTCGATCAAAACACACTTTACACTAAAATGTTGGGCTTTTCATCGAAAAACAATACCCAATTTTTAAATGGTATACAGTTTTACAACACTTATGGTGACATAAATAAAACCGAAACAGCCAACAAGATTAAAAATGGCGTTTGGGCTGATTTTTATAACAGTGCTTTTTTAACAGACACTACAGAACTTCGTGTTTATCATAAATCAAAGCTTGTTGTGGGTGTAGAAACCCTTCCATATAGAAATATTATTGAGCCATTACTAGGGAATGTTATGCTAGATTTTGGGGGAACATTATTTGTTCGAGCAACACAAAAAGAGCGGGCTGCATTTAAACTTTATAATGGAGATCGTGTTGGACCAATAATATGCTATGAATCAGTATATGGAGAATTTGTAAACGAGTATGTCCGTAAAGGCGCAACAGTATTGGCTATAATGACAAATGATGCCTGGTGGGGTAATACGCCAGGGCATAAACAACACCTTGCATATGCTAGCCTACGCGCAATAGAAACACGCAGACCCATTGTACGATCAGCCAATACAGGAATTTCTGGGTTTATTAATCCGTTAGGTGAAATCAAGGGGACCCTTCCATATAACAGCAAGGGAGTACTTACAGCAACTGTAATTCCACAAACAAAACAAACACTCTATGTACGGTTTGGTGATTATATTTTCCGCATCGGTGCTTTTCTTTCAGCATTTATCTTGATTTTTACATTTGCACGTAAGAAAAACTGAAAGCTTTTGAAAATGAGCGATTTAGCAAAGAAAAAGTTTTATCATGCCATTCAAGTTATGTATTTTTGATTCGCGTTAAATCAAACTGCTATGAAGATTTACACCAAAACAGGTGATAAGGGCCAAACCTCCCTAATTGGAGGGGATCGAGTTTCTAAGAGTGACTTGCGCATAGAATCCTATGGCACTATAGATGAATTAAACTCTTGGCTAGGACTGCTGGTAGAGTACTTACCAAAAGACCGAAAAGAAGAAGTACAACAAATTCAGCAGTTGTTGTTTGCAGTTGGTGCTATGCTTGCAAGCAAATCAGCAGAGCATAAACGCCCTTTTGCTATAATTCAACAGGAAGATGTTTTAGCATTAGAAAAACATATAGACTATTACGAAGATTTGTTACCCAGCATGACACATTTCATCTTGCCTGGCGGTTCTAAGGCGTCTGCACAGACGCATATTGCACGTTGCGTATGTCGCCGAGCAGAGCGAATCATTGTTCAACTTAGTAGGCTTGAGCACGTTGATTTATTATTGCTTGCCTTTATCAACAGGTTATCAGACTATTTATTTTGTCTCGCCAGAGCCTTTTCATACTGGGAAAAAGCAGAAGAAATTAAATGGATTCCAAATAAATAATATTTTCTTGGAAAATTGAGATAAAAATTTATTTTTGCAGCTCATTAAAACAACAACTTTATGTACTGGACTTTAGAACTTGCATCGTATCTGAGTGACGCGCCTTGGCCAGCGAATAAAGACGAGCTGATTGACTACGGAATTCGAACAGGAGCTCCACTAGAAGTGGTAGAGAACTTACAATCAATTGAGGATGAAGGAGAAATCTATGAAACCATTCAGGAGATTTGGCCCGACTACCCCACTGATGAAGATTATCTGTGGAACGAAGACGAATACTAGTATTCATATTATCCACTCATCCGTTTTTTTCCTTACTTTTGAACTCCTAGATTCTTCCCTATGAGTGTATTAAGTGGTATTCTAAAAACATTTGTTGGCGATAAAGCCAAAAAGGACCTTAAAGGGATATATCCTTTGGTTGATAAGATTCATCAAGCTTCTACAACTTTAAACACTCTCACACACGATCAATTACGAGAGAAGACAGCAGCTTTTAAGGCCGAAATAGCAACTATTAGAGCGCCCTTTTATGAAGAAATAACTGCGCATAAAACTGCTATTGATTCCTTAAGCGATATTGATGAAAAAGAAGATCGCTATACAGAAATTGATCGGATTACGCAGTTAGCACACGACGCTGTTTCATCTTACTTAGATGATATTTTACCTGATGCTTTTGCTGTGGTAAAAGAAACAGCACGTAGATTTAAAGAAAATGAGCAACTAGAAGTTACTGCAAATGCTTTTGATAAATCAATTTCAGTAAAGAAAGGGAATGTTAAAATTAAAGGCGATAACGCCTATTGGGCAAATGCTTGGGATGCTGCAGGTAAATCAGTAACCTGGGACATGGTGCATTATGATGTACAGCTTATCGGAGGAATCGTGTTACACCAAGGCAAAATTGCCGAAATGCATACAGGGGAAGGGAAAACTCTCGTAGCCACATTGCCCGTTTATTTAAATGCCCTATCAGGAAATGGAGTTCACTTAGTAACGGTTAACGATTACTTAGCGAAGCGCGATAGTGCTTGGATGGCTCCGATTTTTGAATTCCATGGTATGTCTGTTGATTGCATCGACTATCACAAGCCTAACTCTGAAGCGCGTAGAAATGCCTATAAAGCTGATATAACTTATGGAACAAACAATGAGTTTGGCTTTGATTACTTGCGCGACAACATGGCGCATGCAATGGATGATTTGGTGCAGCTTCCCCATCACTTTGCTATTGTAGATGAGGTAGATTCTGTTCTTGTAGATGATGCTCGAACTCCACTTATTATTTCTGGACCTGTTCCAGATGGTGACCGGCATGAATTCCAAGCCCTAAAACCGAAGGTTGCTGCGCTAGTTTCTCAACAACGTCAACACCTAACAGCAGTATTGGCAGAGGCAAAAAAAATGATTAGTGCAGGTGACACCAAAGAAGGAGGTCTACTCCTATTGCGTGTCTTCAGAGGACTTCCAAAAAACAAAGCACTCATAAAATTTTTAAGTCAAGAAGGGGTGCGTCAGTTATTACAAAAAACGGAAGCGCATTACATGCAAGATAACAACAAAGAAATGCCAAAAGTAGATGCAGATTTGATGTTTGTTATTGACGAAAAAAACAATCAAATTGAACTCACAGACAAGGGAGTAGAATACTTATCCAAAGACGGTGATGATGCCGATTTCTTTGTGTTGCCTGATTTAAGTGGTGCTATTTCAGCAATTGAAAAAAAGGGGAATAACCCTGAAAAAGAAGCTGAAGAAAAAGAGCAGTTATTTAAAGAATATAGCATAAAAAGCGAACGCATTCATAGCATGAACCAATTGCTAAAAGCATTTACGCTATTCGAAAAAGATGTTGCTTATGTAGTTATGGACAATCAGGTAAAGATTGTTGATGAACAAACAGGGCGTATAATGGACGGCCGCCGTTATTCTGATGGATTACACCAGGCAATTGAGGCTAAGGAAAATGTAAAAATTGAAGCCGCTACTCAAACCTTTGCTACAATTACGTTGCAAAACTACTTCCGAATGTACCGTAAACTAGCGGGGATGACAGGTACAGCAATAACAGAAGCTGGTGAGTTTTGGGAAATTTACAAATTAGATGTTATAGAAATCCCTACCAACAGACCTATTGCGCGTAAGGACGAAGACGATCTTATCTATAAAACAAAAAGAGAGAAATACAACGCAGTAATCGATCATGTTACTGAGCTCTCACAAGCAGGGCGACCTGTACTTATTGGTACGACCTCCGTAGAAATATCCGAGTTACTCAGTCGCATGCTTGCAATACGAAAGGTGCATCACAATGTTCTTAATGCAAAATTGCATAAAAAAGAGGCAGATGTTGTGGCAGAAGCAGGAAACCCTGGCATTGTGACTATTGCTACCAACATGGCAGGTCGTGGAACAGATATCAAAATTAGTGATGCGGTAAAAGAAGCTGGTGGACTGGCCATAATTGGAACAGAGCGCCATGACTCCAGACGAGTTGACCGTCAATTACGTGGTCGCGCTGGACGACAAGGTGACCCAGGAAGCTCTCAGTTTTACGTATCGTTAGAAGATAATTTAATGCGTTTGTTTGGATCAGAGCGAATTTCTAAAATGATGGACCGCATGGGCCATAAAGAAGGAGAAGTGATTCAAGCTGGGATGATGACACGTTCTATTGAACGTGCTCAAAAGAAAGTAGAAGAAAATAACTTTGGTATTCGTAAGCGTCTTCTTGAGTATGATGATGTAATGAATGCACAGCGAGAAGTGATTTATAAGAGGCGGTACAATGCGTTAAATGGAGAACGTCTACAAGTAGATATTGCAAACATGTTATATGAAACATGTAGCGAAATATGTGCGTCTAATTTGGCGAACAAAGATTACAAACAGTTTGAGTTTGAAATTATTCGATTATTTTCACTGACTAGTCCCGTTAGTCAAGAACTTTTTGAACAACAAAACGAAACAGAACTCACCGAAACAGTATATCAAGCCGCCATTGCACACTATCAAAAAAAGATGGAAGAGAATGCTGCGCGTGTATTCCCAGTTGTTAAGGATGTGCATCAGAACCCGAGCAACACGTTTAAACGTATCGTAGTTCCCTTTACAGATGGTGTAAAAACACTTAATGTGGTTAGTGATTTAGACAAAGCCTTTGAGAGTGAAGGGAAAAATCTTATTCGTGATTTTGAAAAAAATATAAGCTTAGCCATAATTGATGAGTCTTGGAAAGATCATTTACGTAAAATGGATGAACTTAAGCAGTCGGTTCAACTTGCTGTACATGAACAAAAAGACCCCTTATTGATTTATAAATTTGAGTCGTTTGAATTATTCCGTGCTTTTATAGATCAAGTAAATAGAAATATTATCTCTTTCTTATTTAAAGGGGAACTGCCTACGCAAGACCCTAAAAATATCCGAGAAGCGAGAAGCATTCGTAGAAAAGATCGTGTAAGCACTTCCAAAGAAGAAGTACTAAATCAAGACCAACAAGCCATGCGCCAAGCGGCACAACAATCTGGAAGAAGCGCTGTTGAAAAAGCTGAGACGGTTGTTAGAGAACGTCCAAAAATTGGGCGAAACGAACGTGTGACAATTCAACATGTGGTTAGTAGCGAGAAAAAAACAGTTAAATTTAAGCAAGCAGAGCCCCTATTAGACAAAGGAGAATGGATGCTTATTGAGGAACAGTAACATGGTTGTCGTTGTTGCACCCAGCTACCCCTACAGAGGAGGTATAGCAGACACTACGGATGCTTTTGTTGAAACACTCTTAAAACAGAATCAAAAGGTTGTTGTTGTTTCTTTTTCAGTCCTCTACCCTAAATTACTTTTTCCTGGCAAAACACAGTTTTCAGAAGAACATAAGACACTATCTTACAAGTCTGTTCGACTTATAAACACCCTAAACCCATACAGCTGGTGGAAAACAGCAAAATACATCAACCTCCTTAACCCTAATACTGTTGTATTTCGATATTGGTCTCCTTGGCTAGCACTTTCATATGGCACTATAGCACGGCTGTTAAAAAGTAAAAAAATTGCATGGATTGACAATGCACTGCCCCATGAACGAAAATTAGGGGATAAAATCTTATTAAAATTCTTTCTTGATAAAATCAACGTAATTGCGTCGATGTCAGAAAAGGTTTCATCTACACTGAAAGTATACACCAAAAAACCTATAAAAACACTTTTCCATCCAATAAATAATAGGCTACCTGATCCCATAGATAAAGCAACGGCTGTTACAACTCTAGGATTGGACAGCAAAATAAAACACCTTTTATTCTTTGGTATTATTCGGCCCTACAAGGGACTAGACATCCTTATAAAAAGCCTCCCTACTCTATTGAAGAAAAGGCCTAATACTCAAGTTTTAGTTGTTGGTGAGCCCTATGAATCCATGAAACATTATCGTGCACTAGCTGTATCATTAAACGTTTCTGATTATATACTTTTTCACGATAGCTTTGTCCCAAATACTGAAATTCCTTTGTGGTTCTCTGCTTGTGATTGGGTTATTCAGCCCTATAAATCCGCTACGCAAAGTGGTATTACTCCTATGGCAATTCATTACTCAAAACCAACGATAGTAACTGATGTCGGAGGCTTAGCAGAAGGAATCACAGCAGAAACTGGTTTAGTTTCAAAGGCAGACCCAGAAAGCTTTGGAAAAACACTTATAAAAGCACTTGAAAAATCTGAAGCTTTTCAAAATCCAAAAGCCTTTTCAAAACTTAAGAAAGAAAAAAGTTGGCATGCATTTTGTCAAGAATTTATAAGTGATTTTTTAAGCTAAAGCTATGCAACTATTTATTTCAATTATTTTGAGTAGTACCATCTTGGCATGTACAATTGCAGCGCCAAAAGCAACAGACAACACACTTCCCGCTAGTTCACAATCATATAGTGTGGCACAACACTTAGAGGTAGCTTATTTTGCCTCAGGTTGTTTTTGGTGTGTTGAGGCCGTTTTTGAACAAGTAGACGGTGTTGAGGAAGTCATTTCAGGCTATGCAGGAGGAGAAACTGTAAACCCCACCTATAATCAAGTAATAACAGGAAGAACGGGGCATGCCGAAACCACAAAAGTAATTTATGACCCAAAAAAAATAGCCTTTGAAACTTTGGTTACAGTCTTCTTTGGATCTCATGACCCTACTACACTAAACCGACAAGGTCCAGACAAAGGCACCCATTATCGTTCCATCGCTTTTTATCAAAATGATATTGAAAAATCAATTATTAGCAAGCACATTGAAAAGCTAACAAAAGCTGAACGGTATATAAACCCCATAGTCACTGAAATAAAGGCATTTGATGTGTTTTATCAAGCTGAGGATTACCATCAAGATTACGAAAAAAACAATCCCAATAACCCCTACATAAAGGCCGTTTCTAAACCAAGAGTAAGTTCATTTTTACAAGCCTATCCTGAGCTTCTTAAAAAGGATTTGGAATAATCTTTTTATAAAGTTTAGCAAAGCCCCATCCACCGAACATTCCAAACAAAGTGCCGCTTATCGTATCAAGAGGATAGTGTACTCCTATATAAATTCTACTGTATGCAACAACAGAAGCTACTACAAACAGAAGATACATTGATCGGAAGCGTGCTGCGAAAATTGTAACAAAAAATGTTGCCATAGCAAAGGAATTTGATGCATGGCCAGAAAAGTATCCGTATTTACCCCCACAGCTTGGTTTTACCCTACGCATGATATCCATAAGTTCTGGTTCATGGCATGGGCGCAAACGCTGAAAGCTACTTTTGAATAGGTTTGTTACTTGATCTGTAAATATAATGAGTAATGCAATTGTAAGCATCAGCCAAAGGGTGTTTTTCCACCCCAGCCAATTGGAAGAAAAAAGAGTTAAAACTAGGTATAAAGCAATGGTGTATTCCTTTTCTGTTATTTGCATCCACAACGCATCAAAAGATTGGCAACCTAGTCCGTTAAGCCACAAAAAAAGTTCTTGATCCCAAAGTAAAAGTGTTTCCATTAGTCTTTATAACGATTAATCTCATTATCATAAAAAGCTGTTGCACGCTCAATCCATAAAGCAACTTCTTCAGTAGCACTTTCTTTGTCTTCTTCTGACAAAGTTTCCCACCATTCTAGGTTGTCGTCCGCTAAATTAAGTACAAAGCGTGGAAAGCGTGTGTGAACAACAAAAACGGCATCGGGAAAGTCTGCATTATCAGCAAGTAAAAATTCTGGAAGTGTTTCAGTCATGGATATGAATCATTTTATTGGTTAAATAGCGAAAGCGAAGATACAATAACAAGGATGAAACAACGAGTCCAAAACACAAGCCTATCCAAACACCTTGCGCACCCATCGCTCTTGTCAAGCTCAAATAAAGCATCACAGGGACGCCTGTAAGTCCATAGGCTAAGAATGTTATCCATGTAGGAATACGCACGTCTTGCAAGCCTCGTAAGCTTCCTAAAGCAACAACTTGAGCACCATCAAATATTTGAAAAAAAGCAGCAATAAAGAGCAGCGATGCAGCCAATTTGGCTACTGTAAAGGTGTCAAGTCCTGTAGCTGGATCTAGGTATAACCAAGGTAAAAAATCATTAAAAAGAATAAAGAATCCAGCAAAAAGAATGTCTAACAAAAAGGTTAATAGAAAAATTGAAAGCGCAATTCGCTTAAGCTCTCGAAACGCACCCAAGCCTTTTTGATTGCCCACACGTATTGTAGCGGCAACGCTTAAGCCCATAGCCACCATAAAGGTCATGGAAGAGAGGTTGAGCGCAATTTGATTGGCTGCCTGTGCATCTTTACTTAAGAATCCACATACCCAAACAGCAAACGTAAAAAAACTAACTTCAAAAAACACTTGCAGTGAAGAAGGAAGTCCCAATTGAATTAATCGCTTTCTTTCTTTGAGGTGTGAAGAGAATAAAACCAGTTTTTGAATATAAAAAGATGTTCTTGGGTCTTTGTACAATAAATAAATCAAAAATACCAACATAGTAATTCGAGAAAGCAGCGTTCCTATGGCGGCACCAGTGACACCCCATTTGGGAAATACCCAAACTCCAAAAATTAAAAAATAATTGACCAATACATTAATAACATTTGCTAAAAGTGTCGCATACATGCTGTAACGTGTTAAGGACATTCCATCAGAAAATTGCTTAAATGCTTGAAAAATAACTAAGGGAATAAGTGAAAATGCCACCCAATTTAAATATGGAAAAGCAAGTTCTACTACGGAAGCTTCTTGTCCCATTTGAAATAAAAGAGGCTTAGCGATATACACCGCCAAAAAAAGAACCACGCCTAAAATGATACACAAACGAAGACCTTCACGCAATACATACTGTATTGATGTGGTGTCGTTTGATGCGTCTGAAGAAGCTACTAATGGGGTGATTGCGGTGGAAAAACCAATTCCAAAAGCCATGGCAATAAAAACAAAACTGTTTCCTAAGGAAATAGCTGCAAGCTCGGTAGTACCAAGTTGACCTACCATAATATTATCTACAAACTGAACTAAGGTGTGCCCTACCATTCCCAGCATAACAGGCCAAGCCAAGCGAATGTTTGTTTTAAATTCTTTTGTATATCCTTGAAACATAGATTAATTCTAGCGGTCTAAGGAATTTGGGATAGGACCTACAAGACCGTATGTGTCATACAAATAGATTAATGAAGTCATGGTTGCTGCACCGAGTTCAAGCTCGCGTTTGTTTACAGCATCAAAGGTGTCATTTTCAGCATGATGATGATCAAAATAACGCTGAGAGTCTGGACGCAGTCCTGCCAAAACGTTATAGTTGTTTTTGAGTGGCCTGATATCAGCACCACTTCCACCCTGTTCAAAATAATGAATTAAATAGGGTTTGAATAGCGGTTTCCACGATTGCACCTGAGCAAATTCTGAGTCGGAACATGAAAATGAAAAACCTCTAGGAGTAAAACCTCCTGCATCAGATTCAAGAGCAAATATGTGCTGCTCATTAGACGATAAGGCACTCTGAGCGTATGCATTTCCTCCACGCAAACCATTTTCTTCATTCATGAATAATACAACTCTAATGGTGCGTTTTGGCTGATATCCAGTAATCTTAAACAAGCGAAGTACTTCCATGGATTGTACTACACCAGCTCCATCATCATGAGCGCCATCTCCCAAATCCCAGGAGTCTAAATGACCTCCCACAACTATAACTTCGTTAGGAAATACACTGCCCTGTATTTCTCCTATAACATTATTTGACCATACATCTGGATAAGTTTTACACTGTTGGCGAAATAAAAATTTTAGCTTAGGCTCTAGTCTTAACAGATAACTCAATTTTTCAGCAGCATTGGTGCTAATTGCTGCGGCAGGGATTCGTTGAGACACTTGTTGGTCGCCATAACTCATAGCTCCCGTATGTGGCAAATCATCCAATCGTAAATTCATTGAGCGAACAATAACTCCAACAGCACCGTATTCACTTGCCTCACGCGCGCCGTCATAACGTTGATCTACACACCCTGAATACGCTTGAAAGGTGCTAATTAAGTCTGCTTGCATTGGGCGGTTGTAAAAAACAATTTTACCCTCAATATTCTCTTTGCCCAGAGCTTTTAATTCTTCAATTCCATGCACTTCGATCACAGGTGCCTTTAAACCAACAGAAGGTGTCGCTACAGATCCACCAAGAGCAGTAATAGGAACATTAAAAGTCACACCAGGAGCTGTTTCAATTAATGCAAACTCTTTAGGACCTCTAACCCACTTTGGAACCTTAACAGCTTGTAAATAAACGCGATCTAACCCCATAGAGTCAAGTGCTTCCTTTGTCCAAGCTACAGCACGTTCTGCTCCTAAAGAACCCGAGAGGCGACTCCCGATGCGATTGGATAAATAATCAAGCCATTCGTAAGAATTACCTTCCAATAAGGATGTTTTGAAAAATTTTTCAATTTGCTTTTCATCATTTTCATTAGGCTGTGAAAAAAGGAATGTACTGAAAAACAGGGCAATTAATATACGTATCATACAGTATTGGAGATATATGTTAAAACATCATGTTTTGTGATTTCATCTCCACCCAAAATAGATAAACGCTCAACAGCATTACGCAATTGACGAATGTTTCCCGACCATTGCATCGCTTGCAAAGACTCTATTGCATCTTTACTGATCTCCTTTTTTGGGCTTAATGTCTTTAAAAAATGTGTGACTAACGCTGGAATATCTTCACTGCGTTCATTTAAAGAGGGCACATTAATTTCAATTACGGCAAGGCGATGGAATAAGTCTTCACGAAAATGGTGTTGAGAAATCGCATTTTTAACATTTTTATTTGTTGCCGCAATTACTCGAACATCGACAGGGATTGATTTATCGCTACCCACACGCTGAATTTTGTGTTCCTCTAGCGCGCGCAAAACTTTGGCTTGTGCAGCAAGGCTCATATCTCCAATTTCATCTAAAAACAGTGTTCCTCCATGCGCTTGTTCAAAAGTTCCTTTTCTGTCCTTATGGGCCGATGTAAAAGACCCCTTAACATGACCAAACAATTCACTTTCAATAAGTTCAGCAGGAATTGCGGCACAATTGACTTCAACAAAAGGGGCCTCAGATCTAGTACTGTTATAATGCAATGCTCGCGCTACGAGTTCTTTACCACTTCCGTTGGGACCTTGAATAAACACACGAGCCATTGTAGGAGCAACTTTATCGATCATTGAGTAAATAAGCTGTATCGGGGGAGAATTACCAATCATGGTATATTTCTTAGGAAGCGCTTTTACTTTGAGAGAAGGTGTAGGCTTATTTACTACTTGTAATGCCGATCGAACTGTTTGGAGTAAATGATTTAAATCGGGTGGCTTAGAAATATAGTCGTATGCTCCCAAGCGCATTGCCTGAACTGCAGTTTCTAGATCTCCATGTCCTGAAATCATTACAACAGGGGTATGAATGTTTTTTTCTTTTATATACTTAAGAACATCCAGACCGTCCTTTTTTGGCATTTTAATGTCACATAAAACTAAATCAAAAGAAGTGCTATTCAATTGGTTAATTGCATCTACGCCATCAACAGCTTCAGTAATGATGAGCTTCAAATCTTGTTCTTGAAGCACCTTTTTCATTACACGACGAATATTTGCTTCATCCTCGACTAATAGTAAATTTGCCATTTAGCTTGATGTATGAATAACACGTTGAGGGAAAGGAATTTCAATATTATTCTCACGTAAAGTTTTATCAATAACGAAACGAATATCGCTTTTTACTAACTCAGTTTTAAAGCCATCTTTTAAGGTAAAAACAAGCTCAAAATCTAGACTGCTGTCGCCAAAATTTTTAAACAAGAGAAATGGAGCTGGAGATTTTACAATTTCGCTATGGCCCAAAGCAACTTTTACAAGCAAAGCCTTAAGATTATCTAAATCTGTACCATATGCTACACCAAGTGAAACTGACTCACGAGTTTGCTTTTCGTTTTCTGTCCAGTTAAACAAGGTGTTTGTTAGATACATGTGATTAGGTATAATAAGCACTTTATTATCTGGCGTTACTGCTCGGGTGGTTCGTAGAGTAATATTTTCTACACGACCAACTTTGTTGTCTAATTCAATAATATCACCTACATGCACCGTTTGATCGATAAGAATAAAGACTCCTGATATGATATCTTGAAAAAATGTTTGTAATGCAAATCCAATACCTACTAACAAGGCGGCAGAAGCGGCAAGTAAAGCATTTAGGTTTACACCTGCGTTTTGCAAAACCAATAAAACTACCACTGTATATAGGGAGTAATTAAAAAACGCAAAAATAGGTTTGAATTTATTCCTTCTATCTTCTGATAGTTTACGTGTCAATAATTTACGTAAAAAACGGGTTGTAAAAATTAGGGCTATAAAGACAAAAATCCAAACCAAAAAAGAGGCAACACTCATTTCAGCACCACTAAAACCAATGTTGTATTGAAAAATAGATTTAATTTTTTCCATTCTCTAATATAGACAAAAAAGGAGATAAAAAAGAAAACCCACCCTCAAAAAGAGGATGGGAAAAAATTGCTATGAAAAAGAAAAATAACTATAGATAAATCTATTGTTATCTCAAATATATAAACTTTATAGCAAATACATTAACAAAATCATGAAAACATGTCTTTAACTTTATCAAAAAAGGATTTATGCCCAGATTTTGGATTTGGCTTAAAATTATCGTGTTTCTGTTGTTGCTCAAAAAATTGTTTCTGTTCTTTAGTAAGCTGCTCTGGAGTCCAAACATTTACATGAACTAACATATCCCCAGTTCCATACTGGTTTAAACTAGGTATACCTTTGCCCTTTAATCGTAAAATCTTTCCTGACTGAATTCCTGATTCTAAACGGATACGCACAGAACTCCCCACCGTTTCAATTTCTTTGTATGTTCCCAAAACCGCTTCAGAAATAGAAATATATAAATCAAAATGTAAATTATTTCCTTCGCGCTTAAGGTATGAGTGCTCTTTGACAGAAATTTGTACAATCAAATCTCCTGATATCCCTTGTCCTGGTGCTTCATTTCCTTTTCCTGACACCTTGAGCTGCATACCGTCTTCAACTCCTGCAGGAATTTTAATAGAGACCGTTTCTTCTTGAGACAACATCCCATAGGCATCGGCACCTGAAGGACGATGACGTAAGGTTTGACCTGCACCATTACAGGCTGAACAAGTAGCCGCAGATTGCATACGTCCAAGAATCGTATTGGTTATACGCATTGTCTGTCCAGAGCCTTGACATGTTTTGCACGTTGTATAACTTACCCCAGGGGCTTGTTTTTTTCGTTTTACTTTAATCTTTTTTTCTACGCCTAGTACCAGTTCCTCTAAGGTAAGAGTCACCCGTACTCTAAGGTTTGTTCCTTTAGCACGGCGTTGACCGCCACCAAAACCGCCAAAGCCACCGCCGCCAAAAGCACTTCCGAAAATATCTCCAAATTGACTGAAAATATCATCCATATTCATTCCTCCGCCTCCAAAGCCTTGTTGACCATCAAAAGCAGCATGGCCATATTGATCGTACTTCGCGCGTTTTTGCTCATCACCAAGAATTTCATATGCCTCAGCAGCCTCTTTAAATTTATGCTCAGCTGTTTCGTCGTCAGGATTCTTATCCGGATGATAAGCAATCGCTTTTTTGCGATATGCTTTTTTAATTTCGGCAGCTGAAGCAGATTTACTTACGCCGAGAATATCATAATAGTCTTCCTTCATATTTATTGAGCTACTACTACCTTAGGGTAGCGAATAATTAAATCTCCAAGTTTATATCCTGCGCCAACAACATCAATAATAGTCCCTTTAGGATGCTCATCAGTAGCGGGCAGTTGAGTTATGGCTTCATGTATTTCAGCATCAAAAACTTCTTTAGCCACAACTTCTAGTTTTGTTAAACCTTGATTCTTTAAAGAATCAAACAATTTGTTGTAAATCAGTTGGATCCCTGCTGTACTTTCATCTTTATCGTCCAATTCCGCTAAGGCCCGCTCAAAATCATCAAGCACAGGTAGTAAAGCAACCATAACTTCTTGGGATGCTGTTTTAAATAACTCAATACGTTCTTTGGCGGTGCGCTTTTTGTAGTTTTCAAATTCAGCAAACAAGCGCAAAAACTTATTTTTCTCTTCCTCTATAGCCTTTTGAGCTTCAATTAAGGGGTCTTTTTCAATTTGTTGTTGTGTTGATTTTTCGTCTTGAATTATTTCTTCTTCAACAACTTTTTTTTCTTTCTTTGATGCCATGCTTAATTTTACTGTTGGATGGCAAAAGTACTGCCAATTTCATTATTATGTCAAATTGACACTACTTTTTAGCACCTAATGGCAATAAATCGTTTAACGCCTCTTCTATAGTAGAGAATTGAAAGCTAAATCCCTTTGTAACCGCATAAGCACTCGATACGCAAATACTATCATAAAGGATTTTTGACATAGCACCCATACCAAGCTGCAAAACAACTTTGGGGATTCCTGGCAACCATTGTGGTTTGTTATACACTCTTGCAATAGCCTTAATCAAATTTTTCTGTGAAATTGGGTTAGGGGCAACACCATTATAACAACCTGGATGCTCCAAAGCAAAAACAAAAAGACGTGCTATATCATCAATATGTATCCAAGACTGCCATTGTTTACCAGAACCAAACCAAGCACCAAATCCAAAAGATGCAGGCAATGCCAATGGTATTAAAGCGCCTCCTTCTTTGGCAAGTACTAATCCAATTCGAATTTTGCTGCAATGTGGAACCACACCTAAAAGGCTGTCTACTTCATTCTCCCATGCATGTACTAACTGGCCTAAAAAATCTTGCGAGATTAAAGTAGATGTTTCAGTGTAAATCGTATCAGGATGTGCAGGGTAAACTCCAATCGCAGAAGCAGAAATAAAATGACTTACATTATGGTTGCTGTTTTTCAAACTTTCAGCAAGCAAACGAGTGCCTAAAACTCTACTTTCAAAAATGGCTTTTTTATTTTTAGCCGTCCATCGTTGCGCAACGGTAGCCCCAGCCAAATTAATAATAACCTCAACCCCATTCAATGCATTTATATCAATTTTACCTTTTTCTGGACTCCAATGAAAAGATGAAATTGAAGTTGAAAATGTATTGGGATTATCCTGTGTGCTTAGCACAGAAACCTGATGACCAGCATGTTGTAAGATTGGTATAAGCCGCTGGCCTATAAGACCGCTTGCACCAGCAATTAAAATATGCATTATTTTTTTTGTAAATGTACATTAGATGTGTTGCACACAACAAGATTTTCCTACTTTTGTTATATGGACATGCCTTTACATATAAATCCAGTTAAAACATCAAATATTGATGCTGTAGATTTTGACAACCTAGCTTTTGGTTCAACTTTTACGGATCACATGTTTGTTTGTGATTACCGCAATGGAGCTTGGGAAACACCCCAGATTGTTCCATATGCTCCAATGGATATGTCGCCAGCAGCAAGTGTTTTGCATTACGGACAAGCTGTTTTTGAAGGTATGAAAGCTTTCAAAGATGATAATAATGGGGTTTGGCTATTTCGCCCAGAACAAAACGCAAAACGCATCAACCATTCTGCTAAGCGACTTGCAATCCCAACATTTCCTGAAGCACACTTTTTGGAAGGAATGAAAAAGTTAATATCCATGGATAGCCAATGGGTAAAACAAGGATTGGGAAATTCATTGTATGTGCGTCCTTTTGTATTTGCTTCTGGTGCAGGAGTTCAAGCATCTGCCGCAACCGAATATCGCTTCATGATTATATGTGCTCCCGTTTCCAGTTATTATGGAGGTGAAGTTCGTGTGAAAATTGCTGATCATTACAGTCGTGCGCCACAAGGCGGTACAGGTTATGCGAAAGCCGCAGGAAATTATGGTGGGCAGTTCTACCCTACCCAACTTGCCAACGCAGAAGGTTTTCAGCAAATAATATGGACCGACGCTGCTACACATGAATATATTGAGGAAGCAGGAACAATGAATTTGTTTTTTCGCATTGGAGACACGCTTTTAACAGCTCCAACAAGTGATAGCATTTTGGATGGTGTAACACGAAAAAGCATTTTAGACTTGGCTAAGCATTTAGGAATCAAAACAGAAGTGCGTCCCATACGTGTAGATGAACTTTTAGCTGCAAAAAAATCAGGGGAACTACTAGAGATTTTTGGTAGTGGGACTGCTGTTGTCGTTCAACCAATTATTGGGTTTGGCTATAAAGATGAAAAATTTGAAACACCGCTTCCTGAAAATAGTCTTGCACTCAGACTCAAAGAGCACTTGATGGATATTCAGTATAATAAAACTGAAGATCCTTTTGGTTGGCGCTTTAAAGTATGTGACTAGTCTAGTCTACAAACTGCTTCAAATCAGGTCGTTTGTAATTAGGTCCTTTCATCACCTTACCATCTTCTCGATAAATTGGTTTGCCATCTGCTCCGAGTTTACTCATATTACTATCTTGAATTTCCGAAAAAACAGCTTCAATAACATGTTGCATCCCATGGGTTAGTATCGTTCCACACAAGATGTAGAGCATATCGCCAAGGGCATCTGCTACTTCAACTAGGTCGTTATCATTAACCGCTTCTAGGTACTCTTCATTCTCTTCTGCCATCAATCTATGACGAAGATTTGCTATGTCAGCAGTAATGTTTGTAGTGGGTGTTTGAGCGACTTCTACACCAAAGGCTTTATGAAATGCTGCAACAGCATTAAGTTGGTCTTGCATTTTTTTATAGTTTCGCTAAAAATAACGCTATGTTCAGCACCGGTCAATTGATTTTTGCACTTTTTTTTGTTGTTAGCTTTACTGCTATCATTATATACTCTTATAATAAGGACAAAAAGAAAAGCCAACAGTATTTCAAAGGAAGCTTTTGGGTTCTTATTGGATTTTTGATTTTCGTAGCGCTCTTAGTAGGGCTTAAAAGCATTGTATAATGAAAGTAACATCGCTTTTGTTGGTTTTTGTGGGTGGTGGCCTGGGCAGTTTACTCCGTTATATTATAGGTGTCGTCCTAAAGCCAATAAATACACAAATACCATATGCCACTTTATTAGCCAATGTAATTGGTTGTACTCTGCTTGGCCTTTTTATGGGATTCATAGCATCAAAATCACCAGTCCCTGGTACACAACATCTTTTTTTTGCGGTAGGGTTCTGTGGTGGCCTAACCACATTTTCAACATTTACCCTAGAAAACATGCGTTTTCTGGAACAAGGTAACCTGTTAACCTTTTTGTTTTATGCCGTTGGAAGCTTTGCCTTAGGGATTTGCTTTTTGTATCTAGGCATGCTACTACACCGATTTCTGTAAAAATAGATTCGTAAAATTAACGTCTTGTTTTTAACATACCCCCATTTTTTAGGGGGTTCGTTGTTTAAAAGCATAAAAATTAAGTATAATACCCCATTTTTTTTACACTTATATAAAAATTAGGATATGTTTGTAAGGATTTCTAAGAAAATCAAAAACTAATTAAACTATTAATTTTTAAAAAACAATACGATGAAAAAATATACAATTTCATTTTTAACAATTACATTAACTGTTCTTATGATTGCCACATTAGGTACTCAAAGTGCAGTTGCTCAAGAAGATCCAACATTTAGTGTGTCGGGTACTGTTGATGCATATTACAGAAGCAGCGAATTTGCTCCTGGAACATCTTTTGCTAACCTAAATGGTTTTGCACTAGGTATGGCCAACATTGTTCTTTCTTATGAAGGAGAAAAGTCTGGTTTTGTTGCTGACTTAGTATATGGACCAAGAGGTGCCGATGCTGTATTTGGATCACAAACAACACTTTTTAAAGGTACACCTGAAGAGACGGTAATTAGCGGACAATCATCTATAGTTAACCAATTATATGTATACTACAATGTAAGTGATAACTTTACGTTGACATTAGGTAACTTTAATACATTCCTAGGTTATGAAGTAATCTCACCTGTTGGAAACTTTAACTACTCTACTTCGTACATGTTCTCAAATGGACCTTTTTCACACACGGGAATCAAGGCTGACATAGCCCTTTCTGAGGATGTGTCTTTGATGTTAGGAGTGCTTAACACTACTGATGAAACAGAATATCAGCCAGCTGATGACGACTACATGTTTGGAGCTCAGTTGGGTCTTTACGGACAGTACATCAATTTATTAACTGGACAAGGAGCTACACAATTAGACTTTACAGGTGGGATTGACTTATCTGACAGCTTCTTTGTTGGAGTCAACGCTACTACTTACGAAGATGACAACAGTGAATGGTCTGGTTTAGCACTATATCCACAAATTTCAGTGTCTGATTCTTTCGCTCTTGGACTAAGGGGTGAAACTTTTGATATTAAAGACTCTAACACCTTTACTTCGTTAACACTTACGGGAAGCTATACCTCAAATAATTTCACACTTAAGCCTGAAATTAGAATTGACAGTGCTGATGAGGCTGTTGCTGCATGGAGTGCAGATGGAACAGATAGCTTGTCTTCATTCGTGTTAGCTGCTATTTACTCTTTCTAGAATCTTAAATAGTTAACAATATGTCTTTATTAACAACACTTCCTAATTTCATAAGCACGACAGCAGCTGTTGATGCAAATGAAGACTTTACAATCCTTTGGATTCTTTTATCAGGTATTCTTGTTTTCTTTATGCAAGCAGGTTTTACCCTAGTAGAATCAGGAATGACTCGCGCTAAAAACGCAGCAAACATCGCCATGAAAAACTTCATGGATATTAGTGTAGGAACAATCAGCTTTTGGGCTCTTGGTTACGGACTAATGTACGGAGGAAAAGATGCTTCTGGTTTCTTTTCTGTAAGCGATTTATGGTTTAACCCTGGTGCTGGTGCACACGATGTATTCTTCCAAACAGTATTTGCTGCTACAGCGGCAACCATTGTTTCTGGAGCAGTTGCAGGTAGAACTAAATACAGCACTTACATCATATTCACACTTTTCCTTACAGCGATTATCTACCCTATTTCTGGTGGATGGCAATGGTACGGAGATGGTGCATGGTTAGCTGATTTAGGCTTTATTGACTTTGCTGGTTCTTCAATTGTTCACTCTGTTGGTGGATGGGCTGCATTAGTAGCTGCTTGGATGGTAGGTCCAAGAATTGGAAAATATGTTAACGGTAAAGCGGTGGCAATTCCAGGAAGTAATTTATTACTTGGAACATTGGGTGTATTTATCCTTTGGTTAGGATGGTTCGGTTTTAACGGAGGTTCACAACTTGCCTGGGGTGGAGATGATTCTATCGCTGCTTCAGCTGTTGTAATGGTAACGAATATTGCTGCTGCTGCAGGAGCACTGGGAGCCTTATTTACTTCTTGGTTATACCTTGGAAAACCTAGCTTATCGCAAACACTTAACGGTGCAATTGCTGGACTTGTAGCTATTACTGCTGGTTGTGGAAACATGACAATGGCAGGAGGTTTCTTTGCTGGTCTTATTGGTGGTGTCATTGTAGTTTTCTCTATCGAATTTATTGAGAAAAAACTAAAAATTGATGATGCTATTGGAGCAGCCTCTGCACATGGTGTTGCTGGAGCATGGGGAACACTAGTAATTGGACTTTGGGGCGTAGATGGCGCAACAGGGATTGGTCTATTAAACGGCGGTGGCGCTTCTCAGCTTGGTATCCAAGCTATTGGAGTTGCTGCATACGGAGCATGGGCAATCTTAACGTCTATCATTGTATTAGGTGTGTTGAAGAAAACTATTGGCCTTCGTGTTTCTGAAGAAGACGAAAAGGCTGGTTTAGACATGGCTGAGCACGGTGAAAATGCTTTTAGCAGTGAATTATTACCTTAATTAGAGTGGTTTTTTAGTTAATATTTTGTTTTTATAACTTATCTAATTATTTATTAGGAGGGGGCAGTGGTAACTGTTCCCTTTTAATTATTATTGCAAATCAAATATTTTAATATGAAAAAAATAGAAGCACTCATTCGAAAAACTCAGTTTGAGGATGTAAAAAACAAACTCCACGAGGTTGGAGTAAATTTCTTTAGTCATTGGGATGTTACAGGAATTGGTAACGAAAAAATTGGACGCGTTTACAGAGGCGTCTCATACAGCACTTCTGCCATTGAACGCAAAATGCTATCCATTATCGTAAATGATGAATTTTTAGAGCCTGCAATTCAGGCCATTATTGAAGCTGGCGGAACGGGTCACGTTGGCGATGGAAAACTATTTGTCCTCCCCGTTGAGGAAGCCTACCGCATTCGAACAGGTGAAAAAGGTGGAGAAACTCTAAACTAAAAAATTATTATGGATAGTGCATTATTTACAGCAAACAACGTATGGATGATGATCTGTACGGCATTAGTCTTCTTCATGCATATGGGATTTTCCCTTCTTGAAGCAGGACTAACACGACAAAAAAACACCGTAAACATTTTATTTAAAAACTTCTTTGTGATTACCGCAGGCCTCCTGCTGTATGCATTGGCTGGATTTAATTTAATGTATCCCGGTTTTGAAGAAGGAGCAACTGGCTTTTTTAAATTCGCAGGATGGGGCATAGCTCCACCAGAAAATGGCATGACTATCGCTTATGCCGATGGAGGTTATACATGGTGGACTGACTTTTTATTCCAAGGAATGTTTGCAGCAACAGCAGCAACAATTATTTCTGGAGCCGTGGCAGAACGTATTAAACTTGAAGCATTTATGCTCTTAGCTGTTCTATACGTTGGACTCGTATACCCAATCGTTGGATCATGGCAATGGGGTGGTGGATTTCTAAGCAATTGGGGATTCTATGACTTTGCAGGATCAACCCTTGTACACTCTGTGGGTGGATGGGCAGCTTTAGTAATCATTTACTTTTTAGGCGCTCGGATTGGCAAATACAATGCTGATGGTAGTTCTAACCCTATTTTTGGACACAACATGCCTTTAGCAGCCGGTGGTGTACTTATTCTTTGGTTAGGATGGTTTGGTTTTAATGGAGGTTCAGTACTTTCAGCAGATCCTCAAGCAACATCATTAGTACTTGTTACTACAAGTCTAGCAGCAGCAGCTGGTGGATTAGTCGCCTCTGTTTTTTCGCATATTTTATACAAAAACTACGATTTAACCATGTTTATGAATGGGGTACTTGGTGGTTTAGTTGCCATCACTGCTGGAGCCGATCAAATGTCTACAGGAGATGCCATGCTTATCGGTGGTATAGGTGGAATCGTAGTAGTACTGGCTATTGCACTTCTTGAAAAATTAAAACTAGATGATCCAGTAGGTGCTATTGCAGTACATTTATTCTCAGGAATGTGGGGTACACTTGCAGTAGGATTATTCGGAGCGCTTCGTGGTTTTGACCAATTTATGGTACAACTTGCAGGAGTAGGCATTGTTGGTGCGTTCTGTGTAGCTAGTACACTTATCCTTGTGTTTGCTGTTAAAGCCCTTGTGGGTCTTCGCGTGAGCAAAGAAGAGGAAGTTGGTGGACTAGATGATGCCGAACATGGCATGTCAGCTTACGCTGATTTTAGTGTATCCAAAGAATAACTTGTATATATTCTACAATAACGAAAACCCGGATGTTGAATTCTCAGCACCCGGGTTTATTTTTTGTGTACTTTTGCAGCAAAATTTTTCATGTACGCTATAACACTTGTTATTCAATGTCCCGACAAAAAAGGTATTATTGCCGATGTTACCTCTTTTGTTTATGCGCATAAAGGTAACATTCAGTACATTGACCAGTATGTAGACCGTGAAAATGGTGCTTTTTTTATGCGCCTTGAAGCAGAGTTAAACGAAGATAACTGCTCTTACGACGCTTTTATAAATGCGTTCCAAAGCGGGCCTGCTACAGCATTTAACATGGATTGGAGTCATCAACCACTTGACTATAAACCCAGAATGGCCGTTTTTGTTTCTAAATATGACCATTGCCTATACGACCTTTTAGGTCGCTATAAATCGGGTGAACTCGCCGTTGAAATTCCATTTATTTTAAGTAATCATGCAGATTTGGCACATGTTGCCAAAGCATTTGAAATTCCATTTTACCATATACCAGTTACTGCAAACACCAAAACTAAAGCTACTGAAGAACAATTGGCAATGCTTGAACAGCATCAGATAGATTTCATAGTATTAGCGCGTTATATGCAAATTGTACCTCCCGCATTAATCGATAAATACACCAGTAACATCATCAATATTCATCATTCCTTTTTACCTGCATTTCCAGGTGCTAAGCCTTATCATTCTGCATTTGAACGTGGGGTTAAAATTATTGGAGCTACTAGCCATTATGTTACTGCAGAACTTGATGCTGGCCCTATTATTGAACAAGACGTAGCTCGTGTATTACACAGTCATAAAGTAGCGCAATTAGTTGCTAAGGGTCGTGATTTGGAAAAAATCGTTTTAGCAAACGCCGTGAAACACCACATTGCCAAAAAAGTACTGGTGTACGGAAACAAAACCGTAGTTTTTATCTAACAATATTTTTCAAAAACCCTAAGGTTGTTGAATTAAATACCTCGGGTTGTTCTACATTAACCACATGTCCACACTCGGGCACAACAGCTAGACGTGCAGAAATATGATTCTGCGTTAATTGTTGGACACCTGGTAAAAACATATAATCTTCTTCACCCATTATATAAAGTGTAGGAATACCTGCGTCTCCCTGCCGAAAAAAGCGTAATAAAGGGGTTAATTCTGTAGTGAGCTTATACCACCGTAAAAACTCTTTGTGGTAAAGTTTTTTTGCCTCACGAACAAAAAGCAATCTTGACTCACGGTGATTTTTCTTTGGCATGATGATAAATGCAAAAAAACGATACAACCACAAGTATGGAATAATCGACTTTACCACATTCCCAAAACGCATCAGGATTCTAGAACGTATATTTAGCTTCATTATCGCACCTCCCATAACCATGCTAAGTACTCGGATTGGGTAAGACTCTGCCAATTGACGAATAAGAATTGTTCCCAATGATATTCCAACAAAATGTGATTGTTGAATTTTCTCATGATCTAACACCTCAATAATATCGCCCACAATCGAATCAAACGTGTATTGTGGCTCAAAAACATGCTTTAATGATGGTTTAGAATTACCATGACCTCTTAAGTCAAGAAGTAAAACGTTATAATGCTTTGTGTAAGCGCGTATTTGCTTAAACCAAATAGAAGAACTCCCCCCTGCTCCATGAACGAAAGTTACCCATTCTTTTGAAGACTCATGTGGATATAAGGTATAGTGTAGCATTAACGTAAAAGTTGTTCCATCTGTTGTTGTAGTACTAAAGCGGCCTGAGTGGCAGCTTCAGTATAATCTTCTCCGCCACTTGCATACAAGATTCCCCTAGAAGAATTCACTAATAAACCGACTTGTTTGTTAGCGCCATGATTAAAAACTTCTTCCAAACTGCCTCCTTGAGCCCCTACGCCTGGAACCAATAAAAAGGAATCGGGAATTAAGGTCCTAATGTGTTGCAAATGTGTTGCTTTCGTTGCACCAACAACATACATTAAACGGTCAGCATGCTTCCATGTTTTAGATGTACTCAAAACAGATTTGTAAAGTGCGCCTTCATTAGTTAATTGAAAATCGGTTGCGCCTTGATTTGAGGTAAGAGCTAAGAGAATGGCGTGTTTATTTTTATAGCTCAAAAAAGGTTCAACAGAGTCTTTACCCATATAAGGAGCAATTGTAATTGCGTCAAAAGGTAATGCTTCATAAAAAGCCTTAGCATAGCGTAAGGAAGTATTTCCAATATCACCGCGTTTTGCGTCTGCAATGGCAAACAAATCAGGGTAATGAGACTTGATATATTTAATAAGTCTTTCAAGTGATTTATAGCCCGCTACACCATAAGCTTCAAAAAAAGCAGTGTTAATTTTAACTGCAATGCAAAGATGTTGGACATGATCGACGATTCCCTTACAGAAATCAAAAAGCGGGTCTTCACTTGAACTTACCAAATGAGATGGCATTTTTTCAAGATCTGGATCTAGTCCCAAACACAAAAAGGACTTTTTTAATGTTATTTGTTCAAAGAGTTGTTCTTGCGTCATATTACAATAATTCGTCTGTGAATTTAAGCTTCTCCGTATTTTGATGCAGTTGCATTTCGTCTATTAACTTTTGGATATCCCCATTAATGATGTTTTGCAAATCGTATAAGGTTAGGCCAATACGATGATCTGTTACACGTCCTTGTGGGTAGTTATACGTTCTAATTTTAGCAGAGCGATCCCCAGAAGATACCATACTTTTTCTTTTTTCGGAATCAGCGGCTTGTTTCTTGGCAAGCTCCATGTCGTATAATCTGGAGCGTAATACTTTTAATGCCTTTTCTAAGTTTTTGTGTGAAGATTTTTGATCTTGACAACTCACAATCATCCCTGTTGGCTCGTGATGTAATTTGATTGCCGAATAGGTTGTATTAACCGATTGTCCACCAGGTCCTGTGGATGTAGTCCGCTCAATGCGAACTTCTGTCATGTCAAGTTCTACATCAAACTCCTCAGCTTCTGGCAATACCATTACTGTTGCGGCAGAAGTATGTACACGTCCTTGAGTTTCGGTCTGAGGAACACGTTGCACACGATGTACACCAGATTCAAACTTTAAGGTACCGTAAACATTTTCACCACTAACTTCAACAATGACCTCCTTAAAGCCACCAGAAGTTCCTTCGCTCATATCAACCACACTTACTTTCCAGCCTTTACTTTCGCAATACTTAGTATACATGCGATATAAATCACCTGCAAAAATACTAGCCTCATCGCCTCCTGTACCTGCACGTAATTCCATCATTACGTTTTTGGTATCCTCAGGATCTTTAGGGATTAACATATAACGAATTTCTTCCTCAAGAACAGCAAGTTTATTAGATGCTTCTTCTAGTTCTTCCTTGGCCATAGCCAACATTTCAGGATCTTTTTCTTCAGCAATTAACTCTTGAGCCTCGTTTTTATTTTCAAACAAACTTAAATAGGCCGCTCGCTTTTCCATTAAAGCGTTTAATTCCTTGTATTCGCGGTTTAGTGCCACGTAACGTTTTTGATCAGCAATAATATCAGGTTGAATGATAAGATCTGACACCTCGTCAAAGCGTTGTTTTACAATTTGTAATTTTTCCTGTAACATCATGTGCTAGGGTGTAAAGGTACGTAACTCCATTCGAAAGCTAAGCTGTATAGCGTCTCGCATTTTTACTAGCATAAACGATGGCAATGTTATCCCAAATGATGAGGGCTGTATATCAAAAGTGCCCTGAAGAACCCAAAAATCTTTAACTCGAACCCAACTGGCTGTGGTTTGCAGGGGAATCGAAACACCATGAAATTGTAAAGAGCCGGAAAGAGTTAAAACATTATCGTTAATTGAGATATCGTCTGAATAAAACGATACTTTTGGAAATAGTAAGGCTTCCAAAACTTCAAGGGCATGCGCATCGCGATTGCTGTTTTTTGAATCAAATGAATATACTGGAGCCGTAAAAGCCATTCGTGTAGGCACATTCATTTCATTAACAACTACAACGCCTTGAACTTCTTTAGAAGTACCAGACCAATCATGAATGGCATGAGAGGCTTCATAGGTTATGTACGAAGAATTTGTATCAACTCGAAGTTGTTGCGCACTAACGAAAGTCGACACAAGTAAGATAAAAAAGAGACTATTTTTCATGTTAGAATTTAAATACCAAAACAGCCAAGGCGTAACTACCAAATGCAGTATATGCTGCTCCTTTGTGAACTTCTTTGTTTTTGTCTTTATAAATATTTGTAACCACCATTGCTGAAAAGTGAATTGTAGCCAAAGTTTTGTGTGCCTTTATCGAAGTAAATCCCTTAACCTTTTTGTTAATTAAAGGCGGTGGTGTAAACAACGAAAGACCTGCTGTAGTAAAGTATCCGACGTTAACTACAGTAGCCATGTCTTTATGCAGTTCATATAAATCATTTTGACCTGTATATAGTTTCCCCCCAATAATACCTTGAGCTATCATAGCAGCTAAGGTTGTATATCCAAGAACTTGATGTGCTGTAAGCATGGTGCGGCGCAACTTCAGTTCTTTTTGCCGTTGTTCCAATGTTAAGGGAGCGATACCGGAAGTTCTTAAAATTCCTTTTTCACCCCAAAGCAATCGTTGGGTAACAAGCATCCGATCAGGTAATAAACTAGGTGCTTCAGTAGGCTCTTCAAGCATGCTAAAAAGGTCTGAACCGTCCTGTGAGAAACTCATCAAACTTGAAAGAAACAATATGCCAATTAGAAAATACCTATTCATATTCAAAAGTGCCATTTGGTGTTTCTAAGGTAAGTTTCTTGGTACTGCTAGCTTCCACACGACCAACAATTTTCGCCTCAATATTAAATGACTTAGCCATTGCAATAATTTTATCGGCATGTTTTGAATCTACATACAATTCCAATCGATGTCCCATATTAAAGACTTTATACATCTCACGCCATTCGGTTCCTGATTCTTTTTGTATCATTTCGAACAGTGGCGGAATGGAAAATAAATTATCTTTTATAACGTGAACATCATCAACAAAATGCAACACTTTAGTTTGAGCACCACCACTACAATGGACAGCTCCATGTATAGCAGGACTACCCAGTTCTTCTATGACAGCCTTCATTACTGGGGCATAGGTCCTTGTTGGCGACAATACCAATTTTCCTGCGTTTAAAGAAACCCCATCTACGGAATCTTCTAATCTTTTTGTTCCAGTATACACAAGGTCATCTGGCACGAGTGGATCAAAACTTTCTGGAAAAGTAGTAGCCAGAGATTTATGAAAAACATCATGCCTTGCAGAAGTGAGTCCATTACTTCCCATGCCGCCATTATAAGCACTTTCATATGATGCTTGCCCAGAAGATGACAATCCTACAATAACATCGCCTGGTTGTATATTCGCATTGTCTATCACCTTATTTCTAGCCAATCTTGCAGTCACTGTAGAGTCTACAATTATAGTCCTAACTATATCACCAACATCTGCAGTTTCACCTCCAGTAAGTGTAAGCTTCATGCCATGAGTATTAAGCTCATCTACAAGTTCTTGGGTGCCCTCGATAAGTGCTTTAATAACTTCTCCGGGAATCAGGTTTTTATTACGTCCAATGGTAGAAGAAATTAGGATTTCATCGACTGCACCTACACAGAGCAAATCATCAAGATTCATAATTAAGGCGTCTTGTGCTATTCCCTTCCAAACAGATAAATCGCCAGTTTGTTTCCAATACATGTATGCCAAGGATGATTTTGTACCTGCACCATCAGCATGCATAATCAAGCAATATGCATCATCATTTGTGAGATAATCAGGAACAATTTTACAGAACGCTTTCGGAAAGAGTCCCTTATCAATGTGTTTGATGGCTGCGTGTACATCTTCTTTATCGGCAGACACCCCACGCATTTGGTATCGTTCGTTTGAAGGCTTTTTTGCCATATTAACGTAAAAATAATAGTTCTCTAAACTTTGCTAAGGGCCAAGAAGAATCATCAATAATGAGCTCCAAGCCGTCAGCAGCTTTTCGTATGGTATCAAAAATGGGTAGCACGTTAGATGCATACATCTGTGCTTTATCATCGAGCTTACTCATACTGTTTGCCTTTGTTCGTGCATCACGCAAGTCATCACATGAAGAATTAAGTGCATCTAACAAAGCACTAATTTTTTCAATGCTCCCTAAGGCAACGTGTGCATGTTTACTAAAGTTCTTTTCATAAATATGCTTTAATCCTTCAACATTTTGAATTAACATATGCTGATATTTGAATGATGCTGGTAGAATCTGATCATTAACCAAGTTTTCAAGAATTAGGCTCTCAATCTCAATACGTTGCACATATTGTTCCATCTGAATTTCATACCGTGCCTTTTGTTCTACCGGGTTCATAACTCCCATTGAATCAAAGAGGTTAATAACTGTCTCGTCTAATCGAATACGTAGTGCTTCTGGTGTGGTTTTTAGATTTGACAATCCACGACGAGCGGCTTCTTTTTGCCAAGAATCGCTGTAACCATCTCCGTCAAATAAAATATTTTTTGTGTTTTTAATATATTCTCTCAATACATTAAAAATGGCATCATCCTTCTTTAATTTCTTGGATTTGATAAGTGCATCTACTTCCTTTTTAAAATCTATCAATTGCTTAGCAACAATTGTATTAAGAACCGTCATAGGAATGGCGCAGTTCTGATTTGAGCCAACAGCACGAAACTCAAATTTATTCCCAGTAAAAGCAAAAGGTGAAGTACGATTACGGTCTGTATTGTCAAGCAAAATCTCTGGGATTTTACCCACTACATTCAGTTTTAAATCTGTTTTCTCTTGAGGAGATAATTTTCCCTTAGAAACATTTTCTAAGTCGCTTAAAACTGCTGAAAGTTGTGAGCCGATAAAGACCGATATAATAGCAGGAGGTGCTTCATTTCCTCCCAATCGATGGTCATTACCTGCACTCGCTATAGAAGAACGAATGAGAGACTCATAATTTTGAACTGCCTTTATCGTTGTAATAAAGAATGTTAAAAACTGTAAATTACTCATGGGAGTTTTTCCAGGACTTAACAGGTTTACTCCAGTGTTGGTTAACAACGACCAATTGTTGTGTTTGCCTGAACCATTAATACCTGAAAAAGGTTTTTCATGTAGCAAGACCTTAAACTGATGCTTACTAGCTATTTTGCCCATAATATCCATTAATAGGGCGTTATGATCAACGGCAAGATTGGCTTCTTCAAATATGGGAGCTAACTCAAACTGATTTGGAGCGACCTCGTTATGCCTTGTTTTTACAGGGATACCTAACAACATTGAATTGTACTCCAATTCACGCATAAAGTTAATCGCTCGGTTGGGAATAGATCCGAAGTAATGGTCATCTAGCTGTTGTCCTTTTGGGGGGGGATGTCCAACCAAGGCTCTTCCAGCCAACATAATATCGGGTCTTGTGGAGGCCAAGGCTTTATCGACAAGGAAATATTCTTGCTCCCACCCTAGTGTCGCTTGTACACGGGTAACATTTTTATCAAAATACTTTGCTACTTGTGTGGCAGCAACATCAACAGCACTTAAAGCTCGAAGCAAAGGGGTTTTGTTATCAAGAGCCTCACCTGTGTAAGAAACAAAAATAGTAGGAATACAGAGTGTTGTGTCATAAATAAAAGCAGGAGATGAAGGATCCCAGGCGGTGTATCCTCTTGCCTCAAAAGTGTTGCGAATACCTCCATTCGGGAAACTTGAGGCGTCTGGTTCTTGTTGAACCAGCTGAGAACCGTCAAAATGTTCTAAGCCTTCGCCGTTAGCATCAATATCAAAAAAGGCATCGTGTTTTTCGGCAGTTGCTCCAGTAAGGGGCTGAAACCAGTGTGTGTAATGTGTAGCACCCATTGACATAGCCCAATCTTTCATAGAGGCGGCTACGTGATCAGAAACCGCTCGGGTAATTTTAGTTCCCTTTTCAATCGCTTCATCAACCTCAAGGAAGGCTTGCTTTGTTAAGAACGTCCGCATTGCTTTTTTAGTGAATACATGGCTTTCAAAAAGAGTTGATTTTTTTTCCTCTACATGAAACGAATTTGTGGGACGGTTTACCGCGTCCCGAAGGGCTTGAAAACGCAGTTTATTCATGATGAATTGTTTTTGGATGAGTAACAAATATACATCAAAATATATGTTTTTCTAAGGATGTAATGTTTTTAGATTTTGACATGAATCTGGCTTGATTTTAAACAATTATCAAAAAACACCCCTTTAAATTAGGGGTATAGCAAAAATTACAGTATTCTTTATAAAAAAACACCCATAAACCACTAGGGTATGTATAAAATTTTATTTTTGTAATTCATAATACATAATCATGAATAAATCGAAACTCGAATATATTTGGTTGGACGGTTATAAGCCAACTGCAAATTTAAGAAGCAAAACTAAAGTTGTTAGTGACTTTTCAGGGAAACTTGAAGACGTTGAAATGTGGTCTTTTGATGGGAGTTCTACCAAACAAGCAGAAGGCGGATCTTCAGACTGTTTATTAAAGCCAGTGGCTGTATATCCAGATCCTGAACGTAGAAATGGATATTTGGTAATGACCGAAGTTCTTAACGCTGATGGATCGGCGCATGTATCAAATGGTCGTGCCTCAATTGATGACGATGATGATGACTTCTGGTTTGGATTTGAACAAGAATATTTCCTATGGGATCCTGAAACAAATCTACCTCTTGGATTTCCAAAAGATCAAACTCCTCAAGGTCAGTACTACTGTTCAGTTGGTGCAAAAAACTCTTTTGGACGTGAAATTATGGACCGTCACCTAGACGTTTGTTTAGATGCTGGACTTAATGTTGAAGGAACAAATGGTGAAGTTGCTCCAGGGCAATGGGAATTTCAAATTTTCGCAAAAGGAGCTGCCGAAGCTGGAGATCAAATTTGGATTGCTCGTTATCTTTTAGAGCGTATCGCTGAAGATTACGGTCTAGCTATTGATTACCACCCAAAACCACTTGGAGCAACTGACTGGAATGGATCGGGAATGCATGCTAATTTCTCAAATACTACACTAAGAACTTGTGGTTCTAAAGAGACGTATGAGAAAATATGTGAAGCTTTCCGTCCTGTTGTAAAAGAACACATCGAGGTTTACGGTGCTTACAATGATCAACGACTTACTGGAGACCATGAAACACAATCTATTGATGCGTTTAGTTTTGGTGTATCAGATCGTGGAGCATCTATCCGTATTCCAATTATGACTGTTGAAAAAGGTTGGAAAGGATGGTTAGAAGACCGTCGTCCAGCTTCAAACGGAGATCCGTACAAAATTGCAGCACGAATCATTAAAACGGTTAAAACTGCTGACGTATAATTTTAACTGCGTTATATTTAAGAAAAAGCTCCTCTGCAATGAGGGGCTTTTTTTATGGTTTTCCAAAAAAAACGCACTCAATCCAAAAAGATAATATCATTGGTTTTTTGTGTAAATATTTTACCGGAATCCAGCGTAATCGTTAGTGTAAAGACAGCATTGCTTGGAATGTTTTTCTTTTCAGTAAGATCCAATTGCCAACTTAGATAATCCAGTTTTTGTGTTTTGTATTCTTGTAATAACTCTAAAATAGTAACATGCCTATCTCCATAATTTGTGGTAAAATTTGACGTTACATCCACTTCTTTTTGGGTGGCGGTATCTGTAGCCGCAATTTGAATTGATTTTATGGGATCAGGGAAATGGTATTTGGGAGTGATACAACTACATGACCACGCATAGGCAATACCATAACTTGCATAGGAAGTGTGTTTGGATTGACGAACAAACGCAATGCCATTTTGGTCATATTTTACATATATTTTAATGCCGAAAGCATTTTTATATGCCGCACCTTCCACTTCTATCTCTTGAAATTTTGAAGTGTCCCAAGCAGAAAATTCCACGCCTTTATATACAATATCATATTCGCTATAGTCTTCGCAGCCACAGCCCCCACAATCTGTTGCCATTAACAACGGAGCTAAGTGTATTACTAATAAGGTTTTTATAGGTATACGTTTCATAGTTGGGTTTTATTTAGTGTTACATTTATGTTAGGCTGGTTGTGCAGCTTTAAATAGTCAGACGTTTTGCGTGGGACTAAAAATCTATAATATGACATTCCGCATGCTTTGAAGCACTGTATTTGACTGTAATTTTTGGTAGAATTTTTTTAAAAACCAACTTTTATCTTGCTTCAAAATGTTAAAATTGACAAAAAAGAATAAAAGAGTGGGTAAAAGCGTGAAAATTTAATGACTATAAAATAGCTTTTTTATGTTAGCGTAACTATAATGTAACCCAAATAGGTTCCCAGCAAAATAAGCCCTTCGCGCCACCTAAACGTCATTTGCTTTGGTATAAAAACCAAAGGCAACAGCAGAAAAGCAAATCCTAGCATTACCCAGATATCGAATTGCATCAGACGGGCATCCATAACTTGTAGTGGGTGAATAACAGCGGTAACACCAAGTACGGTTAGTATATTGAATAGATTAGATCCTATCAAATTACCAATTGAAATACCTTGTTCCTTTCGATACATAGCCAAACCGGAAGCTACCAACTCAGGCAAACTTGTTCCAATAGAAACTAGAGTGACTCCTATAATGCGCTCACTAACCTCATAGGTACGAGCCAAGCCAACAGCACCTTTTACCAACCATTGTGAACCCAAGGCAAGTCCTAAAGTTCCTAAGCTAGCAAAGGCAATAATCCACCACCACGACTTTTTTGCTTCATCAGAGGGCATTGTTTGAGCGACAACAGGAGGTTGAAACTTAATTAAATATATCATTACAACAATGAGCACCGAAACAAGTAGTATGCCTTCAGTTTGGCTAATTCCTCCATCCAAAAGAAGTAGTAACAGCAGTACGGAAACAGTAAACACAATGGGAAGGTCAAATTTGTAAAAACTTTTTTGCACCGTAATAGGTCCAAAAAGCAACACTGTACCCAAAACAAATCCGAGATTTGCAATATTTGAGCCAACAACATTACCCAAAGAAAGATCTGGATACCCATCCAAAGCCGCGCGTATACTAGTCATTAATTCTGGAAGCGAGGTGGCAAAAGAGACGAGAGTCATGCCAATAATGACTTTAGGCACCTGCCATCGAGCCGCTGCAGCTACAGAAGCGCGTAATAGAAACTCTCCGCCCAAAAGCAATACTATAAGACCGACTATAAGCAAAAGTATATTCATAATTTAAAGAACAAATATAAGGTCTGCTAGGTTTTGTATCTTTGGTCTATGCAGAAAAACTTTTTTAAACTGTTAGCAAAATGCAACAAACTACTACTGCCTAGTCTTACAAAAAAACGTTTGGACATTGGCAAAGCGAGTAAGGCACAACTACTGTTGGTTGCATGGCGTTCTTATGTTACAATGCGTGCTTTACCGTAGTATTGCATGTATATCATATTCATAATAACGTAAACAATTTGGATGCTAACTCTAAGCAACTAAATTACTAAACTTGTTTTGAGATAGTCTCAATTTGCTGTTGTCAAAGACTTGCATTAAAGATGGGAAATAGGCTGTTTAATCCTTTTTCTTGCGTTTCTTATTTGAAGAACCAAATACAACAATTCTCAGGTAGAAATAGATATAACTTACAAATATTGCCAATCCAATAATAAACATCAACTTATTATTCATAGCTATTAATTGTCTTTTCTCCTTTGTCTAATTGCAATCGCAAAACCAAGAATAGTTATAGGCCAAAGACCAACGTAAATGCCATCTAATTCATTCCCTGTGAACCAAAGAAATATGGAATATAGAAAGCTTAAAAAAGCTAATATAATTGGGTAATATTTTTCTAAAAATTTCATCTTTAAATATAAATAAAATCACGAGAATTATGGGGAATATAAAATTAAATAGTTAGCAACGCTATTTATTCTTGGTAACTCTTTTTTTACAACCTTACAGAAAAGCTATTCATTGTTGAACTAATAGATTGCTTGTATAAGCTATATGGTTTTAAATAACATGCGACATTACTTTTTTGATTATCCTAATAACATTATATTTGCCACCGCAGTTGATAAAAATTAGATTGTGTAACGCTTATATAGGTACAAAATGATTTTGTATCTATTTGATAGCAGCCCCAATTTTCAATCAACTAAAAGGCCTCGTGGCGCAACTGAATAGCGCATCTGATTACGGCTCAGAAGGTTGCAGGTTTGAATCCTGCCGAGGTCACATCTATTGGGGGCAGGAATTTATCTTGCTCCCTTCTTTTTTGTATACTACTATGTATACTACATCGTATTTGGTAATTAGTTTTTTTCGGCATTATAATCAACTGTTTTACCTACATATTCAACTCTAAATGTTTTTTGCTTGTTATCAACCTCCTTGTACGTGTGTGCAAGTTTAGGCAACGTATAATTTAAAGCTAACTCAAGCAGTTTCAGCTTGTGAGATACACTCAAATTTGCAGTTATAAGTTCGTCTATGGTTTTATCAATAAGTAGCTGAAGCTTTTCTTTTACCTGACTACTTATCTTGTTGGGAGTGCCTTTAGTTCTACCTCCGTACTTCTTTCCTGTATTATTAGCCATACTATTTTAAACTATTATTGGTTAAGTTAATGATGAGTTAGGGGTTTAGTAATATTCAACAGCCAATGTAGCAAAGTCACTTCCATTATCTGTAACTGTTATATTTCTTGGATAACCGTTTTCGTTGTAATCGTAAGCATAATCAAAATCTCCATCAGAAGTAACATTGTTAATTCCCGAAGGATACTCAATGTTGCCTTGAAACGTATAGTCATATTGGAAGAACCAATTAAATCCCTCAATATTAGCAAAAGCGTTTTTATTATTATCATAAGTTATATTACCTGTATATCCAATTGTTTGGCATTCATCATCATCGTATTCTGTAAACGAGATAATTTGATTGTTTTGTAACTCAAAAGATGTACAATAATTAGAAGTAACAATATTCCCATTGTATTTAAAGTTTTCAGAAAACTCTTCATAACCTTTATAAATATACTCTGTCAATTTGTTATTATTATCATATCTGAAAAAAGTTGTCGAATTGTATTGGTCGTTACTTTCATCTATTGAATTGTACTGTGAGATGAGATTATTAATATAAGTGAAGTTGTATGAGTATCTTAAATTATCGTTAAGATATTCTTTTATTGAAACAATTTTATTTTCATCATAGGTATAATTAACAACATAAATATCAGGAGTACCATTGCTGTTATCATTGTAATATTCTGTTATGCTTTTAATAAGAACAGTTGTATCGCCGTTTGTATTATCATTGTTTCCTGTATCATCATCAGAAGAACAAGAGAATAATAGTAGTGCTGTAAATAATAGTAGTGTTGATTTAATCTGTGTTTTCATATGTGTATTTAATATTATTGTCTAAATAGTTCTATTATAGGTAAGTAAGTTATGGGGGTGTGTTTTCATAAACTATCAATTTTTTTTGCAGGAACTAAAGGAATAGTATCTTTTTCTGCAGCTTGTTTTTTGATTTCCATCATTCTATCAACGGCTCTTTGAGCAGCTTCTTCAGTTACTTTATCTGTATAATTTTTG
>JAQWGN010000010.1 GCA_029238215.1 Flavobacteriaceae bacterium
CTACTTCTATAGCGATTGCCGATGATGACAATACGACGCTGTATCAGCGTACATCATTTGCGGGTGGTCAATATAATAACAATGAAGCTTCATACTTAAAGAAATTCCAAAACTGGTTACTAGAACGTGAAAGCGATCAAAGTATTTCAGGAATCAATGAGCGTGTTGTACGTTACTCGGATGTAATGCTCTTGTATGCAGAGTGTTTAATTCAAACTAACGGATCGTACGCAGATGCCATGGCGCTTGTTAATGAAATTCGTACCCGTGCAGGAGTTGTACCTCTTGATGAAACAGCATATGATGCGGATTCTTTAATGGAACATATTATGTGGGTGGAACGCCCTTTAGAACTTATGTTTGAAGGACATGACATTCGATGGGAAGATTTGACCCGTTGGGGTAAAATAAAGGAACAGTATGATCGACTAGCGGATAAAACATACGTTATTGATACTAAGGTTTTATATGAGTATGACGCTACTATACATGGTTCTTTAAATCAAATTAAAGAGTTTGTTGAAGCGGCAGAGGTATACAGCCCAGCGGCGCATGATTATTTTCCGATACCTTCGACAGAACTCAACTCTAACCCCGATTTTTTAGACTAAAAAATGAATTTAAAAGAATTTAAACCAAGCGAACTCATGAAAAAAAATCGTATTCTAACAGTAGTAATTGGACTTTTTATAACCTTAGGGGTCGTTTCGTGTGAGCGAGATTATATCACTCCAGAGGCAAATGATTTTTCAGATGCAATTGCTGTTGCATCTGGGAATAAAAGAATTGAGAGAGGGAATAGCACCTCTTTTTCAGACCTATCTAAGGGTGTAACAAACCGTACATGGACCATTCCTGAATCGGCTACCATTATAAATTCAAATGGAAGAAATGCTTCAAATTTGGATCTTATTCATGTTAGGTTTGATGTGCCAGGGCAGTATGAAGTAAACCTTAAATCAGATTTTGAAGTGGATTCAATAGCATTGGATACAACCTTTAATGTGGTTGTGTTGGATTATATCGATACAAAATTTGAAATAACATCTATTGATGCTACTTTTTCTGAACAAACGGCAGAACAAATAACGATGTATGAAGGCGGAACGATTAATTTTAAAGATACTTCTCTAGGAAGTCCTAACAGAAGAATGTGGTCTTTCCCAGGCGGTGATCCGTCATCTGCTGGTGGTATTAATATTGATGAAGACGAAAAGGTTAAAAATATGGCTGTCTCTTACCCTACGATTGGTACTTATGATCTTAGGCTTATTACTTGGCGCCAGTATCCTGAAGGCACGAAGGATACATTGTACCTTGAAGACTACATAAATATTGTAGAAAATATTGACCCACCAACCTTAATGGAGCTTACAGAAAGTGAAGCGGGCGTGATTCATTTAAAATATAATTTACCTCTAAAATTGACGGGTGACCTCCTTCCAAGTCTAACGTTAAAAGTAGATGGAGTAGATGCAGCTATTTCTAGTGCAGCCATTAATGAAGACGATAATCGAATTGTTGATATTGTCCCTGCTGTTAACGCAAGAAGCACTTCTGTAGCGTCCTTGTCTTATGATGGTGCTGGAGGTTTAACACGACTAAATGATGTTGCTGCAGAGGCCTTTACTGACAAAGTTGTAGGCTTATTTGTGCCACCAAACCTTGCCGATGACACCATTTACGGTTTTGAAGATGGTGGAGCTGGCTGGGAAGGTGCCGATGACAATATCGGATTAGTAACTTTCACAGATGAACAGGCAGCTTCTGGTATGTATAGTATGCGTATGGAAGCTACTCAAGACATGAAATGGACAAGATCTTGGAGTTGGAAAGAAGGGTCAGAATTTTATTTAGAAGCAGGAACGGTAGTTTCTATTGAATTCAAAATGTGGATTGACCCCTCCTATACCGATGGATCCATTGGACCATGGATTACCAAAAATGAAGCGCCTTTTCCTCAAACACAATTTTGGACCGGAACAGCTGGATTGCCTAGAAGTGAATGGGTTACCATAAACAAAGAGTCAGCAAAAAAATGGACAGTTCCTGAAACTGGAATGTATTTCGTTGCGTTTAGATTTCAGAAAAAGGGAGTTGTTTACATAGACGACGTGAAAGTATTCCACCCAGAAGATTGATGTATTCGTATTGCTTTTTTGGACAATAGTTTAGACTCTAATGTAACTAATGACTCATAATGCCAACAAAATATAGTTTACTTAATGTCACCTGCTGTACCATTTTGTTTACAGCAGGGCTTTATGCACAGCTTAATAACGTAACTGTAAATCCTGAAATACAAAAGTTTATTGGCGATGTATCTGAGTTAGATCGTTCCAAGTATTTTGTAATTCATTCCGCTCCTTTTGCGAGTAGGCCAATACATAAATCGTTTTATGCGGATTATAATGTTGTACCATCAGGTAGAGGTTTTTATGGACCTGGAATTGATGCAAAAAAACAAACGGGACAGGTTGGTGTATATCCAAACCCAAAGCAGTATAAAGGAAAAAAGATTAAGTCTGTAAGGCGTTTTGTTGCTACCGAACATCCACGAAATCTCTATAAAGAAGGCTTAGATATTGAAGGGCTATCAAATTGGGCTGTACAATATTTTATAAACATGAATGATGATATTCGTCCATTATGGTATGAGCCGATGAATGAACCTTTTGTTCATGCAAAAGATTTTTATGACGAAAAGGACTGGGATCCCGTTGCCGAAGTACGAGTCAAGACTGAAATGTCGAAGATGTACCGCGCTATTGCTGAAAAAATACATGCCGAGCCAACCCTAAAAAACATTAAAGTAATGGGCTATGGGGCTGCCTGGCCGTCCTTTGAATTAAAAGATTTTAATAACTGGGAAACAAACATGGGCCTTTTTCTAGATATAGCTGGTGATCAGATGGATGCTATATCCTATCACTTGTACGATGGGGTTAATCAAGCTGGACAAAACAACAAGCGTCAGGGGAGTAATAACGAAGCTATTATGGACATGATTGAGACCTATAGCGTAAACCGTTGGGGATATGTTAAGCCTCATGCAATAACAGAATACGGGGGTATTGTTAGAAATGAATTCTCACTTATCAGCAATATGCAATCCATTCGTACGCAAAACGCCATGATTTTTGGTCTATTAGATAGAGAAGATCGCTTGGAATTGTCTATCCCTTTCAACACAGATGATGCAAGGTGGCATATTACGGAGAAGAATAATTACTTACCCTATAAAGCGGTTCTTTGGCGTCCAGAAAATATGGGTGTTCCAAAAAATGAGATAACAGGATGGGTATACACCAACAGGATACATTTTTACGACATATGGAAAGAAGTAAAGGGCAAACGCGTCTATGTTTCTACATCTAATCCAGACATACAGGTACAGGCTTTTACACACGACAAACAACTGTATATAGCACTAAATAATTTAGCAGATACTCCGCAAAAAATTAATTTTCAGGTTAATGCCGTTGAAAAAAGTATGCAAAGTATCTATGTGAAATCATTGACTGTATTTGAAGATGATTTACCGCGTTATTATGAAAATGTTTTATCTTCTGTACCCGATTCGTTTGTTCTGGATGTTGCTGAGACTATCGTTTTAGCTTATAATTTAAAAAAGCCTATTCGTTTCAAAAACGAACTTTATGCAAAACGATATTATTCAGAAGCGTTTTTATTACCTATTGTGGCGCATAAAAAAATGACTTTTTCATTTACAGAAGTAGCATTAGGCTCGGGCACTGCCTCATTGAGTATGAGTATTGGTCGTATGCACGATTTATCGAAACGTCCAATTATCTTGGTAAACGGCACAGCTGTTTCCATTCCTTTTAATTGGAAAGGCTATGATCAAGCCAATCGAAAAAAATTCTTTGGAGCAATTGAAATTCCAATTCCAATGGAATTGATAAAAGAAAATAACAGCGTTAGTATTACCTTTCCAGATAGTGGAGGGCATCTTAGTTCTTTAATATTGAATATGGAGACTTTGAAAACGAACGATAATTAACAACAGCTAAAAAAAATTGATGAATAAGAACTTAACTGCGTTTTTTGTTGTAATCGTCACGATGTCTTTTACACCTTCACTGGCTCAAAATGTAGGCGTGTATGCTTATCCAAAGATTAAACGGTATTTAGGAGATACTTCCACACTAGATAGAGAAGTTTACTTCACCCTTCATTCAACTGGTGCAGACGATGTTGAAGCTGCTTTTTATAACGATTATAATGCATCTGCTTCAGGGAGAGGTTTCTGGGGCCCGGCCTCATTTGCTCTAAACATAACCGGAGAAGTAGGAATATACCCGGACAGCAAGACATGGGTGTCTGGTGTTAAAGAAGTAACACGCTATATTTCAACAGAGCATCCTAATAAAATTTATAAAGAAGGTATTGATCCTGAAATAGCAGCAAACTGGGTTGTAGAATATTTTAACAATCATGTGGGTACCTACCTAAGACCCGAGTTCTTTGAGCCAATGAACGAACCTTTTGTACATGCGCGTGATTTTTATAGCGAGGCTGACTGGAACGTTGCTGCCGAGGCTCGCGTTAAATTAGAAATGGCCCAATTGTTTAAAGCAATTGGCATGAAAATGGATGCAACTCCAGAGTTGGCAAATATTAAGGTTATCGGCTATGCTTCAGCTTGGCCATCATTTGAGAAAAACGACTTTTCTGTATGGAACGAAAACATGAAAATGTTTATGGACGAAGCAGGTGATCATATGGATGCTTTTTCGACGCACCTTTATGACGGGGTTAATCAGGTAGGGCAAGACACAAAACGGTCTGGAAGTAACTTAGAAGCAGTTTTGGATTTGATTGAAACATACAGTTTTTCAAAGTGGAACGAGGTTAAACCACACGTCATTTCTGAGTATGGAGGAATCGTTGGTTCAACGTATAGTGATGAAAGTAATGTTCAATCTATTCGATCGCAAAACGCCATGCTTTTTGGCTTGCTTGAGCGTCAGAACCGGATTGAAATGAGTATTCCATTTACTACGGGCAAATCGACTTGGCATATTTCGGCTTCAAACAATTACATGCCTTATAAAGCAGCTCTTTATAAGCCTATACCTTTAGGAGTCCCTTTAGACCAAGTTACGGGATGGGAATATACAGATAGAATTTATTTTTATGATTTATGGCGTAATGTCTCGGGAGATCGATTTTTGATACGCTCTAATAATCCCGATGTGCAGGTGCAAGGATTTAGAGATGGCACCAAACTTTATGTAGCACTTAATAATTTGGACGGTGTTGCTAAAACGGTGAATTTAAATATTGACACTGCTAACATTCCCAATTTTCTGGAAGTCCGTATCAAGTCTCTTGTTGTTAACAATAATGAAAGGGCCCAATTCTCAGATCAAACAACCACAACAATACCTAGCTCTTACAGCTTGGCTCCAAACGAGACTGTAGTTTTAGAGTACACTTATGAATCCGCATTCGAATTTGGTATTGGGCTTGTTTCAAAAACACATTATAATGGGACTAACGTACAGCCCATTTTCGCAAATAGTCCTATGAACTATAATTTTACCAATGTGCTTTCAAACGACTCAGGGGGTGGATTCGCAAGCTTACGCATGAGTATTGGGAGAAAACATGATCGTTCTAAGTCGCCAATAGTTCATATAAATGGGAATGTTCTTACTGTTCCTACCAATTGGAAAGGCTACAATCAAGCTAATAGAGATGATTTTTTTGGAATGATTGAAATAAATGCTCCTATTACACTTCTTCAGTCTGCTAATACCGTATCCATTACATTTCCCGATACTGGTGGTCATGTAAGTTCTGTTGTACTTGTTAGGGAAACCTATGATACTAACATCTTGTCTACTGAAAAAACAATGTCTAAAACTACTTTGGATATTCCGCTTTTGTATCCAAACCCTTCCAAAGGCGTTGTCTATTTCAAAAATGTTTCTTTAGGAAATAAAATTCAGATTTTTGATTTAACAGGACAAGAGCTATATCGTGCTAACTATAACGGCGCATCTATTAATTTACAGCATCTTGAAACAGGTGTTTACATCGTACAGGCATCCAATCGTTTTATGAAGCTTGTGATTGATTAGTTAGAAATAGTATGAAACAATTCCCTTCGGTCTTTTTAGCAGTGATACTGCTTTGTTTCAATTCAATATTTTGCTTCGGACAGCAATCCCAGCCCGCTTTTTTTAAAAGCGGGAATACCCTTTGTTTTCTTGGAGATAGTATCACACACGGTGGGCAATTCCACGAATTTTTACAACTCTTTTATGCCACGCGTTACCCCAATATGAAGCTCAATTTTCATAATTGTGGCATATCTGGAGATAACGCTGCAGGGATGATTGATCGCTTAGAAGATGATGTCCTTAAACACAGCCCCACGCATGTGTTTCTGATGACTGGTATGAATGACGTAAACCGTTCCTTGTATTTTGAAGGCACGGCAAGCAATAAAATTTTGAAACAAAGAGCGAATGCCTTAGCTAACTACAAGCGAAATACTACATTATTAGCGCAAAAAATAATCGAAAATGGTATAATACCCATTTTGTTAACGCCTTCTATTTATGACCAATACTCAAAAATAGAAAGAGAAAACAACTTAGGCTGTAATGATGCGCTTATTGAGTGTTCTAATCACATTAAAAAATTAGGTGACAAATATGATGTTCTTGTTATCGATTTAAACACTCCAATGCGAAAGCTCATGGAACGTGAATTGAAAAAAGATTCTTTGTTTACCATTATTGGAAAAGACAGGGTGCATCCAGAAGCAACGGGGCACTTTATCATGTTCCATGAGATTATTGCTGTGCTTGAGCAATCGAGAGTTGTATCTATAATTGAAATGGATTTTAACAGCCAACACCCTATTGTAACCGCTAAAAACTGTCAAGTATTAGAAGTTAAAATCTCCAATAATGACATCTGTTTTCAATGGTTAGAAAACAGCTTGCCTTTTCCAATGGAAAAGCATAATAAAGCAGCTTCTTTTGTTCCATTTGAGCAAAATTTTAATCAGCAAATACTTCAAGCTCATGGTATTGGGCAAGGCGCTTATGATTTGTTTATTGAAGATCAATTCATAGAAACAATTTCCAGTGAGGCGCTTGGGAAAGGCATTAACCTTGCTAGTAATACTAAAACCCCACAGTACAAACAGGCTCAAGAAATCATGCGGCTTTGTGCAGAATACCGCAAAACGGGGTATCAACTTAGAGCAGTGCCTTTTATAGATTTTAAATACCTCCATGATTATAATGGACCAAATAATGTGTTGCAGAAAAAACTTCATTTGGATAAAAAGCTTGATGAAATAAAAGGTAAGCCCTATTACAATTACATCAAAAAAAGTATGGATGCGTACTTTGAGACATTGCCACAAGTAGACTCCCTCCAAAAAAGGTTAACCCAAATTAAAGCTGAAATCTATTCCAAGAACAAGCCTAAGAAACTTTCATTACAGTTGGTTAAAAAGCAATGATAATTCTGGAGTGGTCTTTTGTTACAGAATTCAGAACATTTGTAACAGTACCCTGCAAAATCTAGATGTAATTTGCTTTAAACTTTAATTATACACATATGAAAAATTTTTACACTTTAATTGTTGCGATTGTATTTTCAGTTGCTTTACAAGCACAAACTACAGTAGATTTTACTGAAAGTGAGGGCTATGTTCAAGGACCCCTAAATGATAATGCAAACTGGGGAGGCGCTAACTGGATTGTATATCCTGCAGCAGGCACAGAAAGAGCAGAAACAACAGGAGGTTACTCTTGGGCAAGATGGGCTGAACCATTTGTAGTTAGTGGAACTGAAATTACGTTTGACGTACATTTTAAGTTTAATGTAGATATTCCTAGTGGTAAACTAGTTTCACGATTTGGTTTCAACGATGGTGGAGCCAATTCTGGGAATGTTGCGAACATCCAATTATCTACTTTAAACGACGGAATATTAACTGTTAGGGCTCAAAATAATTTGCCCGTATCTAGCGGAAACGCTGCTCTTGCTGACTTCCAACAAGATGATTTAATCATTAGTACTGTACTCACATTAGGAGCAGACGCGGCTTCTTCAACAATTTCAGCCAAACTCGTAAATGTCACAGATAATATTACTTCTGAAATTGCTGTTATTGATGGAATAAGTGCCGCTGTCTTTGGGGCGGCTACTACTGGCGGAGTTTCTGGTTTTATTCACGCCCAAGATAATCTTGGGGGTACTAGAGGTTTTTTGGTTGATAAAGTTGTCATGACTCAAGGAAATACGTTATCAGTAAAATCGTATGCACGTCCTACATTTAGTTTGTCACAAAATCCAGTTGATGATATAGTCCAGCTTACAGGCTTAGATAAAGGAAGTTATATTTCTATTTACTCTATTACAGGAGCAAAGGCAAGTAGCCACACGTATAACGGAAACTCATTAAACGTTGGTCACTTAAATACTGGGGTTTATTTTTTAGAAACACCTGGATTTGCTGCTAAGAAATTATTGAAGAGATAGTAATTACAGTAGATTTTTAAATAAAAATAAAAGCCATCGAATTTCGATGGCTTTTTTATGTTATAAAGTATACTACCTTTAGGTGATGAACTACGCGTTGATGAGAATTGTGCCTTTTGTTTTTTTGATTTATTTTGCGCTAACAGCATCTGCACAACAAGCTAAAACACCGCTTTACCCAGAGGGGATTCCATGTAAATTGCATGAAGACTTGGAAACATTATATGATGAAACAGCTAAAAAAATAAAAAAAGTAGGTGTTCCTGAAATTTGGTATTATCCTGCATCTGGAAAAACTTTAGCTAAACTTTCCGCAATTTTAATTGTACCTGGAGGAGGTTATACCACCCTTGCTTTTGATCATGAGGGAATCAAAGTAGCCCAATGGTTAAATCAGTTGGGAATTAGTGCTTTTGTGCTCATGTATCGGTTGCCTTATTGGGAGTCTGAATCTTGTAAAAGCAAGGTAGCACTGATGGACGCCACACGAGCGATGCGGATTATACGCCATAACGCAACCCTGTGGAATCTTGATATTTCAAAAATTGGTGTGCTTGGTTTCTCTGCTGGTGGACATCTAGCAGCAACACTCTCCACACAGTTTGACCTTGGCAATACAACTACAGAAAATCAATTCGATAAATTCAGTTCTCGCCCCAATTTTAGTATACTTGTTTATCCGGTTATAAGTATGCTGAACGGGCTCACCCATATGGGTTCTCGAAAGAGCTTGCTTGGTGAAACCCCAACCAAAGAGGAGTTAAATCTTTATTCAAATGAGTTACAAGTCAAATCCAACACACCTCCAACCTTACTGATACATGCCAAGGACGATAGCGTAGTGGTGCCAGAAAATAGCATACAATATCACAAAGCATTGCAAAAAAATAAAATACCTACAACACTTCACTTAATGGAAGTAGGCGGTCATGGTTTTGGAATTAAAAACGCACATGCGCCGACTAATTCATGGCTGAAAATTACCGAGGAATGGCTTCAAGAACAAAAGTTTTTAGCCGATTAATCGAAACGCAGTTTACTGCTTTTTTTAAATGAATCACCTACAATAGCCTCAAATGCCACCCTCATTTCATCTCTCTTTTTGGGCATCTTGTCTGCCAAGTTATTTTGCTGTGATGCGTCATCTGCTAAATTATAAAGTTGATAGGCGTCCCCATTTCCTGATTCTATCCCTTTGGTCATAAACATTTTTGGCCCTGGATAGGGAGGAATTAAGACCCAGTCTCCTTGGCGATAAGCTGTTCTGGAAGTTGCTTCTAATACCACATCTTCTCGCCCAGTTAATGTTTTACCAAGCAATAGATCCATATGGTTTTCGCTGTCTAGTTCTGGTTTTTCGACTCCCATTAAACTTGACAATGACGATAGCCAATCTATTTGCGAAATAATGGCATCAGAACTACCGGGCTCAATGGTTCCTTTCCAGTAGGTAACAAACGGCACCCTAGTTCCTGCTTCATACAAGCTGTACTTACCCCCTCTGAGTCCACCAGTAGGGGTGTGATCACCAAGCTTTTCAATAGCATCATCTACATAGCCATCATCTAAAACAGGTCCATTATCACTTGAAAGAAAAATAAGTGTATTTTCTAAAAGTCCTTCTTTTTCCAATGTTTTGACCAGTTCTCCAATACACCAATCAGCTTCTGCGATTACATCACCTCGTGGTCCCATTCCAGTAGCCTCAACAAAACGCGAATGTGGAGTTCTTGGAACATGCGGTTGTTGCAGACCATAATAAAGAAAGAATGGCTGTTCTTTTTCTTTTTGGATATAGGCTTGTACTTCTTTAAGAAATACATCTGCCATGTCTTCATCGATCCATCGTGCAGCCTGCCCACCTTTCATATGCCCAATACGTGGCACACCATTGACAATGGTTCTGTTGTGTTGTGGATCTCCTTTCATTTTTAACAGCTGAGGCGAATTCTCACCTGTGGGTTCTCCAGGAAAATTTTTCTTATAATCAATCTCAATAGGATCATTTGGATCGTGGTTATACACAGCTCCATTTTTTATATAGACGGTTGGCACCCTGTCTTGGGTAGCTGCCATAATAAAACTATAGTCAAAACCAACTTCATTTGGCCCTGGTGAGATATGTGTATTCCAGTTTACATTACCTCTTCCTAAGCCCAAATGCCACTTTCCAATCACGGCTGTATCATAGCCGTTGTTTTGTAACATTTTGGGAACGGTAATTTGTGCGGTGTCTATTAGTAGTGGTGCTGTGCCAGGAAGTATTTTTGCGTTTTGGTTTCGCCATGGATATTGCCCTGTTAAAAGTGCATAACGACTCGGAGTACATGTTGCCGAAGTGGCATATCCATTGGTAAATTTACGCCCATTGTTTGCCAAATAATCCATGTTTGGCGTATTGAGCCCAGTTGCTCCATAAGCGCTAACATCACCATACCCTAAATCATCGAGATATATAAAAATAATGTTGGGTTTTTCCAATGCAGTTGCATTGTTTTTTGGTTCAGTACCACAAGAAGCAAGAATTGCTGATAAAAAGGAAATTAAAACTATTTTTTTCATGGTTAGTGTTTAGATATTAGTTCATGTTTTTGCGTCCATAGATTGCGATAAAAGCAAAACACAAGACAGGTAATAGAAATGAAAGATTGATTTCAGAGATACCGATTATACTCACATCGTCAACTGCATACCCCCCAATGTCGATAATCATTCCTTGGAGCTTTGGCATCAATGCACCACCAACAATAGCCATTACCAGTCCAGCAGAGCCAATTTTGCTTTCGTCTTCGCTTAGTTTTCCTAGTGCAATTCCGTAAATGGTTGGAAACATTAAAGACATAAAAAACGAAACACCAACCAAGCAGTATAGTCCCACAACATTGTTGATTAACACAACGCCTAATGTACATCCGATAGCGAAAAAGGCGAATAGCATCAACAATTTACTTGCGTGTATAAAGCGGAGTAAATAAGTACCAAAAGCACGTCCTACAGTAAAGAGAATAAAAGCAGCCATTTGGTAATATCCCGCTGTTACACTATTCATTCCTATCCCTTCGGCGTATTGATAAATATAGGTCCAGCACATGATTTGTGCCCCGACATAGAAAATCTGCGCCAAGACTCCTTGACTGTAGGCTTTGTTTTTAAAGAGCTTTCCAAAAGTGTCCCCGATCTTGCCATGTACATCCTCACCCTTAGAGTGAGGCATTTTACTTACCGAAAATAAAATCAATACACCCAAAATAACCAACCCAAGAATAACATAAGGGTCACGAATTACCATTAAATCGGTTGTTTTAATCAGTGTCTTAGAAACTTCGTCTAGTGCACTAAAATCTGCAATGTCGTCTGATTGTAGTTTTTTTAATACATACTGCTGAGCTACAAATAACCCCAAAATTAACCCCACAGGATTAAATGCCTGGGCTAGGTTTAATCGTTGTGTCGCGGTTTCTTTTGGACCCATGGAAAGCGCATAAGGATTTGCTGCTGTTTCCAAAAAAGCCAATCCAAAGGTAAGGACATACAACCCCAAACAGAAAAACCAAAACTGCTCTGTCATCGCTGCTGGATAAAATACTAATGCTCCTGCAGCGTATAAACCAAGTCCTATTAAAATACCCACCTTATAAGAATACTTTCGCATAAATAAAGCGGCAGGTAATGCCATACAAAAATAGCCGCCATAAAAGGCCATCTGTACCCATGCAGCTTGGGAGTTTGAAAGCTCCAAAACCTTTTTGAATGCCTGTACCATCGGGTCTGTTACCGCGTTTGCAAAGCCCCAAAGTGCAAATAAAGAAGTAAGTAAAATAAAAGGAATTATTACCTGTTTTGGTACCACTGGAGCTGTTGTTGATTTTTTCATTTAATAAAAATTTAATTATTATTTACAATTAATTTATCTTGAAAATCTTTTATTTTAGCACAGCTCATTTGCTCCATGACTTGAGTGAGTTGTGCTTTAAGCATGGCTATAGTGTGGTTTCCTCCCTTTTTTCCAAGCGCCGAAACGCCATACATAAAGGTTCGGCCCATGAAGCTAAAATCAGCTCCACTAGCCATAACACGCGCCACATCAGCGCCACCGCGAATTCCACTATCCATCATTACAGTGATTTTGTCTTTGTAAAGAGGCACTATGGTTTTTAGGGAGTCAATAGTAGCTTGCCCTACATCTACTTGTCTTCCTCCGTGGTTTGATACTATGACTCCGTCCAAGCCCAATTGATATGCTTTTTCTACGTCATGAATGGACTCGGCTCCTTTTAGGACTAATTTTCCTTTCCACAAATCGCGAATCTTTCTGATTTTGTCCTCATTTAAACGCCCCGAAAAAGTGGCATCCATAAATTTTGCCAATTGATTGAGGTTTAAGTTTTTGGGCATATACGGTTTTAAAATTTCAAAACTCGGTTGGCCATTAATCAGTGTTTGCATGGCCCAATGGGGTCTTTTTGCAGCATTTATGATGTTTGTAAGTGTCATTTTTGGCGGCATGGATAGACCATTGCGAATATCCCTTGGCCGGTATCCAAAAGAAGGGACATCTGCAAGGATGATAAGCACCGGGCATTCTGCATCCTCAGCGCGTTTTATTATGTCTTTAGTCACGCTTTCTTCTGCGGGATGGTACAGTTGAAACCATGCCTTTCCCTCTGTTATCTCTGCAATTTTCTCAATGCTTGCCGTGGTAACGGTACTTAGAACAAAAGGAATGTTATGGTCAAACGCAGCCTTGGCTAGTATCTCTGGCGACTTAGGCCACATCAACCCTTGTAAACCAACGGGGGAAATACCAAAAGGAGCGTCATAGGTATGTCCAAACAGCTCTGTTTTTAAACTAGGTGCTTTATATTCAACCAAATATTTGGGCTTTAGCTCAATATCGCGAATTCGGTCGGTGTTCTTTTTAAGATTTACATCATCATTACAACCTCCATCCAAATATTCAAAAGCAAACTTTGGAATCTTACATTTGGCCCGTTGACGCAAATCTGCAACAGATGGATATTTATAGTTTACTTCTGATTTCATTTTTTTGATGTATTTAAGTCATAAATTTTGTCTAGCAATACCCATTTGGTGCCAACCGGAGTGTTTGGCAGTGCTTGTTGAAACTCCCACATAAGTGCTTCCCATTCTTGTACTTTTTGGTTTTTGGAGTCCATATTAGCTTTTCGTTCAAATGAGAATGTTTCATCAACTTCTAAAATCATAAAAAGCCTGTTTCCTGTTTGGAATATCTCTGCTTTTTGAACTCCTGAATCCTTAATGCTTTGATTAATTTCTGGCCACACAGCTTTATGATATTGGATGTAAGTCTCTATCTTTTTGGGATTGTCCTTCAAGTCCAAAGCAAAACAATACTTTTTTAAGGGATCAGCCATTATGCATTAGAATTTATTGCTCTGTCTAAATGCGTATATCCCCCGTCTACATAAACCAATTGACCTGTGGTATGACTCGACCGTTCTGAAAGTAAAAAGGCAACTGTATTGGCTATTTCTGCAGCGGTAGTCATGCGTTGTTCTAGAGGTATTTTTTCTGTGATAGAGGCTAGCTTTTCTGTTGGATTATCAAATGTGTTGATCCATTTTTCATAAAGTGGCGTATAGCATTCGGCCACAACAACACAGTTTACACGAATTGCATGGGGCAATAATTCAACTGCCCATTCTTTAGTGAGCGCATTTCGTCCCCCATTAGCTGCCGCATATCCTGAGGTGCCGCCTTGACCAGTATCTGCAGTTTTTGAGCCGATGTTTACTATAGAGCCTTTATTTTTCTTTAATTCGGGAAGTACCAATTGTGCCATCAAATAATAATGTGCCAGGTTGCGTTTGATAGATTCCATAAAGTCGGTATAATTGCCGTGTTCAAGACCAATCCCATCATTAACACCAGCATTATTGACAAGACCATCAATACGCCCATGCTTGTCTAAAACCTCTTTTACGGCCGCTTCACATTGTTCTGGGCTGGTTAATTCTGCATATGCATAACCAACGTTGAGGCCCATGTTTTGATAGTCAGCAATTGCCTTTTCGATACTCGGCTTGTTTCTCCCTACAATCACAGGAAGCGCACCTTCTTCGGCCAATAGGGAAACGATGCCTTTGCCAATGCCTTTTGAACCGCCTGTTACAATAATCACTTTGTCTTTAAGTCCTAAGTCCATACTACAGATTATAAATTTTAACAGCGTTAATACCTAAAACTTGCGCTTTTGTTTTTGATGAATGGTTATCTAAATAATCACTAATCAGCCCTTTTACTTTGGTATAATCTGCTGCGAGAAGGCATACAGGCCAGTCGGAACCAAATAGAATTCGATTGGCTCCAAAAGACGAAAAGACATGATCCATAAAGGGCGCAAAATCTTCGTCTGCAAAAGCAAGGTCCTTTGTTTCTGTTACCATCCCGGAAAGCTTACAGCTTACGTTTTCGAACTTGGATAAGGTCGTAATGTTTGCCTTCCATGTTTCAGTTATGGGCTCCGAAATATTCGGCTTGGCTAAATGGTCTAAAATAAAAGTTTGCTCTGGAAACTTTTTCACCAACGCTATAGCTGCGTTAAGCTGCTGTGGAAAAACAAGAAGATCAAACGTAAGGTTAAATTTTGACAGCTTTCCAATACCTCGCTGTACATCTTCACGAAGTAAATAATCATTTTCTTCTGCCTGCACTATATGACGCACTCCTTTAAATAACGGATTGGCTGCATAATGCTTTAATCGATCCTCAAGATTTTTAGCAATTAAATCGACCCAGCCTACAACACCTCTAATAAATGGATTTTCCTTGGCACAAGACAATAAAAATTCGGTTTCCGTTTCAGATTGGTCTGCTTGAACTGCGATACAGCCATCAACTCCATTTTCTTGCAGTATGGGTTTCAAATCTTTAGGAAGAAAATTCTTTCGGATGACCTCCATAGATTCATCAATCCAGGCATCTCTGACTGGGTTATAATTCCAAAAATGTTGATGACTATCTATGATCATTTGTAGGCTATACAAGTTTGTTTTGAAACACCTAGTCCCTCTATACCCAATTCCACAACATCTCCATCTTTAAGGTATCGTGGAGGCGTTAATCCCAAGCCGACACCAAACGGAGTTCCGGTAGAGATAATATCTCCAGGGAGCAAGGTCATGTATTGGCTTATATAGCTAACTACATGCTGAATGTTAAAGATAAAATCTGATGTACTGCTATTTTGCATTTCCTCTCCATTGAGTGTTAACCAAAGGTTTAGATTGTTCGGGTCTCCAATTTCGTCGGGTGTGGCAATAAAAGGTCCAATAGGCGCAAAAGTGTCGCAGCTTTTCCCTTTTACCCATTGCCCAGATCGCTCCAGTTGGAATGCACGTTCGCTCACATCATTATGTAATACGTAGCCAGCCACATGGTTCAATGCTTCTTTTTCACTCACATAGGAGGCCTTCGCACCAATAACTACGGCTAACTCTACTTCCCAGTCAGTTTTTTCACTTCCTTTTGGGATGACAATCGGATCATTCGGTCCAACAATAGCAGAAGTTGCTTTAAAAAACAGCACCGGTTCTTCAGGAACATCCATACCACTTTCAGCAGCATGCTTGGCATAATTTAGCCCAACGCATACAATTTTTGAGGGACGCATTAAGGGTGCGCCAAGGCGAATTTCATCCCCTATAATAGGGCAATTATTTTCATTGTTTTTTAGCCAGGTTTGTAATTTTTCAATACCATTATCTCCAAAAAAGGCTTCATCATAATCATGACCAAATGCAGAAACGTCTAGTTTCGTTCCGTTTTCCAATAAGACTCCTGGTTTTTCTTCGTTAATCGCGCCAAATCGAATAAGCTTCATAAGTGTATTATTTTGAGTTAAGTGTTATATATCCTCCGTCGATGCCGTAGTTAGATCCCGTAATAAAACTTGCTTCATCAGCACACAAAAACAGGGCTAAGTCGGCAATTTCTTGTGGTTTTCCCATACGACCTATGGGTTGTGTTTTTGAAAGTTTTTCAAACATTTCTGTTTCATTTCCTGGATAGTTTTCCTTTATAAAACCATCTACAAATGGCGTGTGAACACGGGCTGGTGATATGCAGTTACAGCGAATGTTATCATTTATATAATCTTTGGCAATAGAATAGGTCATGGTCAGTACGGCCCCTTTAGTCATGGAATATGCAAAGCGATCTGAAATGCCTACAGATGATGCGATAGATGCCATGTTTAAGATAACGCCGCCACCATTGTCTTTCATTAATGGAATACAAGCCCTAGCACAATTGTATACCCCCTTAATGTTGATTTCATAAAGTCTGTCCAAATCTTCTTCAGTGCAACTTTCAATATTTCCAACATGTGCAATACCTGCATTATTAATTAAGACATCGATAGACGTCATTTTTGAAATTTGATTAACTAGCTTGTTAACTTGTTTGTAATCAGCAACGTTGCAATGATGTCCTGAAGCCTGAAAACCCTGCTTGTTGATTTCAGCTGCTGTATTGGTTGCAGCATTCATATTGAAATCTAAGATATATACATCAGCTCCTTGAGCGGCAAAGGTTTCGGCTATGGCTTTACCAATGCCACTACCTCCACCCGTAATTATCACTCCTTTGTTTTCTAAAGAAAATTTAGTTTTCATTGTCTTGTATTATAGTGACAACCCTCTTTTCCAAGGGATAAAATCGTTTTGACCCAATCTCCGTGCGTTTACTTCAAGCTCGCCACTTGCTACCTTTATAATGTATGACAAAAGCGCTTCGCCACAGCTTTCGACGGTTTGCTTACCATCAATAATGCCTCCTGTATTAAAATCAATGATGTCATTCATTTTGTTGTAAACACTCGTATTCGTTGATATTTTTATAACGGGTACAGCAGGGTTCCCAGTAGGCGTTCCTAGCCCTGTTGTAAATAAAATAACGTTTGCTCCTGAGCCAGCAAGACCAGTTGTTGATTCAACATCATTTCCAGGCGTGCACAAAAGGTTTAAGCCAGGCTTTTCGAGTTGTTCCGTATAGTCTAAAACATCAACTATTGGTGAGGTTCCTCCTTTTTTTGCAGCACCCGCTGATTTGATGGCGTCTGTTATGAGTCCATCTTTAATATTTCCTGGCGATGGATTAGCATAAAAGCCAGCCCCTAGCGCAGTAGCCTTATCGTTGTACGCTTTCATAATTTGTGCAAATTTCTGTGCTTTATCTACGTCTACACAACGATTGATAAGCTCTTGCTCAACCCCGTTTAGTTCGGGAAATTCAGAAAGGATGGCTGCGCCACCTAGTCCAACAATCAAATCAGAAACATACCCTAAAGTTGGGTTGGCAGAAATCCCTGAGAATCCATCCGAACCACCACACTCCAATCCAATGGTAAGCTTACTCAGCGGAGCTGGTGCTCTCGAAATTTTATTGACTTCAATAAGCCCAACAAATGTTTTTCTTATGGCCTCGGATATAAATGCTGGTTCTGAACTGCTTTGTTGTTGCTCTAAAAAATATACTGGCTTTTTTGAGTTAGGGGCAATGCGCTTTAATGCACGTTCAAGGATATCCACTTGTGCATGTTGGCAGCCTAAGCTTAAAATGGTTACACCTCCAACATTTGGATTGTTGATGTACCCTGCTAATAAATTGCAAAGCGTTACTGCATCAGAAGTTGAACCTCCGCAACCGCCTTCGTGTGTAAGAAAATGTATCCCGTCAACGTTTGGAAAGATTCGGTTCCGCTGCTTATGTCGATTGTTCGTACTAAGGTCTACTCCCAATAATTCTTCTTCGGAAGCGCCTGACTTATACTTATCTATTAGCAATGAAATATCAAAACTTTGTTTCGATGGATTTTCATATCCTAGCTCTTTTAGCATGGTTGCTTGAAGCGTTTCTATATTCCTGTTTTGACAAAACACCAACGGGATTACAAGCCAGTTGTTTTCTGTTCCAACACGGCCATCATCACGATGATAGCCCAAAAAATGTTTCTTTGAGAAAGGGGTAAGCTTGGGCGAAGTCCAGGTTTTTTGTATTGATTTTTTTGGAACCACATAGGGTTCTGTTTCATGAATAATATTCTGCCTTGTTATAACTTCCCCCTTGAGAATTTTATTTTTTGCCTTACCAACCACTACTCCATACATAAAAATTTCTTCGTCAATAGTAAAGTTACGAAGGGCAAACTTATGCTTCGCTTTAACGTCAGTCACTAAAGTAAAAGAAACATCGTCCAATTCAACAATATCGCCTTTAGACAAATTTGCCAATGCGACGATTATATTATCTCTAGAATGAATTCTTAATATTTTATGATCAATCATTAATCTGTTATAGAATTTTGAAGATAATAAACTATTATTAATATTATAACTAGAAAAACATATGTATCTTAAAAAAGAACATTTAACATAGTTTTTGGGATTTGTATACGATGTGCTTTTGACTGAAAAAACGAAATCTATTTTTATGGTTGATTTTTTTTTTCGATAACATCGGAATTGACCTAAGAATAGCGCATAAAATTCTTTTATCACATAGAGTTATAGGAAATTGTAAGTAATGTTTTAGTAATATTATAATTTACCTCATTTGAGTTGCTGAACCCTGTTATCCCATTTCTTGAGCCATTTAGCATTTTATTGAAATAAAGTTGTGAGGCATCATTTTCGTCTTCGAACGTAAAATTTATGTTATATGCTCCGTTAACTAGTGAGTTTACGTTTGTTTCTAAATAAATCCAGAAAGCAAGTTGGAGGTGTTATAAACCCTGCCAACGATACTGTTATTTTTGGATGTATCCGCTGAAGTAGCTCGGGATAAAGCAACGTCCCCAGAATTGATGTTTAACTAAATAAAGAATAAAAAAAAGCCTGAACAAAAAGAATAGAGGTTTTTTCATTTTGTTAGAACACAAAACATACACGTTAAAACTTGAATTTTGCATGTTTTTAAAGCGTCTGCCTAGCGCACGAATACCCTATTAAAAGCGGTAATAGTTTAACAATCTCTAATTTTTTGTTCCCATTTCCATGCCGATGAAACGGCTTCGTCAAGGCTTCGTTTGGTTTTCCAGCCCAATACCGCATTTGCTTTGCTGGTATCGGCATAGGCAGCAACGACATCCCCTTCGCGTTTCGACCCAAACGTGTACGCTAATTTTTTACCTGAAACGCGTTCAAAGCTAGTAATGACTTCCAATACTGAACTTCCTTTTCCTGTTCCCAAATTAAAGACTTCATAGCGGTCGTTACTTGCGCCAGTTAGAATACGCTCTAATGCGACTACATGTGCTTCAGCCAAATCCACGACATGAATATAATCACGGATATTCGTACCATCGGGCGTGGGGTAATCGTTTCCAAAAACAGTCAGTTTTGGAAAAATACCTGCTGCGGTTTGTGTAATGAAGGGCACTAAATTTTGTGGTCTTCCAAGAGGTAGTTCACCAATGGCAATTGAAGGGTGTGCTCCAATAGGATTGAAATAACGCAAGCAAATGGCACGAAAATCTTTAATCGCTTTTACGCTGTCTACTATGATTTCTTCCCCAATTTGTTTCGTATTTCCATAGGGCGACATCGCTGCTTTTATGGCTGCATCTTCGTTAATGGGTAAAGAATCTGCTTCTCCATATACGGTACACGATGAACTAAAGATAAACGGAATAGGAGTAGTGGATTTCTCAATTTCAGCCAATAGATTTAAGAGAGACCCTAAATTATTTTGGTAATAGGCAATGGGTTTCTGTACACTTTCTCCTACTGCCTTAAATGCAGCAAAGTGGATGATTCCAGAAATTGAATAGGTTTCAAAAAGTTTTTTAACTCCCACGGCATCTTGTAAATCAAGTTTTTCAAATGCAGGGCGAATACCACTTGCTTGTTTGATGCCCGATAACACATCGGTTGTGGCGTTGGACAAGTCATCAACAATAAGCACTTCATGTCCTTTTTCTTGTAGTGAAACTACGGTGTGCGACCCAATAAAACCGAGCCCTCCAGTAACTAAAATCATAAAGCGTGATATTGTTTTTTCAAAGTTACAAATTCGTTTTGAAGAAATTCGGCTTATTGGCTATCTATCCATATACTGACTTTATCCTCTAAAAGTGCCAGTGGAATACAGCCCGACTCTAATACAATCCGGTGAAATGCTCGAATATCAAAAGCATCTCCCAATTGCTTTTCTGCTATGGCGCGAAGTTCTCTAATTTTCAATTGCCCAATTTTGTAGGACAAGGCTTGTCCTGGATTGGCCATATAGCGCTCAATCTCTGAAACAATAGCATATTCTGGCTCGGCCTCGTTGGCAAGAGAATATGCAATGGCTTGTTCACGGGTCCAGCCTTTGGTGTGAATGCCGGTGTCTACTACCAAGCGAATGGCACGATGCATTTCTGCACTAAGCATTCCAAAATATTGGTACGGATCGTCATATAGCCCAAGTTCGACGCCTAAGGATTCACAATATAAAGCCCAGCCTTCACCATAAGCACTGTACCACAGGGTTTTTCTGAAATCAGGAAGGTTTGTATTTTCCTGCTGAAGCGAAATTTGGAAATGATGCCCAGGAATTGCTTCGTGTAAAAACAAGTCTTCGTCAGAAAAAATATTGTAAGCACTTACATCTGGAATAGGGACATAAAACACTCCGGGTCGTGAACCATCTAGTGAACCTTGGTTGTAATGTGCAGCTGCCGATTTTTCTCTAAAAGCCTCAACACGTCGTACTTCAAATGGAGTTTTGGGTTGTAACTCAAACAGTTGGTCAACCCGCGCTTTCATTTTATTATGAATGGCATTAAAATTATCAATTACCTGTTGCGGATTGGTAAAAGGCATTAATTCTTTTTTTGTACGCACATGTTCAAAAAAGGCATTTAAATCGCCTTTAAATCCAACTTGTTTTTTAACGCGTTCCATTTCTCCTCTAAGTCGTGCCACTTCTGATAATCCAAGTTGATGAATCTCATCTGCAGTCATGTTTGTAGTAGTGTATAGGTGAATGGCATAGGAGTAATAATCCTCACCAAATGAATAAGCATCAAATCCACTGCTGTTTCGCCCTGCGTCTAGGTATGTAGTCTTCATGAAATCGGCAAGCTCCTTGTAAGTAGGAATTATTTTTTCGGTTACCATACTCTTATATGCGAGTCCTAGGCTGTCTTTTTCTTTGTTTGAAAAGGTTTCTGGGAAATGGAGTGCTGGGGTAAAAAAAATATTTTTTTCAAGATCGGGCTCTACAATAGACTCTAACTGGGGAATAACTTTTCGAATCAAAGATTTTGGCAAAACAACTCCTTGAACGACCCCTTCTTTCATTCGAGTTTTTGCGCTTTGAAGCCAGTCGATATAGTCGTCTACTCTTAATAACCAATTGGTATAGTCTTTAACAGTATTAAATGGTTGAGCGCTTGCACCGGCTGCTAATTGACCTATGGTCAATTGTAGTGTCCACATTTGATTAATTGGGAGTAACTCGGTAGGAAATTCCATGCCCATTAGGCTCGTTTCACATTCCCACTGAAGCACTTGTTTATTGAGCTTGTTTTCTGCAGTAAAGTTTTTATCATCTATTGCGTTTAATGCATTGAGTGTTTCAGTATAAAAAACTTTTTGCGAAGCCATGACTTCTTCAGAGAGGTAGTTAGGTAAGTAATCATTATACCTAGTATCTCCTTGAAACGTAGCACTAATTGGATTCATTTTAAGTGTTTCTTCATGGTACGTTTCCATAAGCTCGAGTAACTGTGCTTCTGGTGTTGTTTTTGAACAAGCAGTAAGAAGTATAATAGCACTAAAAACAGTAATAATTGGTTTCATGATTTTAATTTTTGATGGAGTTAATTCGATGAATTTACTTTGATCTCTCCCGCCAATGCTTTCGCTTGTGGAATCCATTGCTTTAAGTTCGCAATTCGACGTTCTTCGCTAGGATGTGTGCTTAAAAACTCGGGTTGTCCTCCTTTTGATTGTGCTTTCATGCGTTCCCATAACTTGGGTGCTTCCTCAGGATTGTAGCCTGCAAGTGTCATCAATTCTAACCCAATTTTATCCGCCTCAGTTTCATGTTTTCTGCTAAAAGGTAACATACCCCCTACAGTTGATCCAATGCCATAAGCTTTCATAATGCGATCGCGTTTTTGCGCTTCTTGATTTTTAGTAGCTTCTGTTGCTATAATCCCTCCTGCCTGCTGTACAATACCAAGGCTCATACGCTGCGCGCCATGATCGGCAAGGGCGTGGGCTACTTCATGTCCCATGATTGCTGCAATTCCATCCGGATTTTTTGCAATTGGCATGATGCCCGTATAAAAGACAATTTTTCCTCCTGGCATACACCAAGCATTTATTTGTTCACTTTTTACCAAGTTGTATTCCCAGTTATAATCATCTAAGCTGTTGGGCTGCCCTTTACAGGAGAAATACTGTTGAGCTGCCTTGGCAATATCATTACCAATAGTTGTGATTAATTTGGCTTCTTCGGTGTCCGTTACAACGTCATTTTCCTTTAAGAAAGTGGCGTATTGTTGCAACGACATCGCAAATATTTGCTTGTTGTTTCCAAAGAAATTTAAGGTGTTTTTACCAGTAAGCGTGTTTGTCTTACACCCTAAGAAGAGGGGGAAAACAAACAACAGAATTGATTTTTTGATTTTCATGGTGAAGATTTGTGTTCTTAAAATTAAGAAAATAAATCGACACAAAATCTACTATAAACTAGCCAATTGCTTTAAATCGTGTATGGTTTGGCTTGGGCTTTTAGACGAGAAAACAAAACTTCCAGCGACCAAAACATCGGCTCCAGCATTTACCAATTCAGCAGCATTAGAACTGGTGACCCCTCCATCAATTTCTATGCGTACATTGGCCTTGTTGTCATCAATTAAAGCTCGAAGTTTACGGACTTTAGCGAAAGTGTTTTTAATAAATTTTTGCCCACCAAACCCGGGATTTACACTCATTATGCAGACTAAATCGATTTCGGAAATAAGTTCTTCAATAACTGAAATAGGAGTATGTGGGTTTAGTGCTACCCCAGCTTGCATTCCAGCTGCCTTAATGGCTTGAACAGTACGATGAAGGTGTGTACACGCTTCAGCATGTACCGTTAACACTGTTGATCCGAGTTCTGCAAAAGTTTGAATGTACCGGTCTGGATCGACAATCATTAGGTGTACATCTAAAGGTTTTTTGGTATGTTTTGCCATGGCTTTTAGCACTGGCATTCCAAACGAAATATTTGGCACAAAAACACCGTCCATCACATCAATGTGAAACCAGTCGGCTTCACTCTGATTTACCATGTTGATGTCCTGTTCTAAGTTGGCAAAGTCAGCCGCCAACATAGAGGGTGCTATTTTAACAGTACTCATTATCCTAAATATGTTTTTAAGATTTTGCTGCGTGAAGTATGTTTTAATCGTCGAATGGCTTTTTCTTTAATTTGACGAACACGTTCGCGTGTTAGGTCAAAAGTTTCACCGATCTCTTCTAGCGTCATGGGATGTTGATTTCCTAATCCAAAGTATAAACGGACAACATCAGCTTCTCTAGGTGTAAGCGTTTCTAGCGAACGCTCAATTTCCGTACGTAAAGATTCGTGCATTAAATCCCTGTCTGGATTTGGCGACTCACCACTGCGAAGTACATCATAAAGGTTAGAGTCTTCCCCTTCAACTAGTGGCGCATCCATAGAAACATGGCGGCCAGAATTCTTCATGGATTCTTTTACATCCGAAACTGTCATGTCGAGCTCTTTTGCAATTTCTTCAGCAGAGGGTACACGTTCATGAGCTTGTTCCAAAAACGCATACGTTTTGTTTATTTTATTGATTGACCCAATTTTATTTAACGGAAGCCTAACAATACGTGATTGTTCTGCAAGCGCTTGAAGTATAGACTGACGAATCCACCAAACGGCATAAGAGATAAATTTAAATCCACGGGTTTCGTCAAATCGTTTAGCAGCTTTAATAAGACCTAAATTACCTTCATTAATAAGGTCGGGTAGGGTAAGGCCTTGATTTTGATATTGCTTTGCAACAGAGACCACAAAACGAAGATTCGCTTTGGTTAATTTTTCTAACGCAATTTGATCGCCAGCCTTAATGCGTTGAGCAAGCTCAACCTCCATTTCGGCAGTAATAAGATCTACTTTGCCAATTTCTTGAAGGTATTTATCAAGCGAAGCAGTTTCACGATTCGTAACCTGCTTTGTTATTTTTAATTGTCTCATATTGTTGTTGTCTATATGTGCTATGTATTATACGCAAACAAGCTCCTTGTGGTTACAAAAGATTAAAAAAAAACCGCTAAGGCCTTAGGTCTTAGCGGTTAGGTTACAATATGACTAGTTATTTAGTCGCGACGTGGTCTTCTGTTTTGACCGCCGCTATTTCTACGATCTCCAGATGGACGAGGCTTACGCTCTACATATCCTTCAGGTTTTTCGAGAAGTGCTTTACGCGACACTTTTTCTTTTCTTGTACGTGGATCTGTGCCAAGGTACTTCACATCAAATACATCACCCATGTTTACTACATCGGTAACATTTTCGGTGCGTTCCCAAGCCAATTCACTTACGTGTAATAGCACTTCATTTCCTGGCGCATCAGCATACTCAACAACAGCTCCAAAGTCTAAGACTTTAATAACTTGTACTTCGTATACTTCTCCTACCACAGGTTTAAATGTAAGGGCATCAATACGCGCAAGAACGCTATCAATTCCTTCTGGGCCAGTACCAAGAATTTCAATAATTCCTTCACCAGTATCAGGATCTTCATTAATCACGATAGTAGTTTGGGTTGCTTTTTGAAGTTCTTGAATCACTTTTCCTCCAGGTCCTATAATTGCTCCAATGTACTCGTTGGGGATCGTACGCATTACCATTTTTGGTGCGTGATCTTTAACGTCAGCAGCTGGTACTTCAATAGTTTCAGTTAGTTTTTCAAGGATATGTAAACGGCCATCACGAGCTTGCTTTAAAGCCTTGATAAGGATTTCGTACGGCAAGCCTTTGATTTTAATATCCATCTGACAAGCAGTAATTCCGTGTTCGGTTCCGGTTACTTTAAAGTCCATATCTCCTAAATGATCTTCATCACCAAGAATATCTGAAAGAACCGCAAAACGCTCTCCATCAGAAATAAGACCCATTGCAATTCCAGACACAGGATTAGAAATATTAACTCCAGCGTCCATTAGCGCCATGGTTCCTGCACAAACGGTAGCCATAGAAGAAGAACCGTTAGATTCTAAAACTTCTGAAACAACACGAACCGTGTAAGGACAATCGTCTGGCATTACTTTTTTAAGCGCCCGTTGGGCTAAATTTCCGTGACCAATTTCACGTCGAGAAGTGCCTCGTAACGGACGTGCTTCTCCTGTACAAAAAGGAGGGAAGTTATAATGCAGGTAAAAGTTTTCTTCACCTTGATCCGTTGGCAAATCAATAACATTTGCTTCTCTAGATGTTCCAAGAGTAACTGTAGCCAAAGCTTGAGTTTCACCACGTGTGAATACCGACGACCCGTGTGTAGAAGGTAAATAATCCACTTCACACCAAATTGGACGGATATCCGTAGTTTGACGTCCATCAAGACGAACTCCTTCAGCCAACACCAATTCGCGTACTGCTTCTTTTTGTGTTTTGTTAAAGTACTTGCCAATTAGCTTTCCGTTAGTTTCTAACTCTTCCTCAGTAAATGTGGCACGTAACGCTTCTTTTACTTCACCAAAAGCCTCACTGCGCTCATGTTTAGAACTTCCTTTTTTGGCGATATCATAACATTGTTGGTATGCAAATTCATGCACCTTTTTTTCTATTGTTTCGTCGCTATCTTCAGCTTCGTAAGTTCGCGTTTCTTTCTTGCCAGCAGCGGTTACCAATTCAATTTGCGCAGCAATTTGGTCTTTAATGGCTTCGTGTCCAAATCGAATCGCATCAGCCATCACTTCTTCAGAAACTTCATCAAACTCACCTTCAACCATGGTTACAGAGTCGGCACTTGCACCAATCATAATATCGATGTTAGATGCTTTTAGCTGTTCTTTGCTAGGGTTGATAATAAATCTACCATCAATTTGTCCAACGCGTACTTCTGAAATTGGGCACTCAAAAGGAATGTCCGACAATTGAAGAACAGTAGAGGCAGCAAGTCCTGCAAGGGCGTCTGGCTTTACATTTTCATCATGAGACATTAATTGAATCATGAGTTGTGTTTCAGCATGGTAATCTTTTGGAAAAAGAGGGCGCAACACACGGTCAACCAGTCGCATGGTTAATATTTCTTCGTTGCTTGGTCTTGCTTCACGTTTAAAAAAGCCACCAGGAAAACGTCCTGCAGCGGCAAATTTTTCACGATAGTCTACCGTTAAGGGTAAAAAATCTACATCGGACGCTTTACGCGCCGATACAACAGTAGCGAGTAGCATACAGTTTCCACTGCGAATAACTACAGAGCCATCAGCTTGTTTGGCAAGCTTGCCTGTTTCTAGGGTTATGGTACGGCCATCGCCTAAATCAATAGTCGATGTGTGTACGTTAGGTATCATACGTTTTTATTTTAAGTTAGTATCAGGTGTTGTGTTGTGGCCGTAGATACCCTATGAAAAACCGAATGATGCGGATGCTTTTATGTGCTTACTTTCTAATGCCCAATTCTTTAATCAGGGATCGATAGCGTTCGATGTCTTTAGATTTCAAATAATCTAGTAGACTTCTTCGTTTACCAACCAACATGACCAAAGAGCGCTCTGTATTGTAATCTTTATGATTTTTTTTCAGGTGTCCCGTTAGGTCGTTAATACGTTGGGTGAATAAAGCTATTTGTCCTTCAGTGCTTCCGGTGTCTTTATCAGACTTTCCGTGCTTTTTGAAGATTTCTACTTTCGCTTCTTTACTTAATGACATGCCAATATTATTGTAAATGATTTTTATGCAATTCCAAGACGATCTTGGAGGGTGCAAATATAGAATAATTATCGGTTGGTTTTACGCGTCTGTAGAGAGGTTTCTATTTAAGATTAAATCAAGGTATAAGTTGATATTTTTCTTTAATTCCCTGCGGTGGGTTATGAAGTCGAGAAACCCGTGTTCTTGTAAAAATTCAGCCGTTTGAAATCCGTCTGGCAGATCTTGGCCTGTAGTGTCTTTTACCACTCGCGGGCCAGCAAAACCAATCAATGCACCTGGTTCAGAAATATTAATGTCCCCAAGCATAGCGAAAGAGGCTGTTGTTCCTCCAGTTGTTGGATCAGTACATAATGATATATAAGGAATTTTAGCATCAGCAAGTTGGGCGAGCTTTGCTGAGGTTTTAGCCATTTGCATTAATGATAGCGCTGCTTCCATCATTCGCGCACCACCCGATTTGGAAATCATTACAAATGGGATATTATGTTTTAAAGCATAATCAGCGGCACGGTATATTTTTTCACCTACTACCGAGCCCATAGAACCGCCAATAAAACCAAAATCCATACACGATACTACCAGTTTATTACCGTTTGACAATCCCACAGCCGAACGCACGGCATCTTTCAGATTTGTTTTCTTTTGAGCAGCCTTAATACGGTCTTTATATTTTTTGGTGTCCTCAAACTTTAAGGGATCTTTTGAAGTCAAGGTAGAATCGAGTTCTTCAAAGGAATTGTCATCAAATAAAATCTCAAAATATTCCTTGCTGCCTATACGTACGTGGTACCCATCTTCTGGGGAAACATAGAAGTTCTCTGCAAGTTGATCGGTGTCAACAATTTTACCTGTTGGCGATTTATACCAGAGCCCTTGAGGAGTGTCCTTTTTCTCATGGGTTTGAGTTTGTATCCCCTTTTCGGTACGTTTAAACCAAGACATAGGCGTAGAATTTTATCAAATATATAAAACCCTAGAAACTAGAGGGTGTTGACGTTATTGAGGTCTTCGAAGGCTTGTTCCAAACGAGTAACAAATGCTTTTTGTCCTTCGCGTAACCATACGCGTGGATCGTAAAACTTTTTGTTAGGCACATCATCACCTTCTGGATTTCCAATTTGTTGTTGAAGGTAACCCGATTTGTCTTGGATGTAATCACGAACCCCAGACATGTACGCATATTGCATATCGGTATCAATGTTCATTTTGATTACTCCATAGCTAATCCCTTCGCGGATTTCTTCAACAGTAGACCCTGAACCTCCATGGAAAACGAAGTCTATCGTGTTGGGAGCAACATGATATTTTTCACTTACATGCTCTTGAGAATTCTTTAATATTTTTGGTGTAAGCTTAACATTTCCAGGCTTGTACACACCATGCACGTTTCCAAAAGCAGCAGCAATTGTAAATCGAGGACTTATTTTAGATAATTCTTCAAATGCATAAGCTACTTCTTCTGGCTGCGTATAAAGTTTAGAGCTATCAATGTCAGTATTATCGACACCATCTTCTTCACCTCCTGTAACACCAAGCTCAATTTCAAGCGTCATATCCATTTTTGCCATGCGCTCTAAATATGTTTTGCAGATTTCGATGTTTTCTTCAATGGGTTCTTCAGAAAGGTCTATCATGTGTGAACTAAATAATGATTTTCCTGTTTCTGCGAAGTGTTTTTCACTGGCGTCAAGTAACCCATCAATCCAAGGAAGAAGTTTTTTTGCAGCATGATCGGTGTGAAGAATAACACTAACACCATATAGCTCGGCCATTTGGTGTACATGTTTTGCTCCTGCAACAGCTCCTGCAATAGCAGCACGTTGATTTTCGTTAGATAGCCCTTTTCCAGCGTTAAACTGAGCACCCCCGTTCGAAAATTGAACGATAACAGGTGCGTTGAGTTTAGCAGCTGTTTCTAGTACAGCGTTAGTGGAATCAGACCCAATTACATTTACAGCAGGGAGCGCAAATTGTTTGGATTTAGCTAAAGCAAAAATTTCTTGGACTTGGTTGCCGGTTGCAACACCTGGCTTAATGGAGTGAGACATTTTAATGTATTGTTTAATTTGTCGCAAAAATAGGAAACAATTATGGGCTTAGAAAGGATAATTTATACCAAGTGTAGGATTAGCATTATTTAAGGTATAATTAAAATCCCATCGATCACCTTCTGGGAGCACAGGATTGTGTGTTTTGAAGCCCATGTCAACCCTTAAAAGGAAGAGACCAAAATCATATCGAAGTCCAAAACCAGAACCTACGGCAAGCTCGTTTAAATCTTGAAATCCATCAAACCTTCTTGTACCTTCTTTTACATTATCTGCCACATTCCAAATATTGCCCACATCAACAAAAAGCCCGCCTTTAAGTGACCCAATTAAATCAAAACGATATTCTACATTAAATGCTAATTTTAAATTTGCTTCGTTGAATTCATTTCCGGTATTACTGGAGCCAGGACCAAGACGGTATACTTCCCAAGCCCTGTTGTCGTATGCGCCACCCGCAAAAAAAGAACGGTTAAAAGGAATATTATCTGCGTTTCCATAAGGTATAGCTACTCCAGCGAAACCTCTAGCTGCTAGTACTTGACTTTCTGTAATACGCCAATGCTTAATCCAATCAGTTTCAATTTTTATGTATTGGCTAAAGGGGACATCTAGAAACAAGTATTTTCCATTTGATTGCTCTAAATTAAATGGTTTTGCTATTGCTTGTAATAGATTGCCTGCCCAAGAAATATTTGCTCTAAACTGCGTGAACTCATTATCAAAAGCTCCACTTTTTGATGAATTAAAATACTGAATTCCAGAGCTAAAAATTAAATTGTTCTGGGTCAGTCTGCTTCTTCGTTCTTCTATGCGTTGTACCCGATTAAAAGCGGCATCTTGCTGTGTAAGGTTTGTATTTCCCGAAATCACATCTTGTATAAATGACTGTGCGCCAAGAGGAATGATGAGTTTGTCATTTTGCATATAGCCTGGATTAGAATCCGTATCTAATGCTATTGTATTCAATTCACTGTATGCATTTGTGTACACACCAAAATAATTTTCTTTATTTTGATTGTTTACAAACTCTACATCAGCGAGGGAAAAGGCCCATTTTCTATTTTTCTTTGGACTCCACTTATATTGAATAGACCCAGTCAGGCTTTTCTTATCCAAACCTATGTTTTTTTGAGTAGCGGTCCCAACTCTAAAGATGGTTTGAGGAGCAATTTTTTGTTTATTTAGTTTCCGTGCAAAAGGGAGTAAAAACTGGGGTGCACGTAGTTGCACATCAAATGCAAATTCAGAAATGGCTACATCTGAAGATCTTCCCAAGGAGCCCCTGCTTCCAATTTCCAAGGTTTCTGCTCCTCCAAATACATTTAACACACTTAATCCTGAACTAAATGCTATTCCTCGTTTTAAAATATTTGATTGAGTAAGATCCAGTCCAAAATTTAAGGAATACCTTTTTTTAGGGGTTAAATAGATCGATGCATCTAAAAGTGTTTCTTCTTCATCAGCATAATCATACCGTATTGTTGGATAGTCAAAACTTTGTAAACGTGTAAGCTGTTTTAATGTTAGGCTCCTTGCATTATCGCTATACAAATCGGTAGATTTGAAAGGAATTGCATCTCGAAGTAGGCGTTTGCTATAACGCATTTTTCCTTGACTATAAAAATGAATGCCTTTAAAAAAAGCAATAGAATCGTAAGGGTTGTTTTTAGTATCTCCTGGGTTGCCAACAAATACGTTTAAAGTATTCATCTTAGAAACCTTGTATGTTTTTTCAACGGTAATGCCATTTTGGTTTTCGATATGGTTTCGAATATTTATATCTACAGGAAGGCGGTAATCGAATCCTGTTGAATCAATGCCTACGCTAAAATCTATGGAGTTTAACTGAAAGGGATAAACACCAGCATTACGAAACAATGTAAACAATCGATTTCGCTCCTTTTCAAAGTCACTTGTGCGGTATCTGTTGCCTTTTTTAAGAGTACTTTGCGCACTAGTTGCTCGATAAATAGAATCCAAAACCGGACTTTCAATTATCGCACTAATGCTGTCTAAAAAATAGGGTGTATTAGTTTCAACATTATAATGGACTTTAGCTTTTTGATTTAAAGTTTCTGCTTTTGTTGCTACGGCAGCATTAAAATACCCTTCATTAGAGAAAAAAGAACGTAGTTTTTCAGCGTTAGATATTCTGAGTAGTGAGTCAGTTATAACAGGGGGTTCCCCTGTATTTTTTTTCCATTGCTGAAACCCTAGCTTGTAATTTTTCATTTTAGCTACTTGCTTCGCTGACCAAAGTGCCTGAAGCCGTTTTTGGCGTTTTGGTTTTTTGACAACCCATTGATCAAATTCGATCGCTGCGCTGTCATTTGCTGATTGGTAAAGCAGTAGCCCAAAAGGGATTCCTAAAAAACGTTTATTGGGTTTGGGCTGAACGATGTTTTCGACTGAGTCAACAGCAATTTCGTTGTCAACAATAACCGTGTTTTTATGCAACAATACAGTTCCCTCGGGTAAGTGCTGCGTTGCAGAACATCCTAATATCAATGCCGAAAGCATGAAAAAACCTAGTATTTTTGAAAAATGTGTAGTCAACAGTTATGTTGTGATTATTCAAAAATACACCAAATACATGGTTACCAAAAACATATTAAAACAGTTAGGCCAATTAGGCCAAAAAAAATACCGAAATCAACACCAACTTTTTTCAGTTGAAGGAGAAAAGGCAATCCTTACTTTTTTGGAAAACGGGTATGAGTTAATACATTGTTTTGGTCTTGATTTATCAACTTCAACAAGGATTCCATTTGAGGTAATTACATCTGTTGAAATGAATAAATTGACCAATCTTTCAACGTCTCCTTCATTTTGGGCAGCATTTTCAATCCCAACCGATTTATCTTATGAGCCACAAAAATTAAACCTTGCTTTGGATGGGGTGCGTGACCCAGGAAATCTTGGAACTATAATTCGCCTTTGTGATTGGTTTGGTATCAAACAATTGCTTTGCTCAACCGATACTGTTGATTGTTATAATCCAAAAGTAGTTCAAGCCAGCATGGGGTCACTTTCTACGGTTCAAGTGCATTATGTTGATCTGGCAACTTGTTTTAATACGCACGATTTGGTTGTTGTTGGAACTACAGTTAGTGGAATTTCTATTTATGATACAACCCTTCCCTCTAACGCTGTTCTTGTTCTAGGAAATGAGGGACATGGTATTTCTGAAAATATTGCTGCGTTAACTTCAAAAAATGTATCGATTCCATCTTACGGAAACCCTGCTGCTGAAAGTCTTAATGTAGCCATGGCTACAGGAATTTTGTTAAGCGAATTTTGTAAAGGTTAGCTATTCAAAAGTAAATCGAAGAAATACACCACGGGTTTTCATTGATTTAATGTTTTTTGTAAACGGGCTGTTAGGATCTTCATCTGGAACAAACTCATCGTTTAATGCAAAAACCCCATGAATGGAAGGGGAAAATTTAAAAAAGGGTAAGTAAATATCAGAACCAATAGCAAATTCCCAAGCATACATATTGCTTTTCATTCTAAAGGTACCAGATTCATTATCCTCTGAGTTATTTTCTTCGCTAGTTATATTCATATTGTAAGAAAAGCTTCCCATTATATATGGACGGGCATTGCGAATGCGTCGTGTATTTAGCTTTATACCAATGGGCAAACGAACATAGTTTGATTTAAGGTTTCGTTCTAAAAGTGGTTTCGAAAAACTAGTCTTTGAAAATGGAAATAAAATATCTCGTTCAACAAAGGCAACCCCTGGATGAAAACGGATGTTTAGGAATTCATTAATTCTAAAATCGGCAAGTAACCCAACATCAAAACTTGGTTTTTGTTTAACCTGAATTCGAAAAGGTTGGCCTGTTGTAGCGGGGTGATACTCCATTTTTGCGCCAACTGAATTGATTCCAATATAATATCCAAAACGCAAAAGTTTCTTGTCTTCAATTTTAAGGTTTTCAGACCGGTAGTCTTGACCGTAACCACAAGTTAGGGTTGTGAAAAAGAGTACAATAAATATAAGAAGTTTCATTTTTCGGCTATGTACAGGCTTACCACACCGCCACTTAGTGGTTTGTGCGTTACTTTAGTAAACCCAACATCTCTTAATTTATTGCATAATGCAACGCCATCAGGGAAGTGTGCCGCAGATTCTCCAAGATATGCATAGGCTCCTTTATCTTCAGCAAAAAGCTTTCCCATTGTTGGAATAAGGATGCGAGACATGATAAAATGTGCTTGCCGCATTGGGAATTTTTTTGGTCGAGATGTTTCAAGTACATACAAACATCCTTTTGGATTCAAAACCCGAAACATTTCACTTAGGCCTACGCTTAGATTTGCAAAGTTTCGAATACCAAATGCAACAGTCACGGCATCAAATTGTGAATCAAAAGGGAGTTTTTCGGCATCAGCTATGGCGAGTGTAATTCTGTTGGAGAGCTTTAATTTTTCAAGTTCCGTTGCTTGAACTGCCAACATTTGTGTCGACAAATCTACGGCATGAATTGAAAGAGTTGCAATAGTACTCATGGCAATAGCAACATCTCCAGTTCCTGTTGCAACGTCCAGTACGCTTGTAGCCTGTTGTTTTCGAACCAACGCCACTATTTTTTTTCGCCAACCTTTATCGAGCCCTAAAGATAACACGCGATTTAAGCCGTTGTATTTTTGAGCAATTCGGTCAAACATAAGGGTAACTTGTTCCTTTTTGGACAGCGTCGAATCTTTGTAAGGAGTGATGTTTTTACTCATAGCCAGCAAAGGTAACTATTCTGTAGCGTTTGATTAAAATGTATCACTGATAATAAACTTGTTATATTTGCAGTATATAATAGCAATTTAGATGAATATTATCATCGCTGGTGCCAGCGACATTGGCTTTCACTTAGCCAAATTACTCTCGTTTGAGGCCCAAGATATCACCCTAATCGATCTTGATAAAGAAGCATTAAACTATGCCGAAAATCATTTGGATATTCGTGCAGTAAAAGGAGATCCTGCAGCTTTGGGTACGCTAAAATTAGGAGGCGTCGCCAATGCTGATATGATGATTGCTGTAACTCCTTCGGAAACAACGAATCTTATGTGTTGCTTACTTGCAAAACAATTGGGATGTAAACAAACCATAGCCCGTGTTACCGATATTGAATTTGAAAAATATAAAGACGATGTGGACTTTAAGGCTTTAGGCATTGATGAATTGGTCTCACCTGAGGAATTAGCAGCTGAAGAAATCCAATTACTTATTCACCAGTCTGCTTTTGAAAACAGCCACGAATTTGAGAATGGAGCATTAACCATGATGGGCACCACCTTAGAAGAGGACGCACCTTTTATTGGCAAAACTGTTCGAGAGGCAGCTGCGGTTTTTCCTGGAGTTCATTTTATGCCCATAGCGATAAAACGCTTGGAGGGTGTAAATACCATAATTCCAAGAGGCGACACATGCTTTGAACAAGGCGATCAGGTTTATTTCACCACCCTGCCTGAAGGCGTCTCTGAGTTATACAGCCTAACAGGTGAGGTAAAAAACAAAATTAAAAATGTAATGATTTTGGGAGGAGGTCGCGTTGGTTTTAAAACAGCCGAAGATCTTTGTAGTAAAGGGATTAATGTAAAACTTATAGAACTTGACAAGGATCGAGCTATTGAAATGGCTGAACGTTTACCCGACACCTTAATTATTCATGGCGATGGACGTAATGTAGAGCTGATGCTAGAGGAGAATCTAGATGAAATGGATGCTTTTTTAGGCGTTACTAACGATGCAGAAACAAATATTATGTCTTGCCTTATGGCAAAGTCAAAGCATGTTCACAAAATCATTGCTCTTATAGAAAACATGGATTACTTTGAACTTACAAAGTCCATAGGGGTAGATACCTTAGTGAATAAAAAGATGCTAACAGCAAATACCATATTTCGATATATACGAAGGGGAGAGGTAGTAGATTTGGCAAAACTCAATAATATGGATGCTGAAATTGTAGAGTTTAAAGTGAAAACAGGCGCTAAGGTTATTGGCAAATCCATTAAAGATTTAGATTTCCCTAAAACGGCTACAATTGGTGGGGTTGTTCGAAATGGTGTTGGTATTATTGCATTAGGAGATTTTGTTATTGAAGATGAAGATCTTGTGCTGGTTTGCTGTTTACCGCAATCCATCAGAAGAGTAGAGCAACTTTTTTTATAAGCCATGAAAGGGTTTAACCTTAAAATTATCGTTCACATTTTAGGACTGCTACTGCTGTTTAACGCTCTGTTTATGGGTATTGCCACCCTTAGTAGTTGTATTATGCAAGACGGAGCAACTAATGGGCTTTTACTATCCTTTTTCGTAAGCCTTGGAATTGGCGGCATTGCGATGTGGTTTACACGTAACCATAAAAAAGAAATAAAAAAACGCGAGGGCTATGTAATTGTCACTTTTGGATGGTTGATCATGGTTGTATTTGGCACCCTTCCATTTTTATTTACAGGAAGTATTTCTTCTATTACAGATGCTTTTTTTGAGACTATGTCGGGTTATACCGCTACAGGAGCAACCATTTTGGACGATATAGAATCCTTGCCTAAAAGCATCATCTTGTGGCGCTCGTTAACGCATTGGATGGGTGGTATGGGAATTATTGTTTTGGCCATTGCCATTTTGCCTTTGCTCGGAATAGGGGGAATGCAACTTTTTAGTGCGGAAGCCCCAGTTCTTGGAGGGGACAAGCTACACCCACGTATAAGCGACACCGCGAAACGTTTGTGGCTTATATATGTGACCCTGACTTTTGCTAACGCATTGTTGTTGTACGTTTCTGGAATGCCTCTTTTTGATGCGATTAACCATGGTATGAGTACGATGGCTTCTGGTGGCTTCTCAACAAAAAATGCCAGTATAGGGCATTGGAATCATATTCCCCAAATTCAATATATCACTGTGCTTTTTATGGTACTAGCAGGCAGTAATTTTGTGCTGCTTTACTTTGCACTTAAAGGAAATTTTAAACGGGTTATAAAAGACACAGAATTTAGATGGTATATTGGACTTATCTCTGTTTTTGTCTTTATTGTTATGTTTTCTATTATTAAAAACGGAGGCTTCTACACTTCCGAATTAAATACTTGGTCTGTTTGGGAACAGTCGTTTAGACATGCGTTATTTCAAGTGGTAGCAGTAATTACAACCACAGGTTTGGTAACGGCTGATTTTACAGCATGGTCTCCATTTGTTACCATGTTATTTTTTGGCTTAATGTTTTTAGGGGGCTCAACAGGATCAACTTCTGGCGGGGTAAAAGTAATGCGTCATTTGATCCTAATAAAAAACGGTTTTCTAGAATTTAAACGTGCCTTACACCCAAACGCAATTTTGATGGTGCGCTTAAACAAAGTAACTGTGGAGCAATCTATTGTTTACAATGTGCTCGCATTTTTTATCCTTTACATGATATTGTTTATCATTGGTGCAGGAGTCCTTAGTGCAATGGGTCTGGACTTTACTACCGCAATTGGTGGTGCGGCAAGTTCTTTGGGAAATGTAGGCCCAGGACTTGGAGGTGTAGGACCAGCATCAACATTTAATTCACTTCCTTTATTGGGCAAGTGGTGGTGCGCTGTTCTTATGCTTATCGGTAGGCTCGAGTTGTTTACCGTTCTTATTTTGCTAACGCCCTATTATTGGCGTAACCACTAGCTAACGGCTTCACGAATTCGTCGCATAGCCTCTTCAATATTTTCGAGCGATGCTGCGTAAGAAATACGAATGTTATTTGGACATCCAAAGGCATCTCCTGTTACAGTAGCTACGTTGGCTTCTTCCAATAAAAACATGGCAAAGTCGGATGCATTTTCTATAACAGTTCCTTTGAGTGTTTTACCAAAAAACGACGAAATATCAGGAAATACATAAAAAGCGCCTTTTGGTATATTTACTGTAAAGCCCTCAATATCTTGTAATAAATCGATAATGCGCTTTCTACGAAAATCAAATTCATCGACCATATATTTTATCTTACCTACCGGCGCCTGAACAGCTGTTATGGCAGCACGTTGAGCAATGCAATTTGTGCCACTGGTTACCTGTCCTTGGATTTTTGTACAAGCTTTAGCAAGCCATTCTGGACCACCAAGGTAACCTATACGCCAGCCTGTCATCGCAAATGCCTTAGCAAGGCCATTAACGGTAATCGTTCGATCAAACATACTAGGTATTGCAGCAAAACTGAAAGGCGTTGCTCCGTCATAATGAATATGTTCATAAATTTCATCTGATAACACATAGATGCTCGGATACTCTTCAAGAATAGTTGCTAAGGCTTCATATTCTTCTTTAGTGTACATAGAGCCACTCGGATTGTTGGGAGAATTAAGCATGACCAATTTAGTTTTTGGCGTAATGGCTGCTTTCAACTGATCAGGGGTGATTTTAAAATCAGTCTCAATTCCCGACCTAATTTCAATGGGATTTCCTTCTGCAAGAATAACCATGGCCGAATAACTTACCCAGTAAGGCGCAACTAACAACACATCATCACCAGGATTGATGAGTACCTGTACAGCATTTGCGATGGATTGCTTTGCTCCGGTTGAAACAACAATTTGATTGGGTTTATATGATAATCCATTATCGCGCTTAAACTTCGTGCAGATTGCTTCTTTCAGCTCAACATACCCATCAACAGGAGTATACGAGTTATAATCTGCGTTTATGGCCTCTATAGCCGCTTCTTTAATAAACTCAGGGGTGTTAAAATCAGGCTCACCTAAGCTAAGGCCAATAATATCTTTACCTTCATTTTTTAATTCTCTAGCTTTGGCTGCCATGGCTAGTGTTGCTGAGGCAGGTAAACTTTTAATGCGTTCCGACAAGGGATTACTCATAGTTAAAATTTTCTTCAAATATAATCGCTAGAATAAGATGAATGTAAATTTTTAATCAACAGCTTCCGTATTTTTGTAAAATAATTATGACAACAGCTTTAATTCACCAACAATTCCCCGAGCTAACACAACGGCAGAAAGATCAATTTGAACAACTTTTTGGGTTGTATGATTTTTGGAATCAACAAATCAATGTTATTTCACGTGCCGATATGGAGCATTTTTATATACGCCATTTGTTACATTCTTTAGGTATTGCAAAAATCCAATCTTTTGCCCCACAATCAAAAATTTTAGATGTAGGTACTGGAGGTGGATTTCCTGGAATTCCGTTGGCTATTTTATTTCCGGATGTTCAGTTTACGCTTGTTGACTCTATTGGAAAAAAAATAAAAGTAGTTAAGGCTGTAGCTCAAGCCTTAGGATTGTCAAATGTCAACGCATTTCATCAGCGTGCTGAGACAGTAAATGGAACCTATGATTTTGTGATAAGTCGTGCTGTAACCCGAATGGAGCGTTTTGTTCCTTGGGTTAAAAATAAAATCAGTTCACGACAACTTCACAAACGGTCCAATGGTATTTTATACTTAAAGGGAGGAGATTTGTCAGAAGAGCTATTGGCATTTCCTAAAGCGGAAACTTTTGCCCTGTCTCGGTATTTTGACGATGAGTTTTTTGAAACTAAAATGGTTGTTTACCTGCCGCTTTAGTCCATACATGGATATTTAAACTCTTTTGGTGGAATAAGCGTTTCCTTTATCAGTCTTGGTGAAACCCATCGCAATAAATTTAGTGCCGATCCGGCCTTGTCATTGGTGCCAGATGCACGACCACCCCCAAAAGGCTGTTGTCCTACCACGGCTCCACTGGGTTTGTCATTAATGTAAAAATTCCCTGCGGCATGGCGTAATCTTGCAGAGGCGTCTTCAATAAACATACGGTCTTGTGCAATAATTGCTCCTGTTAACCCATATTCGGAAGTGGTATTCACCAATTCTAGTGTAGTTTCCCAGTCTGAATCTTCATACACATAAACAGTTACCACAGGTCCAAAAAGTTCAGTCTCCATAGTAGTGTAGTGTGGATTGGTTGTTTTTAATAGCGTTGGGTGGATAAAATAGCCAGTAGACTTGTCGTAAGTTCCACCTGCCAATAGTTCTACATCATCATCTTTTTTTGCTTGATCAATAAAACGTGTTAGTCGATCAAAAGACTTTTCGTGAATTACAGCTGTAATAAAATTATTCATATTCTCTGGCGAGCCAATAGAAAATTGTTTTATGTTTTCAACAACACCAGCAATTACCTTGTCGGCAATCGACTTAGGTAAATAGATCCTTGAAGCCGCAGAGCATTTCTGTCCCTGAAATTCATAACCACCTCTAGTGATGGCCGTTATAAGTTCAGCTATAGCGGCACTACTGTGTGCAAAAATAAAGTCCTTGCCCCCAGTTTCACCAACAATTCTAGGATAGCTTTGATAGGCATCAAGGTTATTCCCGATTTGTTTCCAAAGATTTTTAAATATTTCGGTAGAGCCGGTAAAGTGCAATCCCGCAAAACTTGGGTGCGCCAAAACAATATCGGAAATCATAACAGGATCACCAGAAATAAGATTAATAACGCCTGGCGGTAGACCAGCGTCTTCAAAAATATCCATGATGATTTTTGCAGAAAACATTTGATGGTCGCTAGGTTTCCATATCACAACATTTCCCATTAAAGCTGGTGCTGCACATAGATTTCCTGCAATTGCGGTGAAATTAAATGGCGTAACCGCATATATAAAACCTTCTAGGGCACGATACTCCAGCCGATTAATAACACCTTCTCCTTGAGCAGGCTGTTGTGCATAAATGTCTGCTGCAAAAGCCACGTTAAATCGCAGGAAATCTGCAAACTCACAGGCAGCATCAATTTCTGCTTGAAAAATATTTTTTGACTGACCAAGCATTGTTGCCGCGTTTATTTTAGCGCGATAAGGACCAGCAATGAGGTCTGCTACTTTTAAAAAAATTGCTGAACGATGCTCAAAAGAAATGGCTTCCCATTTAGATTTAGTTGCTAATGCTTCATTTATTGCATTTGTTACATGAGATGGAGCTGCTTGGCTATAATAACCAAGCGTGTGTTGGTGTTCGTGGGGAGGAAATATTCTGGACTGCTTTTTTGTGACAATCTTTTCAGCCCCAATATAAAGTGGCACTACAACAGTTTTGTTGTACAATTCTTTGTATGTATTTAAAACTTCCTTTCGCTCTTGACTTCCTTTTCGGTAAGAAAGTACGGGTTCATTTACAGGCTTTGGTGCAGCATAAAAACCATTTGACATAGCAGTAAATTTAATTTAATGCAAAGGGGGTATTAAGTTCAAACTTTGGAGTGTAAGCTCTAAATGTTTTAGTGGTAGCAAGATTTATCATGTTAAAGTGTCCTTCCATAGCACCAAGCGGGGATGATAGCAGGCAGCCCGACTGGTATGTGTAAACTTGCCCAGGCTTTATTACAGGTTTCTTTCCTACTACACCTTCACCATCAACTAAGGACGTTGCTTTTAGTGCATCAAAAATTTTCCAATGCCTAGACTGTAGTTGAACAACATCTTTTCCGTGATTTGAAATAGAAATACGATACCCAAAAGAAAAGTGCAAGCGATAGTTTTTGAAGTATGTGCCTTCAAAAAACGATACCACTGAAATGCGAATACCTTGGGTAACTTGATGAATCATATGTAAAGATAATGATTTTCTCTATAATCCTATGTCTATTGAGTTTGCGTTGCCAATAGCAACAAGTTCGTCACATCGAGCTCCTAAAGCACGGTAATAAACCAAAACAGTATAGTTGTTTTCTGTTGGCCAATAATTTCCAGAAATAAGATTGCTATAATTATTTGTTCCGTCACTACTAGTGAACATATAATTATAAATTCCTTGTTTCATCAAAAGAGTGGTTTCAAAACGCCCAGATTCAGCATTGTATTCTAGCTTGTTGTCATCTTGTTGAATGTGTTGGTTAAAATCACCAACCACATAATGGTCTAAATCAAATAAAAAATCTTCTGGAAACAAAGAAAATATTACTTTACTGTAATCTGATTCTGTGTCGGGATTAATGCCTTGAAAAGTATTGATTCGAAAATCACCATTGATATCAGGTGCATAGGTATAAGGACGTCCTGCTCGAATCCATTGTGGAGCCAATACGGAAACAAATAAATCTTCTCGAAGTACATAAGCTACATTGCCCCCTCCACTACGTAAATCTTGGGTGTCAAAAAAGTGATATTCATTTCCAGCAGGAAATAGCGTTTCGGGCTTGAAATTAAATTCTAACGTATTACCAAGAGTGTAAGTAGCGGTTCCGGCAGATCGCCATGTTTGCCAACGTTGGTTCTGCACCACAAAAATCTTTAATTGTTGATCAGGAATCCGTACGTTCAAGTCATTTGTTGTTATGCTAAATTGAATACTTTGGTGCGTTTGAATCTCTTCAAGATTTTGTGCACGTTGTATTCGGACTCCTGCGCTAGCTTTATTGCTATATACAACAAAGCGTTTTTTTATGACTAATTCTCTGTTATCATCCCAAATATTTAAAAAGTAATTGCCGCTTTTTGTTATTCGTGTTTGTGAATTTGGAAGACGAAGTTTATAGTGAATATAAGACTGAAGCGTACCTACTGAGTATGAAATATTTTGGATTCGAAGGTCATCATAGCCGTCTATATAATCTGCTTTAAACAAATCGCTTTCCCCCCAATTGGCATCCGCACGTTCTAGCGTGTAGTAATAGGTGCTGTCGTCAGCATTAAGATCATCAAACGTTAATGTAATCTGTCCATCGAGGGGTACAATCGGAAGCGCAGTTTGTTGGCTGTTGGTGTAAAGACGCACAGTTTTTATATTTGATGGAGGGGTGTGCTCAATAAGATTTTGTCCAAAGCATAGTATTGGTAACAGTAAAAAAAGAAGATTTTGTTTAATGTTTGAAATCAAAAGAATGTTGGTTTTAAGTGTGTTTAAAGAGGGTTTGGTTAGTTACTAAAAAAGTTGCTCACTCACCAAAGTTAAACAATCTAAACAATCGTTGATAAAAATATAATTTTAAGCCCAAACACACAGTATTTTTAATGCTTTTGCGTTACATTTGCACTGCAAAAACAACCTATATGTCCGCTGACATAACCCTAAGAAAAGGCTTAACAATTCCTTTAAAGGGAGAAGCCTCATTAGTATTAAAAACATCCAAGCTAACGGATGAATACACCCTATACCCTGACGATTTTCACGGCGTAGTACCTAAAATGCTTGTAAAAGAAGGCGAACCGGTTTTATTGGGTCAACCTATTTTCTTTTCGAAAGCCAATCCTGAGATTCAATTTGTTTCTCCAGTAAGCGGTACGCTTACTAAAATCGTTCGAGGTGCTAAGCGCAAGATTCTTGCTTTAACGCTTAAATCTGACGAAAGGGATAAGGCTGTAACACACAAGTTTCCCGCAGTCGACGCACTTGATGCTGACTCTGTGAAATCACAGCTTTTGGGATCTGGTTGCTGGCCATTCATTAAGCAACGACCCTATGATGTTATTGCAAACCCCGAACACACACCAAAAGGAATTTTTATAACTGGATTTTCAACGGCACCCCTTGCTGCTGACATCCCTTTTTTACTAGAGAATCAACAAAAAGATTTTCAACACGGCATAGATGTTCTAAATAAAATTACTTCAAAAGTTCACCTCACAGTTCCCGCAAAAGACACTACTTTTTTATCGAGTGTTTCTGGAGTAGAAATTCATCGTATTAAGGGAATTCACCCCGCAGGGAATGTAGGTGTGCAAATACACCATATAGATGCTATTAATGCAGGAGAAGTTGCTTGGACAATAAACGCAGAAGATGTTGCGCGCATTGGAAGGTTTTTTACGACCGGTACGTTTGACCCATCAAGAACAATTGCAGCAGTAGGACCTGTATTGGTTTCTCCCTGCTATTTTAAAACTCGTATTGGTGCCTCTGTAGCTCCAATTCTTGAAGCAGTAGGTGTTGATGCAAATAGTCAAATTAGAATTATCAACGGTGATGTGCTGTCCGGAAAGGCTACGCATGCCGATGGTAGTATTGGTTATTACAACAATACGCTTTCAGTTTTAGCTGAAGGGAATCACTACCGTATGTTTGGTTGGTTGCCTTTTGTAGGTGGAAAAATATTTAGCATGTCACGAACCTCATTGTCGTGGTTGTTTCCCAAACGTAACTATGCTCTTGATACAAACATGAACGGTGAAGAACGTGCCTTGGTTGTTACTGGCGAAATGGAACGCGTTTTACCTATGGATATTTTACCAATGCAATTATTAAAAGAATGTATGGTTCAAAATATTGAAAAGATGGAGGCTCTAGGTATTTATGAAGTAGCTCCAGAAGATTTTGCTTTAATTGATTATGCAAGCACTTCTAAAATAGAAGCGCAAGCAATTATTCGAGAAGCATTGGATTTGATGATTAAAGAAGTTGGTTAAGAAAATAATATGAAACTACGCGAACGTATAGACGCACTGAAGAAACCATTTGGCAAAGGCCAAAAATTTGAACGCTTTGCCCCAGCGGTAAATGCATTTGATACTTTTTTATTTGTGCCCAATCACACCACACAAAAGGGAGCACATATTCGTGATGCTGTTGACTTAAAGCGTACCATGGTAACGGTTATCATTGCGTTGTTACCAGCCTTTATTTATGGTGTTTACAATACGGGGTATCAATATTTTATTCAATCAGGTCTTGCCTTTACTTTTTGGGATGCCTTACTTCATGGAGCGCTAAAAATTATGCCCATGGTTGTGGTTTCTTACGGTGTTGGTCTTGCCATTGAGTTTGCTTTTGCCGTTTATCGTGGGCATGAAGTCAATGAAGGTTATTTAGTTACAGGCCTGCTAATCCCAATGATTATGCCTGTCGATATTCCTTTATGGATGGTTGGTCTATCTGTTGCATTTGCTGTATTTATTGCCAAAGAAGCTTTTGGTGGAACAGGAATGAACATTCTCAACCCTGCATTAACCGCAAGGGCTTTTGCATTTTTCGCATACCCTACATACATGTCTGGAAATAAAGTTTGGGTCTCAGAAGCATCCAATGTAGACGGTATTTCTGGTGAAACAATTTTAGGGAGCTTGGCCGCTGGAAACGATGTTAGCTACTCCATGTTTGATATGTTTGTTGGAGCAATTCCAGGATCTATTGCCGAAACCTCTACGCTCTGGGTTCTTGTAGGTGCGGCAATTCTAATTTTTACTGGAATAGGTAGTTGGCGTATTATGATAGGAGGCGTGCTAGGTGCTGCTGTTACTGGAATGCTGTTTAACCTTTGGGGAGCCAATGCCCTAATGTCTTTTAGCTGGATGAATCACCTTGTTGTTGGTGGATTTGCTTTTGGAGTTGTATTCATGGCAACCGATCCTGTTTCTGCCGCACAAACTACCAAGGGTAAATGGATTTATGGTGTTCTCGTAGGGATATTCTGCATACTTATTCGTGTCTTTAATCCAGCATATCCTGAAGGGGTCATGCTTGCGATACTATTAATGAATGTATTTGCTCCTACAATCGACCACTATGTCGTAGAAGGAAATGTTAAACGACGTAAAAAACGTCTAAGTACCACACTAACACCCGCATCATGAACAGAGATTCGAACGGATATACTTTTGGTTTTGCTGCTGCCATGGTTTTGGTAGTTGCTTCTGTATTGGCCTTTACGGCAAGCTCACTCAAAGACCTACAGGGGGAGAATGTACGTAAAGAAAAAATGCAAAATATTTTGTCTACCATCGGAATTGAAACTGATAGGGATGGTGCCGAGGTGTTGTTTAATCAATACATTACTGAACAATTGGCACTTAAGAATGACGGTTCAGTTGACGAACAGGTTAATGCATTTTCTGATGTTAAATTAGCCTTTGAACTTAAAAAAGAAGCGAGTCAACAACGTTTTCCACTTTATGTAGCGAATGTAGAGGCTGCCCAATATTATATTATTCCACTTCGTGGTTCTGGGCTTTGGGATGCTATTTGGGGTTATATTGCTCTTGATCAAGATAAAAACACAATCGTAGGTGCAGTGTTTGACCATAAAGGTGAAACAGCTGGTCTTGGCGCAGAAATTACTCAACAATGGTTTATGAACCGTTTTGTTGGAGAAAAAATATTTGACACTACTGGAGCATTGGTTGGTATTGCTGTTTCAAAAACAAACAACGATCCAAACGATATTGATAAAGACGACCATGAAGTTGATGCCATTTCGGGCGCAACGATTACTGGAGATGGTGTTTCTGCAATGATTGTAGAACGTTTGCAACACTATTTACCTTACCTAAAAGCCGAACCCGCAAAACTTGCGTACAACAACTAATTATGTCACAACCAAAAGCAACAAAAAAACCTGCTATTTTCTTTGTAGCCAAAGAGCGCGAGCCGCTTTTTTCTAAAAAGAATAGAGGACTTCTTAAAGATCCTTTGGACGACAACAACCCCATTACTGTTCAGGTATTAGGGATTTGTTCTGCACTTGCTATTACCGTTCAATTGAAACCTGCCGTAGTAATGACCCTTTCGGTTATCGCTGTAATGGCGGCGAGTAATGTCATTGTATCTCTTCTTAGAAATGCTATTCCTAACCGGATTCGAATTATTGTTCAATTGGTTGTAGTAGCTTCTATGGTTATTCTTGTAGATCAGGTTTTACGCGCTTACGCTTACGATGTTAGTAAGCAACTGTCAATCTTTATTGGGCTTATTATCACCAACTGTATTGTAATGGGCCGTTTGGAGGCTTTTGCCTTAGGGAATGGCGTGTGGAAATCATTTTTAGACGGAGTTGGTAATGCAGCCGGCTATGGCTTTATGCTTATTCTTGTTGCCTTTTTCCGTGAACTTTTGGGTTCTGGCAAACTCTATGGCTATCAAGTTATTCCAGATGCACTTTATGAAATGGGCTATGAAAACAACGGATTAATGCTGCTTTCACCAATGGCGCTTATTACTCTAGGACTTATTATATGGGTGCAGCGTGCACGTAATCGTAAACTCATTGAAAAAAATTAAACCATGGATTTCATTAATCTTTTTGTAAAAAGTATTTTTATAGAGAACATGATCTTCGCCTATTTTTTGGGAATGTGTTCGTATTTGGCAGTTTCAAAAACCGTAAAAACAGCAGTAGGCTTAGGCTTTGCGGTTATTTTTGTATTGTCTATAACGGTTCCTATTAACTATTTGCTTGACAATTATTTGTTAAAACCAGGCGCTATGGCTTGGCTTGGCGCAGATTATGCAGAATTAGATCTAAGTTTTTTAAGTTTCATCATGTTCATTGCCGTTATTGCCTCTATGGTGCAACTAGTTGAAATGATTGTTGAAAAATTTGCTCCAGCCCTATACGGTGCTTTAGGAATCTTTTTGCCACTTATAGCAGTAAACTGTGCCATTTTAGGTGGGTCACTTTTTATGCAACAAAAAAGCTTTGCTTCTATTGGAGAGTCTGCCGTTTACGGCTTTGGATCTGGTATTGGGTGGTTGTTGGCTATTTTAGCCATTGCAGCTATTCGTGAAAAAATAGCATATTCTAATATACCGGCACCGTTGCGTGGTCTGGGTATAACCTTTATTATAACCGGGCTTATGGCCATTGGATTTATGAGTTTTATGGGAATCAAATTATAAGTTAACCCTATGGATATTACAGTAATTATTGCAAGTGTCGTTGTTTTCTTAACCATCACATTTTTATTGGTGGGAATGTTATTAGGTGTAAAAGCTCGCCTAATGCCATCTGGTCCTGTGAAACTATTTATTAATGGTGAAAAGGATGTTGAAGTATCGTCTGGGAGTACCTTACTTTCTACCCTTGGAGACAATAAAATATTTTTACCATCTGCCTGTGGAGGTGGAGGAACTTGTATTCAGTGTAAATGTATTGTCAAAGAAGGCGGAGGAGAAATTCTCCCTACTGAAACACCACACTTTTCACGAAAAGAAATTGCTGAAGGATGGCGTTTAGGATGTCAAGTTAAGGTTAAAGAGAATATGGTTATTGATGTTCCTGAAGAAGTCTTCGGAATTAAAAAATATGAAGCCAAAGTGGTTCGTAACTGGAATGTGGCTTCTTTTATTAAAGAGTTTGTTGTGCAAATTCCTGATGATATGCACTATGAAGCTGGTGGCTATATTCAAATTGAGATTCCGAAATGTGAGGTTGATTTTAAGGATGTTGACATTTCTGCGCACCCTGAAGAACATCCCGAAGACATCAATAAGTTTAAATTAGAGTGGGATAAATTTAAACTCTGGGACTTGAAAATGAAGAATCCTGAGTTGGTTGAACGTGCATATTCTATGGCTTCTTACCCTGCAGAAGGGAAGGAAATTATGCTAAATGTGCGTATAGCAACTCCACCTTTTGATCGTGTAAAAGGAGGTTGGGCAGATGTTAACCCGGGTGTTGCGTCGTCTTATATTTTCTCAAAAAAACCTGGAGATGCCGTTACTATTTCTGGTCCTTATGGGGAGTTCTTTATCAACCACTCTGAAGAAGAAATGTTATATGTTGGTGGAGGAGCTGGTATGGCACCTATGCGTTCGCATTTATATCATCTGTTTCGTACCCTTAAAACAGGGCGTAAAGTTACTTTTTGGTATGGGGGTCGTTCTAAACGTGAGTTGTTTTACACCGAACATTTCCGAGCACTTGAACGTGATTTTCCAAACTTTAAATTTTACATCGCATTATCTGAACCCTCAGAAGAAGATAACTGGAGTGTAAAAGATGGTTTAGATGGCGAAGGAGATGGCTTTATAGGTTTTGTACACCAAGTAGTTATCGATAATTACCTTAACGATCACGAGGCTCCTGAAGATATTGAGGTGTATTTCTGTGGACCTCCACTTATGAATCAAGCTGTTGAAAAAATGGCAGAGGACTTTGGTGTTCCACCCGAAAATGTTCGTTTCGACGACTTTGGAGGATAATATTTAAAAGAGGCTTAGGCCTCTTTTTTTGTAAATTTGCAACATGGACCAGCTATCTGAAAACGAACTTCATCAACTTGCTATGAATACCGTTGGCGCTTCTTTAGAGGAACAGGGGTTTGAGTTTTTGGCTGTGAATAGCACGCCTAAAAAAGATCCACAATTTGTGTGTACTAAGGATAAAATCTTGCGCTTTGTTATTGTACGGCATGTGCGTTATCCCAATAACCCTAAAGACTTCGACAAAGCCTTGATGGATCAAGTTAAGGAGCATGCTAAAAAATTTAAAGCAAAAGCCTATTTTGCAGGGGTTGGTTTTGCTCATGCTGAAGATTATTCCAAGTCACTTTCCAAAAACGAACCTTATGCGACAAACTTTACAGGTCTTCAAGAAGTGTAGTGTACTACTGTTATGTTTTACGCTAATAGCTTGCGCTAATACGTCTAAGCTTCAACGTGCAAAGGGAGATGCTTTAGGCACAAGCTATTCAATTTTATATCCAGATACTGCTCCCAATACAGTGCTGTTAGACTCTATTGATGCCGTATTTTTACGAATCAACCAATCCATGTCTACCTATTGGCCCAATTCGATTATTTCTAAGATTAACCGAGGAGAACCTGCTCAAGTTGATACTGACTTTAAACGAGTTTATCACACGGCAAAACTTGTATGGAATCAAACCGATGGTTATTTCGATCCCACAGTTGGCGCTTTGGTTAATGCCTATGGATTTGGGCCTACAAAACCTTTGAAGCAAATCAGTGAAAAGTCAATCGATAGTCTGATGATGCTTACGGGTTTTTCAAAAGTATTCCTTACTGAAGAAGGGTTTATGGAAAAGCAATACTCTAATATATTTATCGATTATAATGCTATTGCTAAAGGATACGCTGTAGATATGCTTGCCCAGGCATTATCCTCTTTAAACTACACGGATTTTTTGGTAGAAGTTGGGGGTGAGTTATACGCAAAGGGAATCCATCCCTATAAAAAACTCCCTTGGCGGGTGGCTATCGATCATCCAAAACAGGACAGATCTCGCCAGTTTATTGCAAGCTTACCACTAGAAAATCAAGGCTTAGCGTCTTCGGGTAATTACCGCAAATTTCGCATTGACGCATCAGGTAATCGTTATGTGCATACCATTAATCCGAAAACAGGAGATCCAGTAAAAAGCGATGTGCTTAGCACTTCTGTAAGAGCAGCCTCAACAATGCTTGCTGATGCGTATGCTACGGCACTTATGACCATGCCCTACTCTAAGGGAGAACTGCTAATAAATAAGCTTGAGGGGGTAGAGGCTTTATGGGTTCTTGCTGTGAATGATACCGTTCGTGTTACTGCAACTTCTGGTTTTGAATTTACTCTTGAATAGGGCGCGTACACACTGGGATGTATTCGTTGGCAACAACACCATAGCGCTTTTGTTCCTCATCCAAAAGGTTTTTTGCGTATTGCAATTCCTCAACTTCAAAGCCTACCGCGCGAAGTTTATCGAAGTAATCCGATCCATAAATTCGTACATGATCGTATTGTCCAAATACCCGAGTACGTTCGGCCTTATTTGTAATACTATCATCTTCAAAAGTTATTTTTCGTTTTGGGTCCAAAGGCACTTGAAGCAATGCTTTTCCTCCAGGTTTTAATACCCGAAAAAGTTCTTGCATGGCCGTCTTATCGTCTGGAATATGTTCTAAAACGTGATTGCATAACACCCAATCAAACACCTCATCTTTGAATGGAAGCGCACAAATATCAGCTTTAATATCGGCTAGGGGAGAAGATATGTCACAGGTGGTGTAGTCTAATGTTTTACTCTTTTTTAAGCGTGATAAGAAAGCTTTTTCTGGTGCCATGTGTAAAACTTTAAATGGCCTGTCAAAGAAGTTTGTTTCTCGCTCTAAGTAAAGCCAAATTAGTCGATGGCGCTCTAAAGAAAGTGTCCCTGGACTTAATACATTTGGCCGCACCTTGACATAGCCATAAGGTAAAAATTTACGATACGATTTTCCGTTTATCGGATCGGTATATCGATTTCCACGAAACCAGAGGTCTAAAATGGGTAAAAGTATATTGGCCAAACGCTGTAAGGCAGCTCTAGGGAATAATCCAAGTAGCCATTGCGCTAGCTTTTTCATAGTGAGATAGGCGCTGTTCTAAAAGGAATTTCCTCATCGGAACTAATTCCCAATGCTTCGTAGATGTATTGGAACGTTGACAGCAATTCAGGCTTGCCATTTACCAGTGCTACGTTGTGTTCAAAATGCGCACTAGGTGCACCATCTGCGGTAAGGATTGTCCAGCCGTCTTTAAGTTGTTTGATGCGGTGTGTCCCTCGATTGATCATGGGTTCAATAGCAACGACCATTCCTTCTAAAAAGACTTTGCCTTTTCCGCGTTTCCCATAATTCGGCATTTCAGGCTTTTCGTGCATCGTTTTTCCTAAACCATGTCCCACCAGTTCGCGCACTACACCATAGCCAAATTGCTCCACGTGATGTTGTATGGCATAGCCTACATCTCCCACACGGTTGCCGCTGCGAAATGCTTCAATTCCGATGTATAACGATTCTTTAGTCCTGTCGAGTAACTTTGTCGTTTCGAGATCAATTTCTCCAACGGGGAAGGTGTAGGCATGATCGCCGTAATAACCGTTTTTGAGTACGCCGCAATCAATAGAAATTATCTCACCATTTTCCAAGGGAGTGTCATTGGGGATGCCATGAACTACTTGTTCGTTTGGACTCATACACAAGGTATTTGGAAAGCCATACAACCCTAAAAACCCTGGAATCGCATCGTGGTCACGGATAAACGCCTCTGCTTTTTTGTCGAGTTCTAGGGTGCTAACACCCGGCTTAATCTCTGCTGCTAACATCCCTAAGGTTTTGGAAACCAATAGGGCGCTAGTGCGGATAAGCTCAATTTCTTCTGTTGTTTTTTGTAAGGACATTAATCTTCGTACGTGTGTTTGTAATCCAAGCCGCTTAATAGTTGCAGCATATCATCTTCAAGAAATTCAATAGGAGACTCAACAATTCGATTAATTTCTACGCCTTCGGCATTGTAGAAAATAAAGGTAGGCACATGGGTGATGCCGTGTTTTTTTGCACTACCAGAGGGAGTTTTTTTGTCGGTATCAACCGCAATAAGCGTTGTTTTTTTAGTGTACCCTGCGGCATCCAATATGTTATAAAACGCAGGCACTTGAAGTTGGCTGTCCGAGCACCAAGTTCCCATAAATACCACAATAGCTACATCCTTTAAAAGCGGGGCTAATTGCGTGGTGGTTTTACTATATGGCTGATAGGCGTCATACTCCGCTACGAACCATTCACTATGGGGTTTTTCTTGTAAAGCTTCAATTTCAATGGGGCCCAATAAATCTTGGCCATAAAACACAGCGCAAAGGACAAAGCAACAGCATGAGAGTATGAACTTCATAGTACTAAAGTAGTGATTTGGCTGTCATTGCTACAGGCTGTTCTACGCCCATAAGTTCCAATACAGTAGGAGCAATGTCACATAGCGCACCTTCGCTTACCGAATCAATGTCTTTATCGACCAAATAGACAGGCACCAAATTGGTGGTATGGGCGGTGTTTGGACTTCCATCTGGATTAATCATTGTATCACAATTTCCATGGTCAGCAATAACAATCACCGTATAATCATTTTCCTGTGCAGCGGAAACTACATCCTTAGCACAACCATCCACGACTTCACAAGCCTTTATGGCAGCAGCCATATCGCCAGTATGTCCAACCATATCGGGATTTGCGAAGTTTAAGCAAACAAAATCAGCGGCTTTTTGTTGTAGCTTGGGAACAATAGCATCACGAATATCATAGGCGCTCATTTCGGGTTGCAAGTCGTATGTCGCTACTTTTGGTGAAGGACACAAAAGGCGTTCTTCGCCCTCAAATGGAGCTTCCCGTCCGCCATTAAAGAAAAAGGTAACGTGTGGGTATTTTTCGGTTTCCGCAATACGGATTTGTTTTTTCCCTGCTTTAGAAATCACCTCACCAAGAGTTTCTGAAATATTTTCTTTGTCATAAACCACTTTAACGCCTTTAAAAGATTCGTCGTAGTTGGTTAGTGTTACATAATACAAAGGAAGTGGCTCCATGTCTTGTTCTGGAAAGGCAACTTGATTTAATGCTTGGGTAAGCTCACGTCCACGGTCGGTACGGAAATTAAAAAATATGACTACATCATTAGCCTTAATACGCCCACTTTTTAAATCTCCATTTTCGGGAAGTGCAAGCGGTTCAATGAATTCATCAGTAGTGCCTGCAGCGTAGTTGGCTTGCATGGCTTCGGTAAGGTTTTCTGTTTTTGTGCCTGTACCGTGAATGAGTAGGTCATAGGCTTTTTTAACACGCTCCCAGCGTTGATCTCTGTCCATGGCAAAGTAACGCCCAATGACACTAGCAAGATGTGCGTTGTGGCTAGAGCAGATGTCTTGTACTTTGGTTAGAAAACCAAGTCCGGATTTTGGATCTACATCACGGCCATCCGAAAAAGCATGTACGTAGCTTTTGGGTACCTTGGCCTCATGTGCAGCTTTTAGTAAGCCTTCCACATGGTTGATGTGCGCATGCACCCCACCGTCTGAAACAAGCCCCACAAAGTGTACGCTTTTGTTTTGTTTGATGGCATATTCAAAAGCTTCTTTTAAAACAGGCTCGTCTTTGAGTGTGTTTTCTTTTACTGCCAGATTGATTTTCGCCAAATCTTGATACACTACACGCCCAGCACCTAGGTTTACATGACCTACTTCGCTATTTCCCATTTGACCTTCTGGAAGACCAACATGCATGCCGTCGGTATGCAAGACATTATTGGCAGCTGTTTGAGAAAGGCTGTCGATAAAAGGGGTATTGGCTTGGACTACTGCCGAAACCTTAGGATCGGGTGAGATACCCCAACCGTCTAAAATCATTAAAAGTACGCGTTTGTTCATGTGGTTGTATTGTGTTGCAAAGATAAACAAACCCAACTGCCATCACAATGCTGTGCTGTATTGATTTTTTGTTAATTTAGCGTAAAACAAACACCCAAAATTGTTTAAACTAAACGAACCTACGCCTTTCATTTTTTTACTTTTTTGGAGTTAGGACGATACATGCGCTTGCACATGTATTTTATGCTTAGGACGCGTTTTAGTAGGTATAAAGTATTGAAAACAAGCATATCACAGGTGTGCTAATCGTAAAATATATAATGGAGATAAACGCAATATGCGGATATAAACAAGTTGTGGGCAATGCCACCAAAACAATGACTATTGATAAATTATTAGCTGAGTTTTATAAAGAAAATGGAACCCGCTGCGACGCGTACCTATTTAAAATAAGGTTTGTAAGGCGTGTCTATTTTAGCCTCTCTGAATAAAATGCCAATTAGGTATTAAAGACAGCATCCGACTAATTGTCAATTAATTCCGGATTTATCCCTTTTACAAAGCGAGTGTAGTAGGCATCCCAAAAATCACGGTTTACATAGTTACTGCCTACCACGCCTACCGATTTAAAAAAAGCAAAGGCTTCTCTAGAGCTGTAAGCAGTTAGGTAGCTTTTGGCTTCGGGTAAATAGCTGTAATGCCAAGGTTCGTAGGCAAAGCCAGTTCGTTTTTCATCATTGGTATAAACCAAAACAAATCCAAAACGGTGGGCGTTGGCTTGCATCCATTTGTGAAGGGGCGCAAAAGGGCCGTTGTCATCAAACTTTTCGGTTACCAAAAGGCTGTTTTGTTTGGGTGCGTTAGCGTCTGTAATATCAATATCAGTTCCCCAGTGGTGGCGTGAGGTACCCGGAATGGTAGAGTATTCCAAAATTTTAGTAATGGCTTGTTTTCCTGTCATGCCATCTGCTGTGTACTGCTTAAATTTCCGTTCCCAAATGCCTTGTTGCCGTTCAAAAGAACGGTGGGCAGAAACCAGTTGAATAGCGATACCATCATATAGCGCCGCAGCTTGCATGGCTGCAAAAGCTTTGGCGGTTTGTTGGGTTAACTTGTAATTGTCTTGCTCAACAAGATGCGATTCATCGATGCCCAATAGTTGGATGGTGTTTACCTGAGCGAATGTCGCTTGGCAAAATAACAGCAAGATTAAAATTACTTTCATAGTGTTTTTGTCATTTTGTAGTGCATGCCGCCGTAAGTGAGTTCGTAAGAACTCCTTTATTTGATCTACCCGCAACATTCGTAAAAGAGGGTGTAAAACCACATAGCTGTCTTTAGCAGAAATTTGTTTTAATTGTATGTTTGTAATGATTTGCACCTAAAGTTATGAATGTTGAATTTCGTTTTTTAAAAGTAGCGAATATCCCGGAAATCCTTCCGTTAATCCAAGATTTTACGCAACACAAATACTCCGATGCGGTACACGCCAAGCGTTTTACCGCCATGTTTACCCATGAGTACGACTGTATTGGCTTTTATAGTGCAGATGCTTTAGTAGGCTTGTGTGGTCTGTGGTACCAAACCCGACATTATTCAGGGAAGAGTTGTGAACTCGATCATTTTTACATCATTCCCGAATTTCAAGGCAAAGGACTGGGTACCCACTTTATGAATTGGATAGGCGATCTGCTTAAGGAAAAAGGCTTTGAAGCACTCGAGTTAAATGCCTACAAACAAAATACCGCCTCACACCGTTTGTATAAGCGAGAGGGCTTTAAACACTTGGGGTTTCACTTCGTGAAGCGTTTATTGGAATAGTGTATATTTGTGTTAATGCGGGAGTAGCTCAGTTGGTAGAGCGTTAGCCTTCCAAGCTGAATGTCGCCGGTTCGAGCCCGGTCTCCCGCTCAAGCCAACCCAATACAGTTTATTATGCGACAATTATTTCTTGTCCTTCTTTTTGCCCCGTTGGCTATGGCTCAGTCCGATTACCGCACTTGGCTAAGAGGGAAAATCATTTACCAAAACACCAATGTTGAGGCTGCCAATGTGGTAAACACCACCACACAGCAAGCAACAATTAGTGACGACAATGGCGAGTTTGCAATTGAAGTGCAGCTAGGCGATGAGTTGGTATTTACGTCCCTTCAATATCAAATTAGAGTTGTAAAAATCACCAAAGAAATTTTACAACGCGGCCGCCTTGTTATTGATGTGAATGAAAAGGTTACGGAACTCGAGGAGGTGGTTGTTACCCCCGAACAGCGACAAAAATTCTTGGACTTACGTGCCGAGGAGTTTAAAGAATACGACTACGAACGTGACCGCTCTACTAAAATTCAAAATGAACTTATAAAAAACAATCAGCTGTACAATGGCGTTAATTTTGTAAATGTATTTAAGGCACTGTATCAATTGGTTGATAAGCAGCCAAAAGAAAAGGAAAAAACATACAAACTGCTTCCCAGCGATGTAATTCGTCAATTGTATGACGACGCATTTTTTACCAATCAACTTCAAATCGATAAGGAATCAATAGGATTGTTTTTAATGTATTGCGATGGGGAAGTTGAAACAAAGGAATTACTGGAAGATAAAACAGACTTTGAGTTAATGGATTTTCTTGTTAAAACGAGTGTGCAATTCAATAAAAAGAACTGATGCGTTTTTTATTCCTATTGCTTTTTATTCCCTTATTGGCTGTAGCACCGCATAAATACTATGTAAGTTCTACAGAAATGTATTTCAAACCCGATAAAGATCAATTGCAACTTGTAGTGCGTGTTTTTACCGATGATTTTGAAACGGCTCTTTCACAGTTTAGCAACCAGAGCATCCGTCTTGACCCTGACAATACATCTAAAACGGCATTAGATTCTCTGATAACTAGCTATTTTAACAATCATTTTGTTTTTTATGAATTGCCAGCAGCTTCTCAGTTTTCTTTTGTTGGATGGGAGTATAAACAAGACCAAACGGTTATGTATGCATCGTACGACGGGCTTGAATCACTCACCAAACTAGCATGGTCTAATACCTTTTTAATGGATGTTTTTCCTGATCAAAAAAATATTGTTATCCTATCTTCTCTAGGTAAAAAGAAAAGTTTTTTACACACTAGAGAGCAAGAATTTGCAACGTTTAATTTTAAAATGCCCGTAAACTAATATCTTTATAAAAATCATTGAAAATGAAATATTCACAACTTATTACACTTTCATTATCTCTTGTGTTCATCGTGTCTTTTGGACAAGAAGCTTTTTCGCAAGGGCATACCAATCAAAACAAATTTCGACAGCTTTATAATGAGTTGGCAACACCCAACGCATACAGAACTGCGTCGGGTGCTCCTGGGCCTGCATATTACCAACAAAAGGCTGATTACACCATGGCGTTAACCCTTGATGATGAAACCCAACAATTATTTGGTGATCAAACCATTACGTATACCAATAATTCACCTGAATCGTTAACGTATTTGTGGGTGCAACTCGATCAAAACGTACGCGCGCGCGATGCCCAATCCTACGATCGATTAAACAATGGCAGCAACTATTACGGGACACAACGTGCTGTTGGCCCCGGATTTGTTAATGAATATTTATTGAAAGATAAGTTTGATGGAGGGTTTAAAATTGATCTTTTAAACGATGTTAATGGTTTGGCCTTGCCATATACCATACATCAAACCATGATGCGTATCGATTTACCTACAGCGTTGGACTCAGGGACTGCAATCAGTTTTCGTATCAAATGGCATTATAACATTCCTAATCGCCAGTTTTGGGACGCACGATCGGGTTATGAGTACTTTAAAAAGGATGATAACTTCGCGTATTTTATCGCACAATTTTTTCCTCGGATGGCTGTGTATAACGATGTGGAAGGTTGGCAAAATCAACAGTTTTGGGGCAATGGTGAATTTGCATTACCCTTCGGAGATTATGATGTGAAAATTACCGTTCCCGACGACCACATTGTCGAGGCTACAGGAGTACTAGAAAACCGTAAAGCGGTTTACTCATCTGAAATGATGAAGCGTTTTAAGGCGGCTAAAAAGTCTTACGATGAGCCTGTGTTTATTGTGACTCAAGACGAGGCAGAGGCCAATGAAAAAAGCAAACCTGAGGGAACAAAAACCTGGCATTTTACCGCCGAAAATGTACGCGATTTCGCCTTTGCTTCTTCACGGAAATTTATTGTTGACATGATGAATGTTGATGTAAATGGAACTGATATTATGGCTGTTTCTGTTTATCCTAAAGAAGGAAACCCATTGTGGGAGCAATGGTCTACAAAGACAGTAGCTAGTGCATTAAAGTCTTATTCACGCATGACTTTTGACTATCCCTATCACAAAGCAGTTTCTGTTCATGCCGATGATGTTGGGATGGAGTACCCCATGATTTGTTTTAATTTTGGGCGACCAGATAAAAATGGAAATTACAGTGATCGAACAAAGTTTGGGATGATTGGTGTTATCATTCATGAAGTAGGGCATAATTTTTTCCCCATGATAGTCAACTCTGACGAACGTCAGTGGGGATGGATGGATGAAGGACTCAACAGCTTTGTTCAGATTATTGCTGAACAAGATTTTGGAAAGGCTTTTCCTGAAGCAATCCCTGGACTTGACCATTATCCTTCAGACGATATGGATCCACAAAATATAGTACGTTATATGGCAGGGGATCAGGATTTTATTTCTCCTATTATGTCAAATCCTGAAAATGTATATCAATTAGGACCTAATGCCTATAGTAAGCCTGCTACTGCATTAAATATTTTAAGAGAAACCGTAATGGGTCGTGAACTGTTTGATCATGCTTTCAAGACCTTTTCACAACGATGGATGTTTAAACACCCTACACCTGAAGACTTTTTCCGCACCATGGAAGACGCTTCTGCCTTTGACTTAGATTGGTTTTGGCGCGGTTGGTTCTTTACTACTGATGTGGTTGATATGGGTGTTACCGAAGTAAAAGACATTAAGAAATTCAATGACGATCAATATTATTTTGAAGCATATTATAAGCGTAGTCTTAAAAACTTAACCCCCGAAGAACTTAAAAATCGCAAGGAGAATAAAAAATTCTATGAAGTTGTTTTTGAAAAACCTGGTGGAATTCCAATGCCTTTAATTGTGGAGTATGCGTATGCCGACGGCACCAAAGAACGAAAAACATATCCTGCGCAATTATGGCGTAAAAATGACAAAACGGTAAGTAAATATATTGCTACAAATAAAGAGCTGGTCGGAGTGATTGTAGATCCCGATAATGCAACAGCCGATATTAACAAAGACAACAATACCTGGCCAAAGGTGCTTGAAGAAAATGACTTTGAAAAATTTAAAAACAAACAAAACTAAATGAAAAGCCAACCCACTGGGTTGGCTTTTTTGTTTTAAGCTATCTTTGTACTATGAGTCTATTTATCAGCGGAGCTGAATTGGTGTTTGTGTTTATGATCGTGTTGTTGGTTTTTGGTGCTAACCGCATTCCCGAAATTGCCCGTATGTTGGGTAAGGGGATTCAACAGGCAAAAAACGCCAGTCGAGATTTTAGACAAGAACTTGAAGAATCTGCTTCAAAGCAAGGGCTAGACACCAAAGAAGTTCATAAAGAGATTAATGAGCTTAAAAAAGAGTTGGACGAAATTGCCGGGTCAGTACGCCGCAAGCGTTAATTTTTACGAATAAGCGTAAGGCCATCCCTTACAGGGAGTAAGACGGTTTCCACTCGTTGGTCTTCTGTAACTTTTTTATTAAAGATTTGCAATGCTTTAGTAGCTTCATCTTTGGCTGAATTCACCACTTTGCCTGACCACAATACATTGTCTGCGATGATTAATCCACCCGAACGGACACGATCTACAACAAGGTCAAAATAGCGTGGGTACTGCTCCTTATCAGCATCGATAAAAACCAAGTCGAACGTCCCTTTAATTGAAGGTATAATTTCAGCAGCATTTCCAAGATGTTGTATGATTTGTTTTCCAAAACCTGCAGTTTCAAAATATCGCTGTTGCATATCCATTAATTCTTCGTTAATATCTATGGTATCAATGCGCCCATCAGGGTGTAAACCTTCAGCCATACAAAGTGCCGAATATCCAGTAAAAGTTCCGATTTCTAGAATTTGTTTGGGGGAAATAAGCTTAGTAAGAAGCGCCAATAACCTACCTTGATAAGCGCCACTAAGCATGCGGGGTTGTAAGACTTTAAGGTGTGTTTCACGTGCCAATTGCTGTAACAATTCGGGCTCTTGTTCTGAGTGTTGCTGTACGTAAGTTTCTAAATGTTCGTCTAAGAAATTCATGATTTTTTTGGTCTAGCATACGGGAAACGTTCCAATAAGGTTGCTTTGGCGTAACCATCAAGGCCGTTTATACTAACGCTACCGGCAGTCTGTAGGTTTAACCATCCATCGGGCTGTTGAATGGCATCATTAGAAATATATACATGTTCAATTTGACTTACTAGTAGCAAGGTGCCATTTTCTTTAATTTCATATTCATTTAAAAACCGACAGCCCAATCGAATCTGAGCACCTTTAACAAAAGGCGCAGGAAAATCATCAAGAAATTCTTCTTCCAAATCAGTTTTCGTAAACTCCGATACTTCGTCAGGGTATTTGGCTGAGGTGTGGTGTGCATCCCCAATAATTTCGGTATGGATATGGTTTACGGTAAAGACTCCAGAGTCTTTAATGTTTCTATAGGTATCGCGTGGAACGGTAGTTGGACGGAGTATAAATCCAATAAGCGGAGGATTGCTACCCAGATGGGTTATGCTGCTAAATACTGCTACGTTACTGACTCCGTTTATAGATTTGGTGCCTAACAAATTTGCGGATTTAAACCCAGTGCAACTGTTTATAAGGTTTAGTCTAAATAGTTTATCCATTTGGTCAATATCTGACCTAGAGTAATGTAGCATAGTATTTTAGTGCAAATTTACGGAATAGAATGAATTTGGTTACTTTTGCCGTCTCGGGTCATTAACTCAGTTGGTTCAGAGTGTCGCCTTGACAGGGCGGAAGTCATTGGTTCGAATCCAATATGACCCACATTCAAAGTACTTCAAGCAGGCGTTCTAAGGAAACGCTTCGCGATCCTTTAATTAAGATTTGCGCTGTTTTCAGTGGATTTATTTTAAAATGATGCATTAGGTTTTCCACTGTAGAAAACCAGTTTTCTGATACTAGATTTTTGTATGGATTCCCTACCCAATAGCAACAATCAATCCCTAATGATTTTACGGTGTTTACGATTGTTTTGTGTTCCTCTTCCTCATGAGTTCCAAGCTCTGCCATAGTCCCTAAAATCACAGCTTTTTCGCCGTTTCGCTCACTAAACGCTTGAACGGCAGCGAGCATACTGGAAGGGTTGGCGTTATATGCATCCAACACAATTGTTTTGTTGTTTTTTACGAGCAGTTGCGATCGGTGGTTATTAGGCTTATAAGCCTCAATGGCCTCAATACATTTTTGAAGCGGTACATCAAAAAATAACCCAATATTTACAGCTGCCGCAATATTAGCCACATTATAAGCTCCAGCCAATTGAGTATGGATTTCTATGGCATTATAGCACAACGATAGGGTGGGGTGATGCTCTATTACGGCAAATGCCGTAGGGGTGTAGTAGATTGACAACGTATCTGGAAGTGCGTTGAGTAAGGTTTCGTCTTCTTTATTGATAAAAACAGTACCGTTCGACTGTGCTAAAAAACGGTATAGTTCTGTTTTAGCTTTAAGGACTCCTGCTTCTGAACCAAAACCTTCAAGATGGGCTTTCCCGACGTTGGTTATGAGTCCATGAGTGGGTTGTGTAATTGTACATAAATGTTCGATTTCACCCAGATGATTGGCTCCCATCTCAATAATGGCAAGGCGATGATTTGCATTTATTTGTAGCAACGTTAATGGAACTCCTATATGATTATTAAGGTTTCCCGATGTTGCCAGAATATTGTATCGGGTTTTTAAAACCGTACCTATAAGTTCTTTTGTGGTGGTTTTCCCATTGCTTCCAGTAAGTGCAACTACAGGAATATCAAACTGATTTCTGTGATGTTGTGCTAATTCTTGAAGCATGTTAAGAACATTATCTACTAAATAGCAAGATTTGTTTGTGGCAGCAACTTTAGGGTCGTCTACTATTGAAGCATTTGCTCCTTCCAAAACAGCTTGTTCGGCATATGTATTACCATCAAAATTAGGGCCTTTAAGCGCAAAAAAAAGTTGATTTTTTTTTAGCTGTCTACTGTCCGTTTGTGCGCCAGAAGAAGTTAAGAAAAGTTTGTAAACTTCTGTTAAAGAAGTTGTAGGGCTAGTCACGTGGACGTTTTTTGGTATTATTTTCTCCTAAATGAGACATCGCACATCGAAAGCCAATATAGTCTGCGGCCATAAATTCAGGCATGTAACGTCGTTGCGCTGGGTCTAGCCAATAGGAACGATCCTTCCATGATCCGCCTTTAAGCACACGTGTTCTGTCGGAAACTAATGATTTTACTTTTTTCTGGTCAGAAATGGTATTATCATCAGAGTCAACGGCAAACTTGTACATCTCAGTTGATTTATCAATTCTGGAATTTTTATCTCCATCCATAAAAGCTTTGTTGTAGGCATTTTTAAAGTTTGGTCGAAGTTGTGCATCAGTAGAGTCAATTTCCGTATATTTTATTTCACCAGGAAGAGCTTTAACAAATAACGAGTTATTTGGCATGGTATCAATCTCTATGGTTTCAACTAATTGAGTTTTACCATCAGGGCCAATAGCCGGTTTGGTGTATAGATTCCCTCTATAATAACTCATATCCGAAACATCATTATTTATTGCTGGTCGATAGACATCGGCAACCCATTCGGCAACATTCCCTGCCATTCCGTAAAGTCCAAAATCATTTGGAGGGTATGATCGGACAGGGGCTGTAATATCTGCATTGTCTGAAGACCATCCAGCAAGACCACTATAATCTCCTTTTCCTTGTTTAAAATTGGCCAATTGATCCCCTTCATTTTTTCGTTTTAATGAACGTGTGGATTCACCAGACCATGGATATTTCTTTTTACCTCGATAGCTGTTGTATTCTCTTAGTTCTGACAATCCCAAGGCAGCGTACTCCCATTCAGCTTCTGTTGGTAGTCTGTATTCTGGAAGAAGAAGTCCATCTTTACGCTTAACATAATTTAAGGCTGTTGAATCTGCATCCCTACTTTTAGGTTGTGCACTTCTCCCTGATTTAGCAGCAAAATCCCCACCATAGGCTTGGTTAGGAGTTTGTAGATATGTTTGGGTATTGAATTGCTTTCCAGGTGTAATACTGTCTATTTGAATGCTTACTCCTCGCTCAATGTAGCCTTCGTTTTCTAACACACGCTCATTAACACGATTTGAACGCCATTTGGCAAAATTAACTGCTTGCTGCCACGAAACACCCACTACTGGGTAGTCTCTAAAGGCAGGGTGGCGCAAGTAATTGTTTACCATATCTTCATTAAAACCAAGAGGGTTTCGCCAGACCATGGTATCCGGAACGGCTGCAAAATATACGTTTCGATATTCTCCTTCCGCTTTTTTGTAAATACGTTCTAGCCAGTCTAAGTATTCAAGATACATCAGATTAGTGACTTCAGTTGCGTCAAGAAAAAACGAACGAACCTGTACGCGTACAGGAGCATTGTTCCAGTCACGCATAACGTCATCTTGAACTTTACCTTTTACAAAAGTGCCTCCAGGTACAAAAACAAGCCCTGGACCTGCCTCTTGGCCTTTGTAATTGGTTTTATATTGGAAACCACCTTTACTAGAATTGATCTCTAAACCAGTGGCTTGTGAAACATTATTGCCGCGTTTTCCAGAGCTACAACCAATAAGAAGAGCGGATAAAGCGAATGAAATAAATAAGTTTGTATGTGTATTCATTTGTTTTTTAACAATCATAACAAAGGTGCAATATACGAATTATTAGTGCGTTTATTTAATTAGTAAACGAAGTCAATCTTAAAATAGTATATGGGTAATTAAATACGATAACACTCACAATGTCGTTATATTTACAGATGCAAAGGGAAAACCTAAAATTTATAGTATTCTTTTTCTGTTTTGGTTGGGCAACTATTTTTGCTCAAGACATCCCAAAGCACCCTTTTTTGGATGACGGAATTTCCGCATGGCATCGTTTTTCTGTTGAAGAAACCGGAGTTCAAAAAATAGACGTTAAATTTTTACAAGACTTAGGGATTCCAGTTCAAGATATCAATCCTAAAACATTGCGTGTTTTTGGAAGAGGAGGAGAAATGTTACCCCTTCAACTTTCCGATGATATTGAAACGCTGCATGAAAATTTTATTTGGGTTGTTGGTGAGGAAGATGGTTCTTTTGACAATGAAGACTATATTTTGTTTATGGGTTATGCTGGAGATACTTGGAATGCTGAAAGCGAGACTTTTAAAAATTTATACAACGATTCAAGCGCATATTATATTACATATGGATCAACGTTTGGTAAGCGTGTAATGCCTATTGATGGGCAGGCGGCAGCATTGACAAACGCAAAAAATTATGGAATCTTTCAAGTGGCCCAAGAAGAAGACCGTTATAATCTAGGTGCGATTGGACGCCGTTGGTTTGGACTAAGATTTTCTGATGAACAAACGGAAACACTTACGCTTCAAACGCCCAATGTGGCAGAAGGAGCAACCATTGATCTTGCTGTACGCCTAGCAGCAGTATCAAATATCAGCTCAAGCTTTTCGTTAACCGCAGAAAATAATACAGTTAATGCCTCTTTAGGAAAAACATCGAACACTATTGTTGCTACAGAACCCAATACGAGATTTAATTCTATCCGAGGAATAGTTTCCATGGAATTGGAACCTACATCTGAAGTGAACGCAACATTGACGTATGATTCCAATGGTGATTTTTCATCGAATGGCTATCTTGACTATGTCTTGGTCCAATACAATAGAAAGTTGCTTGGCAATGGAGGTAGTTTTTTATTTACCCTAGATGCTTCTATGGGGCTACAACAATTGACAGTCTCAGACACAACGCCACAAACATCGTTGTGGGAATTGGGAAGTGGAGTTGTTCATCTTAACCCTGAAGGCGCAACTTCTTTTGGCGCTGAGGTTCTTGTGGATGAAACAGATACGTTTTATTTGGCAACAGATTATAAAACACCAACATTTAATAGAAATTCACGAAAGCTTACTCCCTATACTGTTTGGGAAAAATTGGAGGCATTACCCCCAACTACCTATTTACTCATTACGAGCGAGGAATTTAGAAAAGAGGGCGAGCGTCTTGTAGCCCATCGCCGACAACACTTAGGCCTGCAAGCACAATTACTTACTTTAGAAGAAATCTATGAAGCCTTTTCTTGTGGACAGCAAGATATAGCCGCAATTCGTAATGCAATCCGTTATCTGTATTTTACGCAGGGCAAACAACTGAAATACTTGTGCTTATTTGGGGATACAAGTGTGGATTATAAAGATCGCTTGGCTTCAAACGACATGGTAGTGCCTACGTTTCATGCATTACCCAGTTTTTCTTTGGCAAATACTTATATGTCCGATGATTTTTTTACCATGATGGATGCCGGGGAAGGACTTCTAAGCTCCACAGATGTTATGGATATGGCTACAGGCCGTATGGTGTTTTCAAACGAAACCCAATCCCGAGTAGTTGTGGATAAGGTAATTGCATATGAGTCTGCTGAAAACAAAGGAAGTTGGAACAATGTGTTTACGCTTCTATCAGATGATGCTGATAAAACAAATGAAAAAGACGACTATAAAATACAAGTAGAACTCGATAAAGTTGGTGATGAATTGTTAAGTCAAAAACCATTTTTAAATATTACCAAGCTTCATGCTGATGCCTTTAAGCAAGTTGCTTCAGCTGGTGGAGATCGATATCCCGACGTAGAACGCGCCCTAGAAAATAGGTTGTCACAAGGTGCCTTGGTTGTAAATTACTTTGGTCATGGTGGTGAAGATGGACTTGCAAGTGAGTTCTTGGTGGACAAGGACATGGCATCGACCTTATTTCATCCAGGCAAATACCCTCTTTTTATTACGTCTACATGTGAGTTTGCAAAATTTGACAACCCTGACAGGCAAACTGCTGGCGAATTGATTTACCAAAATCCTACTGGAGGAGCTATTGGGCTTATTACTACTACACGACAGATTTATGTGTCCAACGGGATTGATTATAATGCTATTATTTCAAAATATCTTTTTTCTTTTGGGTCGGAAGAATACACGTCTGTTGCCGAAGCTCTAAGAAGAGCAAAAAATGAATTTAGAGATACTAGTCAAAAACGTATAGTATTTTATTTAGGAGACCCAGCTTTAAAGCTAAATATTCCGAAGAGAGAGGTCAAAATTACGCATATGAATGAAGTTGCAATTGAAGATTTAAGTGATGCACAGCGTCAACTTAAAGCCTTAGATACGGTTGTGCTTGAAGGGGCAGTTTATAATTATGATGGAACTCAAAATATTGAATTTGACGGCACGGTCACCTTACAGGTTTTTGACAAATCAGTTACCCGGAATACCCTTGGTAATGACGGAAATAAAATCATGGAGTTTTCTGCTTTAGGGAAACAGATATTTCAGGGTCTTGCCTCAGTAAGAAATGGGCAATTTTCAGCTTCTTTTGTGGTGCCTAAAGATATTAGTTTAGATGTTGGAGAGGCTCGAATAAGTCTAATCGCTTTTAACGAGGACAAGAGCGAGTCTTTGGGCGGTTATTCAGATAAACTAACAATAGGAGGTCTTAATTCAAATGTTACCGAAAATACTCAGGGTCCTGCAATTTCGGTGTATTTGAACGATAGAACATTTGTCGATGGTGATAGGGTCTTTGATAGTCCAACATTACTAGTAGATTTATCCGATCAAAATGGAATAAATACTGCAGGGGGTATTGGGCATGATATTACAGCAGTTTTGGATGGAAATTTAATTAATCCTTATGTGCTTAATGCGTATTACACAACGGCTTTGGATGATTTTACAAAGGGCACCCTTGAGTTTCCTTTAAATGGTTTGGCAACAGGCATCCATACACTTTCCGTAAAAGCATGGGATACTCACAACAACCCTAACACCCAAACCATTACATTTTGGGTTATGGATAATGATAATATTTTATTAGAAAACATCTTTAATACACCCAATCCAGTTTTGGATCAAACGACGTTTGTAGTTAAGCATAACAGGCCAAGAGAACTTTTGGAAGCTAAAATTTATATATTTGCCATTGATGGCAAGAGAATTTGGCATACAAGTCAAAGCGTGTTTTCTAATGGCTACTTTATAGATAGTCTTACATGGGATACAAGGTCGTACAGTGGTCAACCCGTAAATAAAGGAACCTACGTGTACACGATTGAGTTAATTTCTACGTTATCTGGTTCGAGTGATACTATTTCAGGAAAACTTATTATAAACTAAACGATGAAAAAATTTATTGCAGCCGTCTTTTTTTTAGGAGCATTTTATCAAACAAAAGCACAAAACACAGATCTACGTGTTATCACCACAGGTGTACCTTTTTTAACCATTGCACCCGATGCGCGATCTGCAGCCTTAGGAGATCAAGGGGTTGCCACCTCCTCCGATGCTTTTTCTAATCATTGGAATCCTGCAAAATATGCTTTTGCATCGAATGATACAGGAGTAGCGATTAGTTATACGCCATATTTAAGCAAGCTTGTTAATGACATTTTCCTTGCAGATTTAACTTATTACCGTGCTATTGATGACCGCGCTGCTTGGAGTGTAGGGTTGAGGTATTTTAGTTTGGGTGAGATTCAAATTGGACAAACACCTTCAGATTTTATAAATCCACTAATAGAGCGGCCAAATGAATATGTCCTTGATGCTTCCTATGCATTAAAGCTCAGCGATAATTTTTCTATGGCGATTCAAGGTTCTTTTTTAACCTCTGATTTAAAATTAGATTCAGGAACCAACGACAGTTCGTCTGCGAGTACAGTTTCTGTAGGTATTTCAGGGTTTTACGAGTCTTACGAAGTACCTTACTCTAGTTTTTCAGGAATTTGGCGAGCAGGATTTAACATTTCCAATATTGGTCCTAAATTAAAGTATGAGGATGAAGGACAATCTGATTTTTTGCCTACCAACCTTAAGCTAGGAGGTGGTTTTGATTTCATCTTTGATTCGTACAACAAGTTAGCGGTAAGCTTAGAAATCAATAAGTTATTGGTTCCTTCTTTAAGTGAGCCTGTAATAGATGATAATGGAGAAATAGTAGGCTATACGCAGCCCGACGATGTGGGTGTTCTTTCGGGAATATTTAAATCATTTGGTGATGCGCCAGATGGTTTTAGTGAGGAGTTAAAAGAATTCACATGGTCTTTAGGTGCTGAATTTATGTATGATGAATCTTTTGCCTTACGCGCAGGGTATTTTAATGAGCACGAGTTAAAAGGAGCACGAAAATTTTTCACTCTTGGGGCTGGATTTAAATACAATGTTATCGATGTCGACTTATCGTATTTAATCTCTGCATCTAAAATTGTTAACCCCCTTGAAAACACGCTTCGTTTCTCGCTTACATTTAACTTCGGTCAAGAGCGTTACTAAGCTGTATTGTTTCGTTTTTTTTCAAGGTAAAGTTGCCTTATCTTTGCAGTTCTTAATTGCATCATTCTATGAAAGAAGTTACACGCGAGACCTATTTGAACTGGTACGAAAACATGCTTTTTTGGCGTAAGTTTGAAGATAAACTGGCCTCAGTCTATATTCAACAAAAAGTACGCGGGTTTTTACACCTTTACAACGGTCAAGAAGCTGTACTGGCAGGTGCACTTCATTCTATGGATCTTACCAAAGATCGAATGATTACGGCATATCGAAACCATGTTCAACCGATTGGAATGGGTGTTGATCCCAAAAGAGTAATGGCTGAATTGTTTGGCAAGGCAACAGGTACTTCTAATGGTCTTGGTGGCTCAATGCATATTTTTTCAAAAGAACACCGTTTTCATGGAGGGCATGGTATTGTAGGAGGTCAAATTCCATTAGGCGCTGGAATGGCTTTTGGAGATAAATATCATGGAAGCGATGCAGTAACCCTATGTTGTATGGGTGATGGAGCTGTACGTCAAGGCTCGCTTCACGAAACTTTAAATCTTGCAATGCTTTGGAAACTCCCTGTCGTTTTTATTGTTGAAAATAACGGCTATGCAATGGGAACTTCTGTTGAACGGACTGCTAACCACACCGATATTTGGAAGTTAGGGTTAGGCTATGAAATGCCTTGTGGTCCAGTTGATGGGATGAACCCCGTGGCTGTTGCGGAGGCCATAGATGAAGCTATACAGCGTGCTCGCCGAGGGGAAGGCCCTACATTCTTAGAAGCGAAAACATACCGTTATCGCGGTCACTCTATGTCGGATGCGCAGCATTACCGAACTAAAGATGAAGTAGAGGAGTACCGTAAAATTGACCCTATTACTCAAGTAAAAGATATTATTTTAGAGGAGAAGTATGCTACCGAAGAGGAGCTTGCAGAAATTGATGCAAGTATAAAAGCACGAGTTAAAGCATGTGAAGCCTTTGCAGAAGAATCTCCATTCCCTGAAAAAAGCTTGATGTACGACGCCGTTTACGAACAAGAAGATTACCCATTTATATCTCACAAATTATAGCATGGCAACAATAATCAATATGCCGCGTCTTAGCGACACCATGGAAGAAGGAACTGTGGCTACATGGCTTAAAAATGTAGGCGACAAAGTAGTAGAAGGCGATATTTTGGCTGAAATCGAAACTGACAAAGCCACCATGGAGTTCGAATCTTTTCATGACGGAACCTTACTCCATATTGGAGTTGATGCTGGTGAAACAGCCCCCGTAGATGTTTTATTGGCAATAATAGGGGATGAAGGGGAAGATATTACCGCATTATTAAACGTTGATACTACTGCAGCTCCTCAAGAAGAAGTTTCTGCTAATGAACCAACAGAAACTCAAGAGGTAGCATCTATTCCGGAAGGCCTTGAAATTATCAACATGCCACGCCTTAGCGACACTATGGAAGAGGGTACGGTAGCCTCTTGGCTAAAACAAGTAGGTGACGCTGTTGAAGAAGGTGATATTTTGGCTGAAATTGAAACGGACAAAGCAACAATGGAATTTGAATCCTTTTTCTCGGGTACTCTATTGCATATTGGTATAGGAGTAGGAGAAACGGCTGCTGTAGACACTCTTTTGGCAATTATTGGCCCTGAGGGTACAGATATTGCACCTATTTTGGCAGCACCTCCCACTGCGATTAAAGCTACCGAAACACCTGCTACTTCCGAACCTCCTTCAACTGTTCCAACCCAAGAAGTGACTCCCATTGAAGAACCGACACCTGTTGTTACAACTACAGGAAGAGTAATGGCTTCTCCATTGGCTAAAAAAATTGCAGCAGATAGAGGGATTGATATAAGTCTTGTTACGGGCACTGGCGAATCTGGCAGAATTGTAAAGCGCGATGTAGAGCAATTCACCCCAGCAGTAACAACAGCAACAGCTGCACCCGTTCAAGCAGCGGTCTTTGTTCCGGCGGGTCAAGAAAAACAAGAAGAAATCCCCAATTCGCAAATGCGTAAAACCATTGCAAAACGTCTTGGTGCATCTAAATTTAGCGCACCGCATTACTATTTGTCAGTGGAGTTTGATATGGACCCTGCCATTGAGTTTAGAAAACAATACAATTCAATTCCAGACACCAAAATATCATTTAACGATATCGTAGTAAAAGCAGTAGCACTATCTCTTAAAGCACATCCACAGGTAAATTCACAATGGTTTGACGACAAAATGGTTCTTAATCATCACGTACATGTTGGTGTTGCCGTTGCCGTTGAAGATGGCCTTGTTGTGCCTGTGTTGAAGTTTGCCAACGAAATGGCCCTCCCACAAATTGGTTCACAAGTAAGAGACTTTGCCGGTAGAGCAAGAAGTAAAAAACTTACCCCACAAGAAATGGACGGAAGCACGTTTACGGTATCCAACCTTGGTATGTTCGGGATTAATGAATTTACATCAATTATCAACCAGCCAAACTCCGCCATATTATCGGTAGGAGCAATTGTTCAAAAACCCGTTGTAAAAGCAGGTGAGATTGTTGTTGGAAACACGATGAAGCTAACTCTTGCATGTGATCATCGTACAGTCGACGGAGCTACAGGAGCTCAGTTTTTACAAACGCTTAAGGAATTTATAGAAAACCCAATTAGACTGGTGGTCTAAACGTTTTGAATACTATAAAAAACATTATTGTAACTGGGGCCAGTCGTGGCATTGGACTTGAATTGGTTCAATGGTTTGCAAATAACAACCACAAAGTTTGGGCTCTTTCACGCAATATTGCTCCAATAGAAGCATTAAAACTCCGTAACGTTACAGCTTGTGCAATTGATATAGCAGACGAGAAATCTGTTTCCCATTGGCGTGCATCGTTTTCTTCAAAGGTTGATGTTCTTATAAACAATGCGGGAAAACTCATAAACAAACCTTTTTCCGAAACTACGCAAGCTGATTTTGAGGAAGTATATCGAGTCAATGTATTCGGATTAGCTAACATAACACGAGTGCTTATTGACGCTTTTAATCAGCAAGGCCATGTACTCAATATTAGTAGTATGGGTGGCATCAATGGTTCGTCTAAATTTCCTGGCTTGGCTGCATATAGTAGTAGTAAAGGAGCAGTTTCTATACTTACAGAGCTTCTTGCCGAGGAGTTTAAAGCAACAGGACCTAGTGTTAATGCACTAGCCTTAGGCGCTGTACAAACAGAGATGTTAGCTGAAGCTTTTCCTGGGCTAGACGTGCCAATGGATGCATCGACGATGGCGGATTATATAGCCAGATTCTCGTTGAATGGACATCAATTTTACAATGGCAAAGTTTTGCCAGTTTCGAATACGACTCCTTAAATGCGTGTTGATTTTTATTCTTTTTTACCTCAAGAAGCCAAACAACAATGTGCGGCATTAGTTCAGGGGCATAATGTAATAATCAATGTTGTAAGAGAGCGTAAAACGAAACATGGTGACTTTCGTGTTCAGTCCAATAAACCAGTAACAATAACGCTTAATGCGATGGAGAACCGCTATAGGTTTCTTCTTACCTTCTTACATGAGTGGGCACATTACATGGTTTTTTCACAATTTAGACTGCGAAAAAAACCACATGGAAACGAGTGGAAAACAGCTTTTCAGAAAGTAACAGCCCCTTTTTTTTCAAATGATATTTTTCCAAATGAGCTCTTAGCGGCGCTTAAAAATCACATGCAAAAACCGCGTGCAACTTTTTCGTCAGACGCTCAGCTTATGCATGTGTTGAGGCAATTTGACCCTCCAAACAATAAAAAATGTATTTTTGAATTGGAGCAAGAAATGCTTTTTAGTATTGATGATGGGCGTTTGTTTCGAAAAGGAGCAAAACGTAGAACACGATTTTTATGTACGTGTATTAAGACCAAAAAGCAATATTTATTTCCTCCATTTGTTGAAGTTAATCCTGTTTTATGAAGTCAAAATTCGACTTTTCAGAAGCTGACGAAAAGAAAGCAATCCTTTCAGAGGATAAGCTTACGTGGAAACAACGGTTTTTATATGTACGTCAATTGCTTCATATAGCTCGCGATACGGACTATGCCGCTACGCTAGAAGCTGTGCGGGCTGATATTCCATTTAAGGGGGCAACGGCCTGGGTGCTTATTTGTTCAATATTTATAGCCTCAATTGGACTAAATACAAACTCAACAGCTGTTGTTATTGGAGCGATGCTAATTGCACCTTTAATGGGTCCTGTACTTGGCATCGGTTTTTCTTTAGCCATCAATGACTTATCCATGCTTAGACAGGCGTTTCAAAACGTTATTGTTATGATTGCTTTAAGTGTAATAACTGCAACATTATTTTTCTTATTTTTTCCATTACAGCAAGAATCTTCAGAACTATTGTCTAGAACACAGCCTGATATTCGTGATGTTTTTATTGCTTTTTTTGGCGGCGCTGCTCTAGCTATTGCACGTACTAAAAAGGGAACGATAGCTTCTGTTATTTTTGGTGTAGCAATAGCCACAGCTTTAATGCCGCCATTGTGCACCATAGGCTATGGACTTGCGCTAGGGAATGTTAGTTATGCCTTAGGAGCAGCATATTTGTTTTTTATCAATGCAACTTTTATTGCTTTTGCATCTTTTTTAGTGGTTAAGTTTTTACGCTTTCCGATGATTCAGTATGCCGACTCTAAACAGCGAAGACGTATTGTTCGTTTGGTAAGTTTTGCAGCCTTGCTAGTGATGATTCCAGCAGGAATTACGTTTAAAAATGCACTGAAAAAGAATTCCTTTGAACAAGCAGCACAAACATTTATTGGCAATCATATTGAGCCGCTTCAATATGGTACATATTTAAAAGAATCAGCCAAAATAATTTACACAAGTAATACAGATAAGGCGATTATAATTAACCCAATAGGTTTGGTAAAAATAGATGCTGCTACAATAATCGAGTTGAATAACAATTTGAAATTTGACACTGAATTAGTCGGTACAAAGCTTACAATAATACCTAATATTTCGAATTAGTTATTCTTGGTATACTTCCCTAACTTTTTTCATCAACCTAGATGAATAAACAAAGTCATTAATAGCCTGATTGTCCGTTTTAAAGATGTGCTCTTTTTTTCCCTCCCAAGCCTTTACTCCATCTTTTAAAAACAATATGGTATCTCCAATTTCCATCACAGAATTCATATCATGTGAATTGATTACAGTTGTGATGTTGTTTTCTTGAGTAATTTCACGAATAAGATTATCGATGACAATGGCTGTTTTAGGATCTAAGCCTGAATTAGGTTCATCACAAAATAAATACTTAGGTTTCATCACCACAGCTCTAGCAATAGCGACTCTTTTTTGCATCCCTCCAGAAAGTTCTGCAGGCAGTTTGTTGTGGGCGTCGATTAGATTAACACGTTCAATAACTTCTTCTGCTGCTGCGCGCATTTCAGATTCATTTTTTGTAGAAAGCATCCGCATGGGAAACATTACGTTTTCCAAAACATTCATAGAATCAAATAATGCGCTGCCTTGAAATACCATACCCATCTCACGTCTTAAAGTTCTTCGTTCACTATCTTCCATGATTCCAAAGGCTTTGCCGTCAAATACCATGGTACCACCATCGATCTGATTTAGTCCCAACAAACATTTTAATAATACAGTTTTCCCCGATCCACTTTGACCAATGATTAGGTTTGTTTTCCCCTGTTCAAAAGTCATGCTAATTCCCTTTAGCACTTCTCGTCCATCAAATGATTTTGATATGTCAGTTAGTACAATCATCAGGTAAGTAATAATTGCGTTATAAAATAATTTACAACAATAATGACAACAGAGGTCCACACAAAAGCTACTGTTGCTGCTTTACCAACTTCAAGGGCACCGCCTTTCATAAAATAGCCATGATAGGAAGGTATTGTGGCCAAAATCATGGCAAAAACAAGTGTTTTAATAAAGGCATATGCAACATGATAGGGTCTGAAATCGAGCTGAATTCCTTCAATAAAATCTGCACTACTAGAAAAACCACCATATAATGTGGCTGCATATCCCCCCAAAATTCCTAAAAACATCGACACGTTAATAACCAATGGTAGTAAAAGCATTGCAATAATTTTCGGGAAGACTAAGTAATTTACTGAATTGATTCCCATTACCTCAAGAGCGTCAATCTGTTCGGTAACTCGCATGGTTCCTATACTTGACGTAATAAACGAGCCTACTTTACCCGCTAGTATAATACACATAAACGTTGGGGCAAACTCCAGTATCATGGATTGCCGTGTTGCAAAACCAACCAGGTTTTTGGGGATAAGTGGACTTTCAATATTCAATGCGGTTTGTATGGAAACCACGCCGCCTACAAAAAAAGATAAGAATGCTACAATACCAATCGAACCAATAATAAGGTCTTGGATGTCTTGGAATATTAACTTCCGCATCACTTTTCCTTTGGTTGGTTTGATGAAAACCATGCGAAGCATTAAAAAATAAGCTCCAATATGATGCAGTAGTTTCATTTAAACGAATGTAAAAAATATTGTCTGTATAATCCTGGGAAAGCAAAAAAAAAATACATTTACAAAAAGATTTTTATGCGCACCAAATCATTCTTGTTATTAGTGGTACTTTTTTTTGTGTCATGTCAGACAAAGATTCAGCCCCGTAGTCCAAAGTTAGTGGTTGGTATTGTTGTTGACCAAATGCGAATGGACTACCTGACTCGTTTTCAAAACCACTATGGTTCCGCTGGTTTTAAACGCTTTTATAATCAAGGTTTTATTGCTAAAAACCATCATTTTGATTATGCTCAAACCAAAACTGCCCCAGGGCATGCAAGTATCGCTACGGGTACTCCACCGGCTATACATGGAATCATTGGGAATGATTGGTTTAATAAGGCATCAAACACCAATCAATATTGTGTTTATGACAATACCTACGCTGGGGTAGGAACCGATACTTATGAGGGAAAAAAGGCTCCAACACAATTACTTGTTAGCACATTTTCTGATGAAATCAGACTTGCTACTCAGTTGCGGGGTAAGGCAATTGGTATTTCTATAAAAGACAGGGCTGCTATACTTTCTGTTGGACATTCAGCCAATGGTGCTTATTGGTTCTCTGGAAAAGATGCAGGTAATTTTGTGAGCAGTACATTTTATATGCAGCAACTTCCAGCATGGGCACAAGATTTTAATGACTCAAGAGTTATAGATCGTTACTTGACCGCATGGAATACCCTTTATCCCATAGATCAGTATGTGGAAAGCGGGCCCGACAATACAGTTTACGAACGAATTCCAAAAGGAAAGCAAACCCCGACTTTTCCATATGATTTAAAAGAGTTATTCAAAATTAATAATGGCTATAGTGTGTTAGAAGCTACACCATTTGGGAACAGTCTTAGTACAGATTTTGCCCTGGCTGCTATTGCTGGCGAAGAATTAGGTATGGATGCTGACTCCGATGTATTGATGCTAAGTTATTCTTCGACTGACTATGTTGGGCACAATTTTGGAGTAAATTCCATAGAATTACAAGACACCTATATTCGTCTTGACAAAGATTTGGCTCGTTTGTTTAGTGCGCTTGACAAGCAAGTAGGTAAAAAAGGATATACCGTTTTTTTAACGGCAGATCACGGTGTAGCACATGTGCCTCAGTTTTTACTGGATAATCGTTTGCCAGCTGGGTATTTTGATAAAAAAAGCTTCACTGATAATCTTAAAAAGGCTGTTTCTTTTCGTTTTGGAATTGAAGATTTGATTTTGAATATTTCTAATAATGAAGTGTATATTAACCATAAAATTGTAGCTGATAAAGGATTAGATGCGGCAATAGTTAAAAACTTTATAGTCTCAGAAATTCGCACTCACCAAGACATAGCTGAAGTTTATTCAACCACAGAATTAATGCATATGGACAGTCATAATCCTTTGGTTCAACGCCTGCAACGGGGGCATCAATCCAAGCGCTCTGGCGACATTGTATTTACCCTATTACCCGGATATTTAAGTAATGGTACCCAAGGGATAAAAGGAACCACACATGGATCAGCATATACCTACGATACACACGTTCCGTTTATGATGTTTGGATCAGGAGTTCAAAAAGGGAGTACGTATGAGCGTACGAATATCACGGATATTGCACCTACAATAACAGCATTGTTGGGTGTTAGCAACCCCTCTGGAACAATCGGCAATCCAATTGGAAAAGCCTTGATACCTCATTAAAACTTATACGAAAAGGCATTGATATTCATGCCTGCACCTACACTAGCAAATAGAGCTACATCACCCTTTTTGACGGCATGTCCATCTAGTTTTTTTTGTTTTACTAAATCAAGTAGGGTTGGTACAGTAGCCACTGAACTATTCCCTAATTTGTGTATACTAATGGGTAATACGTTCTCGGGTTGATTAAAACGGTATAGTCGATAAAATCGTTTTACAATAGCTTCATCCATTTTTTCATTTGCTTGATGAATAAACACCTTGTTTAAAGATGAAATTTCTTCACCGCTTGCGTCCAAACAATCCTTTAATGCTTGGGGGACATGGCTTATAGCAAACTCATAAACTTTTCGTCCATACATTTTAATGTACTTGTCAGTTGGATTTGCTTGAGCATTGTATGACTTTCCCGAATACAAAAAGAACGCCTCGTCCTCACTGTATGTTTGAGTACAATGACTTAAAATTCCACCAGCTTTATCGGTTTCTTCAATTATAGTTGCACCAGCTCCATCCGCAAAGATCATGGAATCACGATCATTTGGATCAGCAATTCTAGATAAAGTGTCTGCGCCAACAACAAGACATCGCTTGGCCATTCCAGCTTTTATAAACGCTTGTGCTTGAATAACCCCCTCAACCCATCCTGGGCAACCAAAAATGACATCATAGGCGACACAGTTTGGGTTTTTAATTCCTAATTTATGCTTTACACGTGTGGCCAAAGAGGGCAGCATTTCAGTTTGAATACATCCGTGTTGAATATCTCCAAAATTATGCGCCACAATAATGTAGTCCAAGGTTTCAGCGTCTATAGCTGCATCTTTAATAGCTTTTTCAGAAGCAATGTAGGCAAGGTCAGAAGTGACTTGGTCAGGCTTGGCATAGCGCCGTTCTTCAATACCTGTTATAGCTTCAAATTTTTCTATAATTTCGCTGTTTTCACTGCTAAACAGGCTTCCATCTTCACCCATAAAAGTGTGATTGATAAAGTCTTTATTTCGTTCGGTATGTGATGGAATGCAACTCCCTACTCCTGTGATATGAATCCCCATTGATTAGTGGCTAGGTCAATTAATATTGGCATTATTATTCTTCAAAGATAAAAATCTATATGTAGAACGTTGCTATTTTGTTGAAATTGATGTTCTATTAATTGTTTTTTAATCGTTTTGTGTTACCCGATTTTCTTCATATTCCGCTACAGGTGCACACGTACACATTAAATTTCGATCACCAAAAGCCTCATCTACTCGTTGTACACTTGCCCAAAACTTATGTTCTCTAACATAATGAATGGGGTATGCTGCCTCTGCGCGTGTGTATGGAAATTTCCAAGTATCACTTGTGAGCTGTGCAAGTGTGTGGGGTGCGTTGCGAAGCAGGTTGTTCGGTTGATCGGGATAACTGGCTTCTATTTCATAGCGAATTGCAATAAAAGCTTCGCAAAATCGATCTAGTTCTTCTTTGTTTTCGCTTTCTGTTGGTTCAATCATCATTGTTCCAGCAACCGGAAATGAAACCGTAGGCGCATGGAAGCCATAATCAATTAGACGTTTTGCGATATCCATTACACCTACGCCATTTTCTTTAAAAGCACGGCAATCAATAATAAACTCGTGTGCCGCTCTGTTGTTATCTCCACTGTATAGAACGGGGTAGTGTTTTGCGATTCGCTCTTTAATGTAGTTTGCATTTAAAATAGCCACTTTAGTAGAGTCTGTTAATCCCTCTGCTCCTAATAGTCTGATGTATGCATAAGAAATTAAGCAGGCTAGTGCAGAACCGAAAGGGGCTGCAGATAGTGCGGTTATACCCTGGTCTCCACTTGTAGGGATAATATTATGATTTGGTAAAAATGGAACCAAATAATCTGCAACACAAATTGGTCCAACACCGGGTCCACCTCCTCCGTGAGGAATGGCAAATGTTTTATGTAGGTTTAAATGACATACATCAGCACCAATCGCAGCAGGGTTTGTAAGGCCAACTTGAGCATTCATATTGGCGCCATCCATGTATATTAATCCTCCTTTACGGTGAACATAGCCGGTAATTTCTTTAATAGAAGATTCAAAAACCCCATGTGTAGAAGGGTATGTGATCATAAGTGCAGCCAAATGATCTCCATGTTCATCGGCTTTTGCTTTTAGGTCTTTTAAATCAATATTTCCACGTTCGTCGGTTGCAACCACAACCACCTTCATACCAGCCATTACTGCAGATGCAGGGTTGGTGCCGTGTGCAGATGCAGGGATCAAACATATATTACGCATGGTGTCTTTTTGCGCTTGATGATAGGCTCTAATAACCATCAACCCTGCAAACTCGCCTTGGGCACCAGAATTTGGCTGTAATGATGTGCCGCCGAATCCAGTGATTTCAGTTAAATAATCTGCCAAATCACCAAGTACCTTCTGATATCCTTTTGCTTGATTAATTGGAACAAATGGATGTATATTATTCCACTGTGAATCACTAAGAGCAAACATTTCTGTTGCTGCATTCAATTTCATAGTACATGAACCTAATGCGATCATAGAATGGTTTAGCGCCAGATCTTTTCGTTCCAAGGACTTTATATAGCGCATCATGCTTGTTTCGGAATGATATTTCTGAAACACCTCATGCGTTAGGAATGGAGTATTGCGTTTATGAGTTTCGGGGATACAATCTTCATTTTCGTTTGAAAGGATTGCCTCTTGATTTCCGGATGCTTCCGCCAGTATACGAATTATTGATTCTACATGATGGTTTTCGGTTGCTTCATGAAACGAAACGGATAATTCATGCTCACTTATGTATCTAAGGTTAATACCCATGCTTTCAGCCAAAGGCTTTACTTTACTAGTAGGGGCTTCAATTAACAGGGTGTCAAAAAACACCTTATTTTTTTGTTTTACTCCCATGCTTTTTAGTGCCTGGTTTAATCGACATGCATTACGGTGAATTCTCGATGCAATATCAACTAGACCATTTGGACCGTGATATACGGCATACATGCCAGCCATTACGGCTAGTAATACTTGGGCAGTGCATATATTGGATGTAGCCCGATCTCGTTTAATGTGCTGCTCTCGTGTTTGCAAAGCCATTCGCAATGCACGATTTCCTTCTTTGTCTTGCGTTACCCCAATAATTCTTCCAGGAATACTGCGCTTATAAGCAGTTTTTGTTGCAAAAAAAGCAGCGTGGGGCCCTCCATATCCCAATGGAATACCAAAGCGTTGTGTGCTTCCAACAACAACATCTGCACCTAGTGAGCCAGGAGCATCAAGAAGTACTAAGCTCATTAAATCTGCAGCAACGGCTGTTTTAATTGAAGCCTCACTAGCGAGGTCAATAAATGATTTGAGGTCAGGAATTGCACCAGAGCATCCTGGGTATTGCACGAGTGCCCCAAAATAATCTGCAGATGGAGTAAATTCTTCAGGTGCGCCATAAACCAAACGTATTCCAATTGGCGTAGCACGAGTTTCTAAAACTTCTTTTGTTTGGGGGAGTGTTTCTTCATCTACAAAAAACAAGGTTGCTTGTCTCCTTTTCTGATCTTGTGTACGCTGTCCAAACAACATGCTCATTGCTTCTGCTGCAGCTGTAGCTTCATCGAGTAGGGAAGCGTTTGCAAGTTCCATACCTGTCAATTCGGCAACCATGGTTTGGAAATTAAGGAGTGCTTCCATTCTTCCCTGAGCTATTTCTGCTTGATATGGTGTGTAAGCTGTATACCACCCTGGGTTTTCGAGAATATTCCGTTGGATTACACCGGGTAAAATAGCCTCATTATATCCCATTCCAATAAATGAAGAAAATACTTTGTTTTCTTTTCCCAATGAAGCAATGTGCTTCATAAACGTGTGTTCGCTCATCGCTTTTGGAAGTGACAAAGGTTTGCTAAGTCTTATGGGAGCTGGAACGGTTTGTTCAACCAATGCCTCTAGTGAAGGTGCATCGATGGTTTTGAGCATTTCCTCAATGTCGTGATTACTAGGTCCTATGTGACGAAATACAAAGCGTTGCGTATTCATAATGATGACATTGAGTTAGATTCAAAGTTAATTTTTTGATTAAAACCTAAAAAGAAAACCTAATCAATTCGGACTAAAGTTGTTAACCGTAAAAGGCTACGTTATTAACACATTTGATACTTTTGCACCCTATGTTTAATAAAATTCTTAAGAATTATATTTCTTCAAATCTTCATGTTACCCTCGCACTATGGGCATTTTGCCGAACAATAGCATTGCAACAAGGAATATCCATAGCCTATTCATTACAGCTTGCCATTGTTGGTTTTGGTTGGGCTGCTTATCAATACATACAGATTTTTATTCCTTTTTTCATTAAGAAAATTACTCCTAAGCCGCTAAGTTTTTTACGCTTTTTCGCAGCAATTTTTTTAGGCGTTTTTGGCTTGATGTCCCAGCCTTTCAGTGTGTGGGTTGTTTTTGCCTTCTTAACTTTTATTACAGTATTATATGCCCTCCCTTTTAAATCAAAAAAGGGATTGCGTTTTATTCCTGCTCTTAAAATATTTGCGGTTGCTTTGTGTTGGACAACCCTTGCTACGGTTAGTCTTGTAGGGCTTCAAAACGAATTATTTCTTTTAATTGGATTAAAAGCTTTATTGTGGATGGTTGTTTTAATTCTCCCTTTTGAGATTCGAGATATGCATAAAGATGCTTCTAGCTTAAAAACTATACCGCAATTATTGGGTAAACAACAAACAAAATTATTTGGATTTTTACTCGTGACTGTTTTGGCAGTATTAGCAACTAAAACCGTTATGTATACTCCATTATTATGGGCTGAATTAGTTACTTTGGTTATACTGGCTCTTGCACTGTTCGGGATGCATTCAAAACGCAATATTTATTACACATCGCTGTGGATCGAAGCAATTCCTGTTTTATGGTTGGTATTAAGCATAACAGCAGTTATCCTTTTTTAATGTCCTTGGCGCTTTGATGTACTTTTTCTCCTAAGGATGCTTTATAGGCAATCATTGCCTCGCGAAGAGCAGGGTTTTTTACTCCTAAAATTTGACATGCCAACAAACCAGCATTTTTAGCACCATTTAGTGCAACTGTTGCAACAGGAACACCTCCTGGCATTTGCAAAATGGATAATACAGAATCCCAGCCATCAATAGAATTTGAGGATTTAACGGGAACACCAATTACTGGTAATGGGCTAATTGCAGCAATCATTCCGGGGAGGTGTGCTGCGCCTCCAGCACCTGCTATGATAACATCTATCCCTTTTTCATGAGCTGTACTGCCGAATTCCATCATTTTTTCTGGAGTTCGATGTGCAGATACTATGTCAACGACTGTGTCTATTTCAAATAAGGCTAGAGCATCAATGGCTTCTTGCATTACGGGAAGATCACTTTTACTTCCCATTATTACGGCTACTTTCATATCACGTTGCTTTAAGTTGAAGTTTGGATTTTAATACTTTAATTTTTTTAACAATACTGTCCAGCGTACTTCCTGTTAGCGTAATGTGCCCCATTTTCCGCTGAGGTTTTGTGGTTTTTTTACCATAAACGTGTAAGGCTGCTTGTGGCGTGTTAAGAATTGTTTCGACACCATCATAATAAAAGTCTCCTGTTAGGTTTTCAGGCCCCACCACGTTTGCCATAATTGCAGGACGATAAAAGTCTGTTTTACCTAGAGGCGCATCCAATATGGCACGAAGATGCTGTTCAAATTGGGAGGTAATACACCCTTCAATAGTAAGGTGACCGCTATTGTGCGGGCGTGGTGCTACTTCGTTAATCCAAAGCTTGTGTTCTGAATCAACAAAAAACTCGACTGCTAACAACCCTACATGTTCCCATGCATTGACTAAATTTCTTGCAATATCTTGTGCTTGAGTTGTTATTTCTAGGTCTAATTCGGTTGGGTAGAATACATATTCAACTTGGTTGGCAGTAGGGTGGAACGCCATACCCACAGTAGGGTAGAGCGCAACTTCACCCGATGCATTTCGCGCAACAATTACAGAAACCTCATGAGCAATTGAAACCAACTCTTCAACAATACAGTCTCCCTCTGGGAGGCTGTCAAGCGCTTCTAAACAATCAATTTTTTTAACACCAAATCCGTCATAGCCAAAGCGTGCGGCTTTCCATATACACGGAAATTCAAAAACACCATTTTGACCTGCTGTTATTAATGCTGTTTTGTTTTCAAATGAGTGAAAGGGAGCTGTTGGTAGTTTTTGTTTTGAATAAAAGGCTTTTTGAGTGCTTTTGTTTTGAATAATCTCCAGTGTTTTTGGTCTTGGATATACCATTACCCCCCGTCGTTCTAACTCGTAAAGCGCTTCAATATTTACATGCTCGATTTCAATGGTTAACACATCCACTTCCAAGCCAAACGCTAAAACGGTATCATAGTCCATTAAATCCCCTAGTACAAAATGGTTGCAACTATGTTTAGAAGATGCTGTTGCATTGGGATCAAGCACGTTGGTTTTAATGTCAAAACGGCGTGTGACGTCAAGAAGCATTTTTCCTAATTGGCCACCTCCTAAAATTCCTAGCGTGGTGTTTGAAGATATATACTGTTGCATGATCCGCACAAAGGTAAGGCATATTCCACAATCTGATTATTAGATAGTCTTACTGCTCAAAATAGAATATCTTTGCTCGGTAAAAAGTATCTATGAAGAATATAATTTTATTTGGGAAACCAGGAGCAGGAAAGGGGACACAAGCCGATTTTTTAAAAGAAAGCTTTGGTCTTATTCATATTTCTACTGGAGATGTGTTTCGTTACAACATTAAAAATGAAACCGAATTGGGTTTATTGGCTAAAGGATATATGGATAACGGCGATTTAGTTCCTGATGAGGTTACCATCCAAATGCTTGAAAGTGAAGTAATTAAGGCTCCTGATGCAAAGGGTTTTATTTTTGATGGATTTCCACGGACAACCTCACAAGCAAAGGCTCTGGACGCTTTTTTATTAAAAAACAATATGGCGATTGCAGCCACTCTTGCTCTTGAAGTTTCTGAGAATCTTTTGGTAGACCGTCTCTTGGCGCGTGGAAAAGACAGTGGGCGTGTAGACGATCAAGATGAAGAAAAAATCAGAAATCGTTTTGCAGCGTATAATGAGAACACCGCACCACTTATTGATTATTATAAAGCCCAAAATAAATTTCATTCGATTAATGGCGAAGGTTCTATTGCATCGATTACCGCGCAACTGACTAACCTAGTCGAAAAACTATAATGACAGAAGGAAATTTTATAGATTATGTAAAAGTTCATGTCACTTCTGGAAACGGGGGCAGAGGCTCTACGCATTTTCATCGCGAAAAATACATTACCAAAGGTGGGCCAGATGGGGGAGATGGCGGTCGTGGAGGCCACATCATTTTAAGAGGCGATAAAAACCTATGGACCCTTATTTCATTTAAATTTAAGCGTCACTTTAATGCCGAACACGGCTTTAGTGGTAGTAAGAGTAGGAGTACGGGTGCTGATGGTACCGATGTGATTATACCTGTTCCATTAGGGACTGTAGTCCTTGATGCAGAAACAAAAGAACGTATTGCTGAAATTACCACAGAAGAAGATGTTATTATTACTCCTGGTGGTATGGGAGGTCGTGGCAATTGGCACTTTAAAACTTCTACCAATCAGGCTCCACGATATGCTCAGCCGGGTAGGGAAGGAACTTCTAGAGACATTATTCTCGAGCTTAAAGTTTTAGCCGATGTTGGACTTGTAGGGTTTCCTAATGCAGGAAAGTCAACCCTTTTATCAGCACTTACATCTGCAAAACCAAAAATTGCGGATTATCCATTTACAACGCTAAAGCCTAATTTAGGAATTGTTGCCAATAGAGACTACACCTCATTTGTCATGGCAGATATTCCAGGAATTATTGAAGGTGCTGCTGAAGGAAAGGGATTGGGTCATTATTTTTTGCGTCATATAGAGCGTAATAGTGTGCTGTTATATGTTATCCCAGCAGATGCAGATGACATTAACAAACAATTCACTATTTTGAAGAGTGAATTAACTCGATATAATCCAGAGTTGTTAGACAAGCATTTTATGATTGGTATATCAAAATCAGATTTATTGGACGAGGAACTCTATGAGGCTATCGAAAATGAATGTAAGACTGCTTTCAGTGGAATTCCATTTGTGCTGTTTTCATCCGTTACTCAGCATGGACTTACAGAATTAAAAGACAACCTATGGAAGTTGCTCAACGATTAGTTTTTCTGCTGGTATTTGTAGCATCGTCCTATGGGCAGCGCATACCACAAACTTTGTTCGAGCCTATTGTTGTTACTCAGAGGCAGGAATCCCGAATTCAAACGTTAGAGTCAGTTGCATCAATGACACAAGAACAACGTGTGGAATTAGCGAAACTTTATGCTGCAACAGGTGCCTACTTGAAATCTTTTTCTTTGCTAGAAGAGCTTAGTAAAGAAACCCCAACAGCTTACGAGTGCCAATTTTTATTGGGTGGGATCTCAGGGATATTGGCTACCAATGAATCAAGAGTAAAATCCTTGCCTTATGTTCGTACTATGAAAGCCGCATTTGAAACTGCTGCATTCATTAATCCCGATGCATTGGATTTGCAGCGAATCATGTTGGAGTTGTACACTGAACTTCCTTGGGTTTTGGGCGGGAGTAATAAAAAAGCTGCAGAATCAGTAAAAAACATTAAATCACTATCTGTTGTTGAAGGGTTTCTTGCATCGGGGTATTTCAATCAGATGAACAATAAAAATAAAGAGGCATTGGTTTCTTATTTAAATGCCATTAGTGAGGTTCAAGATTGCTCAGAATTTGAAGGTACAACAAACAACGCCCATTATCGATTGGCTGTTTTGGCGTATTACCTTCAAAAAGATATTCCTAAGGCTCAATGCCTGTTTGAGCGGTATTTAGAAAACCACAGCACAGGGGATAGTTATCCAAAATCTTTTGCAGAATATTATTTAGCATTGTTATCAGACCCTGCGTTATTTGATGAGCATATGCAAGAGATTTTGACAACCTATGATTCGCTAACTGCATGGATTCAAAACAACTTTAAGTAGTGTGTTATGATACTCATTTACACCCCTTCAGTTAAGCCAAGAGTTACATATATTTTTAAACACTTTTTTGGTACTCGAATGGGCGAGGAGGTAGGTTTCACTTCTGAATTAAGCGTCTTTATTGCACATAGTGGTCCAAAGATGTCTTATGGTGAATCACCACTTGGAAATGAGTTTTTCATTGCAGCTCAAGGATTATTGACATCGCAAGGAGTAAATTCTTTGGAGGTTAACGTATTTGACTGGGATGGGATTCCCGCGTTTTTTGCAACGCAGGCAAAGAGTGAACTTCCTTTTGATATATTTTCGGCATCGTTTTATTTACTTTCACGCTATGAGGAATATCTACCTTTTGTTTCCGATCACTTGGGTAGATTTAAATCAACACAATCCTTGGCCTATTTAAACGATTTCTTGCATCTCCCACTTGTTGATATGTGGTTTGAGCGCTTTGCTAAGATTTGGCAGGAATTCTTTGATCTTGAAACCCCAAAAAAGGAAGATAGTAATCGGTTGTCTTTGGTAGTGGATATCCCTGAGCTTTATTTTTTCAGCCATAAATCGTTTTTAAGAAATATTTTTGAAGGAATTCAAGATGTAATTCGTTTTAAACTCTCTCGTGTATTTGATAGAATGCTTGTTTTACTTGGGTTTCGTAGCGATCCTTTGGAGGGATTACTTCCTTGGATAGAAGCACAACAGTATAAGGAACTATCCATTCATTTTTTTATTTTATATACGAAATTAGGTGTTCATGATAGAAGCTTAAGTGTATTTAATCAAGCGCATCAGCGTGTTATTAAAAGTATTTCAGACTATGTGCCAACAGCCCCGCTTGCATCTTTCGAATCTTCTGTTAATCCATCAGTCCTTGGTAACGACATTGAACGCTTTAAAACGCTTATCCATCGACCTGTTAAGGCCATACGTCAGCATAAATTAATACTTCGATTTCCTCATACATACCGTACTTTTTCTGAACTAGGCATACGAAGTGACTATTCAATGCAATATCCTGACAAACCGGGTTTTCGTGCTAGCACAGCGTTCCCGTTTCGGTATTATGATTTAGGGGATGAACAACAAACACCTTTAACGATTCATCCAGTTTGTTTGAGTGAGGACCACATCAGAAACCAGCGGTTTTCTAGAAAGATGCGACAACTATTTTTAAGTTTTCAAGAAAGTCTCAACGATTTAAACGCCCCTTTTATAGTTGCGATTTCAAACAAAAGTTTTAACTCCCGATCCAAAAATGCTACATACTTGTCTACGCTTAACAAGTTGTTGACTCATGAATAAGAACCCTATAAAAGCATTATTTTTTGATTTGGATCATACCCTTTGGGATTTCGAAAAAAACTCTGCGCTAACGTTCAAGCAATTATTTACAACGTTTGACATTAATCTATCATTAGACGATTTCCTTGCTGTTTATATACCAAACAATAACGCCTACTGGAAGCTCTATAGAGAAGGTAAAATTGAGAAGGAAGCCATGCGTTATGAACGTCTTAAATCTGTTTTTAACACGTTGAACTATAAGGCTACAGACGCTTTGATTGATAATTTGGCGGATGCCTATATTCAAGGACTTCCAAAGTATAATGCCTTATTTAATGGAGCTATTGACGTGCTTGCTGCGTTAAAACTTAGATATTCACTGCATATAATTACGAATGGATTTAAAGAAGTACAACATCTTAAAATGAGAAACTCTGGGTTACTTCCTTTTTTTGAAACGATCACGGATTCATCGAGTGTAGGAACAAAAAAACCAGATCCTACAATTTTTAACCATGCACTAAAAGTAGCTCAAGTACATCCGCATCAAGCATTAATGATAGGAGATAGCCTTGAGGCTGATATAGAAGGTGCTTTGAATGTTGGGATGCAAGCGGTACATTTTACGCCTGTAGCAGAATGTAATCCTGCACATTATCATGAAATTACGCAACTCCAACAGTTGTTACAAATACTTTAGTGATTCTGCCTGCGTGCTTCGTAAAGCACCAATGATGCAGCAACAGAAACGTTATATGAGTCTAAGATTTCTTTAATAGGGATTTTGAACTGTTCATCACAAAGACCTAGCACGCTTTTGCTAATCCCTTTGTGCTCATTCCCCATAACGATTGCAATTGATCGTTTTAGATCTACCTGATCAATATCGTTTGAAGCTTTTTCAGTACACCCAAGTATCGGAATTTCGTGAGATTTAAAGTGGTAGATAGCATCTTTGATGTGACTTACACGAACAATAGGGATATGAAACGCTCCTCCAGCAGAGGTTTGTATGGCTATTTCATTTAGGGGAGCTGCTCCTGTTTGTCCAATGATAATCCCGTTAGCCCCTAAACCGACGGCACTACGAATGATTGCACCAAAGTTTCTGACATCGGTAATACCATCCAATATTAGAAAAAGCTGTTGTGTATTTTCTTCAATAATATCTTCTAAGCGTGCAAACTGAATTGCTCCTAAAAGGGCAACAAAACCTTGATGATTTTCCTTGGTATGTTTGTACAGCTTTTGAGCGGGAACAAACGAATAGGATACTCCAGATCGCATCACTTCTTCCTTGAGCTTTTGCGCACTTGGATTTTTAAGATCATTTTCGATCAGGACTTTTTGTACTCCTGATGGGTTTTGAATGGCTTCACGAACTGCGTTTATACCAAAGATAGCTGTTGTAGGCATATAGAATGTAAATGTAAATAAAAACCAACAAGGTTAGTTATTCATAAGCATGAACTTAGCAATATAGTTTTCAGCCCCCTTGATTTTCATAAAATATAAGCCGTTTTCTAAGTGACTTACGGCAATCCTGTTCTTTGCTTCACCAATCCATACTGTTTGTCCCATTATATTGATTATAGACACTTCAGTAGCTTTTTTAAGTCCATAGATGTTTATCAGACCATCGGTTACAGGGTTTGGATATATATAGACTTCTTGAGAATTCTGTTGTTTTAAGCTAAGCGGAAATGATAATTCATTACCAGAAATAATGAGCGAATAATCTTGATATTTTGGTCGTTCCAATGGCGATTGGCCTGGGTTTACTAAATCTCCTTTGTGGCTAACACTAATTGTATATATTCCCGGCTCGGGTAAGTCAATGTCGATTTTTTCATAGTTATCTACTACATTATCCCCTTTTTCATTTAGGACGTTATCTTCTGTTAAAACAAGTCTCCAAGGTAAAAATGTTTCATCTCCTTTGGTAATCTTAACATCTAAATCATTTACCAATACTGGGTCTGGGTTATTTGCCACTAATTCCCTAAGGGGACCTGCAGGATCTGTCCAGGATAATGAAACAGATAAATTATCACTACTTCCAACAGTAACATCCATTGTGAAGGTGCCAGCTTGAACCAATCTTTTTTCTGCTATTAACGCATCTCCTGTTGTTGTGTCTGAAATGAGCTGCGCAGCACTAGCCGCATCCAATAATCCCCAACCAAAATATGGATCAGGGCCCTCATTTGTGCTGTCGTCAGCAGCAGTGTGACACGCCAAAGCTTTTATTGTAGCTGCTTTGGGTATGTTTCCAGTGGTATTTGTGTAGTGTTCGTGCACCAAGACTAAAGAACCACAAACGTTAGGTGATGCCATTGAAGTACCAGAGTAGTTGTCATATTCGTTTTCCATCACACTAGAAAAAACATTTGTTCCATCACCAGCGATATCCGGTTTCACTCTTAAATCATCTGTAGGGCCTTGACTACTGCTACTATTTATTGGAAAATCTGTTAGTTGTTGCGTCAATGGATTGAAAGCCGGATTTGCATTTGCAATCACTAAATTATTTTTAGCCGTTTTTGTATAGTTTAGCTTGTCAATATTTAAAAGCATGCCTCCTTCATAAGAAGTAATTCCGTCATTTCCAGCTGAAGAAACCATAAGAAGGTTTTTATTTTCAAAAGAAATTCGATCCCATTGTTGCGCGTAACCATTATAAGAGCCTATATCTTCAGCAAAAAGCACTTGTTCGTTATCATCATCATAAATATAAAATCCATACGAGTGATTTGAGAAATATATAGGGTTTGTAGCATCATTTGCTGCATATATTATTTCACTGTCAACATCGTCTGCGTCATACGATTTTACAGCAGCACCAAATGCCATTCCCAGAGCTGCACTATTTGAACCAATAGCCGCGATAGTTCCTGTAACATGCGTTGCATGATCTGAGATATCCATTAAGTCTTCCGTTTCTACTTTTGTTCCATTCTCTGTTTGGAATTCATCATGTGTTGTTTCGGCTACACCAATATCCCATACCCCTACAGTCGCGTTTTTACCACTTAGGTTAAGATTTAATTCACCACCAGGCTGAATTTTTATAGTTTTTGTTCCCTTAGCAGCATTGAGGTTGTCCGTGGCTAAGTAAATAGGCAAATTTGCTTTTACATCAAAAAGCATGTAATTTTTTTGTTTTTTTTTGAAGTCAAGCTTTGTTTGTGGATTCTTAGATAGGAACTGTTCAATCCTATTGCTTCTTTTACTTTTTTCGTATTTTATTTTTTCAAGTAATTGAAGATTTCCCTCAGATAAATTTTGTCCAGTTACAATCCCAGATAGAAGCACTATTAAATAAATAAGTTTTCTCATAGCAAAAAAATTAAGCCACTCAACAAATAAACATTGAGTGGCTTATATATTAAATTAATTTAGGAGATATTGTTATTCAATATCAAAAAACCCAACTGCATTTGGTCCTGTAACAGAAGTGCTTTCCACAGCTTCTGTACCATTAACTGATACTGTAAAACCACCATCTGTTATTCCATCGCCATATAAATCATAGACAATAATAGCATATGAACCTGTATCCAAGCAAAGTTTAGTTTCTACAGTGGTTTCTAGTAAGCCAACAAAAGTGTCACTTTGATAGACAAGTACCCCCATCGGGTCTGTAGTTATATCCAACACTTCGAAATAAGTTTCCTCAGGATATTCGTCAGTTGTAATATCTACCGAAACATCGTTAAGCGTACATTTTTTCACAAAAGAAATCTCTGTAGACTTACGTTCTTCATTAAGAACAACACCTGCGTCTGTATCTAATTGGTCACTGCTAATGTCAAGAACTAGTTTTTTCTCATCTCCAAAGTCTAGTAGCGCATGGCTAAAACTTAATGTTGAAAATCCACTTGTTTCTCCTGCAGCTATTGTTACAGATGGCGTCATGCTATACAAACTGCTGTCTGGTCCAGATGTTACCTCTAGATTAACTACAATTGGACTAGCTGATGGTTTTATTGTTGATACTACAACATCATATGTTGTGGTTTCTTCAACTTCAACCATTTTTGAATCTGTGTCAAATGAAACAGCAATTGGTGAATCTACCCCTAATAGTGCATCATCATCGCTACAAGAAGCAATTAGTATTGTAAACACTAATAAATAGGCTGGCTTGAATTTTAAATAGTTTAAAAACATAATGTATAATTTATAGTGGGTTTTGATCAACCTCGTTAATTTCCGTATTGTTGTCTAACTCCTTTTCTGGAATTTGAAAACGCATCTCGTTATCATCATAATCAAAATCAAATTTCCCATAAGCGGGGTGGTTTGAACCATCGTAATCTCTAACAAGGTTTACATTATTGCGTTTCATGTCTAACCATGCAAAACCTTCACCCCAAAGTTCAATTCTTCGTTGTAAATGAATTTCGGAAAGTAGAGAAGCCCCTGTCTTGTCAGATTGCGTATACCCTGAATCTCTTGTACTTACTAAGTCATAAAGGATTCCTGCTGCCTTAGCATCGTTACCACTTCTTGCTTCAGCTTCAGCTTCAATAAGATACATTTCTGATGCACGCATGTAAACGTAGTCTCCAATAAAACTAGAACCACTAGCATCATAAAACTTATAACTTGCGTAAGGAACTGTTGTATCATCTGCATCACCAAACGCATCTTTTCTAGCGTCTGTATCATTAATCGCATTGTAGAGTCTTGCGTCAATTGTTTTGTAAACTCCAATAACACCTGTGTACCCAGCGTTCAAGGTACCCATATGAGAAAAGAAAGATGCATAAATTGTTGAAGATTCTGCATTGATATCTGCACCCCACATCCACTCAGAATTTGAAATACTATCAAAGCCACCATTTACCCACTCATCTGCAGACATTAGTGCGAATCCATTTTTAGCAGTATTTGCCATTTGTGCACACAATGCATCATTTGTTCCTGTTTCCAATAAAACGCGAGCATAAATACCTGCGACTACTCTTCTGTTTAATTTTTCTTTTGATGGTCTCGAGTACCCTTCAATATTATCATAGGCATAGCTAAGATCAGAAAGTATTAAATCATAGACTTTTTGAACAGTCCCACGGCTTTTATCATTTATATCTTGCTCAGGCGCATACAATGGAACACCAGGTGCCTGCGGATTCGCTTTGTATGTATGTTGATAGAAACGAATCAAGTTGAAATACGAATACGCTCGAATTGCCATTGCTCTTGAGCGAAGGTGTACTAAAGATTCATCCGAAGCATCTGGTGCAATTTGCCCAATGATAGAATTAACATTCATAATTATTGTGTAATAAAAATTCCAGATAATTCTAGTTGTAGAGAAATCTTGTGTTCGTCCTTGGTACGAGTAGTAGTTCGAAAACCAATGATCTATTACTTGGACTGCGTCATTTGAAAGTAAATCAACTCCTAAGTCAATAGATTTTTGGCCAAAATCGTCAGCACGCTCTCCAGTGTCAGAAAAGTTCGTAGAGTATTCTCTCATAAAAGCATATTGCCCGTCTTCAACACCTAAGTTGATCGTCAATGCAGCTTCTGGCGAAGATTCTGCCAGTTCAATTAATTGTTGCTTTGTCACAAGGCTCTTAGCCTCGTGATTAAGACCATCTTCGCTACAAGAAACTATCAAGAAGCTTAATGATATAAAATAAAGGATTCTATTTTTCATAATTTTTTTTTAAAAAGTTAGTTTTAAACCAAAGCTAACGTTGCGTAAAAGTGAATAATCACTTTCCACAGCTAAAGCTGTTAGCCCAGCGGTTCTAGGATCATATCCCTGACGCGCAGACCATAAATACACATTGTCTATGTTAGTATATAATACTGCATTATCAATAAATAAATCACCAGGTATGATAGAACTTAGATCATACGATAATGAGATGTCTTGAATGCTCAAGAAAGAGTTGTCAATAAAATACATAGACGATGTTGCATAATAGTTGTTGTCATCATTTTTAACAACAATTGGTAATTGTGCAGTGGTATTCTCTGGTGTCCAAGTTTGTGTAAATAAATCGTTGTGGAAGTTTTCTCCAGGTTCAGATCTAAGCATCGAGAAGTATGCACTGTCTCTTCCATATCCACCAACTTGGTATGCAAAGTTGATACCTAAGTTTAAGTTTTTGTACGACACAGATGCGCCAAACCCTCCGTAAAAGTCAGGTAATGGTGACTTGTCTAGGTGGTATTCACTAGCATCTGAAAAGCTTTCAGTTACGTTGCGAACTCCAGTAGGTTCACCATTAGTATCTAAGACATCTTTGTAGAAAGTTGCTGCTCCATTTACAGGATTAACACCTGCAAACTCACGCATGTAGTATTCATACAATGAACGACCTTCTTCATACCTAAATGATCCAGCATCAATAAAGTCTCTTGGAAGCTTCGTTATTTCATTCTCGAAAGATGCTACATTAAAGTTTAAGTCAACTGTAAGATCATCACTGTTGTAAACGCTACCGTCAAGGCTAAGTTCCCAACCACGATTTTCCATATCACCTACATTTTCTGGAAAACTAGGTAGTCCAGAAGAAGGCGGTTGTGGTGTGTTGAATAATAAGTCTTCAACTTTTCTGGTAAAGAATTCAAAATCAACGTTTAACTTAGAATCAAATAGACTCGCAGCAAAACCAAAGTTTGTGTTTGTAGAGGTTTCCCAAGTTAAGTTTGGATTACCTTGATAAGCCAATGATAGTCCAAAATCTCCGTTGTTATTGGTTACAGAATACTGATCTTGATATGCAATGAAGTTTCTTCCACCATCAGGATATAAAATACGATCGTTACCAACTTGTCCAAAACTAGCCTTAATCTTAAGCTCATTTATAATGTCTACATCAAAAAAGTCTTCTTTTGAAATTCTCCATGCACCACCGGCGCCGTAGAATGTTCCCCAACGAACTGAAGGATCAAATACTGAAGAAGCATCACGTCTAAAGTTTGCACTTAAGAAGTATTTCTCATCAAAATTATAATAAAGTCTAGCAAGCCATCCCTGAACAGTGTAGTTATATTCACTATTATTCATTGATTGCATTGTAATCCCTTGGTTCAATACGTTTTCTTGTGGTAACAAGAATTTAGTTTTTTGAGCTGAAAGGTTTACGTTATGCCAGTCATTAGATTCATAACCTCCTAAGAAATCAATATTATGGTTTCCAAAGCTTTGCTTGTACTCTAAAAACACTTGGTTAGAGAAGGTAGATGAGCTAGACGCTGAAGGAGTTGAACGCCCTTCTACATTTGCAGCATCACCACCAACAGAAGTGTCATAGTCTACTCCAGAGGTGTTACGATTAAGGATGTTTGCAACATACCTTACTCCTATATTATCTGTAATTTCAAATCTTGTGTTAACAGTAGCATTAATGTTATCTGTAGTAAATACTTTTCTATCTAGTATGGAAGATGCATATGGGTTAGCAAATCCAGCATAAGGTCTTGCTAATGGAGTTCCATTTGATTTGTCTCCAAAATCATAAACTTGCGTTCCACTGGAATCAAGGATAGGAGTACCATCTGTTTGATAACCAAAAATTGGATAAATAGGCGCTATAGATCGTGTCCAACTAAATGCACCAGCATAACCTCCTTGGTCAGGAGTATTTTGCACTGTACGTGAGTAGTTAATGCTCGATTTTACTTCAATTTTATCTTTAAACTTAAAGTCGTTCTTAAAAGAAGCAGTTGTTCTTTCAAAGCTTGAGTTTACAGCGTACGAGTCATTCTTCTCATGACCTAAGGAGAAATATGTTTTTGAGGTATCAGAACCACCTGAAACATTCATAAATATTTTTGTAGAAATATTTTCATTAAACATATAGTCATCCCACTTTTCGTTCCAAAGAAGGTTACTTGAGTCTGTCGTTAATAACCCTGTAGCAGGATCAATAAGTGCGTTGTTAGCGGTACCATATGCATTGTACCCTAAAGAGTATCCAAGTCCATCCGTATCAGTAATTAGATTTTGAGCAGCTGCAAGTCTTGCATTAGCATCGCTGTATCCTAAATCATGCATAAGGGTGTTTCTAGAAACCATGAAAAAGCCTTCATAGTATCTTCCCGGATTCATGATACGATCGTAATCTTTAGTTGCACGCGTTGAAACTGATGCACTATAATCGAGCGTAGCTTTGATACCACCTTCTTTACTAGATTTTGTTGTAATGATAACAACTCCGTTAGATCCTCTACTACCATATATGGATACAGCTGATGCATCTTTAAGGAAAGTGATAGAGCCAATATCTTGCGGATTGATAGAGTTAATTGCCCCATTAAAAGGCACGCCATCTACAACGTAAAGCGGTGAACTAGATGCGTATAGTGAGCCAATCCCCCGAATTCTTACGGTTGGACTTGATCCTGGTTGACCACTATTACTAAATACTTGTACACCAGCAACTTTTCCAACAGCAGATTGTAATACGTTTGGATTTCTTGCCTTGTCAAGTACTTCAGCATCAATTTTCCCAACAGAACCGGTTAGTTCTAATTTACGTTGTGATCCATATCCAGTAACAAATACTTCATCAAGAACCGTAGAGCTTTCAAGCACTATGTTTAATACAGTAGCGTTAACAGAAACCTCTGCAGCAGTATATCCCACATAACTTACCGTTAAAGTAGTTCCATTGTCAGCGAGAATTGCGAAGTTACCATCAAAGTCAGTGCTTGTGGCCGTTGAGGTTCCTTTAAGCACAACAGTAGCACCAGGGATTGGTAAACCATCCTGGTCCGTTACAGATCCTGTAACTGTTTGTTGAGCTATGGCAACCTGAAACACTGCAATAAGACACAGTATTAAAATTTGAATAAATTTAGTTTTCATAATTGTTTGATTGTTAGCAAATCAAAGATGTTAAAAAAATGTTAATTCTAAAAACTTATTTTAAAATTCATTATTTTTTTTGTATTTCAAAAAATCAACAGGTTAAATCTTATGTTTTAAGACCTCTTTAATTACTTTTAAACATACTTTTTGATGAAATAAAACAAAATTAATTACTCAAAAAAACAAAATAAACGTCATAAAAATAATTAATCTACATTAATTAAGTGAAAATTTTCCATATTTCGCAATCCCTTTTCCGCGTGCTTTAACAATATATACGCCTGGGGATAATGTATTGGTGTTGTAGATGAAACTTTGCATTGCTCGTTCAAGTGTTTTACTCGCAATCAAACGTCCTGATAAATCATATACATCAAATCCATTAAGTGCTACGGAAGGGTCGCTATGCATTATGGTTAGTACCCTTTTTTCCGAATTATGGCGGAGTAGTAGCTGTTGTTTTGTTAACTCTAGCGAAGTATTTGTGTTTAATGTAGGCGCCTCACCATCAACCGATACGATTAAGGAATAAGACTGATTTTCAGCCAACGTCCCTTTATGATTTATGGTAATCGTATACGCACCTGCGCTTGGGTTTTCTATTTCAATTTTCTCAATATTATCAACGATATTATCTCCTTTTGTTGCAGAAAGGCTGTAGTTAGTTGCGTCTAGTTTCCATGGGTAATAAACCGTTTCTCCTTGTGTTATGCGTACATCTAAATCATGGACTAGGGTTGTTTCAGTTGTTAAATCATCCAAGTAGGGGTCGTTCCAACTTAACGTCACGGTTAACTTTTCAACAGATTCGTCTAATAATAGATTTATTTCCTTTGATCCAAGATTTTCGAGTTGTTGTTCGTGTATGGCCGTACTGGAGCCCGCATCATCCACAATTAATGCAGCGGCCTTTTCTAAGTTTAGCATGCCGAATCCTGTTTTTGCATCAGGACCAATAATATCGTCAACAGATTTCCAAAAACGAATGTCGTCTGCCGTATGGCAGGCTATTCCTTTTAGTGTAGAAGCTAGCATAAAGTTAGTATAATACGATTTATATAATTCTTGTAAAAGCGCCAAGCCTCCAGTTGTTGCAGGTGCTGCAAAGGAGGTTCCGCTAACCGTTGAATAGTTGTCTTTAACATCGGGTTCTTCACTATTCCATGATGCCGCGGGCATGCCTTCGCCAACCGCTACGAGTTCTGGTTTTATTCTACCATCGCTTGTAGGTCCAGTAGAGCTAAACCCTGAAGGGATGGGTTCAAAGGGCGAAGAATATGCCCTTGATACCGACCCTATTGTTAAAATATTTTTAGCTGAAGACCCGTCGGTTAAATAATAATACCCTTCATATTCTTGATCTGGATAGGCGAGGCCACCTTCATTGCCTGCCGCTACTACCCTTAAATAGTAGGGATGTACATTGGCGATATTATCCAATAGCTGATCTAATACATTGTATACCCCAATTTCATCAACAGTAAATTGATATTCGCCTTCTTCTTCGCCTTCACCTTCCTTATAAATGGGAAAACCGTAAGAGTGATTTGAAAGAATAAAGTTTTCATTGGTACTCAATGCATCGGTTACTTCATTTTCTGCATCATCCCAATTCCTGTAAAGGAGTTTGTCTACGTGTGGAGCAATCCCCGTAATATTATAATTTGTTCCATGAAAGACTCCACTTGCAATAATAGTAGAGGTTACTGAAGTTGGATGAGAATCATCTACTACTTGGCTTTCGGTTTCTAAAACTTCGATTTTATTTGCCTCAGTTCCAATGGCACCAAACTCCACGTGATCTTGTAAAATGGCACCACCATCCCAAACCCCAATGGTAACCCCTTCGCCAAACAATCGTAGACCAAGCGAGCCAGCCGTTTTTAGTTCATTCCCTTTCATGGGAGTATACACATCTACCCCGTGATTGGTGGAATAGTACAATGGTTTGCCACTAGCAGACACTCCGTTAGGGCGAATGATTTCCCCGGCTTTATTGCGTTTTAATCGAGGATCATTAATGGCAATTAGGCTGTCAATAATTCGGTTATTACGCTCTTTAAAGTTGTTGAGGTTTTCATGCAAGGCAACTTTTTTCTCTGCTTCAGTATGTTGATTAGATTCTACGGCAGTAGCAGACGGCTTGTTTGTGGTGCTACAACTAAGAAACAGTAGTAGTAGAAAAAGTATTTTTGGGTTTTTCATTAGTGTAAGTTATAAAAAACCCCGCATATAGCGGGGGTTTTTAAAGCTTTTTAAAATCTATGTGCTAATTAAAAGCTGGGATATTTGAATCGTCAGTTCTTGCATTTGAAGAGGTCAAATCATAATGAGGAGTAATCCCTTGGGGATCAGCACTAACTCCTCCTAAAGTATATAATTCTTGCTCAAGTACTTCAAGCTCTGTAGCTGGAATCGGTAAATGACGGAAAGTGCCAATTTGAAGTTGATTCGTCCTGCGTCTATCAAAAAAGCCGCTACCAACAGCTGTGTTAAACAACTCTACATAACGCTCATAAAATATTGCATCTAAAATAACTTCCTTAGTTTCACCACCCGATAATGGTGTGAGATTACCTCTTGTGACGCGGGAACCTTCATTTATATCAAAGGCTGCACCAGAAATATTATCAAGTTCATTTAGTCTTGCTTTTGCTTCAGCAAGAAGTAAACGATTGTCCTCCACAGTAAAAGTTTTTATCTGTTTAGCATCTGCACCATCAGAAAAATTAATATCATTTGCATACCTTGTATTTATATAATGAGAAAAATGGAATCTACCTCTTTCGGAACGAAAAAGAATATCAGATTTAAATTCAAAATCTTTCCCAACTCCAAACCTATTGTCAGCTGTGGTTATTTGTGGGTTTGTTAGGGTAGAACCAGAACTTGCAGGAAAGAAGCTTGGTTGGTTTGGATCAACAAGGTTAATTACTCTCATATCAAGTCGAGCACCAAATCTACCAAATCCATTTGGTGAATTATTTAAAACATATGATCTTGACCACCAACTAATACCATCATCACCGTATGGACCAAAATCTTGATTAATTCCATTTTGTGTTAAAGTTTTAACACTTCCCCAGTCAATAGCATTTGTTTCAGATAAATTTCTTGCTCCTTGAACAATAAAACGAGCTTTATATGAATTACAAAGCTGAATTAAATCTGAACTACTAATTGCCACTCCATTAACTACTGATTCTGGAATTATTATTGTATTATTTTCTGCAACTTCAATGGCCTTGTCTAGTTCTAACACAGCTTGCTCAACCAATTCTTGATAATTAACATAGGAAAAGTCTTTAGACAAATCATCACCAGGATTTATTATGAATCCTTTTTCAAAAACTAAACCTAAATATCCATAAGAAAGACCTTTTAGAAAGTAAGCCGAAGCTTCGACAATTGGAGTTTTATCTGTGCCCCCATCAATCCATTCAATTCCGTTTGCAATGGCTTCTAATACATCATTAGCTGAAGAGATTGCAGAATAATTCCCTCCCCAAGGCTGAGTTAAAACAGTTAAGTCACTCCAAGAAGACGTATTCTGAATAGGATTCCTAGGCTCATTTGACAACACTCTCATTCCCCAATTACCCCAAGAACATGTAGCGTGATCTCCAGCTACTGCCAAGGCGGGAATTAAATCTCTGTTGTTTCCTTGCCACCAAATTACATAGCCTCCGCTAATGATTCCAATTAAATCTGAGCCATTAGCAAGAACTTGAGTTCTGTCAGGATTGTTTAAGTTTTCTACTGCATCAATATCATTTTTACAGCCTGTAAACACTAAAAATAATGTAAGTGTAGGTAAAATAAGTTGTTTAATAGTTTTCATTTTTTTCATTTTTAAAAGTTTAGGTTGACTGAAAAACTAAATGTCTTAGTTGACGGATAAGGAAAATTATCTACCTTGAAGACATTTGTGTCCCCACCAGGTGTGTTAGCGTCACTACCTATTCCATTTGATGCGCGTGAAGTTAAATCTGAACGATTTGATTCAGATTGATGTGAGATTTCTGGATCAAAACCTGAATAATCTGTAATTGTTAAAAGGTTTCTTCCAATAACCCCGATTTTAATAAGATCAATGTGCTTTCCTATGATTCCTAAATCCTTACTTGAAAGTGTATAATAAAGAGACATTTCTCTTAATTTAACAAAAGAGCCATCTTCAACAAATGCTGAACTTGATAAATTTACATTATATAAACTTTGATAAAAATTATATGGTAAATTGTTTGTTATGTCTGTATGTCTACCATCTCTATATAACCATTGTTTTGTTTTATTATATATATCTCCACCTTTTTTCCAGTCAACAAGTGCATAAAAGCTAAAGTTTTTATAAGAAAGATTTGTATTAAATGCCATTCTGAAGTCTGGATTTATGTCTCCTATAATAAAAGATTCATTTCCTGAACTATCAACTCGTTTAACAGCACTTTGCCCGGTGGCTTTATCAACTACATATCCAGCACTGTTTATAACATAATCTGATGGGTCTAAACCAGAAGGTAACTTACTTAAACTTTTTATAAGTTCATTCCCATACATGCTACCAAAATTAACTCCTTGTTCAATCCTAAAGATTGTAGTTTCTTGCGTACCGGGTCCGGTTAAATATGCAGGCACATCAAGTTTTGAGATTAATTGCTCTGAAGTGTCCCAAATGACTCCTAAATCCCATTTCCAGTCTTTTTTGGTAATAATATTTCCATTAAGGCTCGCCTCCCATGTTTCACTTTCAATTTCTCCTGCATTTCGCCATTGTGCTGAATATCCTGTAGATGCTGGTAAGGGGACTCTTAAAATTTGATCTTCAGTTGTTGATTTCACATAGTTTAACTCCATAGAAATACGGTCTAAAAAACTCACATTCAATCCTAATTCAATTTCAGTAGTCTCTGCAGGTCTTAAATCATTATTTCCTAAAGTAGCTTTTGAAGGAGATCCATCGGTTAACGTAAATGTTTCAAACCTCATTTCATACGTAGGTCTTATTCCCGCTGTTCCAATTGAACCTCTTACTTTTAATTCTTGAATTCCAGGGATTTCTAAGTCTTCTGAAATTCGATAAGCTGCACTTGCTCTATAATAGTCAGCGTCCCTGTTATTTGGTCCAAATAATGAAGAACTTTCAATTCTATAGACTCCACTAAATATGTATTTACTGTCATAATCAAAATCTGCAATTGCAAAATAACTGTCAGCTAATATACTTTCCGATTTAGATGAAACAGATGGTTCATTTGAAATGTTATCTAAAGATCTGATTCCAGAAACTGCCAAATTATAACCTTCTGCATTATTGTACTCGTTGTTATAGCGTTCATGTAAAAAGCTAAGACGTAAATTCAAGTTTAATTTTGAATCTTCTTCAAAAAAGTTTCTAAAAAGCATATTAAACCGAGCGTTTTGAGAACGCCCTCTAAATGTTGATCGCTGAATAAATCCTGCATTTTGAGCATTTCCATCAGGATCATCAGATAAATAACCTTTTGGGATATAATTTTCAAAAGAATTATCTTCATAATCAAATGAATAAGACCCATTAAGGCGTAACCACGGAAATGTATTATGTGATAAATCTACACTTCCAAGAATTCTATTTCTATCATCTGTCCTTGAGTTGTTTGCAAGTGTATACAAAGGATTTCTTATGTTAGGATCAAATGTGTTACTATCCCAATTATAAGCCGACCCATCTTCCTCATTAGTGGCATTCCAATCATATATAGGCTCTGTTATGAGTGTGGTAAATAGAATCCCAACAGTTGAGCCCGAATTGATATTAGAGTCTCTATCTGATCGGCTGTAAAAGAAAGATGATTTTAGATTAAAATCCGTAAAAAAAGTGTTATCTAAATTCATTCTAAAATTGTCTCTAGAGTAAGAATCTACTAAATTGAAAATTCCCTCGTCTTCAAGGTGTTGATATGAAAATAAAAACTTTGATTCTGTAGAGCCACCTTGAAGCGAAGCATGATGTGTACTAAACAACCCACTTTTAAAAATGACATCTTGATAATCATAAAGTTCTGAAATAGGGTAAGGATTATCACTTACGCCGTCTACATCAACCTCTCTAGACCCACTGCTTAAATCAAAATTGTCACCTGCAGTATTTAGTTTAAATCGATGTGTCGTAGCTAAATCATACTTGGAAGAAATTTGTTTAAACCCATATTCCGAGCGGTAACTGAAACGTAGGTTTCCTTTATCATTATCGGATAAAATCACTTTGCCTCTTTTGGTAAAGATTTCAATAACACCATTTGAAGCTCGTGAGCCATATATTGATGCACCTGCAGCGCCTTTTACAACTTCAATTCGTTCTACGTCCTCTGTATTAATATCTGCTAACCCACCTTCAAGTATAATTCCATCCAGAATGACTAAAGGTTGTTGACCAGTTGACAAAGAGTTTGCTGCTCTAAGTTGAATCGAAACATCACTTCCAGGTTGACCTCCACTTGGTGAAATCTTAACACCAGAAATTTTCCCTTGTAGTGCAGAAGTTACTGTTGATGCAGGTACATTTTCTAATAACTCATCTTTTACTTGTCCAACAGAAAAACTCAACTCTTTTATTGATTTTCCAGTAGCACTTCCTATGACTACCACCTCATCCAATTTATTATCTAGATTCAGTTGGACATCATGCGTGGCTGCATTTACCACAACACTTTGCGTGGCATAACCTACATAGCTGAATTCTAGGGTTTCGCCTTGGCTTGCGTTAATTTGGTACTTCCCATCAAAGTCTGATGAAACACCGCGCGTGGTACCCTGTACAAGTACAGTAGCTCCAGGCAGTGGTTGGTTGTTTTCGTCGGTTACGGTACCCGATACGGTTTGTGACCATGCCGTTGTACTCATGAGTGCTAGAAGAAGCACACCTATATGTCGTATATAGTTCATATGATTTGGATTTTGGTTTATGTTACACAAGTTGCTAAGCACTTTTTAAAACACAAAGCCAAAAGGCGTGTATTGGCAAGTTTTTAAGCGAGTTGCAGGCTTTTTTTGTGAATTATGTAATAAAATTATTCACTAAAATTATATCCCCTTTTTTTTGTTAATGAAACGTTAATGGGGCGTAGCATGGAGGAGGCTTTACAGGCCTAAATTTGCGAGTAGCTTTTTATGTGTTGCCTTTCGGTCTAGTTTAGCTGTTGCGGTATACACAAATGCGTCCAAGCAAATCACATCTTTTGGAATATGGTGCTTATCTGCTCCCAATACCGATTGTGCCATTGCTAGCAACGCATCTGTTTGGGTTTTTGGTGCTTGGGCTACCAATACCATTTGCTCCCCAAGAGTTTCATCAGGAAGACTTGTAAAAAAGAAGGGGATTGAGAGTACAGCGCCTAAGGTTTCTTCAAGCTGCTCAGGAATTATTTTCTTTCCTCCCGAATTAATAACCCAATCCTTGCGCCCCAATAAATAAAACGAATGTTCGTCTACCAGCTTTACCACATCCTGTGTTGTTATCGTTGAAGGAGATGCGTAAGGAACGTTTAAAACCAAGCAGTTATCTGAGCCTGTTGCAATATCAATTCCTGGCATCGCCCGAAAGGCAACAGCAGGGTAAGTAATAGGACGTGTGGCCACATGCGTAAGGGTTTCAGTCATGCCATAGGTTTCTATGCAGTTGGAATGCGTGGCAGCAAGTGCCTTTTGGAGTTTGGTGTTTATAGGTGCCCCTCCAATAAGGATTGTTTTAAAGCGTTTTAATTGCGCCAAATTTTGCTGGGCTTGTAGCGGAATCAATGCAACGAAATCGTATGATTTTCCGTTTAATTCGAATGTGGTCTTAGGGGTTATAACATCTAAATGCAATCCAAGAGTCATGGCTCGAACCAGCATCATTTTACCAGCAATATAGCGTATGGGCAAACATAGTAAGGCCGTGTTTCCAGCACGGAGTTCAAAAAAAGTTCCTGTTCGTTGTGCCGATTCATTCATAGAAGCCTTCGGAACATCCAATTGTTTTGCAGTGCCTGTAGAACCCGAGGTTTGGAGGGATACGTTAGTATCATCAGATAACCATTCCAGAATGAATATGCCTAATGCATGGGTTTCCGCATCGTCATCATTTACCCAAACTTGCGCTGCTGCGCCAAGGGTTTTGGCATCATGAGATGTTCCATTGAGTCGAAATTCAGGATGGAGACGTTGCATGGCTAAAAGGGATATTCCCAATTTAAAGTGTTGTCATAACGAAGTACGCCTTGTTCTACAACCAAAGGACTATTGATGTTGTTTGTAAACAAGCCTCCCGTACCCAATCCTTGAGGCGTGGAGGTGTTTAGCGTGGCGCACCACTGTGCGATGGCATTTAAACCAATATTGCTTTCAAGGGCACTGGTAACCCACCAGCCAATATTGCGTTCTTCTGCCAAACGAATCCAAGACTCAGAAGCAGCAAAGCCACCGAGCAGACTCGGTTTTAAAATAATAAACTGTGTCTTTATCGTGTCTAGCAACGCTGCCTTTGCTTTCAGTGATTTCACCCCAATAAGTTCTTCGTCTAGGGCAATAGGAATTGGCGTAGTGGCACAAAGCTTTGCATGGGCTGATTGTTGTCCTGCAGCAATAGGCTGTTCTATAGAATGAATGTCAAAAGCTGCTAATGTTTGTAGTTTTGATAGCGCCTCATCGGGAGCAAAAGCGCCATTGGCATCTACGCGGATTGTAAGCTTTTCTGCAGGGTATCGTGCACGGATATCAGCGAGTAACGTACACTCTTTATCAAAGTCTAGAGCACCAATTTTAAGCTTGATACAATCAAATCCAGCTTCTATTTTTTTAAAGACTTGTTCGCGCATAAAATCGAAAGTACCCATCCAAACCAGTCCATTAATAGGAATGGGTTCTTTTCCAGTTGAAAAGTTTGACGGGAACAACAAAAACGGAGTTTTAGAATCCAACGATCTGAGTGCCATTTCAACCCCCATTCGAATGGATGGGAAATCTTCACAGAGCGCCATGGTGTCTTTTTCTTGGGTTAATGCAGTGCAAACGGCAGTCAATCGATCTTCGTATTCAGGAACATCGTCAATGCTTAACCCACGAAGTAAACCGCACTCACCAATACCAACGTGTGTTCCTTTTCGCAATTCAATAAAATAACTTTCTTTTTGCCGCAATACCCCGCGTGACGTTCCACTCGGACGTTTAAAATTCAATACATGTTTTTTAAAACGGGCTTCCATTACTGCATCAATTGAGTTACAAACAACAAGACACTCAATACAAAAGTAGCAAGGGCCAAAGGTTTTAATTGGGTGTCAAACAAAGTAAAATCTGTTGTATTCAGGGTTTTTCGCAGTTGGATTGCTGCTGGAAGAACGATTAAAATTGGAAGCAATTGGACGTTGCTTTGTGCCATATCTGAAAGCCCCAGTGTTAGAGCAAGAACACTTAAAAAAAGCAAGATGGCATGATAGCGTTTGGCTTTTACTAGCCCTAGAATAGCTGCAATCGTTTTTTTGCCCACTGCGGTGTCATTTTCCATATCTCGCATGTTGTTTAGGTTAAGCACACCAACACTCAAGCCTCCAACTGCAAGGGCAAACCAAAGGCTTGTGAGGGATAATGTTTTTGTTTGTAAAAAATAACTACCTAAAACTGCCAAAAGCCCGAAGAATAGCAATACAAACAAATCCCCCAAAGCACGATACCCATAGGCTCTATTACCCGCAGTGTATCGGTAAGCCGCCCATATGGATGCAAGCGCAAGCAATAGAAATATGGCACTAGGGATTAATTGATCCATCCCAAAAGCAGTACCTATCGTTACAGCAGCCAGTAGCAGCCCTATAATTCCTGTAAGCACAATGCCGCGAAATAACGCAGCAGCAGAGAGTAAGTTTTGTTGCAATACCCGTTTTGGTCCAATACGATCGTCATTATCTGTTCCCTTAATGCCGTCGCCGTAATCGTTGGCAAAATTTGAAAGGATTTGAAAGCAAACAGCCGTTAGTAACGTACCAGAAAAAACAATCCATGAAAATCCAGCACGATCTAGCGCTAATGCATTGCCTGTTAAAATTCCAGCCACAGAAAGTGGCAGGGTGCGTAAACGCGCCGCTTGAATCCAAACACGAAACAGGCTGGTTTTGTTCACTTATGGAAACTTTGGATATTGCTTGAAGTTAGGAGCTCGTTTTTCTAAAAATGCATTTTTACCTTCTTGGGCTTCATCCATAAGGTAATACATCAATGTAGCATCGCCTGCAAGCTGCATCAACCCATGCTGCCCGTCTAGTTCGGCATTCATACAACGCTTTATCATGCGCAAGGCAAGTGGACTGCGTTGTTGCATAATTTGGCACCATTCTACTACGGTGTCTTCTAAGTTTTCTAACCGGACTACCTTATTAACCATTCCCATATCTAAGGCTTCTTGAGCGGAGTATTGCTGGCATAAGAACCAAATCTCTCGTGCTTTTTTCTGTCCTACATGCCTTGCTAAATACGATGATCCAAATCCGCCATCAAAGCTTCCCACTTTGGGTCCTGTTTGTCCAAAAATGGCATTCTCACTCGCAATGGTTAGGTCGCAAACCACGTGAAGTACGTGTCCGCCCCCAATGGCATAGCCATTGACCATAGCAATTACCGGCTTAGGGATTTCACGAATTTTTTTGTGTAAATCCAAGACGTTGAGTCGTGGTACACCATCTTCTCCAATATAACCGCCTACCCCTTTAACATTTTGATCACCACCGCTACAAAAAGCCTTCTCACCTGCACCAGTAAAAACGATAACATCAATATCATCACGTTCACGACAAACATCCATGGCCTCCAGCATTTGGTTATTGGTTTCGGGTCTAAAAGCATTGTAAACTGCCTCACGATTAATCGTTATTTTGGCAATGCCTTCGTAAAACTCAAAGCGTATGTCGCTGTATTCTTTTATTGTTTCCCAGTTTCTCATGATTCTTTGTTTGGTTTATTTGCCATGGCTCCAAAATAATTTAATAAAACAGTATCGTTATTTTTTCGCGGTGTGCAAATTTCTAAAATTTTTGCGGTATTTGAACGCTTAAAAAAAGACATTAATGTGCGTTGAAGCCCCCATGCTGTTTTTACACGTTTGTATTGAAGCCCAAAGCTTTTTGCCAACGCCTTGGCATCACGCTTGTGTGTAGTTTCAAAATAAGTGTCGTATTTATTACTGTCTTTTTCCCCGGGCAGAATTCTAAAAATCCCTCCCCCTTGGTTGTTTATTATGATAATTCGGGCATTGCTTGGAATGTAATTATGCCATAATCCGTTGATATCATAGAAAAAACTTAAATCTCCAGTAATCAAAACTGTTTGCTTGGGATTGATTTGTGCAGCTCCCATTGCCGTTGCTGTACTGCCGTCTATCCCTGCTGTGCCACGGTTGCTGTATATTTCGGTGCCCTTGGGTAAATCGAATAACTGTATATAGCGAATGGGAGAGCTGTTGGCTACTTGAAGGTGGGTATTTGGGGGTAGTGCGCTTGTAACGCGTTTAAACACGGCCAAATCAGAAAAAGGAATAGTATTCAGGTATGCTTTTCCTTTATCCAAATAGGTGTGGTATTGTTTTAAAACTTTTTCTTGATAGGTGCTCGTAGTTTTTGCAAGCTTAATTACAGCTTCTAATCCTAAATTTGCAGGGGCTTCAATGTGCTGCGATAAATAATAAAAGGTGTCGTTAGCTCTAGTAGTATCAATATGAAAATGTTTTGCAGCGGGATGTTTCCGTAAATAGAATTTAATTTTTTTTGAAACAATCATCCCCCCAATCGTAATTAACAAATCGGGTTTTAAATCGGCTTCCTTGTTGTTTTGCTCCAATTCCAATGGAGCCATCAAACAGTCTATAGCATCAATGGCTTTTGGATGTGTGAAATTGGAGGTTTTTTCAGTGAGCACTACAACACTAGGATCTTCAAGAAGCTGGTAAATGGCCTTATTAAGTTCAGAATTAGGGCTAGACACACCAATCAATATCATTTTACGAGATGCTTGTTTCCATGCAGTAATTAAAGCAGTTGTATCTACATCAAACATCTCTTTTTTAACACGAGTGGCTTTGGGTAATAAAAGTGGCTTTGAAGTCATTTCGTACAAAGGTTCCTCTATGGGAATATTTAAATGTACGGGTCCCTTACAAGTACAAGCGAGTAAAAGGATGCGTTGAAGTTCTGCAATATTGTGTTTTTGATGTTTTTCTTGTAATGCCAGAACGTCCTCCTTGGACGGATTTGAGTCAAAATAAGTTTGTTTGTTGCTTGCCAACAGCCTATTGGTGGCGTGTGCTACATCAGGTTTTAGAACGGCAGCATCCAATAAATGAGGTCCAAAGACGCCTTCTTGCTGGATCGTTTGTCCATCGCCAATATCCACGCGGTGCGGCATGCGGTCAGCCGATAAGATTACAAGCGGTATTTCGCTGTAATAGGCCTCTGCTACGGCTGGGTAATAATTTAAAAGTGCAGATCCTGAAGTACATACCAATGCAACAGGATGTTTTTGTTGTTGTGCAATGCCTAGTGCAAAAAATGCAGCAGCACGTTCATCAACTATACTGTATGTGTTGAAAAAGGGATTTTCGACAAATCCATTGGTTAAAGGAGCGTTTCGTGAACCAGGGGAAATAACAACATGTTTAATGCTAAACTGTGCACAGTAAAATACAACAGCTTGAGGCAGCGGAATTTTGGTGTGACGCATTTGTGTTGAGGTGTCCTCGGCATTCATAGCATCGCAAAGGTACAAAAGAGGAAACGAGTGTACTAGTGCTTGGCGTTTACAAAACGTTTAAGAGTGTTTCTGTTTTTCGTTGGCTTTCATGCCACTCTTTATCTACATCGCTTTCAGCAGTAATTCCTCCTCCAACATAGAGTGTTAAATTGCTGCCTTCTACTTGGGCACAACGCAAATTGACAAATAGCTTTAGGGTATTGCTGCCAATAGGCCCCATAAACCCTGTGTAGTAGCTTCGCTCGTGTGTTTCGTTTTCGTCTATAAAAGCAATGCTTTTTTCAACAGGAACTCCAGCAACTGCAGGAGTGGGGTGGAGGATTTTTGTTATTTGCAAAGGGGTAAACGACTCAAGGGGAAACTCAAAATGCGTACATAAGTGTAAAAGATTTCCAGCGCGCTTATTTTGAACTTCGGATTTGTAAACTTTTGACTTGGGTAACAAGGTTTGCAATCTGTTTTGAATAAAATCAGACACGAGCAACTGTTCTGAGCGTTCTTTAGAGCTCCAGTTTGGAGCGGCGTTTTCCTGGAAAGGAAGCGTACCGGCTAAAGCCATGGTCTTGCATGTGCCTTGATGAATGTTCAAGAGTGTTTCGGGAGTAGCTCCTATCCAATTGCCCGTTTCTTGATGCGACCAATAATACACCATAGCATTGGGGTATGTGTGAACTAGCCGAACAAAACTTTCCGCAATCGCTTCATAAGATTGTGCGCCCTGTTTTCTAGATACAACTACTTTTTGAAGGGGTGTTTCCGCAATCGCTTTTTTTGCTTGGATCACAAGTTTGGTGTAGGTTACTTTATCCTGTTTGCTCGTAGCACTCCTTGCTGGTGTAAGCCTTACTCGTTGTGGCGGAATATCGAAACACTCACTTTTTTTGCCTCCAATATATATATGATCACTCACGTGATTAAATGGTGCAAAAACAAAACCTTCTTCGTTAAGCGTTTTGGTATACGTTGTTTCAGGGGTCTTTTGTTGTAGTACAATTAGCTCATTGCCTTTAGGAAGCCGATACACTACAAAAGGAAGTTTTTCCTCTTGAAGAAATCGGAAACACGCAAAAAAATCGTTTTTATGGTTATGCATAATATACTACTGGTTGTGTCAAATTGTACCAAAAGACTTCCGCGAAATTACGTTGTGCAAACGGATTTCCATAACAGCTATTGTCAAGAATTTGAACAACGCTGTGTCCCATCATACGTTATCTTGCTAAAATCTTGAAGAAAAAATACCAGTCTATGTTTGAAGAAGTGGAAAATTATATTACATTTGCAGCCCTTTAAATAAAGGAATAAAGCAAGTATAACGTATGCCAACCATATCGCAACTAGTTCGCAAAGGCCGTAAGGACCTCGTTAAAAAGAGTAAATCTGCCGCTTTGGATTCATGTCCACAGCGTCGTGGAGTATGTACACGTGTATATACCACGACCCCTAAAAAACCAAACTCCGCAATGCGGAAGGTGGCAAGGGTTCGTCTTACTAACGGAAATGAGGTAAATGCCTATATCCCAGGTGAAGGACACAACCTCCAAGAGCACTCAATCGTGCTTGTACGTGGTGGTCGTGTAAAAGATCTACCAGGAGTACGGTACCACATTGTTCGTGGTGCACTTGACACCGCAGGTGTTGAAGGACGTTTGCAACGCCGCTCAAAGTATGGCGCCAAGCGACCAAAGAAATAGTAAGTAGCGATAATGTAACATGACGTTCAAGCGAGCTTGAACCACTCAAAACAAGAATATGAGAAAAAGAAAGGCGAAAAAACGCCCTTTACTTCCCGACCCCCGATTCAATGACCAACTGGTCACCCGTTTTGTAAACAACTTAATGTGGAGCGGAAAAAAATCTGTTGCTTTTACAATATTTTACGATGCTATCGATATTGTTGATGCCAAAAAACAAGACGATGAGAAAGATGCACTCCAAGTATGGAAAGATGCTCTTTCTAATGTAATGCCTCACGTTGAAGTGCGTAGCCGTCGTGTTGGAGGAGCTACCTTCCAAATACCGATGCAAATTCGTCCAGACCGAAAAATTTCAATGGCCATGAAGTGGTTAATTAGTTACTCACGCAAGCGTAACGAAAAATCCATGGCACTTAAGCTAGCTTCTGAAATTTTAGCTGCAGAAAAAGAAGAGGGTGGAGCCGTTAAGAAACGTGTTGACACGCATAAGATGGCTGAAGCCAACAAAGCATTTTCACATTTTAGATTCTAAAACAGCGCATTAACTAGATCATGGCAAGAGATTTAAAATATACACGGAACATTGGAATTGCAGCGCATATTGACGCTGGAAAAACCACGACTACAGAACGTGTGTTATACTATACTGGTGTTAGTCATAAAATAGGAGAGGTTCACGACGGGGCAGCTACTATGGATTGGATGGAGCAAGAGCAAGAACGTGGAATTACGATTACGTCTGCTGCAACAACTTGCGAATGGACTTTTCCAACTGAACAAGGGAAAGCTACTGCTGATGCTAAGCCGTACCACTTTAACATTATTGATACTCCTGGCCACGTTGATTTTACCGTTGAGGTAAACCGTTCTTTGCGTGTACTTGATGGTCTTGTATTTTTGTTTTCAGCTGTTGATGGTGTAGAGCCACAATCTGAAACAAACTGGCGTTTAGCCGACAATTATAAAGTCCCACGTATGGGCTTTGTAAATAAAATGGATCGTCAGGGATCAAACTTTTTAAACGTTTGTAAGCAAGTGCGTGAAATGCTTAAGTCTAATGCAGTTCCTATTGTACTTCCTATTGGAGACGAAGACGATTTTAGGGGATGTGTTGACTTGGTAAAAAACCGTGCTATTATATGGCATGAAGATAATATGGGTGCAACATTTGATGTTGTTGACATCCCTGAGGACATGAAGGAAGACGTTGAGAAATTCCGCGGTGAGCTTATTGAAGCTGTTGCAGAATATGACGAAAACCTTTTGGAAAAGTATTTCGAAGATCCAGATAGTATTTCTGAAGATGAAGTACACGAAGCACTTCGTGCTGCGACTCAAGACATGAGCATTATCCCAATGATTTGTGGTTCTGCCTTCAAAAACAAAGGTGTCCAGTTTTTATTAGATGCTGTTTGTCGTTATTTGCCTTCTCCAGAAGATAAAGATGACATCGTCGGTTCTGATCCTGACTCTGGTGAATCAATTTCTCGCAAACCATCTGTAGATGAACCGTTTGCGGCCTTAGCATTTAAAATTGCAACAGATCCTTTTGTTGGTCGTCTTGCATTCTTCCGCGCCTACTCAGGACGTTTAGATGCAGGTTCTTATGTGCTAAACAATCGTTCTGGTAACAAAGAACGAATTTCTCGTATTTACCAAATGCACGCAAACAAGCAAAACTCTATCGACTTTATTGAGGCCGGAGATATTGGTGCTGCAGTAGGATTTAAAGATATTAAGACTGGAGATACACTTTCAGATGTAAAACATCCTATTGTTTTGGAAAGTATGGACTTCCCTGATCCTGTAATTGGAATCGCGGTTGAACCAAAAACTAAGGCTGATGTTGATAAGTTGGGAATGTCTTTGGCTAAATTGGCTGAAGAAGATCCAACCTTTCAGGTTAAAACAGACGAGGCTTCAGGTCAGACCATTATTTCTGGTATGGGCGAGCTTCACCTTGACATTATTGTAGATCGTTTACGTCGTGAATTCAAAGTTGATGTAAACCAAGGACAACCTCAAGTAGATTACAAAGAAGCTATCACAAAATCTACCGATCACCGTGAAGTGTACAAGAAGCAGTCGGGTGGACGTGGAAAATTTGCCGATATTGTATTTACACTTGAGCCAGCTGAAGAAGGTAAATCTGGTTTAGAATTTGTAAACGCTATTAAAGGTGGTAATGTTCCTAAAGAATATATACCATCAGTTGAAAAAGGATTTAAAGAAGCCATGAAGAATGGGCCTTTGGCTGGTTTTGAAGTGGATGCAATTAAAGTTACTCTTAAGGATGGTTCATTCCACCCTGTGGATTCCGATTCACTTTCTTTTGAATTGGCTGCAAAACTCGGATACAAAAATGCTGCTAAAGCAGCTGGAGCCGTAATTATGGAGCCTATTATGAAATTAGAGGCACTTACTCCTGAAGAAAACATGGGTGACATTGTTGGAGACTTAAACCGCCGTCGTGGTCAAGTAAACAGCATGGACGATCGCGCAGGATCGAAAGTTGTTAAGGCTAATGTGCCGCTTTCGGAAATGTTTGGTTATGTAACTTCTTTACGAACACTTTCTTCTGGACGTGCTACTTCTACTATGGAGTTTTCACACTATGAAGAAACACCACAAAGTATTTCTGCCGAAGTAATTGCAGCAACAACTGGTAAGGCATAAAATTAGAAACGATGAGTCAAAAAATTAGAATCAAATTAAAATCGTACGACTACAACTTGGTAGATCGTTCTGCCGAGAAGATCGTAAAAACTGTAAAGTCAACGGGTGCTGTGGTAACTGGACCAATTCCATTGCCTACACACAAAAAACTCTTTACTGTTTTGCGTTCACCTCACGTAAACAAAAAATCAAGAGAACAATTTCAGTTGAGCTCATACAAGCGATTACTGGATATTTATAGCTCTTCGTCAAAAACGATTGATGCGTTGATGAAGTTAGAATTGCCAAGCGGCGTAGAAGTAGAAATTAAAGTATAACACCCCACAGGGTAGTAAACATTCAGATTATGTCTGGTTTAATAGGAAGAAAAATTGGTATGACAAGCATCTTTGACGAGAACGGGAAGAACCTTCCCTGTACCGTTATTGAAGCAGGTCCATGTGTGGTAACGCAGGTACGCTCTAAAGACGTTGATGGCTACGATGCCTTACAACTTGGCTTTGATGATAAGCCCGAACGTAAAACAACAAAAGCTGCCAGCGGTCACTTCAAAAAAGCAAGTACCGCTCCTAAGCGTAAACTTGTTGAATTTCAAGGTTTTGAGGATGAGGTCAAACTGGGTGATACAATTACTGTTGATCATTTTAATCCAGGAGAATTTGTAGATATTACAGGTACTTCAAAAGGAAAAGGATTTCAAGGAGTTGTTAAGCGTCATGGTTTTGCTGGAGTTGGACAGTCAACTCACGGACAACACAACCGTTTACGTGCACCTGGATCTATTGGAGCAGCATCATATCCAGCACGCGTTTTTAAAGGAATGCGTATGGCAGGTCAAATGGGCAACGAAAAAGTAACCGTACAAAACCTACGAGTACTTAAAGTAGTTCCTGAGAAAAATCTTTTAGTTGTTAAGGGCTGTGTTCCTGGACACAAGAATGCGTTCATTTTAATTCGTAAGTAATGAAAGTAGCAGTAGTTGATATTAACGGAAAAGAAACAGGTCGCACCATTGCACTTGATAAAGCTGTTTTTGGTGTAGAACCAAATGAACATGCTCTTTACTTGGATGTAAAACAATATTTGGCGCACCAACGTCAGGGAACGCACAAGGCAAAAGAACGTGCAGAGATTACGGGAAGTACGCGTAAAATCAAAAAGCAAAAAGGAACAGGTACTGCCCGTGCGGGTAGCATCAAGAATCCATTGTTTCGTGGTGGAGGTCGTGTATTTGGCCCCCGTGTTCGTTCCTACGATCAAAAGGTAAATAAAAACGTTAAGCGTTTAGCTCGTAAATCAGCACTTAGTTTAAAGGCTAAAGCTAAAAGCATTACCGTAATAGAAAACGTACAATTTGACGCTCCAAAGACCAAAGTTTTTCAAGCAGCTTTAACTGCCCTTGGAATTCAAGACAAGAAGTCACTTTGGATAATGGGTGCGTCCAATCAAAATGTGTATTTGTCTAGTCGTAACCTTCCTTCAACAGAAGTAGTAACTAACGACGAGATTAATACCTATAGAATTATGAATGCGCAGCATTTGGTCCTTGATGAAAGTGCCTTAACTGCCATTGAAGCTAATCTGAGTAAATAACATACGATGAGTATTCTACTAAAACCAGTTATTACCGAAAAAGCGACCCGCGAAAGCGAGCTTCGCAATCGTTACACTTTTTTAGTGCATCCAAAAGCCAACAAAGTTGAAATTAAAAAGGCAGTGGAAGCTACTTATGGTGTTTCCGTAGAAAAAGTACGTACACTTAACTACGGACCAGAAAGACGTTCACGCTATACCAAAAATGGTATTCAGCATTCGAAAACCAACGCTACCAAACGCGCAGTTGTGGAAGTAGCCGAGGGGGAAAACATTGATTTTTACAGTAATTTATAATCTAAGATAGGATGTCAGTTAGAAAACTCAAACCTATAACACCTGGACAGCGCGGTAGAGTGGTAAATGGATACGACGCCATAACCACTGATAAGCCGGAGAAAAGCTTACTTGCTCCGAAAAAACGTTCAGGCGGTCGTAACAACAGCGGAAAAATGACTGCTCGATATATTGGTGGTGGTCATAAAAAACGCTACCGAATAATCGATTTTAAACGTAACCGTTTTGATATCCCTGCGGAGGTCAAATCGATTGAGTATGATCCTAACCGTTCAGCATTTATTGCGCTTACGCAATTTGCTGATGGTGAAAAGCGCTACATTATTGCGCAAAGTGGTCTTAAAGTTGGTCAAGAAGTAGTTTCAGGTGATAAGATTCAACCCGAAATAGGAAATGCACTGCCTTTGGCTAACATTCCACTTGGTACGATCATCTCTTGTATTGAATTACACCCTGGTCAAGGAGCTATTATAGCACGTAGTGCTGGTGCCTTTGCTCAGTTAATGGCTCGTGATGGCAAGTTTGCCACGATTAAGTTACCGTCTGGAGAGACACGTATGATATTAACAACGTGTTTGGCTACTATAGGTACTGTTTCAAACTCTGATCACCAGTTATTGGTTTCAGGTAAGGCTGGTCGTAGCCGTTGGTTAGGCCGTAGACCACGTACCCGTCCTGTAGTTATGAACCCTGTCGATCACCCTATGGGTGGTGGAGAAGGTCGTGCCTCTGGTGGACACCCACGTTCTCGTAATGGTATTCCTGCAAAAGGATACCGTACACGTAACAAAAACAAGGCGTCTAATAAGTATATCATTGAACGTAGAAAAAAATAAACAATGGCTCGATCACTAAAAAAAGGACCTTATGTACACCATAGTTTGGTGAAAAAAGTCCAAGCTAATGTAGAATCAGGAAAGAAGTCTGTAATCAAAACATGGTCACGTGCTTCTATGATTATCCCTGATTTTGTAGGACAAACCATCGCTGTTCATAACGGACGTCAGTTTGTTCCTGTGTATGTAACCGAGAACATGGTAGGACATAAATTAGGTGAATTTTCACCAACACGTTCTTTCCGTGGTCACGCTGGAGCTAAAAACAAAGGAAAAAAATAAGCATGGGAGTTCGTAAAAGAGAATCTGCAGAGCAGCTTAAAGAAAACCGAAAGCACATCGCTTTCGCCAAGCTAAATGATTGCCCAACATCACCCCGTAAAATGCGTCTTATGGCGGATTTGGTTCGCGGTGAGGGCGTTGAAAAAGCCTTGTCTATGTTGCGTTTTAGCGCAAAGGAATCGTCAAAGCGTTTGGAAAAATTATTACTATCAGCAATTGCCAATTGGCAAGCTAAAAATGAAGACGGTGATGTTGAAAAAGCTGGTCTTTATATCAAAGAAATCCGCGTGGATAGTGGCACAATGTTAAAACGTTTGCGCCCTGCACCACAAGGAAGAGGTCACCGAATCAGAAAACGCTCTAATCACGTTACACTCGTGTTAGGAGCTAAAGATAATGCGCAAAGCTAATACCGAATATGGGACAAAAAACAAATCCAATAGGCAATAGATTAGGTATCATACGTGGGTGGGAATCCAACTGGTACGGAGGAAACGATTACGGCGATAAACTTGCCGAAGACGATAAAATCCGCCGTTATGTTTTCGCTCGTTTAACTAAAGCTAGTGTATCACGTGTTATTATTGAGCGAACCTTAAAACTTGTTACTATTACCATAACCACGGCTCGTCCTGGAATTATTATTGGTAAAGGTGGACAAGAAGTTGACAAACTAAAAGAAGAGCTTAAAAAAATTACAAGTAAAGAAGTTCAACTTAATATTTTCGAAATTAAGCGTCCAGAATTGGAAGCCCAATTGGTTGCTGCTAGTATAGCACGCCAAATTGAAAGTAGAATTTCATACCGTCGTGCTATCAAAATGGCGATTGCGGCTTCAATGCGTATGAATGCAGAGGGTATTAAGGTTCAAATTTCAGGTCGTTTAAACGGTGCAGAAATGGCCCGTTCTGAAAACTATAAAGATGGACGTATTCCATTATCTACTTTTCGTGCAGATATTGATTATGCTTTAGTTGAAGCACATACTACCTACGGTCGTTTAGGAATCAAGGTTTGGATTATGAAAGGTGAAGTATATGGCAAAAGTGAGTTATCTCCACTTGTTGGAATGAGCTTAGGTGCTGCAAAAGGAAAGAATGATAAACGCGGTGGCCGTGGTCCTCGTCGTAGAAAATAAAGTGTAAGTCATGTTACAACCAAAAAGAACAAAATATCGCAAAATGCAGAAAGGCCGTATGAAAGGGCTTTCTCAACGCGGTCACGAATTATCCAACGGAATGTTTGGTATCAAGTCTCTTGATTCTAAATTTATCACTTCACGCCAGCTTGAGGCCGCCCGTATTGCTGCAACACGCTATATGAAACGTGAAGGTCAACTTTGGATAAAGATTTTTCCAGATAAGCCTATTACGAAAAAACCTCTAGAGGTACGTATGGGTAAAGGAAAAGGAGCATTGGATCATTATGTAGCTGTGGTTAAGCCAGGACGCATTATGTTCGAATTGTCTGGAGTTCCTATTGATGTTGCAAAAGAGGCTTTACGCCTTGCAGCTCAAAAGCTTCCAGTAAAAACTAAATTTGTCATCGCTCGTGATTACGAAGCATAAGAAGTACGCATGAAACAGACAGAAATTAACGAATTATCGATCGAGGAACTCAACGAAAAGTTGACTACAACTCAAAAATCATACGAAAATGCACGTGCTACACATGCGTTATCTCCTTTAGAGAATCCAATTGCGATACGCCAACAGCGTAGGACTATTGCTCGTATAAAAACAGAATTGTCTAAACGAACTAAAGAACAAGCGTAATATGGAAACTAGAAACTTACGTAAAGAACGCATCGGAGTTGTTACAAGTAACAAAATGCAAAAGTCTATTGTAGTTGCCGAGGTAAAGCGTGTTAAACACCCTATGTATGGGAAGTTCGTTTTAAAAACGAAAAAGTACGTCGCTCACGATGAATCCAATGATTGTAATATTGGTGACACCGTGAAAATTATGGAAACACGCCCCATGAGCGCATCAAAATGCTGGCGTTTGGTTGAAATTATTGAAAGAGCAAAGTAATGTTACAACAAGAATCAAGACTTAGAGTTGCCGATAATACCGGCGCCAAAGAAGTACTTACTATCCGTGTTTTGGGTGGGACAAAGCGTCGTTATGCTTCTATTGGAGATAAAATTGTAGTAACTGTTAAAGAAGCTACACCAAACGGTTCTGTTAAAAAAGGACAAGTTTCTACGGCTGTTGTCGTGCGAACTAAAAAAGAAATTCGTCGTCCAGATGGTTCATACATCCGTTTTGATGAAAACGCTTGTGTGCTTTTGGATGCTCAAGGTGAAATGCGCGGTACCCGTGTATTTGGACCCGTTGCTCGTGAATTGCGAGACAGACAATTTATGAAAATAATTTCCTTAGCTCCTGAAGTGCTATAACGAGATATATTATGACTAAGATAAAATTTAAAATAGGAGATAATGTGCGGGTAATCGCAGGCGATCACAAAAACGCCGAAGGCGAAATCGTTTCATTAATCCGCGAAAAGAACAAGGCGATCGTTTCTGGTGTAAACACCGTGAAACGTCATACTAAGCCTAGTGCTCAAAACCCACAAGGGGGAATCATTGAAAAAGAAGCCCCTATTGCTATCTCAAACCTTTCACTGCTTACCAAAGAAGGTCAAACGACTCGAGTTGGATATCGCACGGAAGACGGAAAGAAAGTACGTATTGCACGTAAAACCAATGAAGCTATCTAAGATGAGTTACCAACCTAGACTTAAAACTGAATATAAAGAGCGCGTGATGTCACGTTTATCTGAAGAATTTGGATACAAAAATGTGATGCAAGTGCCTAAGCTTGAAAAGATTGTTCTTAGCCGTGGCGTAGGAGCTGCTGTTGCTGACAAGAAATTAGTAGATCATGCCGTAGACGAATTGACTACAATTACGGGGCAAAAAGCATTACCAACCATTTCCAAAAAGGATGTTGCTACATTCAAGCTTCGTAAGGGAATGCCTATCGGTGCCAAAGTAACCTTGCGTGGAGATAAAATGTATGAATTCTTTGATCGTTTGGTAACTGCTGCACTACCACGTGTACGTGATTTTCAAGGGGTTAAAGCAGATGGTTTTGATGGTCGTGGAAATTATAACTTAGGGATCCAAGAGCAAATTATTTTCCCTGAAATTGATATTGATAAGGTGGCAAAAATTGCTGGAATGGATATTACATTTGTTACTTCCGCAAGCACCGATAAAGAAGCAAAATCATTGTTGAACGAATTGGGCATGCCCTTTAAGAAAAACTAATATGGCAAAAGAATCGATGAAGGCCCGTGAGGTCAAAAGAGCAAAATTAGCCGCAAAGTACGCCGATAAACGTGCTGCCCTAAAAGCAGCGGGTGATTACGACGCATTACAAAAGCTTCCTAAAAACGCATCTCCTGTACGTGGTCATAACCGCTGTAAATTAACAGGTCGTCCTAAAGGATACATGCGTCAATTTGGACTCTCTCGTGTAATGTTCCGTGAGATGGCAAATAAGGGGTTAATTCCTGGAGTTAAAAAAGCAAGCTGGTAAACAACGAATTATGAATACAGATCCAATTTCAGATTATTTAACGCGAATTAGAAACGCAAACAGTGCAGGGCACCGTGTTGTTTCCATTCCAGCGTCTAAATTAAAACTTGAAATCACAAAAATTTTGTTTGATCAAGGTTTTATCTTGAGCTACAAACATGAAGATGATACCGTTCAAGGAAGTATTAAAATTGCACTTAAATATGACAGGTCAACAAAAGAACCTGTGATTAAAAAACTGCAACGTATCAGTACCCCTGGTTTACGTAAATATTCAGCATCGACGGAAATTCCACGTGTGCTTAACGGGCTAGGTGTTGCAATTATTTCTACATCACACGGAGTGATGACTGGAAAGCAAGCGAAACAAGATAATGTAGGTGGTGAAATCCTTTGCTACGTACACTAAAAAAGAAAAGAATTATGTCAAGAATTGGTAAAAATCCCATTACAATCCCAGAGGGCGTTACAGTCGACATTCAAGCCGATGTAGTTACCGTAAAGGGCAAGTTGGGTGAATTGTCTCAAACATATGATTCCATCAGCATTTCTCAACAAGACGGTCAGTTGTTACTAACACGTCCTTCAGAAAGCAAGACACACAAAGCCAAGCATGGTTTATATCGTGCATTACTAGCCAATATGGTATTGGGTGTCACTACAGGATTTACAAAGGAATTAGAATTGGTTGGAGTAGGATATCGTGCTTCCAATCAAGGCCAGAAATTAGATCTTGCTCTTGGTTTTTCACACAATATTGTGTTCGAATTACCTGTTGAAGTTAAATTAGAGACAGTTTCTGAAAAAGGAAAAAATCCTATCATTAAACTGAGCTCTTATGACAACCAATTGGTTGGTTCTATTGCTGCGAAGATTCGCTCTTTCCGCAAGCCAGAACCATACAAAGGAAAAGGAGTCAAATTTGTAGGAGAAGAAATTAGAAGAAAAGCAGGTAAATCTGCATAAGAAGTAGGGATATGAAAATGAATAAAACCCAACGTAGACAACGCATTCAAAAGCGCTTCCGAGACACTGTTCTTGGCACTGCTGATACGCCTCGCATGTCTATTTTTAGAAGTAATAAAGAAATTTATGCTCAAATTGTTAACGATGAAACAGGAGCAACCCTAGCGGCCTCTTCTTCTCGTGATAAAGACTTTGCTGAGCATAGCGGAACTAAAGTTGAATTAGCGCAAAAGGTTGGAAAGGCTATTGCCGAAAAAGCCAAAGCAGCAGGAGTTTCTGCAATTCGATTTGATCGCGGAGGTTATTTGTATCATGGTCGTGTAAAGTCACTAGCTGACGGAGCACGCGAAGCAGGATTAAAATTTTAAGTATGTATCAAGATTATAAAAATGTAGAATTTGTAAAACCAGGTGGTCTCGATTTGAAAGACCGATTGGTTGGTGTACAACGTGTAACCAAAGTAACAAAAGGAGGGCGTGCTTTTGGATTCTCTGCTATTGTTGTTGTTGGTGATGAAAACGGTGTTGTAGGGCAAGGACTTGGTAAATCCAAAGAGGTTGCTGAAGCAATTTCAAAAGCTGTTGAGGATGCAAAGAAAAACTTAGTACGTATCCCAATTAACAAAGGAACCATTCCTCATGAGCAAAAAGGCAAATTTGGTGGTGCCCGTGTTTTTATTAAACCGGCATCCGAAGGTACTGGAGTTATTGCTGGTGGTGCTGTTCGTGCAGTACTTGAAGCCGTTGGTGTTCATAACGTACTATCAAAATCTCAAGGATCTTCTAACCCGCACAACGTGGTTAAAGCTACCTTTGACGCATTGTTACAATTACGTGATGCAAATACTGTTGCAAAACAACGTGGTATTTCATTAGAAAAAGTGTATAACGGATAAGCTATGGCAAAGATAAAAGTCACACAAGTTAAGAGTTACATCAAACGTCCAGAAGATCAAAAGCGTACGCTTCAAGCTTTGGGACTACATAAAATTGGTCAAGTTGTTGAACACGATGATACAGCCTCGATCAAAGGAATGATTAACAAAGTAAAACATTTGGTATCTGTCCAAAACGCATAATATGGAATTAGGAAATTTAAAACCTGCTAAAGGTTCAGTTAAAGGGGCAAGCAAACGCCTTGGTAGAGGACAGGGTTCTGGTACTGGTGGTACTGCTTCACGTGGACACAAGGGTGCGAAATCACGTTCTGGATATTCTAGGAAAATTGGTTTTGAAGGAGGCCAGATGCCACTTCAACGTCGTGTTCCAAAGTTTGGTTTCACCAACATTAACCGCAAAGAGTATGCAGGGATCAATTTGGATCGTTTACAAACTCTTGTAGATGAGAAAAAAGTTAAAGGAACTATTGATCTTGATGCCATGATATCTTTACGCTTAGTTGGTAAAAATGATTTGGTTAAAATTTTAGGACGCGGAGAATTGTCTGCAAAATTAAAAGTGAGTGCACATAAATTTACAGCTACTGCTAAAGCAGCTATTGAGGCTGCTGGAGGAGAAGCTATTACGGTAGAATAAATGAAACGATTTTTTGAAGTTTTATCGAGTATTTGGAAAATAGAGGAGCTAAAATCTCGTATTGGGATTACGCTTGGACTTTTGATTGTTTACCGTATTGGTGCTCAGGTTGTATTGCCTGGTATTGATCCAGTTCAGCTTTCAGAGCTTGCCAACCGTACCGGTAGTGGAGGTCTTCTAGGCGTACTGAATATGTTTACAGGCGGTGCTTTTGCTAATGCATCTGTATTTGCACTCGGTATTATGCCTTATATCTCGGCTTCTATTGTAGTTCAACTTATGGGAATTGCTATACCATACTTACAAAAACTTCAGAAAGAGGGCGAAAGTGGTCGCCGTCGAATCAATCAAATTACCCGTTGGCTTACTATCGCTATTTGTGTTTTTCAAGCACCGGCATACCTGTATTCGTTAGGTGCACTGGGAGTTCCAGATTCTGCCTTTGTTTTAGGAAAAGGAGTTGGCTTTATTGTTCCTTCTGTTATCATCTTGGTTACAGGAACTATTTTTGCCATGTGGCTTGGTGAGAAAATCACTGATAAGGGAATAGGGAACGGGATATCGCTATTGATTACCGTTGGTATTGTAGCAACTTTGCCAATGTCATTTGCACAAGAGTTTGCTTCACGTGTAACTGAAAACAACGGAGGACCTATCGTTATTCTAATTGAAATTATTGTTTGGATTGCAATCAATGCTGTTTGTATTCTATTGGTCATGGCCGTTCGTCAGATTCCAGTACAGTATGCTCGAAGAACTGCTTCGGGAGGTATCGATAAAAATCAAATGGGAGCACGCCAGTATATCCCTTTAAAACTTAATGCTTCAGGTGTAATGCCTATTATTTTTGCTCAAGCGCTCATGTTTGCACCAGCCGCATTAGGTCGCGTTGCAGGAGATAGCACGACTGGGCAATGGCTTCAAGCATCGTTCTCAGATATTTTTGGATTATGGTACAATATTTTATTTGCCATTCTCATTATAGTATTCACCTATTTTTATACAGCAATTACAGTTCCTACCAATAAAATGGCTGACGATTTAAAACGCAGTGGTGGATTTGTTCCTGGTGTTCGTCCTGGTACAGAAACTGCTGATTTTCTAGATCGAATTATGTCACAAATTACATTTCCAGGTTCCCTGTTTTTAGCGGCAGTTGCTATATTACCTGCAGTGGTATACCATTTATTTGGGATGCAACAAGGATGGGCTCTGTTTTATGGTGGAACATCGTTGTTGATTATGGTTGGTGTTGCAATGGATACCATACAACAAATCAATGCATATTTATTGAATCGTCACTATGATGGATTAATGAAATCAGGAAATAAACGTAAAACAGCAGGAGTATAATGGCTAAGCAAGCAGCAATAGAACAAGATGGCCAAATTATCGAGGCACTTTCAAACGCAATGTTCCGCGTTGAGTTAGAAAACGGTCACGTAGTTACGGCGCATATTTCGGGCAAAATGCGAATGCACTATATTAAGCTTCTTCCTGGAGATAAAGTAAAACTAGAGATGTCACCTTACGATTTGTCGAAGGCACGCATCACTTATAGATATTAAACTATGAAAGTAAGAGCATCACTTAAAAAAAGAAGCGTAGACTGCAAGATTGTACGTCGCAAGGGACGCTTATACGTAATCAACAAAAAGAACCCTAGGTTCAAACAAAGACAAGGATAATTATGGCTAGAATTTCTGGAGTAGATATTCCCAAACAAAAAAGAGGACTTATTTCCCTCACCTATATATATGGGGTTGGACGCAGCCGTGCTAAAGAGATTTTAGCAAAAGCTGATGTTGATGAGAATAAAAAAGTAACTGAGTGGAATGACGACGAGATTGGTCGCATTCGTGATGCCGTTTCTTCGTTTACTATCGAAGGAGAGCTTCGCTCAGAAACGCAACTAAACATCAAGCGCTTGATGGATATTGGATCGTTTCGTGGTATTCGCCACCGTGTAGGTTTACCCCTTCGTGGTCAACGTACCAAAAACAATTCACGTACCCGAAAAGGAAAGCGCAAGACAGTTGCCAACAAAAAGAAAGTAACGAAATAAAGCAATTGAATTATGGCTAAGACAAGTTCAAAAAAGCGTAAAGTTGTGGTGGAAGCCTTTGGTGAAGCTCACATTACCGCATCGTTTAATAACATCATCGTTTCGCTGACCAATAACAAAGGCGAAGTGATATCATGGTCTTCTGCCGGAAAAATGGGCTTTAGAGGATCTAAGAAAAACACCCCTTATGCTGCGCAGCTTGCTGCAGAAGATGCCACCAAAGTAGCCCAGGAAGCTGGACTACGGAAGGTTAAGGTATTTGTGAAAGGCCCAGGTAATGGACGTGAGTCTGCTATCCGTACCATCCACAATGGAGGCGTAGAGGTAACTGAAATTATTGATGTGACGCCAATGCCGCATAACGGATGTCGTCCACCAAAAAGACGTAGAGTTTAATACTAACCCGCTGGCGAAGGATAGACCTTAATTCTCAGCAACTAATTTTATAACAATGGCAAGATATACTGGTCCTAAGACAAAAATCGCACGTAAATTTGGCGAAGCTATTTTCGGTGATGATAAGTCTTTTGAAAAACGTAATTACCCACCAGGGCAGCACGGAAATAACCGTCGTAGACCCAAAAAATCAGAATATGCAATCCAGTTAATGGAGAAGCAAAAAGCGAAGTTTACCTATGGTATCCTAGAGCGTCAATTCCGCAACCTGTTTCTTAAGGCAAATGCGAGTAAAGGCGTAACAGGCGAGGTTTTACTTCAATTTTGTGAAACCCGTTTAGATAACTTGGTTTATCGTCTTGGAATTGCACCAACACGAAGTGCTGCGCGTCAGTTTGTTGGTCACCGTCACATTACTCTTAATGGAGAAATCATGAATATTCCTTCTTGTCATGTAAAAGTTGGCGATGTTGTTGGTGTTCGTGAAAAATCAAAATCTCTTGAAGTTATTGAGCGTTCATTATCTGTTGCTAAACACGATTTAGAGTGGTTATCATGGAATGATGCAACACTAGAAGGCACATTGGTATCCGTTCCTACCCGTGAGCAAATTACTGAAAACATAAAGGAACAACTAATCGTCGAATTGTACTCAAAATAATCCTATGGCACTATTTAATTTTCAAAAACCAGACAAGGTAATCATGATTGATTCAGATGAATTCGAAGGTAAATTCGAGTTTCGTCCACTAGAACCTGGTTACGGACTTACTGTTGGTAATGCACTGCGACGTGTTATGCTTGCATCTCTTGAAGGATTTGCAATAACATCAATTCGTATAGACAAAGTAGATCACGAATTTTCTACCCTTCCAGGTGTAGTAGAAGATGTTACTGAAATGATCTTGAACTTTAAGCAAGTTCGATTTAAGCAACAAATTGATTCAGTTGAAAGCGAGACAGTAAACGTTGCGATTTCAGGTCAAAAACAACTTTATGCAGGTGACTTACAGAAATTTATTTCTGGATTTCAAGTTCTTAATCCTGATTTAGTTATTTGTAATCTTGATGAAAGCGTCCAGTTAAACATTGAATTTACGATTGAAAAAGGGCGTGGATATGTGCCTGCTGAAGAGAACAAAAAGGCTTCTGCACCAATCGGTACTATTGCAATTGATTCGATTTACACCCCTATCAAAAATGTAAAATACACGATCGAAAACTTTCGTGTAGAACAAAAAACAGATTACGAAAAACTTATTTTCGAAATCATCACTGATGGTTCTATTCATCCTAAAGATGCGTTAACCGAAGCTGCCAAAACACTGATTCATCACTTTATGTTGTTTTCTGATGAGCGTATTACGCTTGAAGCTGATGAGATTGCTGAAACAGAAACATATGATGAGGAATCCTTACATATGCGCCAGTTATTAAAGACAAAACTTATTGATATGGACCTTTCTGTTCGTGCATTAAACTGTCTTAAAGCTGCTGAAGTAGATACACTTGGTGATTTGGTTTCTTTTAACAAGAGCGATTTGATGAAGTTTAGAAACTTTGGAAAAAAGTCTCTTACTGAACTTGAAGAATTGGTGATTGCCAAAGGACTTAATTTCGGTATGGATTTAGCCAAATACAAATTAGACAAAGACTAATTCCGAAAAAGTTAACACATCATGAGACACGGAAAAAAAGTAGCCCATTTGGGCAGAACAAATACGCATAGAAAAGCGATGCTAGCCAATATGGCATCTTCGCTGATTGAGCACAAACGCATCAACACAACTGTTGCACGCGCTAAGGCACTTAAGCAATTTCTTGAGCCGCTAATTACACGTTCAAAAAATGACACGACTCACAACCGTCGTGTTGCTTTTAGAGCACTGCGTGATAAATACGCAGTAACAGAGCTTTTTCGAACAGTAGCTGAGAAAGTAGCTGATCGTCCAGGTGGTTACACACGTATTATTAAAATGGGAAACCGACTTGGTGATAACGCTGATATGGCACTTATCGAATTGGTTGATTTTAATGATCTTTATGAAACCGATAAGCCTAAGAAAAAATCTCGCCGAAGAGGTGGTAAAAAAGCTTCTGCAGAAGCTACTGCTGAAGTAGCAGTAGAAGCGGAAGTTAAAGCACCAGAAGCAGCAGATTCAACCAAAGAAGCGTCTGAAACTGTAGCTCAAAATGCTCCAGAAAATGAGGCTTCCGAAGCGGACACAAACAAAGCTGAATAGTTTTTAACAGCTTTTTAATAATTCAAAGGATAAACCCGCTGGTTTATCCTTTTTTTTGTCTTAATTTTGCCAAAACACTTAAAACCGAATGAGCCAATATCTCTCCCGTAAAAAAGCACTCATCTTGCTCGAAGACGGAACGGTGTTTCATGGTAAATCTATCGGAATTGAAGGTCAAGCTTTTGGCGAGTTGTGCTTTAACACAGGCATGACAGGGTATCAAGAGATCTTTACGGATCCCTCATATTATGGTCAGCTTATGGTTGCCACCAATGCACACATAGGAAATTATGGTGTAGCGCTTAGTGAGTCTGAGTCTCATGCTATTCAAATAGCAGGATTAATTTGCAAAAACTTCAATACTGGATTTTCACGTGAAGCTGCCGACAGTTCGTTGTACGACTTTTTTGAATCACAAAAATTAGTTGCTATTTCAGATGTAGACACTCGTGCGCTAGTAAGCTACATACGAGACAATGGCGCTATGAATGCTGTTGTTTCAACTAAGACTGATGATATAGCAACATTGAAAAAGCAACTAAAAGAAATTCCTTCTATGGTTGGCTTAGCCCTTGCTCCTGTTGTGTCTACTAAAGAACCCTATTTTGTTGGGGATTCTAGTGCAGCAATCAAGATTTCTGCATTAGATTTAGGAATAAAGAAAAATATTTTGCGCAATCTTGCAAGTAGAGGTGCTTATATCAAAGTATTCCCACACGATACAAGTTTCGAAGTTTTAAGTTCATGGAATCCTGACGGTTATTTTTTGTCTAACGGACCAGGAGATCCAGAGCCCTTGCATTCGGCACAAGCTGTTGCTACTGAAATCATCGCAAAAGGACTTCCATTGTTTGGGATTTGCCTAGGGCATCAAACAATAGCACTTTCACAAGGGATTTCAACATATAAAATGCTTAATGGACACCGGGGAATCAACCACCCTGTCCTAAACGTAGAAACAGGTAAAGGTGAAATTACTTCACAAAACCACGGTTTCGCAATTAATCGTGAGGAAACAGAAGCACATAAAGAAGTAATTATAACGCATACTCATTTAAATGACAATACCGTAGCCGGTATTCGAGTTGAAGGTAAGCCTTGTTTTTCTGTGCAATACCACCCAGAAGCGAGTCCTGGACCACATGATTCATCGTATTTATTTGACCAATTTATTTCACAAATCAACAACCACAAAAAACAACCATCATGAGTATCATTTTAAGTGTCCATGCCCGTCAAATTTTTGATTCTAGAGGAAACCCAACCGTAGAGGTTGATGTAGTTACCGAAACAGGAACTATAGGACGTGCTGCTGTTCCGTCTGGAGCATCAACAGGAGAACACGAAGCAGTAGAACTTCGTGATGGTGGCAATGCCTATATGGGTAAAGGTGTGTTGCAAGCTGTTAAGAATGTTAATGAGCTTATTGGACCTGAACTATTAGGTGCTTCTGTTTTTGAACAAGAAGAGATTGATCAAACAATGATTGACCTTGATGGAACTCCAAATAAATCAAAATTAGGTGCCAATGCAATTTTGGGTGTTTCTTTGGCCGTAGCCAAAGCAGCTGCACATGAGCTTGGGATGCCATTATATCGTTACATTGGCGGAACACGGGCCATTACGCTTCCTGTCCCTATGATGAACATTATTAACGGGGGATCGCATTCTGATGCTCCGATTGCTTTTCAAGAGTTCATGGTAATGCCCGTGAAGGCAATGTCTTTTACACATGCTATTCAAATGGGAACTGAAATTTTCCATAATCTTAAAAAGGTACTTAAAGGGAGAAATCTTAGTACTGCTGTTGGTGATGAGGGTGGCTTTGCTCCAACTCTAGGGGGCACTGAAGATGCGCTTGACACGATTTTATTGGCCATCAAGCAAGCGGGTTACAAACCTGTAGAAGAAGTTATGATTGCTCTTGATTGTGCTGCAGCTGAATTTTATGTAGACGGTAAATACGACTACTCTAAATTTGAAGGAACGGAAGGGAAAATTCGCACTTCACAGCAGCAAGCAGATTACTTAGCATCTCTTGCCGAAAAGTATCCAATTATCTCTATTGAAGACGGGATGGACGAAAATGACTGGGAAGGGTGGAAGTACCTTACAGAAAAAATTGGTGATAAAGTACAACTTGTTGGAGATGATTTGTTTGTTACTAATGTAACGCGTCTTAGCCGCGGAATCGATGAGGATATTGCAAATTCAATTTTAATTAAGGTAAATCAAATAGGATCATTATCTGAAACAATTGCTGCGGTACAAATGGCTCAAAATGCCGGATATACCTGTGTAATGTCACACCGTTCTGGAGAAACTGAAGACAATACAATTGCTGATTTGGCAGTAGCTTTAAACACGGGTCAAATAAAGACTGGTTCACTTTCAAGGAGTGACCGTATGGCAAAATATAATCAATTGCTTCGGATTGAAGAAGAGTTGGGAAGAATTGCATATTACCCACAAGAAAAGGCATTCAAGGTGAAGCTTTAATTCACTTAAGTAGAAGAGAACACGTTTATAACGCATAATATGGCTAAAAATGTAACGCTGTCCTATGAGGGCAAAGAGATTGAGTTTCCTTTGGTTGAAGGGACTGAAAACGAATGGGGTATTGACGTTAAAACACTGCGTGCAAAAACGAATTTAATCACTCTAGATCCTGGTTTTAAGAATACTGGGTCTTGCAAAAGTGGGATTACATTTTTAGATGGTGAAAAGGGAATTCTTCGTTATCGTGGCTATGATATTGAAGATCTAGCAGCTAATGCCGATTTTTTAGAGGTCGCTTATTTGCTCATTTTTGGAGAACTGCCCAATGCGGAACAATTAGATAAATTCTTAGTTGATATAAAAGAAGAGTCTTTTATCGATGAAGACTTAAAGAAAATTTTAGAAAGTTTCCCAAGTGCAGCACACCCAATGGGCGTGTTATCCTCACTTACAAGCGCCCTAACGGCCTTTAATCCAAATTCTGTTGATGTAGACAGTGAAGAGGATATGTATAAAGCTATCGTTCGTATAATGGGTAAACTACCTGTCTTAGTTGCATGGGTCTTTAGAAAGAAAGAAGGATTACCATTAAAATACGGCGATTACTCTCTTGGTTATGTAGAGAATATTGCACGCATGATGTTTCGAAAGCCTAACAAAGAATACATTGCTAACCCTGTTATTGACTCGGCATTGAATAAATTACTCATCTTACACGCCGAGCATGAGCAAAACTGCTCTACGTCAACGGTGCGTATTGTAGGCTCTTCCCATGCGGGACTATTTGCTTCCATTGCTGCTGGAATTTCAGCTTTATGGGGACCATTACATGGTGGCGCAAATCAAGCAGTTGTCGAAATGCTTGAAGCAATTCGTCAGGATGGTGGAGATATTAAGCGTTATATGGAAAAGGCTAAAGATAAATCAGATCCTTTTCGTCTTATGGGTTTTGGACACCGTGTTTATAAAAATTTTGATCCCCGTGCACGTATTATTAAAAAGGCAGCAAACGAAGTGCTCACTGATTTAGGCTTGGTTGATCCAGTGTTAGATATCGCTAAAAAACTCGAAGCAGAGGCACTCAGTGATCCATATTTTGTAGATCGTAAGTTGTACCCCAATGTTGACTTCTATTCGGGTATTATCTATCGTGCTATGGGAATTTCAACAGAAACATTTACCGTAATGTTTGCTCTTGGTCGTTTACCAGGATGGATAGCCCAGTGGAGAGAAATGCGTAAAAACAAAGAGCCTATTGGTCGTCCTCGTCAAATTTACGTAGGCAAAAACCACCGCGAATTTTTACCCCTTAAAAGCCGATAGTCTTATTTTTAAAAGATAACACAAAAGCTAATTATAAATAGTTTTCAGAGATCTGTGCTTTTAGTTTTTGTATCTTCTTAAAAAATATACGGACAGGCTCTGACTGCGATGATACTGTAATTTTGTAATGTTCAAAATGAACACTATGGGCATCACTTCTTCCTTTAAATAGTGTGAGCTTGTAATAAGGAATTACTAACGCATAGGTTTCTAAAAGCGATCTAAATCGCAAAATAATTCCCTTAGGTCGCAATTCAATATTACAGGTGTTGTTATTTTGATCGAGTAAAAAAAGATTGTCTACTTCTTTACTAGCTGTTATTACATGCAGCTTTGGAGATCCAACCCCACCCAATTTTAATCGATCAATTAAACTAAAAGGTTTTCCAACTATTTCGTCTATAGACGCTCGTTGCGTTTTGTTGTTATAAGATATATTTGCAAGCACGAAACAAAGGTACGGCAAAACCATTTACACCTTTTGGAAAGCATTATCTTTGTTTTCGATTATTACCTATGGAGCAACTAATAGCACAACACCTTAAAACGTATTTTTCCGACATATACGGAAAGGAAATCAATGGTATTGAAACTCAACCCACAAAACCTCAGTTTAAAGGTGACCTAACAGTAGTGGTGTTTCCATTATTAAAGGCAGCACCAAAAAAGCCTACTGAATTGGGTGAAGAACTAGGAGAATATCTCATTAAGAATATTGATGAGTTAACTTCCTACAATGTTGTTCAAGGTTTTTTGAATATTGAAATATCAGATTCTTATTTTTTAAAAACTCTTTTGCAAAGACAAGAATCTCAAACCTCAGTAAAACAGCTTTCTGTAGATTGTCCAAAAATACTAGTTGAATATTCATCGCCTAATACCAACAAGCCTTTACACTTGGGACATATTAGAAACAACCTTCTTGGCGCTTCGGTTTCTAAAATTCTAGCGGCAAATGGAAACCGTGTTCATACCACACAGATTATTAATGATCGGGGCATTCATATTTGCAAATCCATGGTGGCATGGCAAAAATTTGGAGCTGCTGAAACACCTGAATCTTCAGGCCTAAAAGGGGATGCTCTGGTAGGAAAATATTACGTGTTATTTGATCAGCATTACAAAAAGGAAGTTGCTGATTTAATAGCTTCAGGAGTGCCTGAAAAACAGGCAAAAAATGAAGCGCCAATCTTGCTAGAAGCAAAGAGCATGTTGCTTCTTTGGGAAAAAAACGACATTGACGTACGTAATTTATGGGAGCAAATGAATGCTTGGGTGTATGCTGGTTTTGCAGAAACCTACTCAAAAATGGGCGTACAATTTGATTCTTATTATTATGAAAGTGACACTTACCTTTTGGGAAAAGAAATTATTGAGGAAGGACTTAAGAAAGGTGTCTTTTACAAACGAGAGGACAATTCCGTCTGGGTTGACCTTACCCAAGATGGACTTGATGAGAAATTAGTCCTTCGATCTGATGGCACGTCTGTGTATATCACTCAGGATTTAGGAACCGCTCGTTTGCGGTTTTCTAATCACCCCGATATGAAGGGAATGGTTTATACAGTAGGTAATGAACAAGATTATCATTTTAAGGTATTGTTTCTGATTTTAAAGAAACTAGGGTACGAATGGGCTGAACAGCTCCATCATTTAAGCTACGGCATGGTAGACTTGCCCAGCGGCAAGATGAAGAGTAGAGAAGGAACCGTTGTTGATGCAGATGCTTTAATGACAGAAATGCACGACACGGCAAAGCAAATTTCTCAAGAGTTGGGAAAACTCGATGGATTGTCTGAAGTGGAAAAAGAATCTTTGTATCACAGTATTGGTATGGGTGCTTTAAAATATTACATCTTAAAGGTAGATCCTAAGAAGCGAATTTTATTTGATCCAAAGGCTTCCGTTGATTTTACTGGAAATACAGGGCCATTTATCCAATACACACATGCCCGTATACAATCTATACTTCAGAAGGCTGGAGATAATAATAGCTCTATTTCACCATCCTATGCATTACATCCTAAAGAAAAGGAAGTTTTAAAAACAGTATTTCAATATCCTTCTGTGATAGACACTGCAGCTAAACAATACAGCCCCGCAATAATTGCCAATTATGTATATGAGCTTGTAAAGCAATTCAATTCGTATTATCAGGAGGTGCCTATTTTGGTTGATGCTGCTGAAACACGAACTTTCCGTGTGGTCTTATGTGGACAAGTTGGAGCTGTAATTCGAGAAGCATTAGGCTTAATGGGAATAGATGCTCCAAATAGAATGTAAAAAAAAATGCCCCGATTAAATCGAGGCATTTTTAAAATATGTTTTTGGAATTATTTCTTTGAAGAAACAGCAGCAGCATAAACTACCAAACCAAATCCAATTTTGTTAACGGCATCACCAATGTTGTAAACAACATCCATGTTTAGTCCAATACCATCAACAAAGTCATACCATCCGTCAGTTCCAATCATATAACCTAATGGGTAAATTGCCCATCCGATAAGAACGAATAACGTTAAGGTATTGTGTGCTTTTTCAACGGCACCACCTGCAGAAGCTGCAAGTTTAGCCAATGGACCGAACTTAATCAACCATGCAATGTAAAAATAAGCTAGACCTGAAGCAAGACCCCAAAGTTCAGCACCGTGTGCAGCTTCAGAAACTTCTCCAAAATAACCAGTAACAAGCATTACTAATGAAGCCCAAATTAATGTGCTTAAGTGCTTAGTTGTTGCCCCAGCAGCTTTAAGAATTAAGTAAAACTCAACACACATCAAAGGTACAGTTAGTATCCAGTCGATGTAACGAATTTCAGTAGTTACACCACCTGAAGTAGCTGCTTCTCTCATGTAGTAATAATGTACCGCAGCAATAAAAGTAATCAAACCTGAAACTAGGATTGAAGTTCTCCACTTACTGTCAAATTGAGGTAATGACAAGAAAAAGAATGCTGAAGCAGCAGTCATAGCCATAGTTCCTAAAAAGAAAGTAAAGTTAACTGGATCACTAAGATCCGCAATTGTAATTAAATTTGTAATTGTCATAATATTTTAAATTATATTTTGTTGATTGCAAGTTAAAAAAAATTAAACAAACGATATATATTTGATTAAATTTTTTACAAAAACATAAAATTAGTATTCTAAAAATGCGAAAAAGCATCTCCATTAAAATCCTTATCACTCTGATTTGCATACTGTTAGGTGTCTATGCGTCAACATCATCTTTGTTAATAATTGCCGCTATTAATGTGTTAACGATTGGGATAATTCATGGTGCAAATGATTTATTTATACTATCTAAAACTATTAAAACGACAAATAAAACACCGTTTAGTTGCTTATTTGTTAGTTATGTTTTATTTATTTTGCTCATGGTTTTAGCCTTGCGGCATGTTCCTCAGTGGGCACTTTTATTGTTTGTCCTAATAAGCGCATTTCATTTTGGTGAGCAACAATGGCACCGATCTTCCTACAACACTTCTTTTAAGCTATATGTTTTTTATACAGCCTTTGGTTCTCTTCTTTTTTCTCTTCTATTTTATACACATCAAATACAAACAAGCGATGTGTTGTATGAACTCACTGGATTTCAAATTCCAGAAACCTTATTTAAAATATTGCTATATGTTACAGTTTTTTTAACCACTGTCTCCTTAGTTTTTAATTTCAAACAACTCAAGTCACAACTTTTTCCGCAACTCTTAATTTTAATATCATTAATTGCTTTGTTTTATTTCACTTCGTTATTGTGGTCTTTTTCTGTGTATTTTGTGTTGTGGCATAGTATTCCCTCACTTCGTGAGCAGGCTACTGTACTCTATCCAAATCATGCGCAACCAATGTTGGAGTATATTCGTTTAGCCATGCCGTATTGGCTTTTAGCCATGCTTGGACTAGGTTTAGGACTGTTTTGGTTTTACAATACATTAGATTCCTTACTTCCTATTTTTTTTGGGTTTTTAGCCGCTATTACAATTCCACATGTAGTAGTAATCTTTTGGATGCATAAGAAGAAGTAATTCCTTAATTTTGACATTTACATCAATTCATGTTTGAACAATTTAGCCAACGCCTAGATGCTGCCCTTAAAACACTTAAGGGACACGGACGTATTACTGAGATCAATGTCGCCGAGACAATGAAAGAAATTCGGCGTGCGCTTTTAGATGCCGATGTCAATTTTAAAATCGCAAAATCCTTCACACAAGATGTAAAAGACAAAGCTCTTGGTCAAAAGGTACTTACCGATTTACACCCTGGTCAACTTCTCATTAAAATTGTTCAGGATGAGCTAACAACCCTTCTAGGTGGTCAAAAACAAGATCTTGCCAGTTCAGGTAAGCCTGCTGTTATTCTTATGAGTGGTCTACAGGGCTCTGGTAAAACAACCTGTACAGCTAAACTGGCTAAACACCTAAAAAATAAACAGGCCAAAAAAGTGTTGCTCGTTGCGTGCGATGTGTATCGACCTGCAGCGATTGAGCAATTACAAGTATTGGGAGAGCAAATAGAAGTGTCTGTATTTGCACAACCCGAAAACAATGACCCTGTTTCAATTGCTACACAGGCGCTTCAGCACGCCAAAAGCAATCAATTCAATGTAGTTATTATTGATACCGCTGGGCGATTGGCAATTGACGAATCGCTTATGCAAGAAATTGAAAATATTCATAAAGCTGTACAGCCTACAGAAACGCTTTTTGTTGTTGATGCTATGATGGGTCAAGATGCAGTAAATACCGCCAAAGCCTTTCATGACCTGCTGCATTTTGATGGAATTGTACTAACTAAAATGGATGGAGATACTAGAGGTGGTGCAGCATTATCCATTAAGTCGGTTGTCAATAAGCCAATTAAGTTTATTGGGACGGGTGAAAAAGTAGATGCTTTAGATGTTTTTTATCCCAATCGTATGGCAGAGCGTATCTTGGGCATGGGAGATGTAGTTACCTTGGTAGAGCGCGCTCAGGAACAAGTTGATGAAGAAGAAACCAAACGAATTCAAAAGAAAATTGCAAAAAACCAGTTTGGGTATGATGATTTCTTGAGTCAGCTTAAGCAAGTCCAACGGATGGGCTCTATGAAAGATTTGGTAGGGATGATTCCGGGTGCCAAAAAAGCATTAAACGGAGCTGAAGTTGACGAAGATGCCTTTAAAGGAGTAGAAGCCCTTATTCAGTCGATGACGCCTAAAGAACGACAAACCCCATCACTATTAAATCACAGTCGTAAAAAACGAATTGCCAAAGGAGCAGGGATGGCTTTAGATGATATAAACAAACTGGTAAAGCAGTTTGAGCAGATGGGTAAAATGATGAAAATGATGCAAGGAGGTAAAGCCTCCAAGCTGATGCAAATGTTTGGAAAATGAGTATACGATTAGACGGAAAAGCCACTTCAAATCAAATTAAAGCTGAACTTGAAAAAGAAGTAAGCTCTATAAAAAAATCGGGCAAGCGTCCACCACACTTAGCGGCTGTACTTGTTGGCAATGATGGTGCTAGTCTTACGTATGTAGGAAGTAAGGTGCGCTCGTGTGAGAAAATAGGTTATGATTCCACACTTATCCGATTAGATGACACGGTGACTCAACAAAAACTATTGGACACAATTCATAAACTGAACAATGATCCCGGACTAGATGGTTTTATCGTTCAGCTTCCGTTACCAAAACATATTGATGAGGAAACGGTCCTCCATGCTATAAACCCTGATAAAGATGTGGATGGTTTTCATCCAACTAATTTTGGTAAAATGGCGCTGGGTATGGAAACTTTTATTCCTGCTACGCCTTTTGGTATTATGGAACTGCTACGTCGCTATAAATTGGATATTAGTGGTAAGCATGCTGTCGTGATTGGTAGGAGTCATATTGTTGGTCGTCCAATGAGTATTTTACTTTCTGAAAAGGGAAATCCTGGAAATGCTACAGTTACATTAACACATAGCCGTACCAAAAATCTTAGTGAAATTACTCAAAAGGCAGATATCGTTGTATCCGCTCTTGGTGTTCCAAATTTTCTAACGGCCGATATGGTAAAACAAGACGCTGTTATTATTGATGTTGGTATCACTCGTGTACCCGATGAAACTCATCCAAAAGGGTATGTAATTGTCGGTGATGTTGCTTATAACGAAGTAAAAGAAAAGGCAAGCTATATCACTCCTGTTCCAGGAGGTGTGGGCCCGATGACCATAGCCATGCTACTACAAAACACCATGCTCGCTTATAAACGAAACGCATCTTGATGCAGCCCGAACTCAAACAGGCCGTTGCTTCTGGTCAAGCTCTTCCGCTTATGGAAGCTTTTTACACCATTCAAGGCGAAGGTTATCATAAGGGTAGTGCTGCGTTTTTTATCCGTATTGGCGGATGTGATGTTGGATGCCATTGGTGTGATGTAAAAGAAAGCTGGGATGCCGACAAACACCCACCTACATATATAGAAAACATAGTAGCGCAAGCTAAGGAACATGCCGAGGTTGTTGTGGTTACTGGTGGAGAACCTTTGATGTGGGACATGGGTCCCTTGACTCAAGCATTACACAAAGCAGGGATGAAAACCCATATCGAAACTTCAGGCGCATACCCTTTGTCGGGGGATTGGGATTGGATTTGTTTGTCTCCCAAAAAACGTATGCTTCCCAAGACAGAAATCTATCAAAAGGCAGATGAATTAAAGGTGATTGTTTACAATAAAGACGATTTAAATTTTGGAGCTAGGCAAGTATTGGGAGTTCGCGATGATTGCAAATTGTACTTACAGCCCGAGTGGAGTAGACGCGATAGTGCCATTCCACTTATTGTAGACTACGTATTGGAAAACCCCAAATGGATGGCTTCTTTGCAGACGCATAAATACCTAAAGATTCCGTAGTGATTTCTCTTGATAATCTTCCGCATGAAGCGGCAAAAGTTAAGCAGGAAAATGCCAAGTACTTAAAGAAACTTAAAGTACGAAAGCCCAAGCAGTTGGACGCAGTAATGGGTGAATTGCATGTGGAAACCTTTCAGAAAATTGATTGTTTGTCTTGTGGCAATTGTTGCAAAACCACGGGTCCCATGTTTATTTCCTCAGATATTAAGCAAATAAGTAAGCGTTTGAAAATGCGGCCCTTAGATTTTGAAACTACTTATTTACGAACTGATGAAGATGGCGATAAGGTCTTGCAAGAAGTACCATGTCCTTTCTTGGATGTCGACAACTATTGCAGTATCTATGAAGATAGGCCAAAAGCTTGTCGTGAATTTCCCCATACCGACAGGCCTAAGTTTCACCAAATTACTCAAATAACGGCCAAGAATGTAGCCGTTTGCCCCGCTGTTTTTTCAATGGTAGAACGTCTAAAAGCCACGCTTCCACTCTAAAAACCGTATTTTTATATTCTAATTTATTTTTGTGCGTTTTACTTGGTTTATTGCTCGAAGAATTATTGGTCAGCGTTCGCACCGAAGCAACGTTTCGGGACCCATTATTACCATTGGGATTATTGCAATTGCCTTGGGTGTAGTTACCATGCTAATCGCTCTTGGAACTGGAGTTGGCTTACAAAAACGTATAGGAAATAAAGTAGCTGCCTTTAGCGGACATATACGAGTGACCAGTCTCGAAAACAGTCAACGCCTAGAAACGCAAACCCAACTTGATGATGCGCTACTTATTCAACAAAAACTTTTAAAACATCCCAATATATCATCTGTACAGTCAGTGGCTTATGTACCTGGTGTAATTCTGAATGAAACTAATTTTGATGGGATAGTTTTTAAAGGAATAGATAGTTCTTTTAATACCGATTTTTTCAATTTTTTCGGAACTCTTGATAACTTCGCTATACCTCAACAAAATCAAATTTGGATTTCGTCAAAAATGGCATCAAAAATGAGCCTTACCATCGGCGCCCGAGTTCCCTTGTATTTTGCTTCCTCAGAAACCATGATTCCCAAGCGACGCACATGTACTGTTATAGGTTTTTTTACTACTGGCTTTTCAAACTATGACGACACCTACGTGTTGGGAAACTTGGATGTTGTTCGTTCATTAATGGGTTGGGAATCAACACAGGCCGGAGCGTTAGAACTATTTTTAAAAGATGACACAGCTTTAGTTGCTCAAACAGAACGCATTTATGATAGTATTGATGCCTTGGTTGATGTACAGCATATTGAAGAACAATTTCCTGAAATTTTCAACTGGATTCGTTTATTCGGCACTAACATATCGCTTATAATCATTATTATGATTATTGTTGGGGGGGTTAATATGATAACTGCTTTACTGGTACTTATTCTGGAGCAAACTCAACTTATTGGAATCACTCGGGTTTTAGGTGCGCCTGTTCGTTCTTTACAACAGCTCTTTCTTATTCAGGGGGCATACCTAATCGGAATAGGGCTTTTTTGGGGAAATCTAATCGGACTGGGCTTGCTATTTATTCAACATCAAACGGGTTTTGTAACATTAAATCCAGAAACATACTATGTTCAGGAAGTTCCTGTTTACATAGATATCGCTACGGTACTTTGGTTAAATGGGCTTACGCTTCTTATGTGCCTTAGCTTGCTTTTATTACCATCGCTTATCATTGCAAAAATTCCACCTGCTCAAGCACTTAAAATCAATCCATAGATTGGCATAGCCACTTACATTGGCTACATTTGTACCATGCAATACGTTGAAAATATTCTAGAGACAATTGGGAACACCCCATTGATTCGTTTAAATAAAATCACCAAAGAGATTGATGCCTTGGTTTTAGCTAAGGTGGAGTACTTTAATCCAGGAAGCTCAATAAAAGACCGCATGGCTTTAAAAATGGTTGAAGATGCCGAGGCTGATGGACGCCTAAAACCCGGTGGTACTATTGTGGAAGGAACTTCTGGAAATACCGGAATGGGTCTTGCTTTGGCTGCTATTGTAAAGGGGTATAAGCTAATTTGTGTGTCTACGGATAAACAATCCAAAGAAAAATTTGACATCCTACGTGCAGTAGGAGCGGAGGTATTTGTATGTCCAACCGACGTGGCTCCCGATGATCCACGATCGTATTATTCAACCTCTAAACGCATTGCCGACGAAACACCAAATGCTTGGTACGTAAATCAATACGACAACCCATCCAATGCCATAGCACATTATCAACAAACAGGTCCTGAGATTTGGAAACAAACTGATGGAAAAATCACGCATTTTGTGGTAGGCGTAGGAACTGGTGGTACGATATCTGGTGTAGCTAAATACCTAAAAGAGCAGAACCCTAACATTAAAATTTGGGGAATAGATACTTATGGTTCAGTGTTTAAGAAGTATCACGAAACGGGGATTTTCGATGAAAAAGAAATCTATCCTTATGTAACTGAGGGGATTGGTGAAGACATTCTTCCTGAGAACGTGGATTTTAAACTAATCGATGCTTTTGAAAAAGTAACCGATAAAGACGCGGCAGTATATACTCGAAAGCTCGCTCGTGAGGAAGGTATTTTTGCTGGAAATTCATGTGGAGCAGCTGTTAAGGGCGTTTTACAACTCAAACAACACTTTGGTCCCGACGATGTGGTTGTGGTACTCCTGCACGATTCTGGTAGTCGCTATGTAGGTAAAATGTACAACGACGATTGGATGAAAGAAAAAGGGTGGATTTAATAGCCCTGTAGACGAAACATAACGCAATAAATATACCAATAAGTTTTTTAAATCAATTGATAAAAAAAAGGGGTTTTTATATAAACCCCTTTTTTTTGTGTTTTTATGCGTAAGAATTATCTAGAAATAGTACCTGTTGGATTGGTAGCTACTGCATTATTTGTCATTGAATAAGGTTTGAAACTTTCTGCCGTCTCGCTAATGTTTCCTACTAAGGGTTTTAATAAAAACGGAGCAGAAGAATTATCTGGATTTGGTTCTACAGAAATCACCACAGTTTTCCCAGTCAATTCGGTAGGAAATGTTAATCCTGTTGGAGCATTATATAGAAAATCTTCACCAGGATATGGTATGAAAGTTCCAGTAAAAGGCTCTGAAATTAGCTCTCCACTGTGCGAATTACTACTGTCAGCCCCATTCGCAGACGTAAATGTTCCTGTAGATACAGGACTTCCATCAATTACGGCCCATCCTTCGTATTTCCATGAACTTGGCAGTGGTGGAAGAGTTAATCCAGCTGTTACGTCATTATTTTGATCAACTGAAATCCACCAAACGCCACTTTTTTCGTTATCATCATTACCTCCATCAGTAGGAGTTCCCAATGTGTATTTTCCTGTTGCAGTAGCGAAGTCAGTTCCTATAGCGGAACTGTGATTTACAGTTAACGAAGCTGAATTTTTTGAAAAGTCCCCAGCAAGTATATGCACTGTACTAGGGCTTGGATCAGTATCAGGATTTTGTTCGATAGTAAGTACATAAGCACTGGCATTGTTTATATCGGATGCCTCTAGGCTAAAACTTGTTTGAGACAAGGTTCCGCTAGAATCAACATCAAACACACCAGCAGATACTGCTTTGCCATTTACAATTAGCCATCCTTCGTAGGCAAAATTATCACCTAAATCCTCCAAACCAGATATGGCTATCTTTAGTTCTTTTTTTGCAGGATCGTCATTATCTTTTTTACAGCTAGTAAAAGCCAAGAAAAGAATTAATAGGGTTGATAGTAAAAATGAATTTTTCATAAATAAGTAGTTAAATTTGAGTGCCTACTTCTTTTTAGCGTCTTTTTTCGGCTTGTTCCGACTAGATTTTGTAAAAACCGCTTAAATGGTACACATAGAAATAAACCTTAACAATTTGGCATTTCCAGTTAATCATTAACAACACCCCAAAAAATACTTATAAGAGAAAGCGTAGGTTTTCAAAAAGAAGAACAAATTTGGGTTATGTTCGATTGATACTTGAACACTAGCTTACCAATAAGCGTGCCATTGTTGTTTAGTGTTCAAATAATACTCTTAAAAACAATACTTGTTTTCAGCAGCAATTTTTTTTGCAACCTTATTACGAAGCGCTATAACGTTTGGATATTCAATATATTTAGTAAAGCGTTTAAGTCCCATTAATAAGGCCTTTTGTTCATCACCTTCAGCAAAACTCAAAATTGCCTCGCGTCCTTTTGCAGTAATCTTTTCTGTAGCATGGTACAGGTATAGCTGGCTCAATGCAACTTGGTATTCTTGTGATTCCAAGCCATAAACACCAACATTCTTTTCAGTACGTAATAGCGCAGATTCTGCCATGTAAATTTCAATTAAAATATCGGCAACGGCCAACAACAACTGTTGATGCTCTTCGAGTTCAGTCCCATATTTTTGCACTCCTGCCCCTGCAATCATCAAAAAGACTTTTTTAAGGTTTTTAAGTATGTGCTTTTCCTGGCTCAAAGGCAATGAAAAATCTGGAATAGAAAAATCTGGAATACCAAGCAATTCTTCTCCAACGGCTGTAGCAGAACCAATCAAATCCAATTGTCCTTTCATGGCTTTTTTAATCAACATACCCACCGATAGTATACGATTAATCTCATTTGTTCCCTCATAGATACGAGCAATACGAGTATCTCTCCATGCAGTCTCCATAGGCATATCGGCTGAAAAGCCCATGCCCCCCATGATTTGAATCCCTTCATCGGTTGATTCTTGGGTATGCTCCGAGCAAGCTACCTTTAAAATGGAACATTCAATAACGTATTCTTCAACGCCTTTCAACTCTGCCTCTTGATGGCTATTTCCGGACGCTTCACGTAAAGCAATACGATCCTCAATATCTTTTGCTGCACGGTAACATGCAGATTCTCCAACATAAAGGTAGGAGGCCATTTTAGCTATTTTTTGCTTGATTGCGCCAAACTCAGATATTGGTGTTTTAAATTGAATACGTTGATTGGCAAAATTGATAGCTTCGTTTAACACTCGGCGTTGCGCATCTAAAGTTGCTACAGCAAGTTTTATACGTCCAACATTTAATGCATTCATGGCTATCTTAAAACCGTTTCCACGTTCCGAGAGCATGTTTTCAACAGGTACTTTAGTATCACTAAAAAACACCTGTCGAGTTGAAGACGCATGAATTCCTAACTTGTGTTCTTCTTCACCCATCGATATTCCATTGTCTGAATCGTTAGGAATTATAAATCCGGTAATATTTTTATCATCTTCAATACGGGCAAAAACAATCATTAGGTCTGCATAGCCAGCGTTTGAAATCCAAATCTTTTGTCCTGAAATCAGGTAGTGTGTCCCGTCTTCTGAAAGCACAGCCTTTGTTTTTCCACTATTGGCATCCGAACCAGCCGTTGGTTCTGTTAAGCAGTAGCATCCTATCCACTCTCCAGAAGCCAGTTTTGGAACGTATTTTTTCTTTTGGTCTTCATTGCCATAAAGGACAATAGGCATGGTACCAATTCCAGTATGAGCACCAAATGCTGTTGATAAAGAACCCGATGCACCAGATATATATTCACATGTTAACATGGTTGAAACAAATCCCATCCCCAAGCCACCATAGGCTTCTGGAACACTGACTCCTAAAAACCCCATTTCACCAATATCACGCATTAGTTTAAAGGTATAATCGTAATCTTTCTTATTGAATCGTTCACGCGCAGGCCATACATCACGATCCACAAATTCTTGTATAGCTTCTCGCATCATGCGTTGCTCTTCACTAAACTCCTCAGCAGTAAATATGTCTTGAGCGTTGGTTTCTTGTAAAATAAAGGCACCGCCCCGTGTTAAATTTCGTTCTATTGTTTTCATAATGTTGGGTGTTATATGATTTCAAAAATTCCTGCAGCACCTTGACCAGTACCGACACACATGGTAACCATGCCGTATTTGTTATTTCTCTTTTTCATTTCATCAAAAAGCTGAACCGAAAGTTTGGTTCCAGTACAGCCCAAAGGATGCCCAAGGGCAATTGCTCCTCCATTCACATTAATAATGTCAGGGTTAAGACCTAATGTTCGTATTACGGCTAATGATTGTGAAGCAAAGGCTTCGTTTAATTCTATTAGTTCGATGTCTTCTTGCTTCATCCCTGCTTGCTTAAGTGCTTTAGGGATGGCTTTTACTGGGCCAATACCCATGATGCGAGGAGGAACTCCTGCTGCGGCATAACTTACCATGCGCGCAATTGGAGTAACACCTAGTTCTTTGACCATTTCTTCGCTCATAATGAGTACCATGGCTGCTCCGTCACTAGTTTGAGAGGCATTTCCTGCGGTTACAGAACCTCCTTCAGCAAATACGGGCCGCAGTTTAGCAAGTTTATCAAGCGCAGTGTCTGCTCGTGGACCTTCATCAGTATCCACCACATAACTTCGAGTTTTTTTGGTGTCTCCGTCCAAATAGGTTTCATCAATGGTAATGGGTATAATTTGATCTTTAAACGTGCCATTCTCAATAGCCTTCAATGCTTTTTGATGTGAATCATAAGCAAAAGCATCTTGATCTGCTCTAGCTATATTGAATTCTTTAGCAACAGCTTCTGCAGTGAGTCCCATTCCCCAGTAGTAGTCTTCTTTTCCTTTTTTAACGATTTCGTAATCAGGTACAGGTTTATACCCTCCAAAAGGGATAAAACTCATGCTTTCAGATCCTCCTGCTATAATACAATCGGCCATACCCGATTGAATTTTGGCAGTAGCCATTGCGATGGTTTCCAACCCTGAGGCACAGTAGCGGTTTACCGTAACTCCAGGAACTTCGTCTGTTTCTAGTCCCATTAGCGATATAAGTCGCGCCATATTTAATCCTTGTTCTGCTTCGGGCATGGCGTTGCCTATAATGACATCATCGATTCGTGTTTTGTCTAGCTCGGGAATGGTTTTCATGATGTGGGCAATGGTGTCTGCGGCCAGTTCATCTGGTCGTTTAAAGCGGAATAATCCACGAGGGGCTTTGCCAACGGCAGTGCGGTATGCACGAACGATATAAGCTGTTTTCATAATTAGTTACGTAAAGGTTTCCCTGTTTTAAGCATGTGCTGAATGCGCTCTAGTGTTTTTCGTTCGGCGCATAACGATAAAAAGGCTTCGCGTTCTATTTCTAGTAAATAGCGTTCGCTGACCATTGTGGGTTGTGAAAGGTCGCCTCCTGCCATTACATAAGCGAGTTTATTAGCTATTTTTTGATCGTGTTCTGAAATATAGCGCCCTGCTTCCATGCTGTCAGTTCCAACTAGAAACATTCCAAGTGCTTGTTTTCCAAGAACTTTAATATCAGTGCGTTGTTTGGGTTGCGTATAGCCACGTTGGGCTAGGAGTAAAGCTTCTTGCTTAGCAACGCTTAATTGCCGCTTGTTGTCTACGACTACAGAATCCTTTCCTTTTTGTAATACGCCAAAATCAAAAGCTTCATGAGCAGAGGTCGCAACCTTTGCCATTCCTATAGCTAAAAAGTGTTCTTGTAAAACGTTGAGTTCAACATCGTTTTTACGAAACGTGTCGGATGCGCGAAGGGTCATTTCTTTTGATCCACCACCCCCTGGAATTACGCCAACTCCAAATTCCACCAAACCGATATAGGTTTCGGCAGCTGCAACAACTTTATCGGCATGCATGCTTAATTCACAGCCTCCTCCCAAGGTCATTCCATGTGGAGCAGCTATAGTGGGGATACTAGAATACCGCATACGCATCATGGTATCTTGAAAATATTTGATTGCCATGTTAAGCTCGTCGTATTCTTGTTCAACAGCCATCATAAAAATCATTCCAAGGTTTGCCCCAGCCGAAAAATGTGCGCCATGATTCCCTACAACCAAGCCTTCGTAGCCTTGCTCAGCAAGGTCAATTCCCTTGTTGATGCCTTGCAATACACCAGCGCCAATGGTATTCATTTTGGAATGGAATTCAACATTTAAAATACCATCACCCAAATCGATTACTGAACAATCTTGATTTTTCCAGATAGTTTTGTTTTCGCGAATATTATCGAGAATAAGAAAGGCTTCTTGTCCAGGAATGGGTTCAAATGATTTTTTCTCATTATGATAGAAGTGCTTTTTATTCTCTTTTAATTGATAAAAGCTTGTAGCTCCAGAAGCTGCAAGAGCTTCTATCCATGGGGCTACGGGTTGTCCAATTGCCTTTATCAGTTCAATACCCGCATGTAAACCAACAGCATCCCATAATTCAAAGGGACCATGTTGCCAACCAAACCCAGCTTTCATTGCTTCGTCTATTCGAAACAATTCGTCTGCTATTTCAGGAATACGAAATTGTACATAAGCAAAGGTTTCACCAAGTACTGCGCGATAAAACGAAGCTGCTTTGTCGGACCCACCTATTAATACAGGAAATCGATCTGTTACATTATCAATAGTTTTTGTTTTTTCTAAGGTAGCAAACGACGCTTTCTTCTTTGTACGATAGTTCATGGTGTCTAAATCCAATACTTGAATCTCAGATTTACCACGATCATTTTTTATTTTTTTGTAGAAACCTTGTCCCGATTTGCTTCCGAGCCATTGCTCTTTCATCATTGTTTGGATAAAATCCGGAAGTTCAAAAATGTCTCTGCGTTCATCATCAGGGCAGTTTTCGTGAAGACCATTGGCCACATGAACTAAGGTATCTAGCCCCACAACATCAACAGTTCTAAATGTTGCAGAACTTGGCCTGCCCATAACAGGTCCAGTTAACTTATCTACTTCTTCTACGGTTAGCCCCATCTTTTTAATTTGATGGAACAAACTTTGAATGCAAAAAATACCAATTCGATTACCAATAAATGCAGGAGTATCTTTGGCTAAAACCGTTGATTTTCCAAGAAAACGACTTCCGTAGTCAAGCAAGAAATCCACGACTTCTGTTTTGCAGTTAGGTCCCGGAATTACTTCAAATAGCTTTAAATAGCGTGGTGGGTTGAAAAAGTGTGTTACTGTAAAATGTTTTTGGAAGTCCTCAGATCTTCCTTCATTCATAAAATGTATGGGAATTCCTGAGGTGTTTGAGCTAACTAATGTCCCTGGCGTTCTGTATTGTTCTACTTGCTCGAAAACAATCTTTTTAATATCCAATCGCTCTACAACTACTTCAATAACCCAATCTACTTTAGCAATTTTAGGCATGTCATCCTCAAAATTCCCTGTTTCAATACGCCCTTTGAAGTAAGGGTGGTATAGTGGATTAGGTTTGCTTTTTATCGCTTTGGTTAGATTTTCGTTTACAATACGATTTCGAACTTGCTTATTTGTAACTTCAAGTCCTTTCTTTTTTTCAGCTTCAGTAGATTCTTTGGGGGCTATGTCTAAAAGTAGTACTTGCACGCCAATATTTGCAAAGTGGCAAGCAATTCCAGAACCCATAATCCCGGAGCCAAGTACAGCTACTTTTTTGATTCTTCTTTTCATGATTTTTATTCGTAAATATTTTTTGATTGGATTAGTTCAATAATGGAGTCAGAAACTTCTCTGAAGATTTCTAGCTTTTTTATTCCAATTTCTTTTTCAAGTTGTTCGTTGAATTTAAGGACCAATGATTTAGAAAAATCTCTTTTTTCAAGGCCTAGTTTTGTAAGTTTTAAAAGTACACTCCGACCATCATTTGGGTTAGGCTCTCTTTTAATTAAACCTCTTTCTTCTAACGTTTTCAATGTTCTTGAAAGACTTGTAGCTTCCATTCCCATTTTAGGACCTATGGCTGTAGAGGGAGAACCATGTACTGGATCTATCGATAGCAATGCTAGACCAGTGGCCATAGTAGTTTCATACTGAGCAGCTTGTTCATTATACATTTTTGAAATAGCCTGCCAAGTCGCTCGGTAAAGTGCATCAATTGTGGGATACGAAGTAGTTACTTGCATACCACAAACATACTAAAAATTTACTATGCACGCATAGTATTATTTATAAATCGTAAATAGCTTGGAATAGGGATTTGTATTTTTCACGAATACTTCTACGCTTGAGTTTCATCGTTGGAGTTAGATGTCCACCTTCTACAGTCCAGACATCGGGAGTTAGTCGAATTTCTTTGATTTTTTCCCATTGCCCAAAACGCTCATTAATAACATTAACTTCTTCAAAAACTTTGGTTTGAATTTGTTTGTTAGTATGCCACTCCGAATTTTCAGGAAGCTGAATATTGCTTTTTTTCGCCCAGTTTTCTATAGTTTCGAAATTGGGTTGAATAAGTGCTGCAGGAAACTTTTGTCCTTCTCCAATTACCATAATTTGATCAATAAACAGTGACTGTTTCATTGCGTTTTCAATCACTTGGGGAGCAATATATTTCCCCCCAGAAGTTTTAAACATTTCCTTTTTTCGATCGGTAATTTTCAGGAATCCATCTGTGTCAATGTGTCCAATATCCCCTGTGTGAAAAAAACCATCTTTAATAACTTCCTTGGTTTTAATATCGTCTTTGTAATAGCCCATCATTACATTAGGTCCTTTACATAATATTTCTCCGTCTTCTGCAATTTTAACTTCAACGTGACTAATAACAGGTCCGACAGTACCAATACGCATTTTTTTATTCCGCATGTCGTTTACTGAAATAACAGGAGAGGTCTCGGTCAGCCCATAACCCTCTGCCACAGTCATCCCTGCAGCGGTGAAAACACGTGCAAGCCTTGGTTGTAATGCGGCACTACCAGATGCAATTAGATCTAAGTTCCCACCAAGCGCTTCTTTCCATTTACTAAAAATTAGTTTACGTGCTAACTTGAGTTGCACTTCATACCACCAGCCATTTTGACCATAGGGTTCATAACGTAAACCAATATCTACGGCCCAATAAAACAGTTTTCTCTTGATGCCAGTAAGTGTTTCTCCTTTTGCATAAATCTTGTCATAAAGCTTTTCTAACAGTCTTGGAACAGCAGTCATTACACTGGGATGTACCTCATTTAGGTTTTCTCCAATAGTTTCTAATGATTCAGCAAAGTAAATACGCGTACCCGAATAAAAATACAAGTACAAAAGCATGCGCTCGTAAATATGACATAGCGGCAAAAAACTCAGTGCTTTTGCTTCTCCGTAGTCTAAGGGTAGGCGCTCTTGACTAGCGATAACATTACTCACAATGTTCTCGTGGCTTAGCATTACTCCTTTAGGTCTTCCAGTGGTTCCTGAAGTATAAATAATTGTTGCCAATTCCTCTTTATGAATGGCTTCTTTACGTGTCTCAATTTCTTTTAATTGATCATTGGAGGGTTTATTGAGGAGTAATTTTTCAAAGTTGTTACATCCTTCAATGGAATCGAAAGAATACACTCCTTTTAGGTTCTCGCATTGACCAGATATTGAACTGACTTTATCGAAAATCTCTTTATCCGAAAGAAAACAAAATTTTGATTCTGAGTGGTTTAAGATATAGGCGTAGTCTTCAGAAGAAATTGTAGGGTAAATAGGAACATTTATTGCTCCTATTTGTGACAACCCAAAATCAGCAAGCACCCATTCGGTACGATTTGTTGAAGATATTATGGCAATTTTGTCTCCGGCCTTTACTCCTAGCTCAAGTAAACCCGCACTAAAACAGTTTCCTTTTTCTTTTACTTCTTGCGTGGAAAGCCCAACCCATTTTCCCTCAATTTTAGAATTTACAGCATTATCAAGGGGATGATTTGCGGCCATCAAGTCGATAAAATCAAAGAGTCTGTTAGGTATTTTCATGAGAAGATATTAAATGTTGGCATAATGCCATTATTCAAAAAAACAATATTTTTTTGATTTTACCTAGCTATAATCCAGTTGTATGCATCTTCGAAGGCCAAAATCCACGGACTAATCTCATCAGAACGGTCGTTTGGATAATGTGCCCAGTTCCATGGAAAAACTGCACGCTCTAGGTGTGGCATCATAACCAAATGCCTACCATCATCACTACTAAGCATGGCAGCGTTAAAATCAGAGCCATTTGGATTAGAAGGGTAAGAGTCATAAGCATATTTTCCAGCTATGGCATAAGCTGCTTCATTTTCTGGAAATACAAATTTACCCTCGCCATGAGCCGCCCAAATACCCAGTCTGCTTCCTTGTAAACGCTGAAGCATAATAGCTGGAGAATTTTCAATAGTTACATCGGTAAAAACACATTCAAACTTGCCAGAGTCATTATGAACCATATGTGGTTTCTCATTTCGATTTGGATGTAACAATCCAAGTTCTATAAAAAGCTGGCAGCCATTACAAACACCCAAACTTAGGGTATCGGGTCGATCAAAAAAGTTTTGAACTGCCAATCTTGCATTCTCATTATATTTTATGGTTCCCGCCCATCCTTTGGCCGAGCCCAATACATCTGAATTTGAAAAGCCACCAACTGCGACAAGAAGTTGAATATCACTCAAATCTTCACGGCCTGAGGTTAAATCAGTCATGTGAATATCTTTGACTTCAAAACCTGCCAAATGCATCATATAGGCCATCTCACGTTCAGAGTTACTTCCCTTTTCACGAAGTACTGCAGCTTTAAGTTTGCGCTTGGGTAACGGTTTTAATCCACCGTCAAAATTTTCTGGAAAAGAAAACCGAAGTGGTGTTTTATCGAATGTTTCATAACGCTCTTTTGCTTTTACATCACCACTTTGTTTTTTATCAAGCAAATAAGAGCTTTTAAACCAATGCTTGCGATAGCTTGTAAGGTCAAAGTCGTAAGTAAGAGCGTCACTGGTTATTGTTAAACTATTTGAGGTTGTTGGTTTTCCTAAAAGTTGGAGTGCGATTCCGTTCTCTTTTAAAAATGCAGCTGTTTTGGTTTTCACTTGAATTAATATACCGACTTGCTCGGAAAGTAAAAGCTGTACAACATCTAATGTTGGTTTTTGAAATGTAAGTGCTAATCCAATACCATCTGCTGCAAAGCACATTTCCAATAATGAAGTAATAAGCCCTCCAGATCCAATATCATGCCCAGCAGCAATTGTTTCTTTTATTAGCTCTTTTTGAATGGAGCCAAAAACTTTTTTAAAGTATTTAGCACTAGATAAACCTGGAGCTTTTGTTCCTATAGTTTGATTGAGTTGCGCAAATGCTGAGCCACCCAATGCAGCCTCCCCATCCGACAAATCAATAAAATAAACATTCCCGCCATCCGACTTGAGTTCTGGAGTAACAACTTTAGAAATGGCATTGCAATGACCAGCTGCTGTAATAATAACAGTTCCTGGTGCAATAACTTCTTCGTCTTTATATTTTTGCTTCATCGATAAAGAGTCTTTTCCAGTTGGAATATTGACACCTAGTTTTATAGCAAAATCAGCACAGGCTTCTACAGCATCATAAAGACGTGCATCTTCTCCAGGGTTGTTACATGCCCACATCCAGTTTGCGGAAAGGCTAACTGATGATAGCCCACCTCCTAGAGGAGCCCAAATCAAATTGGTTAGTGCTTTTGCAATGGCATTTTCACTGCCAAGTTTTGCATCAATAAGCCCTACAAGTGGCGCATGTCCTACTGAAGTGGCCATACCATGAGTACCTTCAAAGTCAAGTGCCATTACCCCGCAGTTTGCCAAAGGCAACTGATGTGGACCCACACACTGTTGTTGTGCTACACGCCCTGTTACACAACGGTCTACTTTGTTTGTAAGCCAATCTTTACAAGCCACAGCTTCAAGTTGTAAAAGCCATGCAACTTGTTTTTGAAAGTTTTCAATTTTCAACGGCACGGGCTTGTATTGCTTGCTTTGCGTTGTGTCCTCCATAATTGTTTTTGGTGTCTTTCCAAAAAAATCAGAGAGGGGCAAGTCTATTGGAGCACACTCATTTTTTTCTGAGCGCACTTCAAAATGAAGATCGTTTGTAACTTCACCTACTTCATAAATAGGTGCACGTTCTCGATCCGCAATTTCTTTCAACTGTTTCAACCCATTTGCGTTGGTGATAAGCCCCATGCGTTCTTGCGACTCGTTTCCAATTATCTCTTTGGCTGAGAGCGTTTGGTCGCCAACAGGTAGCTTATCAAGTGCTATGGATCCACCTACTTCTTCAATAAGCTCTGAAAGACAATTCAAATGCCCACCAGCGCCGTGGTCGTGAATGGAAATAATAGGATTTTTATCTGCTTCAACAGCAGCGCGTATGGTGTTTGCTACGCGTTTTTGCATTTCTGGGTTAGAGCGTTGAACGGCATTTAACTCAATTCCTGAATCAAAAGCACCTGTATCAGCCGAAGAAACTGCTGCACCGCCCATGCCAATACGGTAGTTATCGCCACCCATTACAACAATTTTATCGCCTTTTTTAGGAGTCTTTTTAATGCTTTGTTGCAATTTACCATAACCGATACCACCAGCCATCATAATTACTTTATCGAAACCTATTGTTTGGTTGTTTTCTGTATGCTCAAACGTAAGTAATGAGCCTGCAATCAAGGGTTGCCCAAATTTGTTTCCAAAATCAGAAGCACCGTTCGAAGCTTTTATTAATATGTCTTCGGGGTTTTGGTATAACCATGGACGTTCAGGTTGTTTTTCCCAAGGACGATTGGCTGCCGTTCTGGGGTATGCAGTCATGTAAACAGCAGTACCAGCCATGGGTATAGAACCCTGCCCTCCTGCAAGCCTGTCACGGATTTCCCCACCCGAGCCTGTTGCTGCTCCATTAAAGGGCTCAACGGTTGTTGGAAAGTTGTGAGTTTCGGCTTTTAATGATAGTACAGAAAGAAATGATTTTTTCGTATAAATATCTGCTTTGTTGGCACGCCGCGGCGCGAACTGTACCAGAGTTGGACCTTTTATAAACGCAACGTTATCCTTGTAAGCAGATACTAAATTTGCGTCATTCTCTTTTGATGTTTTTTTTATAAGGTCAAATAGCGAATGCTTTTTGGGTTTACCATCAATGATAAAAGTGCCATTAAAAATTTTATGCCTGCAATGTTCTGAGTTTACTTGTGAAAATCCAAAAACCTCTGAATCAGTTAGGGGTCTCCCTAAGCGTTTTGCTAAATCCTCTAAATAACCAACTTCATTAGGGCTAAGCGATAAACCCTGCTGGATATTATATGCTTCAATAGCATCAATATGTTTTACGCTTTCGGGTGTTTTTTTGTTTTCGAATAGATGTTGGTCAATTTCTTTAAAACGCTGATGGACCATGGCGTCAAAAGCAACTCCATGTCCTTCTTTCCAGAACTGCTCAATGCGAACAATATCATTAAGCCCCATGTTGTTACAGATTTCAACAGCATTGGTGCTCCATGGAGTTACCATGCTAATGCGAGGACCTAAAAGCTCTACTTGAATAAAGGATTTTCTAAGTAACGGATATCCGCCAAAAAGCCACTCAAGTTTCTTTTGGTCATCTTCCGAAATTGGAAGTTCTTTTTGCACGGCATATAGTTGCTTGTTGGGATCACCAAAAAAACAAATCATAGTGGATGGTTATAGCAACAAAAATAAGAAGAGTACGCTTTGTTTTAACTAGATATGTCAAGTAAAAAGTAAACGAAACAGGGTAATTTATCAACAACTTAGGCTTTTCGTACCAAGCGCGCCATATAAAAACCATCAAAGCCATCTACAGCCGGCCATAAATGTTTTTCACTCTCTAAGGTAAATTCACTACCAATTTCTGACGCCAAAAAAGATTTAACTTGATTTTCGTTTTCTTGTGGAAGTATGGAGCAAGTAACGTAGATTAGTTTTCCTTCTGGTTTTACCATGTGTGCGTATTGACTTAAAATCTGTTGTTGTTCTATTGTAATACGCTCAATAAAATCAGGGTTGAGTTTCCACTTTGCATCAGGATTTCTTCGAAGTACACCTAGTCCACTGCAAGGCGCATCGATAAGTACACGATCTGCTGATTGATGAAGTTTTTTAATCACTTTTGTACTATCAATTAACCGCGTCTCAATATTATGTGCACCTGCGCGCTTAGCCCTTCGTTTAAGTTCTTTAAGCTTATATTGATGGATGTCTAGTGCGATTAACTGCCCTTTATTTTCCATGATTGCTGCAAGGTGAAGGGCTTTACCGCCAGCACCAGCGCATGCATCAATAACACGCATTCCTGCAGTAACTTCTGCAAAAGGGGCTACACACTGTGATGAAGCATCTTGAACTTCAAACAGACCTCTTTGAAAAGCTTCAGTTGAAAAAACATTCGCTCTTTCGTCTAAGATTAAGGCACTTGGGTATTTTGAATGAGTTTGTGTCATGATTTTTTCTTCCAAGAGTGTGTTACGCAATAATTTTGGAAGTGTTTTTAGAGCGTTTGCACGAAGCACAACAGGTGCCATAGTATTTAGCGCATCCAATTCCTTTTCCCATTTTTTTTCACCTAGCGCATTGCTTCCTAACTCATCCATCCAGTCGGGAATTGAGGCTCTAATCTTTCTTTCTTTTCGTAAGGCCTCAAACCTTCCTTTAATACGACGCGTTGGAGTGTCTACGAATGCATTCCATTCGGGTAGGGGATATCCTCGAAGTGTAGCCCATACAGCAAAAATTCTCCAAAAATCATCTCTGTTATATGGTTCTTGTACCTCAGCTATTGTTGCATACATGCGTTTCCAGCGCACAATTTCGTATGTTGTTTCTGCAATAAAGCCTCGATCTCGGCTTCCCCAACGTTTATCGCTTTTTAAAAGCTGTGCAACAACTTTATCTGCGTATTTACCGTCATTAAAAATGTGATGCAAACCGTTAAGTACGGGTAAAACTAAGTTTTTGTGTAAGCGCATAGCGTTAATTGAATGATTGAAGCTCAATCAGTTTTTTGTACATCCCATTTTGAGCTAACAGGGAGTCGTGAGTGCCTCGTTCCAGTACAGTCCCCTTGTCTAGTACGATGATTTCATCAGCACTTTGAATGGTAGATAAGCGGTGCGCGATTACCAATGAAGTTCGATTTTGCATTAATTTCTGCAAAGCGTCTTGTACCAAACGTTCAGATTCTGTATCCAATGCTGAGGTGGCTTCGTCTAAAATCATAACAGGTGGATCTTTAAGCACGGCACGTGCAATGGCCAAGCGTTGCTTTTGTCCTCCCGATAATTTATTTCCTGCATCCCCAATTACAGTGTCTAATCCATCCGGTAGCTCCTTCACAAAAACCAAGGCATTTGCAATACGCAATGCTTCCTCAATTTCTTGAGTTGTAGCTTCTGGGCGTGCTGTGAGGAGGTTGTTTTTAACAGTGTCATGAAACAACACTGCATCTTGAGTGACATACCCAAACATAGATCGAAGGTCTTTTAACCTTAGTTCATTAATGGGAACATCATCAATACATATGCTACCTTCTTGCGGGTCGTAAAAACGCGCCAACATATTGGCGAGGGTTGTTTTACCACTTCCAGAGGGGCCTACTAATGCCAGCGAGGTGCCTTTTGGGATGGTCAACGAAAGTCCGTGAATAATTTTTTCATCTTCGTAGCTAAAGTGAATATTTTCAAAGGATATATTTTCAGTAAAATCTGGTAAATTACGTGGTGTTTTAGGCTCTTTAATTTCAGATTTATGAAGTAAGTACTCCATAATGCGATGGGCAGCTGCATTCCCTTTTCGCACACTATAAATAGCCTTGCTCATTCCTTTTGCGGGGGTAAGTACCGCATATGCCAATCCCAAATAAGTAAGAAATGCAGATCCACTCAGTGTTCCCTCAACCAAAACCAAGCGACCTCCAATGTATAATATTATGCCAATTACAGCGATGCCTAAAAATTCACTCATTGGACTTGCTAAACTTTGACGGTGTGTGAGTTTGTTTGAAAACGTGAACAAACGCTTGGTAATGACAGCGAATTTTTTACCAAAAGCTTTTTCAGCAGTAAAGACTTGAATGATTGGGATTCCAGTTAAAGATTCTTCTACAAAAGAAAGAAGTTCACCAAACTCGCGTTGAACATAATCGGAGCGTGATTTTAACGATTTTCCAACTTGTGAAATTAACCAACCCGATAATGGAATAAACAGCAGCACGAATAACGTAAGTTTTGTGCTAAGAGCAAACATAGCGCCCAAGGCGAAAAGTATGGTCAGGGGTTCGCGAATTAGAATTTCTAATACCGCCAAAAAAGAACGCTGAACTTCCGTAACATCCGAAGTGATTCGGGCTAATGTATCTCCTTTTTTATTGTCGGAATGAAAACTAGCAGAAAAAGAAATAAGTTTGGTATAAAGTGCGTTTTGCAAGTCTTTTACAACACCGTTTCGCATAAATGTAATGAAAAATAAGGCAGCGTAATTAAATATGTTTTTTAGGAAAAAAGAGAGTAAAATAGCGCCAATTACGATCATTAAGGCATTGAGCTCTTCCCCTCCTGAAAATTGATATACCTTGTATTGAAAGGAATCAAACGCAAAATCTTTAAGGGAAACTTCTTCACCCCAAACAGGTTTTTCAGCAACTGTTTTTTGTTCTCCAAATAGGACCTCAAGCATGGGCATTAATGCAATAAAGGATATGGCATTAAAGAGTGCATACAACAGGTTAAATAGAATATTTAATCCAATGTATCCCTTGTATGGAAGTGCGTAGCGAAGTATATACCGGATAGGTGTCATAAATTAGATCCCTAGTTCAGCCAAAATTCGATTTATTTTTTGCTCCAGAACCTCTTTTTTGGCTCTATACCCTTGAGTGGTTTCAAGAGGGGCGTTTACACTAACGTAGAACTTAATTTTAGGTTCTGTACCGCTAGGGCGTGCAGCAACTGTTGTTCCATCTATTGCTTTAAAAATCAACACATTGGCTTTTGGCAAAGGTATCATTTCTTTTTCTTGCGATTGAACAACTAAACGAGTTGCTATGTTGTAGTCTTCAATATGGCTAATGGTACTTCCATCCAATGTTTTTGGTGGATTGTTTCTAAACTGATCCATAATTTGAACAATTTCTTCAGCACCAGACTTTCCTTTTTTGACTAAAGAAACCAACCGTTCTTGGTATAGTCCTAGTGCTACATAAAGTTCAATAAGGCCTTCCAAGAATGTACTGTTCTTAGCTTTTGCTTCTGCAACAACTTCACAAGCTAATAAAGCCGCAGTAACTGCGTCCTTATCTCTCACAAAATCTCCTACCATGAATCCAAAACTTTCCTCCCCACCTCCAAGGCAACGCTGATTTGGAAAGTCTTCAATCATCTTTGCAATCCATTTAAACCCAGTAAGACCAAGTTTACAACTAACATTATGGTGTTTTGCAACTGCTTCCATCATTGGCGTGGAAACTATTGTAGAACCAACAAAAGGATTTTCTTTCTGGGTGTACCCACCTTTACTGAGGATGAACTGGGTCATGGCTACCATCGTTTGATTGCCATTCAAAAGCTCCAATTCATTATTTTCGTTTCGTACAGCAATTCCGAGTCGATCAGCATCAGGGTCTGTACCGATAACGATATCCGCATCAATTTCTTCCGCCTTTTTGATAGCCAGCTTAAGCGCGTCTGGTTCTTCTGGGTTTGGTGAGGCTACTGTTGGAAAATCTCCATCAGGAGTTGCTTGTTCTTCAATAATTGAAACTTGGGTATATCCAGCAGCTTTAAGTACTTGTGGAATTGCTGTTATTGAAGTTCCATGTAAGGAAGTAAATACGATTTTAACCGACTCACGATTCCCCGAGCCAATCCGTCCAATAGCTACAGAAGCATCTTGAAAAGCCCTGTCTATCTCCTGATCAATCAGTTTGATTCGATTATTTTGCGCTTTAAATTTTATATCCTCGTAGGTGCAATTTTCAATAGCATTTATGATATTGTTGTCATGAGGAGGTACAATTTGTCCTCCATCTTGCCAATACACTTTATATCCATTGTATTCTGGTGGGTTGTGTGATGCAGTAAGTACAATGCCACATTGACATTTTAAGTGACGTACCGCAAAAGAAACTTCAGGGGTAGCACGTAGATCAGAAAACAGAAACACATCAATGCCATTGGCCGAAAAAATATCAGCAACAATTTGTGCAAGTTCTTTGCTGTTATGACGGCAGTCGAAGCCTATAACAACACGTGGTGTTTGGTTTGGAAACTGTGTATTGATGTAGTTGCTAAGCCCTTGAGTAGTGCGTCCAAAAGTGTATTTGTTAACACGATTGGTGCCAACGCCCATAATGCCTCGCATGCCGCCTGTTCCAAATGCTAGGTTTTTGTAAAATGCATCTTCTAGTTGTTCAGGATTATTTCTTAAAACTGAGACTTCTTGTTGGGTCTGTTGATCAAAAGGAGACTTTTCCCAAGCAGCTGCATGGTCTAAATAAGCGATACTCATTGCGTTAATTTTCAATGCAAATTTACGTAATCTCTTTATTGTGGTGTGATTTAACGTCTTTAATTTTATACCGCTGGCTGTGATCACGATTTCGTATAATAATCTCGGCAATAAATCCAGCGAGAAAGAATTGACTTCCCAAAATCATGGTGGTGAGTGCAGCGTAAAACTGGGGCCTGTCGGCAATTAACCTTCCGTCTGGCGTAATAAGAAGTTTGTCGATGCCTAGATATAACGAAAAGGTAAATCCAAGCAAGAGCATTATACTTCCAATAAGCCCAAAAAAGTACATAGGTCTTTTGCCAAATCGTTGTAAAAACCAGAGAGTAATTAAATCTAAAAATCCCTTTACGAAACGATCAGGGCCAAATTTTGAATGCCCGAATTTACGCGCCTGATGCGTAACTACTTTCTCGCCTATTTGTTTAAATCCCGCCTGTTTAACTAGTACGGGAATGTATCTGTGCATTTCCCCGTATACTTCAATAGCTTTAATTACATCACTACGGTAAGCTTTTAAGCCACAGTTAAAGTCGTGTAGTCGAATTCCCGAAACTCTTCGTGCAGCCCAATTGAATACTTTCGATGGAAGATTTTTGAATAAATACGAGTCAAAGCGTCTTTTTTTCCAGCCCGACACCATGTCGTAACCTCCTTCGCTAATTAGTTTAAATAATGCAGGGAGTTCTTCCGGAGAGTCTTGTAAATCGGCATCCATGGTACACGCTACAGCCCCTTTGCAGTGTAAAAAACCAGCGTGTAAAGCCTGTGATTTACCATAATTTCTCAAAAAACGGATGCCCATAACACGCTCATCGATAGCGATTGTTTTTGTTACCCAATCCCAAGAAGTATCCTGACTGCCATCATCAATAAAAATAAGTTCAAACGAAATAGAAGCATCTTCTAAAACGCTGACAGTCCAATTATAGAGTTCAGGAAGGGACTCCGCTTCATCTAAAAACGGAATAATTACACATAAATTAGGGTGTTGAGTCAATTAATTCTTTTTTGCAACTAAGCCTGTTATAAGTCCCACGACTAGGCCAATAATAATATTTATGATTAAGATAAATGGAAAGCTTATGTAAAAAAACTTTTCTGTATTCTCTTGTTGCATTTGAATAAAGCTTTCATCAAGGTCGGGTTGCTTTTCCCGAAGCATATCTGCTTGCAGCTGAGCAGTATTCGTTATAAAGTCGGGTTCTACAACATTAATGAATAATGCAAAATATAATAGAGAAATAATTCCTGTAACTAAAAATATACCTGCACCTAATTTAATGGATTGTTTTAATGCTAAAAACCCATTGTTGTCTTTCTTAAACGTTGTAATGGCAAATACAGTTACCGCAGAGGGGATTAATACGTTGATTGCTTGAATAATTGGAGATTGTTCATACATCATGTCCATAAAATATAACATGAGACTAAATACAATGCCAATCCCTGCAGCTACGATGCCAAACCGATAGTTGTAAGGTCCTAATTTAAGTGTGGTTTCCATTTTCGTATTTTTTATGGTTAAGTGTATTGTAAATTTAGATAAAATAATTAAGTTTGCACCCCTTTTAAAAGGTAATCCATTATGAAACAAGGTATTCACCCAGACAATTATCGCTTAGTGGCATTCAAGGATATGTCAAATGAAGACGTCTTTATTACTAAGTCTACAACTAACGCAAAAGAAACTATTGAAGTAGAGGGTGTTGAGTATCCGCTAGTTAAACTAGAGATTTCTCGAACATCACATCCATTTTATACTGGTAAATCCAAACTTGTGGATACTGCCGGACGAATTGACAAGTTCAAGAACAAATATTCAAAATTCAAGAAATAAGTTTGATTCGATTACAAATTTAAAACCTCCGTATGGGGGTTTTTTTATTTACACCTATATTTGAATATGCGTATATGTTTATTTGACGGTCCTAATCGTAATGACTTACTTCCCTTAGTTTATACGCGTCCAGTAGCGGAATTACTTATTGGGACTATGACATTATCTGCAAGATGGGAGCAGTTTACAGATACAACCCCAACAGTAGAGACCGTAGATTATCTTCAAGCTACTACAGCTGAGTTTGATGTAGCTGTAATGGCAGGTTGTATACCAACAGTTAAACTTTTGGAGGCCATTAAACAATTAGTAACTGGTCAAAAATTGATATATAACGATACAGTTATTGCCTTTAAGGGTGCCAACTCAAGCAGTGATTCATCTATAGATGATTATGAATCAATTCCATTTTTGGAACAGCTTACACTTATTAGATATCCTTGGGATTTGTTTTCACATAATGCTCAAACGATACTTGATGACACGTTGTTTTTTACAAACACGCATTCAAACGCCTTAGATGATTCAAATAAACAGTTTGGGAAACACCCTCTTTTGGTTGGTCAGAACATAACTGCATTTGCGGCAACCTTTAACACACAAAATGGACCAATCATCTTGGATGAAGGAGTCACTATAATGGAGGGTGCATTGTTACGAGGACCTCTTTATGTGGGTAAAAACACAACTATTAAAATGGGCACCAAAATTTATGAGGGGTGTAGCCTTGGGCCAAACACCAAAGTTGGTGGTGAACTAAATAATGTTGTTTTCTTAGGGAATTCTAATAAAGGACATGATGGTTTTTTAGGAAATGCTGTGGTAGGAGAGTGGTGTAATTTAGGAGCAGCTACCGATGCATCAAATCTTAAAAACGACTATGGAATGGTTCGCGCTTGGAATTATACCCAGCAAAAATTTATCTCTACTGGCCTTCAGTTTTGCGGACCCATTATTGGAGATCATTCACAAACAGCCATTCAAACTGCGTTAAACACAGCTACCATTATTGGTGTGGGATGCAATATATTTTCTACAGGATTTCCTAGAACATTTATACCTAGTTTTTCAAGAGGAGGAGCTCAGGGGTTAATTGAAAACCGTTTGGATAAGGTTTTAGAAACGGCTCGCATTACAATGGGGCGTCGTGGAAAGGAACTAGACGCAAAAAAGAAAAGAATTCTAACCGCAGTCTTTGAAGTCACAAAAACTTGTCGTAAATCCTGAGGAAGCAAGCCTTAGTGCATCGCTGTTCGGGTTGTATATTTGCTAAAATTACATAATCATCATGCAGGGCACTGTTGCATTTTATACTTTAGGTTGTAAGCTGAATTTTTCAGAGACTTCCACCATTTCACGTTCGTTTAAGGCGGCAGGATATATCGAAAAAACTTTTGATGAAGTAGCAGATGTTTATGTTATTAATACTTGTTCTGTTACCGAAAATGCTGACAAGAAATTTAAAACGATTGTTAAACAAGCATTAAAGCAAAATCCAGATGGTTTTTTGGTTGCTATCGGATGTTATGCACAGCTTAAACCCGAGGAACTTGCCTCCCTAGACGGGGTAGATTTGGTTTTAGGGGCTAATGAAAAGTTTAATGTTGTTGATTTTGTAGAGAGTAAAGCTACAGGTGCCGTCCATGCATGTGACATTAATCAGGTTGAGCAATATATCGGAAGTTATGCTATTGGTGAGCGGACACGTGCATTTTTAAAAGTTCAAGACGGTTGCGATTATAAATGTACTTATTGTACTATTCCGCTAGCTCGTGGATTATCACGAAGCGATACCTTGGATAATATCTTAATTCAAGCACGAGAAATTGTAGCTCAAGACATTCGTGAAATCGTTCTTACTGGAGTTAATATTGGCGATTTTGGAAAAGGGGAGTTTGGAGCTAAACAACACGCACATACTTTTTATGATTTGGTGGCTGCTTTGGATGACATTGCTGGTTTAGAGCGCATTCGAATTTCATCTATTGAGCCTAATTTATTACGTGCGGAAACTATCAATTTTGTTGCCCACTCTAAACGATTTGTACCTCATTTTCATATTCCGTTACAGAGTGGCAGTAATGCTATTTTGGCGGCTATGCGCCGAAGGTATCAGCGTGAATTATATGCCAAGCGAGTGGCACAAATTAAGACCCGTATGCCTCATGCTTGTATTGGTGTTGATGTTATTGTAGGGTTTCCTGGCGAAACCGACGCCCATTTTATGGAAACCTATCACTTTTTAAATGAGCTTCCAGTTTCATATTTACATGTTTTTTCCTATTCAGAACGCAAAGACACCCTTGCAGCTTCACTTCCCGATCCTGTACCAAAAGCTGTTAGAGCAAAACGAAGTAAAATGTTACGTGGCTTATCACTTAAAAAACGCCGTGCCTTTTATGAATCGCAACTTGGGACTACTCAAGAAGTTTTGTTTGAGTCAGAAAACAAAAGTGGATATATTTATGGTTTTACCCCAAACTATGTAAAAGTAAAGGCTTTTTGGAACCCCGAGTGGTGTAATACGTTAAAACAGGTTAAACTAACCGGCATTGATGACGATGGTCTAGTGGTTTTTGAGCTTTTAACTCAGACTAAGACAGAGGTGATTTAGATTCGTACTCCAATAGGGAGCATGCTTCTATAGCGTTTGTTTTTTCGAACAAACCGAACAATTTCTGGACTGGTTGGCATCATGCTGATGTTTCGATCGGAAATAATAGAAAGCACTTCTTTGATGAAATCATCGCTAAAATCATTTGGGCATTTTTCGCTGGGAACCACCAATTTTGTTAAGAAAATTTTACGCTCTTGTTGAGCATATTCGATTTTTGCAAGCCCCCCAGAAACTTCCGCTTCAAATTGGCGCAAGAATGAATTATCAGTAACTGTTATTTTCCCCATTAATTGTTTAGCTAGTCTGCAAATTTACAAAAATTTTATGTACATTCCTGTCAACCAATGGAAAAGACCCAAGCCATACCTGTTTATTTAATCCCTGGATTAGCTGCTAATTCGAATATATTTCATTTAATTCGACTAGATAATCGCTTTGAAACACATGCTCTTTCTTGGATTCCTCCAAAACCTGAAGAGCCAATAAGCTCTTATGCCAAACGCATGTGTAAATTTGTGAAACATCCCAATCCTGTTTTGTTGGGAGTTTCATTTGGAGGAATTTTAGCACAAGAAATGTCTAAGGTTATTTCATGCCGTAAAGTAATTATAGTTTCAAGCATCCGTACTCGAAAAGAACTGCCCATTCATATGCGCATTACAAGAAAAACAAAGGCATATCGTTTCTTTCCAATGCATTGGGTTAACAATCTTGAAGATTTTGTGAGTTTTGCTTTTGGACCTGCTTCACGAAAGCGAATGGATTTAAATAAAAAATATCTCTCTGTTCGAGACCCTGCTTATTTGAGTTGGTCACTAAATGCTTTTTTTCAATGGGAACAGAAAAAACCACTTCCTAATGTTACGCACATTCATGGAGTGTACGACTTGGTTTTTCCTACACTGTATTTGAGAGATTATATTCCAGTACCAAAGGGTACTCACGTTATGATATTGCTTCGTGCGCGCTGGTTTAATGAGAACTTACCAAAAATAATCCTGGATAATACCGTTTAAAAAAGGCTTAGATTTTTTTAAGCTGCTGCTGCATCATTTTAATTTGATCGGATAGCATTCCTTGCTTGTCAAGTTTTTTTGCTTCGTTCAAAAGTAACGTAGCTTCTCTTTTACGACGTTTTTGCATGACAATTCCGGCCAGACTTAGTTTAGCCATAGCCAAATCATGCTTCATGTTTAGACCTAGAGCAATTGCTTTTTTAAAGTGCTTTTCTGCTTTGGTTAAATTCTTTTGGGCTTCAATAACACCATGCAAAAAGAAATAATATCCTTGTTGTTTTGTGGTTAGCGCTGAATTTGGATTTTTAATTCGATTTAACCAACGTAATGTGCCCTCAAAATCTTGTTTACGCAATCTAAGAAAGGAAAGAAGGATTAATTCATTTTTATAATAAAGTAAAACAAACATACCTGCTAAGAAAATAAGAGCAATACCATTACCAATATTAGCGATTACAAACTGATAAATGGCGTATCCTAATGTGGCTGTTGCAAGAACTATTTTAATGAATTTTGGAAACATTGTTTTCTTTTAGAGTACAAATTTACAAATTTATGTAATAGTACTGTTTGGTCTTGACACTAGATATTGTATATTTGCAGCCGTCTTTAAGAAAAAACACGATGAAAAGAACTTTTCAACCCTCAAAAAGAAAACGCCGTAACAAACACGGCTTCATGGAGCGCATGTCCTCAGTTGCTGGGCGTAAGGTTCTAGCAGCACGTCGCGCTAAGGGACGTAAAAAGGTATCTGTTTCTTCTGAACCACGTCACAAAAAATAAGTGAATAAATCGTTGAAAACATCAAGGTGTTACTTTATAAGTAACACCTTTTTTTGTATACCTTCGAATGAATTTTATCAAGATTTAGTTTCTATTATATGCCTAAAAGAAAAGATATAAACAGCATCCTCATTATTGGCTCTGGACCTATTGTTATAGGGCAAGCCTGTGAGTTTGACTACTCAGGATCTCAAGCGCTTCGATCATTGCGCGAAGATGGAATCGAAACCATCCTTATCAATTCCAACCCTGCAACAATTATGACAGATCCTTCGATGGCGGATCATGTTTATTTGCTGCCTTTAACTACAAACTCTATTAGGACCATCTTGGAAAAGCACAATATTGATGCGGTGCTTCCTACAATGGGCGGTCAAACGGCTTTAAATCTTTGTATTGAGGCTGATGAAAAAGGGATTTGGGAAGACTTTAACGTTAAGCTCATTGGAGTAAACATTGATGCAATCAATATAACCGAAGACCGCGAAAAATTCCGTGAACTTATGGGTAGGATTGATGTGCCCATGGCTCCTCAAGCTACAGCTACTTCTTTTTTGAAAGGAAAAGAAATCGCTCAAGAGTTTGGATTCCCCCTTTGTATTCGTGCGTCGTATACCCTTGGAGGTGCGGGCGCTGCAATAGTTTATGAAGAGAAAGACTTTGATGAATTGATGCGTAGAGGGCTTGAGATTTCACCCATTCATGAGGTCATGATTGATAAAGCTATGATGGGCTGGAAGGAATATGAGTTAGAGCTCCTTCGTGATAATAATGACAATGTAGTTATTATCTGTTCTATCGAAAACATGGATCCGATGGGAATCCATACAGGAGACTCTATTACTGTAGCCCCTGCCATGACACTCTCTGATAAGACCTATCAAAGAATGCGAGATATGGCTATCAAAATGATGCGTAGTATTGGCGACTTTGCTGGTGGATGTAACGTCCAATTTGCTGTTAGCCCAGACCAAAAGGAAGATATTATTGCGATTGAAATCAACCCAAGGGTATCGCGTTCTTCAGCATTGGCTAGTAAGGCTACAGGATATCCAATTGCTAAGATTGCTTCAAAATTAGCTATCGGCTATAGCCTTGATGAACTTGATAATCAAATTACAAAATCTACTTCTGCCCTGTTTGAGCCAACACTCGACTATGTAATTGTTAAAATCCCACGATGGAATTTTGATAAGTTTGAAGGATCTGACAGGACATTAGGCTTACAAATGAAAGCTGTAGGTGAGGTGATGGGAATTGGACGATCGTTTCAAGAGGCGCTTCACAAAGCCACACAATCTTTAGAGATTAAGCGAAATGGACTTGGCGCAGACGGTAAGGGGTATACAGATTACAACCAAATCATCGATAAATTGACCAATGCCTCATGGGATAGGGTGTTTGTTATATATGATGCCATTGCCATGGGTATTCCGTTGAGTAAAATATACGATATCACTAAAATTGACATGTGGTATTTGAAACAATATGAAGAGCTATTTCAGTTGCAAAAAGAAATAGCAACGTTCAAGATTGATACCATTAAAAAAGAGCTTTTATTAGAGGCAAAACAAAAAGGGTACGGCGATAGACAAATCGCTCACATGCTGGGTTGTTTGGAAAGCGAAGTGTATACCAAACGAGATGAAATGGATATTCATCGGGTTTACAAATTGGTTGATACTTGTGCTGCAGAATTTACAGCAAAAACTCCTTATTACTATTCTACTTTTGAAAGTACAGTCGAAACTGCAACAGGTGAAACCTATGTGCATAATGAAAGTGTTGTTTCTGATAAAAAGAAAATTGTTGTTCTTGGATCAGGTCCAAATCGAATTGGTCAAGGAATAGAGTTTGATTACTGTTGCGTACATGGTGTATTAGCCGCTGCAGAGGCAGGTTACGAAACTATTATGATCAACTGTAACCCAGAAACGGTTTCTACAGATTTTGACACCGCTGATAAGCTTTACTTTGAGCCTGTTTTTTGGGAACACATTTATGATATTATACGTCACGAAAAACCGGAAGGAGTTATCGTACAGTTAGGTGGACAGACAGCACTTAAATTGGCAGAGAAACTCGATCGCTATGGTATTAAAATCATGGGCACAAGTTTCCAATCACTCGATCTAGCAGAAGACCGAGGGAGTTTTTCCACGCTTTTAAAAGAGAATAACATTCCTTATCCTGAATTTGGGGTAGCCGAAACGGCAGATGAAGCGCTTGCTTTAGCCGATGAGTTGGATTTCCCAATACTGGTACGACCATCCTATGTTTTGGGTGGACAGGGAATGAAAATTGTTATTAATAAAGAAGAGCTTGTAAAACACGTTGTCGATTTACTCCATAAAATCCCAAATAATAAATTATTACTCGATCATTATTTGGATGGTGCTATAGAAGCTGAAGCAGATGCAATCTGTGATGGCGAAGATGTTTATATCATCGGTATTATGGAGCATATTGAGCCTTGTGGCATCCACTCGGGCGACTCAAATGCAACTTTACCCCCGTTTAATCTTGGGAATTTTGTTCTTGAGCAGATTAAAGACCATACCAAAAAAATAGCGTTATCACTAAATACAGTAGGGTTAATTAATATTCAATTTGCAATAAAAGAAGATGTGGTTTATATCATTGAGGCAAACCCTCGTGCTTCTAGAACTGTACCGTTTATTGCCAAGGCATACAAAGAGCCTTATGTGAATTATGCCACCAAAGTAATGATAGGTGATAAGAAGGTGAAAGACTTTAATTTTAAACCCGAACTGGAAGGTTTTGCAATCAAGCAGCCTGTGTTTTCATTTAATAAATTTCCAAATGTTGATAAGGCATTAGGCCCAGAAATGAAGAGTACAGGTGAAAGCATCTTGTTTATTGACAGTTTGAAGGATGATGCCTTTTATGAACTTTATGGGCGTCGTAAAATGTATTTAAGTAAATAATTTGTTCTATTTCACGTACCTTTAAACAAACATTTTTTAGATGGAGTGGATCACTGTAGCTATTGTGCTAGTAGCCCTTATTGTTTTCTTTATTTTAAACCAGAAGAACCAATCTAACGGGGTCTCAAATGAATTTTTAATGCAACTTAATTCGCAACTTCGTGAGGAGATTCAAGCGATTAGGCGTGAAGCCGGTGCCGATGCAAAAGAAACTCGAGTTGAACTAGAGCAAAAACTAAGCACCATTACTAAGGGGATTAGCGATTATCAACGCTCCTCAAACCAATCCATTACCCAACAATTTGTAGAGTCTAAAAAGGCGATTACTGATGTAACTAGGGCATTGTCTGAAATCAAAGGGACCAATGAACAGGTGCTGAGTTTTGCAAATCAGATGAAAACCCTTGAAAAAATTCTTGGTAACTCCAAGCAACGAGGTATCTTAGGAGAAATACAACTGGAGAATTTACTGGCTAATGTGTTACCACCCGAATTGTTTCAGATGCAATATAAGTTTGCTAACGATGAGGTGGTAGATGCAATAGTGAAAGTTGGCGATTTTATCATTCCCGTTGACGCTAAGTTTTCATTGGACAACTACAACAAAATGGTAGAAAGCAGTGATGCTGAAGCTATTAAGGTGTTAGAGCAATCGTTTAAATCCGATATTAAAAAACGTATCGATGAAACCTCAAAGTATATTCGACCAAATGAGTCTACTACAGATTACGCCTATATGTTTATTCCTGCGGATGGCTTGTATCAAGATTTACTCAACAGTAGGGTAGGTTCTTTATCTATAAACTCTCGTGATTTGGTATCATATGCCTATGAAAAAAAGGTGATGATTGTATCGCCAATGAGCTTATTCCCCATGCTTCAAATCACGGTTAAAGCATTACACAACCTTAAAATTGAAAATTCGATTCAAGATATTTTAAAGAATGTGGGCAGGTTGTCCCAACATTTAAATGCCTTTGAAGACGCACATTCTCGTATGGGTAAGTCTATTGGAACAGTTGTAAACCACTACAACGCCTCTGCCAAAGAATTTAAAAAAATAGACAAAGATATTATACGCCTTGCGGGCGAAGAAAATGCCTTAGACTATCAAGTAGAAGCCCTAGACCGCCCCAATTTTGATGAATAATATAATGGAGGAAGCTACCTTTATTGTTTGTTGCTAGAGAAATATACTTTTATTTTTCCCCCATGCTAATACCTTAACTCCTGTGGAATATGCTGTTATGTCTGGCTTTGTGCTCAATAACGTATTGAATCTAGGGTAATTTAAATCAATTTTTTCGATCACAAGTTCTTGTAATGGCCACTCCAAATGATGAATTTCAAATTCATTAATTGAATGTGCTGTGTCTTGAAATAATGCATATCGCTCAGTTAACCATTTATCTATTTTGTTTTTATTGGATTTCTCCGCTCCAATACGATAGTTGATTCTCAAGATATCATTAAACGTCTTGTTTGATGATTCATAGGTGTTTTGAGTTCTTCTGATTGATGAAAATCGATAAGGGAGTTCGGAAAGTCCTTTTGCAATTTTACAGGATATATTTTTACTCCCTTCAATACTTAAAAAGTACACACCCGTTTTACCTCTTGATTTTACGTAAGTCCGAATATTAATTTCATGAAAGTTAGAAATTGGCGAGAAAGCGGGTAGGTTTTTTGGACGAATTTTTTCCATTGTAAATGCCACCAGTGAAACCCAGGCCTTACCGTCAATAAGGTCAATTTCTAGTTCTTTTGGCACGAATTTATGTAACATTTTTAAGTCTACAGCCCAATGAAGAAATATGGCATTATTCCATTCCTGATAAAACTTCCAACTACCATTTGGTAGTTCCCAAGGGCGGTGACTGGTGTTTTTTAACAATGTTTTAATAGCCATTTTTCGGATAGGTTAGATACTTATGAATACAATATTAGATTTACTTACACGTGCAAAATAGTAGTACATGCCTATTCAAAATGATTTCCAAAAAAAAGTTCTTTAGTAAGGAACTTAGGTCATGGCTAGTAGAATAGACTTGGGGTTTATTCAGTATAAAATTAGTAAAATAATTTATGCTATTTGTAATCGCTTGGCAGCAAAGTGATAACCTAATACGAGCACTCCACTAAAAAATAAGTCACCAATAATAGAGTTTGCAAAAAACGGCAATGCAAGGGTAAAGCAAGTTGCAAACCCTTCACTAGTGATTGGGTAATACAGCATCCAAACGCCAAGGTTTGTTATAACAAAAAACACCAAACTACTTAGAAGTATATTGAGGAAGTTAATTTTTTTTAACAAACTACCTAGAAGTGTTATGCAAACAAATGATAGATATACTATAGGTGTTATCATAGAAAACCCTAAAAAAATATCGGTAAGTACCATTGCAAATAAAGGCATCAAAACCGCCCAATATTTTTTACCATAATGTGTTCCAGCAAAAAGTGCTACTGCAGTAATAGGAGCAACATTTGGTGGGTGAGGCAACAATCTAATAAGCAGAGCAACCACAACAAAGCTTGTTAAAACAATATCTTTTTTAGAAAAATTCATAGGTAAAGTTTAATAAACAAAGTTACAGTTTTTTCTAAATCTCCATTCAAGAATCTTAATAAACCACTACCTTTGATATAGCTTTTAGGTTCTTTCGGATGCAAAGATGAAAAGGGAAAAAGGTGTAAGTCCTTTACTGTTCCCGCAACTGTAAGTGCTGAAACGCTCAATACTTTATGCCACTGTTTACTTCAACGTTAATGGGAAGGCGATTGAGTAGCCCCAAGTCAGGAGACCTGCCTAAAAGATATATGCTGAATTTACTCGGGATAAGTAATGACAGTTAATTATTTTTTAACTTAAAATGCGATATTTATTAGCGCTCATACTTTGTATGGGTACCCTACATGCTCAAGAACTACTTGATGAAGTTATAGTTTCAGATTCACGAATCTCCAAACCTAGAAAAAACAGCGGCAAGTCCGTTATCCACATTACTGCTATTGAGATTGAACAAAACAAGGGTTTGTCTCTTGCACAACTTTTAAATCAATATGCAGGAATTTATATATCAGGCGCACAACAACACCCTGGCCAAAACCTTTCTTATTTTATTAGAGGCGGAAATAATAGACAAGTACTTGTTCGTATTGATGGTGTAGTAGTTAGTGATCCATCTCAAATTGAATCTGATTTTGATTTGCGACTGCTTGCACTTGAACAAATTGCTTCAATCGAGGTAGTAAAGGGGGCGTCAAGTAGTTTGTATGGGAGTGGAGCAGCCACTGCAATTATTGATATAACTACAAAACAGAATATTTCAGGTATTTCTACACTCACAGTTTCACAAGAATTTGGCACCCAAAACGTTCAAGATCAGTCTATTAGATCACTTTCAAATTGGGAAAAGCAATTTATAGAAGCCCAGCACCAAATAGATAATATTGGACTTAGCGCTTCGATTCAGCGACTCAGATCGGATGGAATGTCATCTGTTGTAGGTACTGAATCAGATGCAGTCGAAAAGGAAAATATACAGTTTAGTGCTAAAAGTCAATATAATAGTCCATGGGCGTGGTCTGCCTTTTTTCATCAAGATCGTTTTGATGCTAATTTTGATAGTACCTATCCAAGTTTTGCCGATGCAGACTATTCATTCTTAAGCAAGCAACAGCGGTTTGGATTTGCACCTTCTTTTTCCAAGGGAAAATCTAGTATTCAAGCACAAGTTTCATGGTCGAACAACTCAAGGTCTTATGCGGATAGTTACCCATCAATATACGCTGCTGATATTTTCACAACCGAGCTAAGCTGGCGCTACCTTGCATCAGAAAAACTTACTATACTAAGTGGTGTTTTCTATCAAGATATTGGTTCAGATTTTAAAAATGATTATTCAGCGGAGGCTTATATACATCATAACTTAGCTGTTTTCGCAAGTGCTAACTGGCAGCATTCTAAGGGATATGCCTTACAGTTAAGTGCAAGAAACTCTTCTCATAGCGAGTTTGGCGCACATCAAACCTTTACCATAAATCCGTTTTATGTGTTTAGTCTACAATCTGCGAATTACCTTAAACTATTTGGATCATGGGCTACTTCATTTATTGCTCCATCACAATACAAAATGTTTAGTGCGCTCTATGGAAACAACATGCTTACACCTGAGGAAAACCAAACCTTTGAATTGGGTGTAGAACATGTATCTGAAAAGAACCGATTTACCTTGGTAGCTTTTCAACGTGAAGAAGAAAATTTTATTGAATTTGTTTCCCTGCCTAATTTTGCCGGACAATATCGAAACAGTCCAACATTTTATAAAGTTAGAGGTTTAGAGGTTGAAGCAAAATATAATTTTGATAATTGGACGATAAACACCAATTATACTTATACAGAGAAAGTGAAGCAAGCCCCATTAAGGCTGCCCAAGCATGCAGCAAACTTTGGAGTACGTTATGCATTACCCAAAGCACAATGGAGTCTTCATTGGAGATATGTTGGTGCACGACAAGACTTTAACCAATCGTTCGTAAAAGAAAAATTGAATAGCTATACTTTAGTTGATGCTCGAATGAGCTTTCCCAATATTTTTAAAATTGCCTCAGCATCAATAGCCATTACCAACCTGTTTGATACGAGTTATACCGAAATATTTGGTTTTTCAACTTTGGGAAGAAATCTGACTCTAGCGCTTCGGGGTAGTTTTTAGCGCTAAGCCTGGTTCTAGTTGAATTTCTTTAAAGATACTTCGCGTGCTTTTAGGTGAAATTGCGTTTGTAACTAAAACCCTACCGCTAATAACGCTTAAAGCTTTTTCCAGTAAGGGTTCGTCGGGGCTGCCCAATGTGCCAAAATTGCCTAATTCTTCAGAGATTGAGATGTTAGGAACTAGCCCATTGGCATAGTTACTCAGACCTTGACTGTTAAAGATTTTAAACATAATGGGTAGCAACATCCAGCTGTGGTTTGGATTTAGTGTTCCCTCTGTGTCTATGATGTCATATATAGGACTTGATCCTACATTTTTACCTACTGTAACACCTCCTATTTGAACGGTATTTATGTATGGGTTTAATCCATTAATAAGCATTTCACTTGCCGATGCAGTATTTTGTGTAGTTATAAAAAATACACGTGATAATCCGAGATGAATATTCGAATCAATAATTTCAATACTGGAGTTTTCACTTTTGAGTTTATTGTTAAACACTAGCCGGCCAAACTCTTCTCCTGCATGTTCCCCAGCAATAAGACCAGCAAACAATTGAGAAGAAGCAACACTTCCTCCGGGATTGTAGCGTAAGTCGATTACAAGCTCGTCAATATCTTCGTTATCAAAAGTTGTAAAGACGTTTATTAGATCATCGTCTTGCAGATCATTAAATCCATTATAAACCAAGTATCCTACTTTTTTACCTTCGTGAAGCATGGTTTTAGATAAATACAATTCTTTTTCTTCTTGCTCGGTATTGTTCAAGGTTACTGTAATTCCTGTCGGTTTAAACTCCGAATTTTCAAGAATGGCTAATGAAACTGAATAACGCGGCATATTTGAAAATAGTAATTCGGAGTAATTATTAAGGTTTAGCAGCGTTTGATTTACATGAGTAAAAATATCACCACGTTTAATTCCTTTAATATCAGCATCGGATCCTGGAATAACATAGCGTACATAGCCAATAACCGTCCCTTCTAACTCAGAGGTTATGGTCAGTCCAAAATGCATACCATTACTAAGTGAAATCGATTGCAATTTCTTTGTGAAACTTATATAATCATCCGTTATATTGCTAAACCGATCTTCTAGGTGTGTTAAGTTTTCAAATAAATCAAAGGGATTGTTAAACGACTGCAAAAAGTCTGTATACTGCTTGTCATTATCAAATTTGGAATCAGCCAAGTTAGGAACATCTTCTTGCCAATAATAAAATGTATTCATGGCTTTGTATACAAAGTCTTCAACTTCTAAGTTTTCGTTTACTGCAATATCAAAGTCATCGTCTTGATCTTTTTTACAAGATGATATTAGAAGCAACACAATAAAAAGTATTGTTTTTTTCATAGGTTTGGAACATATACTAAGCTAATGTACTAAAAAAAGCTGCTTGAGTAAATGTAACAAGCGCTGCCTAGCTTCGTTATAAACATAAGCGCCCAATAAATTGTAGACTTAACATGATAGACCAAAGCACATTTTTAAACCGGATAACGGCTATTCAAGATAGCATGTTTCGGTTGGCAAAAAGAATGCTAACGTCGACAGAAGAAGCAGAGGATGCCACTCAAGAAATATTGGTAAAACTTTGGGAGAATATGAATAAAATTGCAACATTATCGAATATTGAAGGTTATGCAATGACCATGACCAAAAACTACTGTTTGGATAGGCTTAAATCAAAACAGGCCGGACAGTTGCGCCTGGTCCATTTTAAGCACGATAAAGCCACAACATCATTGGATAAACAAATCGATCAACGTGATAGTGTAGCCCATCTTTTTAAGTTTTTAAAAACCTTGCCCATACAGCAACAAATGGTTTTACAGCTTCGCGACATTGAACAATATGATTTTAAAACAATTGCTAAAATAACAGCACTTTCAGAAGGTGCGGTGCGTGTGGCTCTGTCACGAGCCAGAAAATCCATTAAACTTCAACTAATTAAAGCTCATCAACATGGAATTGAAACAGGTTCATAAAGTACTCGATCGCTTTTTTGAAGGCAATGCAACTCAGCAGGAAGAACAAGTGTTATATGACTATTTTTCTGGGCATAAAATCGACGATTCTCTTTTAGTTTATCGCCCTTATTTTTTGGCGATTACCCAAGATCGTAATATGCAATTTTCCGGTAACTTTGTTCCGGATAAAAAATCAAAATTTATCAGTTTTCGAACATTTGCAATTGCCGTATCCACAGTAATAGCGGTTTTTATTGTTCAACAGTTTATAAAACCAACCCCCTTAACACAAGAAGAATTGGTGTTTCAAGAATTTAAAGCCAATATGTACCTCGTTTCAGCACACCTGAATAAAGGAAAAAAGGGCGTTGCCTATATGGATACATTCAATCAAACTACAAACAGATATATTAAAAATGACTAAAATGAAAAAGAAAAGTATACTAATTGTTCTAATGATTACAACATTAAGTTGGGGACAAGATGTCTTTGAAAAATATGAATACGATGATAGTGTCACCTATTTTTCCATCAGCCCAAAGATGTTTGAAATGCTTGCCAAGTTAAGTGTTGAAATCAACGATCCAGAAGCAGAACAATTTATTTCGTTGGTGCAAGACATCGATTCCTTTAAGGTTATTTCAACAGAGAGTAGTGTTATTGGAAAAGAGATTCAAGGATGGGTAGATAAGCACATAAAAAAAGCGAGTTTGGAAGAACTAATGCGTGTCCGTGACAAAGAAGCTCACATAGATTTTTATGTAAAATCATCTAATAATGATGACTTTGTAAAAGAGTTGATGATGTTTGTTTCTAATATCTCTGGTAAGATAGACCTCGGAAATCGCGCCCCTGAAACAGTGCTGTTGTACCTCAGTGGAGATATCGATCTAACTCAAATCTCAAAAATCGCCAACCAAATGAACCTGCCTGGGGGTGAGCAACTAAACAATTTAAACAAGAAAAATAATGAGTAGAACGTTATTGCCCCTAATCGCTTTTCTTTTAGTGTCTTGTTCTTCGGGACCTAGCATTCAGGAATATTTTGTTTCTAAGACTGAGGACCCCTCTTTTCTAATTGTTGATATTCCTACGTCAATTTTTGGTATAGATAAAAGTACCCTTACAGTTGAAGAGCAAGAGGTTTTTTCATCCTTTAAAAAGCTTAACCTTTTGCTTTTTAGAAAAACCGATTCTAATGCTTTACTAATGCAAGATGAGTTGAAAACCATTCGATCTATTGTGGATAGCAACAGTTTTGAGTCACTAATGGTTTTCTCCGATAAGAGTTATTCAGGTAAATTGCTGATGCAAGGACCTGATGATCGTCCAAATGAAATTTTACTTTTTGCTTCCTCCGAAGAAGGTTTTTTGGTTACGAGACTAATCGGTCATAAAATGCAGGTAGATAAAGCACTTCTTTTAGCTAATATTATTCAGCGTGAAAAAGGGGTAGATCAGTTGGAACGTGTTTTTAGCGAAATCTTTTAGACTCCAGTATAGTTCTCAGGACGTAGCAAACGAAGTTCTTGTTTAACAACTTCATTTACTTCAAGAGTTTCAATAAAACTGCTAATGGCTTTTTCGTTGATTCTTGAATTTGTTCGCGTTAGCGCTTTTAGCGCTTCATAAGGTTTGGGATACCCCTCACGACGTAATATTGTTTGAATAGCCTCTGCAAGTACAGCCCAATTATTATCCAAATCCTGTTGGATTTTTTCTTTGTTTACCAACAGTTTGCCCATTCCTTTTTCAAGAGAGCTAAAACTTATTAGAATGTGCGCAAGTGGCATACCAGCATTTCGTAAAACAGTGCTATCTGTTAGATCGCGTTGTAAACGAGATATAGGCAGTTTTTCAGATAAATGCGTAAGTAAGGCATTTGCTATTCCCAAATTACCTTCAGCATTTTCAAAATCGATAGGATTTACCTTGTGCGGCATCGCAGAAGAGCCAACTTCACCGTCTTTTATCTGTTGTTTAAAATAATCCATAGAAATATAGGTCCATACATCTCTAGAAAAATCAATCAAAATCGTATTGATACGCTTTTGTGCATCACATAATGCGGCATAATGATCATAGTGCTCTATCTGTGTTGTTGGAAAAGAATGGTGAAGTCCTAGTATATCCTCAACGAACTTTTTACCAAACGCTTTCCAGTCAATACTAGGATATGCAATGTGATGAGCATTAAAATTCCCAGTTGCTCCGCCAAATTTTGCGGCCATAGGAACCTGCTTCAGTAATGTAATTTGTTCTTTAATACGAACACCAAAAACCTTAAGTTCCTTATCAAGTCGTGTAGGAGAGGCCGGCTGGCCATGGGTGCGGGCAAGCATAGCAATACCAGTACATTGCCCAGCAAGTGTTTTTAGAGCAGCAAGAACATCGTCTAACCTTGTAAGATAAATGGACTCATGTGCGTCTTTTACCAATAACGGAATTGCTGTATTGTTAATGTCTTGGGAAGTCAGCCCAAAATGAATAAACTCTTTGTATTTGCCTAAGTTTAAGTCTTCAAAAACTTGCTTTAAAAAATATTCTACAGCTTTAACATCGTGATTTGTTTCTTTTTCAATGTCCTTAATTGTTTGGGCTTGATCAAGATTAAAGTGCTGATATACGTTGCGTAAATCCTCAAAAACATTTATTGGAAAATCGCTTAATTGAGGAAGCGGAAGTTCACATAATGCAATAAAATATTCGACTTCTACACGAACGCGATATTTTATTAATCCAAATTCAGAAAAATAAGGACTTAAGGATTTAGTTTTTGGGCGATACCGCCCATCAACGGGGGAAATGGCACTTAGTTTATTTAGCTGCATAGTTAATTAAAACGCAAAGGTATTGAATTTACCCATTTTCTTAACGCTTCAAAACTTTATACTCTTCATAACAACCACTAATAGCCTCTAGAATCTGCAAGTCGTTAGCTCCTTTTATGAAACTATCCGAAAAACTACACTTTCTTAAAATTTCATCAAGATCAATTCGGTCGATCTGTAAAAGCTCTTCAAGGGTCTTTCGATCATACTTAACGGCAAGTAAATCACGAAGTTCGTTATTGGCACGTGCTTTTTTAAGTTTCCGCAATTCGTTGGGTTTTTTCCCAAAAATATTATACAAAAAATCAGCTGGATTACTCACTGCTTGCAGAATACGCATGGCTGTCCCAGGGGTTCGACTTCCAGCTTCATAACCTCCAGAAGGAAGTCCAGGGATGCTATACCTACGAGTTCGATTGATTGGGATGTTTCTAGCATCAATATCTAAGAAACCTGTAAGTTGATAAGGCCGCACTACTACTTCTTCAAGCGCCAATGCCAATTCTGTAAGTTGAAAGTGGGTGTTAGGGTATTTTATAAGGTCGTTAGAAACACGCACTTTAATAGATTTATATCCTAAATATGAAAAATAAAGCGTATCGTTTACTTCCGCATTAATTGTAAATTTTCCTTCTTTGTCTGTGATAGACATGGTCACTTTATTCAGGTTTATAATATGGACCGTTGGAATTGGTTTTTGGTCTGAAGAACGCTCTACTACCCCCACAACCTCTTGGCCAAAAGCCAAAACGCCACAAAAAAGAAATAAAATATAAGATGTAAAACGTCTTTTCATACAATTATACAAACTAAGGGTATTCCATTATTGTCTGCAATCTTTTATCAAAAAATTAACACTTCGTTGTGGGATTTAAGAAGGCATGAAGCTTTTGAATAGCGATACTTCGATGACTAAGTGCAAGTTTAATATGTTTTGGAAGCGCAGCAAACGTATCATCATATCCTTTTGGTATAAACAATGGATCATAACCAAACCCACCCAATCCACTACTTTTGAGTGCTATAGTTCCTTCAACGATTCCTTCAAAAAGCATTTCTGTTTCAGCATTTTTAAAAGCTATTACGGTTCTAAACTGAGCATTTCTGATAGTTTTTCCATAAAGTGCTTCAAGAAGTTTGTCATTATTTTTTTGATGGTTTTTATCCTCACCTGCATATCGTGCAGAACGAACTCCTGGAGCTCCGTTAAGTACATCAACGGTTAGGCCACTATCGTCTGCAAAAACAGGGGAATTAAAAATATCAAATACCTGTCTTGCCTTGAGTAACGCATTTCCGCTAAAGGTATCTTCGGTTTCTTCTATTTCTTGGGTATAGTTTAGTTCACTCAAACTAATAATATTGATACCAGAAAAAACAGCTTTAACTTCAGTTACTTTGTTTTGATTGTGGGTAGCAAAGATGATTTTTTTCATTCGTGATGATAAGGTTCATTGTTAAGAATAGAAAAGGCACGATAAAGTTGTTCAATAACAAAAATCCTTACCATTTGATGTGAAAAGGTCATTTGGGAAAGTGAAATCTTATGTTGTGCTCTTGCGTATACGGCAGGAGAAAACCCATAGGGCCCACCAACAATAAAGACAAGATTACGTGTGCCTGCATTCATTTTTTTTTGTAAAAATTCTGCAAAATCTTTAGAACGAAGTGATTTTCCTTTTTCATCAAAAAGAACAACAACATCAGAAGGCTCAAGTACGCTCAATAAGCGCTCTCCTTCAGCTTCATTTTGTGCACTCTGACGTAAGTTTTTAGTGTTTTTAAGCTCAGGGAGTTCATTCCATTCAAACCGCACATAATGCGAAAGCCGTTTTATGTACTCTGGTAACCAGTTTTGTAATGCGTTGTGGGCTGTTTTACCCACACAGTAGACTTTAATTTTCACTTGCCAAAGATATAAATCTGATTATGCATCTCCTAAGAATGGTTATTTTAGCCTAATGCAAAAACAACAGAACACTTTTTCTAATCATGTTTTGGTACGTTGGATGCATCGTTTGCGATTTGGTGCAGGGCGATCTATCTCGTTGTATCAATTGTTAGAATTGTATGTTTTGGGGGTTGTAAAAGGAGCACTAACAACTCGGGCGAGTAGCATTGCTTTTAGTTTTTTTATGGCACTTTTTCCGTTTTTAATTTTTGTGCTTAATCTCATACCATTTATCCCAATAACGAATATAGAAGATACTTTTTCGTCTTTCTTTTTATCTGTTGCTCCTTCAGAAGCACAAGATTTTCTAAATGGAGTTTTACATGACATTCAATCGAAACCTAGGCGCGGATTATTATCAACAACATTTTTTCTTTCCATTTTTTTTATGGGAAATGGTGTTTATGCCATTTTTGGAGGTTTTAGTGATTCAATTAATGTAACATTGTCCCGACATTTTATTCGGCAGTATATTTATGCTATTGGAGTAGGTGTTTTATTAGGCCTTGCTTTATTGATTTCAATATCGGGTTATCTTTTCTTTGAGCTACTTTTCGGACAAGTATTTGATTTTGGATTTGTCTTAAGCCCTTGGATTCGAATCGTATTTTTTCTTGCAATGGCTTATTTAGTTAGTACAACTTTATTTTATTTTGGAACTGATAAAGGATTTTCAAGCTTCTTTTCCGCTGGCGCATTAATGACAACACTTTTGTTTGCCTTAACTTCGTATGGCTTTGGAATCTATTTAGATAATTTTGCTTCTTACAACCAACTTTACGGCTCTATTGGTGCCATTTTAATATTGATGTTATATATATGGCTAAACGCCAATGTACTGCTATTGGGGTTTGAGTTAAATGCTGCCATTGCTAAACTTAAAAGAGAGGTATAATGTCGTTTTTTATTGATGTTGTCTTGCCCCTTCCGTTACACAATACGTACACATATGCTATTACACAAGCCGAATCAGCAGTAATTAAACCAGGCATGCGAGTGATTGTTCCGTTTGGCAAGCGAAAAAAATACACAGCTATTGCTGTTGAGGTCCATCAAAAGCCTCCAGTGGCCTATGAGCCGAAACAAATTGATAGTATCATTGATGCATCTCCTATACTTGCACCACTGCAACTCTCATTCTACAGTTGGATTGCGTCCTATTATCAGGCACCCTTGGGTTTGGTTATTCGTACGGGGTTACCCACAGTGATGTTGTTGGAAAGTGAAACTGAAATCTTAACTCTTGAGTGGGATCAATTATTAAGTTCACTTTCAAAAAATGCTTCCGAATTATTGGGGAAATTACCTAAAAATACCTCAATGTCATTGGCTTTGATTCAATCCATGTTGCCCGTAAAAAACCCCTATCCAGTGCTTCAAGAATTAAATGAAGCTGGCTGTATTAAATTAAAAGAGGAGGTGTATGCACGATATCAACCCAAAGTGAAAGATGTAATCGTATTGCATCCCAATATGGAGTCTGATGAAGTATTAAAACAACAATTAGAATCACTTTCTTCAAAACCCAAACAATATCAAACACTACTAACATTCTTACAGCAAAAAGCACCTGTTATGGTAGCGGAATTTAAAAAGCTTTCTACAGTAAGTGCGTCGTCCATAACAACTTTAATCAGAGATGAGGTTTTTGTAAAACAGCAGCAGATTCTCGACCGCCTTCCTGCAAAAACAACACCCGATGCTCCCTTGTTGCCACTTTCTAACGTTCAACATCAAGCGGCAGTTTCCATTTTAGATGTTTGGAAAAACAAAGATGTAGTTCTGCTTCACGGGGTTACGGGTTCTGGAAAAACAGAAGTTTATATGCGTTTAATTGCAGAGCAGCTTAAGGCAGGAATGCAAGTGTTGTTTTTGGTTCCTGAAATAGGTTTAACAACGCAGCTAATGCAACGATTGTATGCCTTTTTTGGGCGACAATTGGTTGTTTATCATTCTAAATATAGCCCACAAGAACGTGCGGAAACATGGGAGAAAATAAATGCCAATAAAACGGAAGCACGCTTAATTTTGGGAGCGCGATCATCGGTATTGTTACCCTTTCAGAATTTGGGGCTCGTAGTTGTAGATGAGTCTCATGAAACTTCATACAAGCAATATGATGCTACGCCACGTTATCATGCCAAAGATGCAGCGATGGTTTTGGCGCGCCTGCACAAGGCTAAGGTGCTCTTAGGCACAGCTACTCCGACAATTGAAAGCTACCATCACGCCATTACGGGGAAGTTTGGTTTGGTTGCATTAAATACGCGTTTTAAAGAGGCGCAAATGCCAGTTATTTCCTATATAGATTTGGCTGAAGCTTACAAAAAAAAGCAAATGCAAGGTCATTTGGCACAAGGTCTAATTAATGCTATTCAAGAAACTATACGGGCAGGTAAACAGGTGTTGTTGTTTCAAAATCGACGGGGATATGCTTCATTTATTGAATGCACACAATGTGCTCATGTTCCACAATGTCCGAGTTGTGATGTGAGTTTGACATACCATCAAGTAAATGGTGTATTGCGTTGTCATTATTGTGGGCATAATGAACAATATACCGCCGCTTGCTCTGCTTGTGGAACAGTTGCACCAACGACGCAAGGGTTAGGCACACAACAGCTTGAAGAAGAAATAAAAGAATTATTTCCCCAGGCACGTGTTGCACGAATGGATTTGGATACTACTCGAAAAAAGAACGCCCACCAAACATTAATTACGGCTTTTTCACAGCATGAAATTGATATACTTATTGGCACACAAATGATAACCAAAGGGCTTGATTTTAAGCAAGTGACCTTAGTGGGGGTTTTGTCTGCAGATAGTTTTCTTCATTTTCCCGATTTTAGAGCACACGAACGTGCATTTCAAGTGCTTACCCAAGTTGCTGGTCGTGCAGGTAGGTTAGGAGATGCAAGTAATGTGCTTATTCAAACATTTCAGCCAAATCATCCAGTTTTGACTTTTGTAAAAACGTATGATTATAAGGCATGCTATGAACAACAAATCGCCCAAAGACAACAATTTGGATATCCACCTTTTATGCGAATCATTCGTGTTGAATTAAGACACAGAAGTATGAGTACGCTAATAAGCGCTGGAACATGGATGAAAAATGGGCTTCAAGATCGATTTTCTCATGTATTAGGCCCAGTAGCACCCGTTGTAGGTCGTGTGCGCAACCAGTATATTTTGCATACGTTAATTAAATTGCCCTTAGACGCATCCCAATCGGCTTCTAAATCTAGATTAGCAACACTTGTTCGTAGCTTTGAACAGATAGGGGCTTTTAGACAAGTTCGGGTTGCTGTTGATGTAGATCCACAATAATTGCGGATTAGGTTTGTTCAAGCCGGGAAAATCCGTATTTTCGCTGCCCAATTAAAAAAATAATTTATGAACCATTACGAAACTGTTTTCATATTGAATCCCGTTTTATCTGAAGATCAGGTAAAGGAAGCAGTAGAAAAATACGTGACGTTTATTACGTCCAAAGGCGGTGAAATTATCGCTAAAGAGGATTGGGGCTTGAAAAAGTTTGCCTATCCTATTCAAAACAAGAAAAGTGGCTTTTATCACTTACTCGATTTTAAGGTTGACGGCGAAGCCATCAACCCTTTTGAGGTAGAGTTCCGTCGCGATGAGCGCATCATGCGCTTTTTGACGGTAAAACTTGACAAGCACGCTGAGGCTTGGGCAGTTAAAAGAAGAGATCGTTTAACCCAAAAAGCATAAGTCATGTCAATTGAACAAGAAAGTAAAGGTGGTAAACAAGGGGAAATTCGGTATTTAACTCCGCTTGATATTGAAACCACAAAAGCAAAAAAATACTGCCGATTTAAGAAATCTGGAATCAAGTATATCGATTACAAGGATGCCGATTTTTTATTAAAATTCGTAAACGAACAAGGTAAAATTTTACCACGTCGTTTAACTGGAACATCACTAAAGTATCAACGTAAATTATCTGTTTCCGTCAAGCGTGCACGCCACTTAGCGCTCATGCCTTACGTTGCAGATTTATTAAAATAATCACAATGGAACTTATTTTAAAACAAGACGTTGAGAACCTAGGGTTCAAAGACGATATCGTTAATGTTAAGAACGGTTATGGACGCAACTTTCTAATTCCACATGGTTTAGCAGTGTTGGCAACATCATCTGCCAGAAAAGTATTGGCAGAAAACTTAAAGCAACGTGCTTTTAAAGAGCAAAAACTTATTGAAGATGCTCAAAAGCAATCAAAAGCGTTGGAAGGATTGACTATCAAAATAGAGGCTAAAGCAGGAGCAGGTAATAAATTATTTGGTTCTGTTGGGACCATAGATTTAGAAGCAGCAATTTCTAAAGCAGGTCAGTCTGTAGAACGCAAGTGTATTAAAATACCTGGAGGTTCTGTAAAGACATTGGGTAGTCATATCGCTAACATTCGCCTACATCGCGAGGTGTTTGCTGATTTAGCGTTTGAAGTTATTAAGGCAAAAGAAGCATAATTCCTTCTTAGAAAAAATAAAAAGCCGCTTTTGCGGCTTTTTTTCGTTAAAAACAGATATTTGTATACATTTAAGCATGGCACAAAAACCTAGTATACCAAAGGGAACCCGAGACTTTTTACCGCTCGATTACGCGCGCAGGTCTTACGTATTGGATATTATTCGTGCACGTTTTGAACGTTACGGCTTTTTACCCATTGAAACTCCGGCCATGGAAAAATCTAGTTCCTTACAAGGTAAATATGGCGAGGAAGGCGATAAGTTGATGTTTAATGTCCTCAATTCTGGAGAAAAGGTGAAAAAAGCGGATATTGCTGCCTTGCAAGAAAGTAAGTTGGGACGATTTACCCAGTCTATTTCTGAAAAGGCATTGCGCTACGACTTAACCGTTCCTTTTGCTCGATTTGTCGTACAACATCAAAACGAATTAACTTTTCCATTTAAACGCTATCAAATTCAATCCGTTTGGAGAGCCGACCGACCACAACGTGGCCGTTTCCAAGAATTTACCCAATGTGATGCAGATATTGTAGGCCCCCTTAGTCCTATTTTGGAAGCAGAATGCATTCAGCTTTTCGACGATGTTTTTGATGGACTTTCATTAAAAGGAGCAACAATCAGAATTAATCACCGAGACATTTTGGCTGGAATAGCACAATATCTCGGCGAGCCCGATCGAATTATTGACTTCACTGTGGCACTTGATAAACTCGATAAAATCGGATCAACTGGTGTTTATGAGGAACTTAAAAGTAAAGGGTTTAAAAGTGATTCTATGTCTAAATTAGAACCATTACTGTCGCTTTCAGGAGCTATTGAAGAACAATTAAATAGCCTTGAAAAATTACTCTTATCACAACCCCAAGCCCAAGCAGGGATTGCTCATTTACGCAAGGTGCTATCCTTTGTGTCTCCATTGCAGGTTACTAAATTGACTTTTGATCTTACTTTAGCTAGAGGATTGAGTTATTACACAGGTATTATTTTTGAGATCGCACCTCCTGAAGAAGTAACAATGGGCTCCATTGGTGCCGGAGGACGTTATGATAATTTAACCGAACTCTTTGGTTTGTCTGGAATGAATGGTCTTGGTGTATCTTTTGGGTTAGATAGATTGTGTTTGGTTTTGGAAGCATTGAATCTATATCCTGAAGACCTTAATCAACCCATAGACGTCATTGTTTTAAATTTTGGAGATTCATTTATTCAACACTTACTTCCCCATATTTCTAAGCTGCGCAAAGCTGGCATTCGACTTATGGTATATCCAACAGATCATAAACTAAAAAAGCAACTACAGTACGCTAATCAGCTACTAACACAACATGTTATCTTGTTTGGTGAAGAAGAGCAAGCTAAAGGGATTGTTGCTGTCAAAAACATGAAACTTGGCACTACAAAAGAAGTTCGTTTAAGTGACTTCAATTTGGAAAGTTTATTCCTCTAGTCGTTTAAGATCTTTTTCTAGATCCTGTAGTTTCTGTAATAAACCACTTATAATTTCTTTTGTATCACTTTGATTATCATCTCCAGTTTGATTATCATCCCCAGTCAATAGCCAGTCGAAACTGTACCGTGGATAATTTTTTTTAATGGCAACAAGTACATTATGTCCAATGCTAGAAGTTCTTCTAAGGCATGTTGAAATAGAATTTTGACCCACGCCTAAATTTCGTTCAAACTCAGAAATTGATAAATTTTCTTCAGAAAGAATTTTTCTTATTCTGTCATGTATATTCATAATATAAAATTATAGAGGTTCACACTAACAAAAGTTATATTATTCTGTGTTTAGGCGCCAATTCTTTAACATATGTTCAAGGCGTCTAAATATATTACTTAAAGTTAAATTTAAATAATTTTTTATTTCTTCAATAGAAACGTTTAAAATTATTTGTCCTAGGATATATTACTTAGCAAATTTCAGTTTATAATCTTGTATATTTGCTAACCATAAATGAAAAATTTAGAATTGTCAAATACGCGTTATTTATTTTTCTCTACAAAATCTATTAAGTGTTTACTTTTTTTGGTCTTGCTTACCCAGCTTAATACGATTGTCTTGTCTACATTTAATTATACTTCCGATTATTCTTTTTCATTTGCTATGGATACTGAGGAGCCTAAGCCTAAAGATGCTAAGTCTAGTTTTGAGTTTTTAGAGGATAATAATTTTTTTATTGCCGAATGGTCTTTCATTATTTTATTTGATAGATTGATTTTACTCCCGTATTTCCAAGAAACGTTATTTGTTAATTACCTTTCAGCAATAGATTCTCCACCCCCTGAATTTGTTTAGTTATTCGCTTGTCCCGTTCAATTCAATTACAATTTATCTAAACAATTTATAATGAAAAAAGCATTCGTTCATATTAAGGGCGATATTTTTGGTGGTTTAACCGCTGGTATCGTTGCGCTTCCCTTGGCATTAGCATTTGGTGTGTCCTCAGGATTAGGACCTACCGCTGGCCTTTATGGCGCCATATTTTTAAGTTTTTTCGCTGCACTTCTAGGTGGTACTAACACTCAAATTTCTGGGCCAACTGCCCCAATGACAGCCGTTAGTATGGTTATTATTGGTGGTTTAATTGCCGCTAATGATGGTAGTGTTGAAAAAGCACTTCCAATTATATTAGCAGTATTTATGCTTGCTGGTTTAATGCAAGTAGGTCTTGGTTTTCTTAAGTTTGGAAAGTATATACGATATATTCCTTACCCCGTTGTTTCGGGTTTTATGACAGCCATTGGGCTTATTATTCTTATAACACAATTACTTCCTGTTTTGGGTTATTACGCCAAAGAGGATAAATCATTTGTAGATTCATTTACACCTCAGGCTGAAGCTATTATTTTAAGTAATATTTTGCAAGAAGAGGCAGGCGAAGGCTTGTTGGTACTTGAAGATTTTTCTGAAACAGTTTCACGAGGGCAAGGAATTTCTAATGCTCAAATACTGGAAGAATCACAAACACTAGCCGCTAAGTCTGCTTCTGGTGTTTTAGGAGCACTACGTGTACTTCCTAAGGCATTGCAGCAGATTAGTTGGATTGAGTTTTTATTGGCATTGGGAACCATCATTATTATATATGGGTTTAAAAGAATTACAACAGCAGTTCCCAGTACTTTGGTCGCGCTTGTTGTTATGACAGGAGTTGCCGTGCTTTTTGTTCCTTCATACCGTCCAATTACTGCAATCCCTCAAGGTTTTCCTGTTCCAAAATGGGATATATTCACTGAACTTAGTTTAGCCCAGATAACACCTTATGTATTTACGGCCTTAACACTCTCTTTATTGGGAGCCATTGATTCGTTACTGACTAGTGTAGTGGCCGACAACATGACTAAAACACGTCACAAACCTAATAAAGAACTAATTGGTCAAGGAGTAGGAAATACGATTTCTGCTTTATTTGGTGGTATACCTGGAGCGGGTGCAACCATTAGAACTGTGGTTAATATTAATTCAGGGGGTAAAACACGGATTTCAGGAATGGTCGCCGGTTTAGTATTACTTTTTATTTTATTGGCATTAAGTTCTTTGGCTTCTACTATCCCAGCAGCAGTTCTTGCTGGAATTTTAGTAACCGTCGGGATTGGTGTGATGGATTATAAGGGAATTCGCGCTATTCCGTCTTTACCCCGTGACATACGAATTGGCAAAATAGGAATTAGCTCTGAGGTTGTTGTGATGCTTGCTGTTATGGTGTTGGCTACTGTATGGAATTTGGTTTACGCTGTAGGTATTGGACTTGTTGTAGCCTCTCTAATGTTTATGAAAAAAATTGGAGATCTTACAGCAAGCCAGTCCGTTGTTTCTTCAGGGTCCAAAGAAAAACTTTGGGAAGATGAAGTCGCATATGCTGAACTAAAGAGCGACAACATTGCAATTAAGCATATTAATGGCCCTTTGTTTTTTGGCTCTACAGATGGATTTCAGAAGCTTTCAAAAGAGATTCCAAAAGCGGCAAAAATTGTATTGTTCCGTTTTGATCGTATGGAATATTTAGACCAGTCTGGCTTATATGCTTTAGAAGATTTATTGGTTGATTTAAGCAAAGAAAACAAGTCTATTTATTTCATTCACTTACCCAAACAACCCCGTTATATGATGGAGCGGATTCGTTTGGTGCCCCGTTTAGTCCCTAAAGAAAATATTTTTGAGGGACTTCCTGATTTTTTAAATCAAGTTAAATTACTTAATGATAAATAATATTACAATGAGAAACAAACTATTAACTCAAGAAGCACAATCTCAATTAACACCTGATACGGTGCTTGAAAACTTAAAGAAAGGAAACACAAACTACACAAGTGATAACCTTACAGCATCCGATAACAGTAGCTTACGCGCAGCCTGTGTTTCAGGCCAAGCACCTCAAGCAATTGTTCTTTCATGCATTGATTCACGTGTTGTTGTAGAGGAAGTGTTTGACCAAGCATTAGGCGATATTTTTGTCGCACGTGTTGCTGGAAATTTCGCAAACACTGACATTGTTGCCAGTATGGAATATGCCTGTAAAGTTGCAGGGAGTAAAGTTATTGTTGTTTTAGGTCACGAAGCTTGTGGCGCGGTTAAAGCAGCTTGTGATGGGGTCGAACTCGGAAACATCACCGCATTACTATCTAACATTCAACCTGCGGTTGATACTGTCAAAGCGAGTGTTGATGGGCCGCATGACAGTGGAAATACTGCTTTTGTTAATGCCACTATTATCGAAAATGTAAATCACACGATTGATCAAATTCGGAGCATGAGTCCAATACTCTCTACATTAGAATCTGAAGGGAGTATCGCAATTAAAGGTGGTGTCTATCAGCTTGCAAGCGGTGCAGTTCACTGGGTTTAAGCAGCATTATGTATTAAACATCAAAAAAGCGCCATTTGGCGCTTTTTTTTATGTTTCAGTATTATCTATAATTGATTTCAGTAGATAAACCGCAATCATTTCCGCTTACCAGAACAAGGCATATAATAATGCAGTGATAAGCAATACTGCAAACGCTGCTACATTAAAGGTTTTGTCGGTAGCAAATAATTGTTTACTTAAAACAATTCCTTTTGGATCGTCTTGATTTCCTTCTAGCTTGCTTATACCCGCAATTATTAGAAGTGTTCCTACGCACGTAAGCATCATTTGATGCATAAATGGCAGGTTTACAAATAGGGTCATATCACTCCATCCGTTTGGTGCAACCTTAAAATACATCGCTAAAGGAATCGATAAAATAACACCCCAAATGGCTGCGTTATTGGTGGCTTTTTTGTAGAATAACCCCATTAGGAATACCGCTAAAATACCGGGGCTTACTACACCGGTGTATTCTTGAATAAATTGAAATACCTGTCCGAGACTTCCAAGTTGTGGCGCAATAACCATGGCAACAATTAACGCAACCAAACCTGTTAGTCTTCCTACTTTTACCATTTGTTTGTCATCAGCATTTTTATTGAACATCGACTTGTAGATGTCCATGGTGAAAATGGTTGAAGTAGAATTTAACATCGATGCTAAAGAGGACACAATAGCAGCTGCAAGTGCAGCTAATATTAGTCCTTTAAGCCCTACAGGGATAAAGTTTTTAATCAGCCATGGAGCAGCGTTATCATTAGCCACATTTCCGGCAGTACCCAAAAATCCTTCACTGCCAAGAAGTTCCATGTTTAGACTTCCCGTTTCAGGATCAAGATTCATTACGTAGGCAATGATTCCAGGCAATACCACTATAATAGGAATGATGAGCTTTAAAAAAGCGGCAAAAACAATTCCTTTTTGTCCTTCTCTGAGGCTTTTGGCAGCCAAAGTTCGCTGGATGATGTACTGATTAAAGCCCCAATAGTATAAGTTGGCTACCCACATTCCACCAATAATTACGGCTAATCCAGGTAAGTCCCACCAAGCATCTCGTCCATTAGGGGTTATAATTTCTCCTTTAGAAAGAATCATAGAAAATCGTTCAGGTGCTTTTTCATAAACATAACTAAGCCCGTCTAAAAAACTACCAGAATCAGTAACATTTGCAAGTGCAAAATACGCCATTAATAAACCGCCAATGATCAGAATTACAACCTGAACCACATCGGTCCAAGCAACGGCAGCCAATCCTCCCCAAAGTGAGTAAGCAGCAGCAAATAAGCCAAGACCTATGATGCTATTTAAAAGTATACTTCCATCTCCAGAGCCGATAATGGTATCCAAGGCTTTGCCACCCAAGAATAATACAGTGGTAAGGTTTACAAAGACAAACAACGCAATCCAAAATACTGCTAAGATTGTTTTTAAATTTGTGCTGTATCGTTTTTCGATAAACTCAGGGATTGTATACAGCCCTTTTTCGATAAAAATGGGTAAGAAATACTTTCCTACAACTAACAGTGTAATGGCAGCCATCCACTCATAGGATGCAATGGCCAAGCCAAGCGCAAAGCCCGATCCAGACATGCCTATAAATTGCTCGGCTGAAATATTGGCAGCAATCAAGGAAGCACCAATTGCCCACCACGGTAATGACTTACCAGCTAGAAAATAATCTTCTGCGCTTTTTGTTTCCCCCTTTTTTTGGCGGGATACAAAAAGACCAATTGATAAAATGAGCACAGCATAAAGTGCAAATATGGTAATGTCTATTGTTGAAAAATCCATCTGTTTGTTTTGGTTTATAAATATATTTATTTTTTTGTGTAGTGCGTGCTTGAACAATCTCTAAGACGTTGTGCCGCTTGCTCAGCTGTTATATCACGTTGTGGGTTTGCAAACATTTCATAACCTACCATAAACTTCTTTACTTCTGCAGAACGCAGCAATGGTGGATAAAATGACATATGCATATGCCAATGACTATTGTCTAGTCCATTGGTTGGTGCTTGATGGATACCCGCAGAATACGGAAAAGAGGTCTCAAATAAGTTGTCATAACGGATGGTTAGTGCCTTTAGGATGGCTGCGTAATCGTTGACTTCATGAAGCGTTAATGATGAAATTGAGTTGTGGTGTCTTTTGGGTATAATCATTGCCTCAAAAGGCCATACCGCCCAGTAGGGGACAAGCGCTACAAAAGATTCGTTTTCCAAAACAATACGTTTTTTTGCTTCTAGTTCTTGCTTCAAATAATCGCCCAACAAACTAGCGTTATTATTATCCCAATATTTTTTCTGTTGCACCACTTTTTTTTGCACTTCTTGAGGAATGGAGCGTTGCGCCCATACTTGTCCGTGTGGGTGTGGATTTGAACAACCCATGACAGCTCCTTTATTCTCGAAAATTTGTACGTGGTTGATGTTGGGGTTCATGCCCAGTGTTTGGTATTCTTCTTGCCACAGTTTAATTACATCAACAATGGCATTTTTATCCATTAAGGGGAGCGTTAATCCATGATTGGGTGAGTAGCAAATTACCTTACACACACCAGACTCACTTTCAGCCTCAAAAAGACCGCTTACATACTTTTCTTCCTCACTTTCTAATAGTGCAGCAAAGTCGTTTTTAAAGCTATACATCCCAGCATAGTTTGGGTTTTTGGCACCACCAGCCCTTTCATTTCCTGGACATAAATAGCAGTTTTGATCATAGGCTACTTGATTGACTTGCTGTGGTTTGTCTTTTTTTCCTTGCCAAGGGCGCTTCGTGCGGTGAGGCGATACAAGCACCCACTCATCAGTGAGTATATTTCTTCTTTTATGTGGTGTATTGTTTAAATCCATATTACACGACTTTAATTATTTCCACTCCGTTTGATGTTGCAACTAATATGGGGGTTAGATCAATATTAAAAGTACTTTTATACGCTTTGGATGTCAACTCCATAAACTTATTTACAAAGCTTTCGTTTACTAAATTTATGGTGCACCCACCAAAGCCACCACCCATCATACGGCTTCCCAATACTTGTGGAATATCTTTACACAGATCAACTAAAAAGTCGAGCTCTAGGCAACTAACTTCGTAGTTTTTTGACAAGCCTTCATGCGCTTGAAACATCAATGCGCCAAAACCTTGTATATCTCCCTGCTGAATTAGTTCAGCCGCTTTAATTGTTCGTGCATTTTCACGAGAAACGTACAAAACTCTTTGATAAATTTTTTGAGGAAGTTTATTCTTATATGAAACAATTATATTTTCGGGAACATCCGCTAGGAACGTATATTGTGGATGCTCTTTTTGAATGATGGATAAACCTTTTTCACATTCTTCTCTGCGGGTGTTGTATTCACTCGTCGCTAGGTTATGTGATACATTAGTGTTTAATAAAACAATTTTATAAGGTGAAAAATCAGCATCAATGAGTTTGTATTCTAAGCTTTCGCAATTTAATAGCAGTAGCTTTTTGCGTTTACCCATAGTAACGGCAAACTGGTCCATCACCCCACATTTTGTACCAACAAAATTATGTTCTGCCATGCGAGATATTTCAATGAGTTGTAAATCATCAAGGTTTAAATCAAATAGGGCATTAAGCCCTTTAGCTAACCCACACTCAAGGGCTGCTGACGAACTAATTCCTGCACCTATTGGTAGGTCACTTGAAATATCACATTCAAATCCACTTACTTGTCCTGGCCGTGCTTTTAAAACTCCGTCTACTACTCCTAATACATAGTTTTCCCAGTGCGTTTTACTTATTTGCAGGGGTTTGTCTATGTCAAAAGAAAAAGCACCTCCGTTTTCAGATTTGACATGGCAGCTAGTCGTTGGGTTTTTACGAAATAATATTGTTACTTTTTTGTCTATGGCTGCCGGAAGTACGTGGCCACCATTGTAGTCTATATGTTCTCCAATTAGATTTATCCGACCTGGTGATTTTACAATAATTTCAGGATTCATTTTTGGGGATTTAAGTTTTTTAATTGTTGTTTACGGAAAATTTAAACCAAGTTTCACTTGTAAATGTTTCCCCAGGATTTAAAACGGTAGATGGGAAACTTGACTGATTAGGTGCATCTGGAAAATGTTGAGTTTCTAAACAAAAGCCACTTTGCGGACCGTAGGTTCCCCCTGTCTTTGAAGGCAATGTATTGTCTAAAAAGTTCCCTGTATACAATTGTACTCCAGGTTGATCAGTAAACACTTCCATGACACGCCCGCTTTTTGGGTGGTATACGGTTGCCGTTTTTACCATAGCCGCTTCCTGTTTATTTATTACCCAGCAGTGATCGTATCCTTTGCCAATTTTCAGGTGTTCATTTTCGGCAGCTATATCCTGTCCAATTGTTTTGGGTGTTCTAAAATCAAAAGGAGAGTTTGCAACGTCTTGGTAAGTTCCATTTGGAATTTGATTGGCGTCCGTTTGAAGAAACTGATCTGCATTGAGTTGCAGTTGATGGTCTAAAATCTGCTTTGAAAAATCTCCAGATAGGTTGAAATAGCTGTGTTGAGTCAGATTTAATACCGTTATTTTATCTGTTTGAGCTTGGTAATGGACCTTTAAAATATTGTCTTCAGTAAGTGTATAAGTTACCACAACCGCTAGATTTCCTGGATATCCTTCTTCCATATCCTTGGACATATAACTTAGTGTAACTCCTGAAGAATTTTTATTAGAAAAGGGGGAGGCTGACCAAAAAACCTTATCAAAACCTTTTATACCTCCATGTAGGTGGTTGGGGCCGTTGTTGGTTGCTAACGTATAAGTTTTACCTTCTAAATTAAATTTACCTTCAGCTATTCTATTCGAAAATCGACCAACGATTGCGCCAAAATAAGGGTGCTCACCACTGTATTTTTCTGCATCTGTAAATCCTAGTACAATGTCTTTTATCGCACCATTTTTGTCGGGGGTTCTTATCGATTGTATAATGCCTCCAAGATTGAGAATTTCAATGGTGATTCCAGATGAGTTTTCAATAGTAAAATGTTCCATTTTATAGGGTTCTGTTGATGTAGAGATTACAGCTGCCTTAACGCTTGGTTTTTTATTAAAATCACATGAGCTTAACCAGAGTAATAATACAAATAATATAGCAACCTTAAAATAATGCATGGTATAATCTAAATTCAACGAATGATTTAAATAATTAATTATATCTAATTTATTTGGGGTTTCTGATATTAATTTCTTCAAATATATCCTTTTTTTACCTTCTTTCTCTTTCACACAATTCTCCATTTCTGCAAATCGTTTTTTTAAGATACAAGGTTCTTGTTTTAATCAATTTTCGAATCTAGAGATAGTCTAACTCACACAACATATAGTTATGTTCGTTTTTGTTGTACATATTGCCGGAATATTCAACAATAGTTTATTCACTTAAATGGCGTACAACGACTATTTTTTTAATTTATACCTGAAAGAACCAATAAAAATAGGATAAAAACTATTTAAGTTTTTTAGGGTCTAATTTTAAATGATAAATTATTTTGTATAGTAAATAGTTTATTATATAAAGTTTAAATATATTTATGCATTATGCCATCAATAGAAGCACATAATCAGCCCTTAGATAAGCGTCTTACGAAGCATTTGCTACGGAGGGCCTGTTTTCACTATTCTAAAGCTCAACTAGATCAAATGACAGGTAAAACTGCATCAGAAATTCTAGCAATTCTTTCTGTTTCAAAAACATACAGCTGGCAATGGCCTAACGATCCTGTAACAAATGGCGCAAATTCCAATTGTGCGGGAATTCAAGATGGGTATTGGATAAACTCACCCAATTGGACAAATAGTACTTATACATGTAGACAAACCCCCAAGCGCGGTATGGTAGCAGGATGGTGGTGGTACAACTCCATAAAGCAGAATACCCTAATTGATAAGCTCACATGGTTTCTATTTACAACGTTTACCGTTTCTAAAGATGATGGGGCTGGAAAATCTGCCCATTTTTTTGATTATCTAAATTTACTTCAATTTTATTCCGATAAGAGTGTAAAGGATTTGGCGCGTAAAATTACTTTTGATAATTCCATGCTTTATTATTTGGATAATGGCGACAACAATAAGAATAGTCCCAATGAAAATTACGCGAGAGAGTTCTTAGAGCTTTTCACAATTGGAAAAGGACCACAAATTGCTGAGGGAGATTATACGAATTACACAGAACATGATGTGGTGCAAGCAGCACGGGTTTTTTCAGGAGTTAAGTTTGTCGCCAATCGCGATAATTTAGATTCGGATACTGTCAAATTACCGCATTACCCTACAGGGATCCCTACAGGTTATATCAATGTGAGTAAGCATGATGTAGCAGACAAAACGTTTAGCGCCGCATTTTCTAATCATACCATTACAGGGGGGAGTAATACCTCAGCGATTCATTCAGAATTAGATGCCTTTGTAGATATGGTTTTTGATAAACTGGAAACTGCAAAGAATTATGTTCGTAAAATGTACCGTATGTATGTCCGTAGTGAATGGGGACAAGATGTGGAAGATGCGATTATTACTCCGTTGGCGCAGCAGCTACAGGATAACAATTACAACTTGTTGGATGTTTTAGAAACCTTATTGAAATCAAAGCACTTTTTTGATTTGGATGATAGCGATGCAACAAATGAAAACATTGGAGGAATTGTTAAAAATCCAATGCAGTATTTTAACGAGTTGATTACATTATTAGACGTTCAGATTCCTAATCCGGAAACCCCTCAAACAGCTGAGGGAAGTGGTTGGGATACGTCAAATGAAAATTTTAGATTTCACCTTTTTTGGTGGTTTTTCAGTCACAATACATTTTTCTCTTTTAGCGGCATGGATGTTTTTGCCCCTTCAACTGTGGCTGGGTATCCTGGAGATTATCAAGCACCTGCATACGATCAGGCTTGGTTTAATTCTAATAATATTGTTGCCCGATATAACACCATACTTTCTATTATTGGAGGAACATATACGGATGGAAAAGGGAATGGGAATAATCAAATTCAAGGGCCTCAATACACCAATAGTGGCGGCTGGTATTATACCCGAATTTGGACCGATTTTAACAGCACCAATTTTATTGTGAATTCAATTACGAACCCAAGTTCAGCCGAAACTATAGTTCAAGAGTTATCCGAACTTTTTTATTGTGAAGCCATAGATGCTGATCGCTTGAATTACTTTAAAACATTTTTAATTCATCAAGGGGAGCCGGACTATACTTGGAGTAATAGATGGGACGAGTATATAAACCAAGGCAATGAAACAGCGGTAAAATTACGTCTTGATGAACTGTTAAGTAAAATGATTAACGCTGCAGAATTTCAATTAATGTAAGCCTTATGAAAAGAAGACAATTTATAAAACTTTCCGCTTCTGCTTCTGCCTTAGGCTTAATGCCAGCCGAGGTCGGTGCTGCACTTAAACTTGCTAACACCTCACTTAATTGTGATATATCAAATCGAAAGCTTGTTCTTATAGAACTTAAGGGTGGTAACGATGGGCTTAACACCATAATTCCTTACGATAATTACGGGTATTATAAAGATACATTACGTCCAGATATTCATATTCCAATAACAAATTACAGCAATACAGTTGTTGACAGTGCGCTGTCGGGAACGAACCAAGACTTGATCTTCAATCCAGCGTTATTAACAGGAACCAATGCCGGATTTAAAGGGCTATACCAATCAGGACAGCTTCGTGTATTGCAATCTGTAGGTTATCCGTCTCAGAACAAAAGTCACTTTGCATCCATTGACCTTTGGGCCACAGGAAACGATGGTAACAGTTGGGACAATGGGAAGGCTAGTGGATGGATGGGTCGTTTTATGGAGGAGGCTTATTCGGATTTATTTCCTTCTAATTTTCCTGTTGGAATTCAATTGGGTTCAAGCAACACTTGGCTGGGCTTTCATGCTGAGCATGAGCATGGAATGGCACTCAATATTGAAGGGCAAAATGCTGAAAACTTTTACACGGTCCTAAGTGGGTTGGCTGGGCAAGCACCTACAAATATTCCACAAAACTCACACTATGGTACAGAGCTGCAATACATTGTTCAAACCGATGAGTTTGCCAATATTTACGCAGACGCCATTGAAAACTCATATAATTCAGGTTCAAATCATAATAATGCTACAAATTATCCTGATACGGACTTGGCCGATCAATTAAAAACCGTTGCGCGGCTAATGCGTGGTGGTATTGATACAAAAGTTTATATGGTTACTATTGGCGGGTTTGACACACATAATATTCAAAACCAAGCGAGTGGCGATATCAATGGGAAACATTCTACGCTTTTGAGTGAGCTTGCCGGAGCAGTTGATGCTTTTATGGAGGATATTAATGCTGATTCTTTGGGAGATGATGTCATTGGACTCACATTTTCTGAATTTGGACGTAAAGCCAAACAGAACGGAAATTTAGGTACCGATCACGGTGAAATAGCGCCAATGTTTGTATTTGGTAAAGCAGTTCAAGGCGGTGTTTCGGGTACTAATGTAGATTTATCAGAAGCTACTAGCGATAACAATTGGCAAATTAAGACAGTACAGCACGATTATCGACAAATTTTCGCCACTCTGATGCAAGACTTCTTAGGAGCAGCAGACGCAGTTGTAGATAACGCCTTTTTTGACCAAACCAATCAACAAAGCTTTGTTGAAAGTAAGTTGCAGGAGTTAGTTAAACCATCGCATTATGTAGATCCCTCATGCTATACTGTATTAGGCACCGAACAACCTTCTCAAGACACCATTTGGTCTGCTTATCCCAACCCTGTTTATGACACACTTTTTGTAAACGCTCTTTCAAACGAATCTGTAGTAGATTACAACATTTTTGATGTTAGTAAGCGGATTATAAAAAAGGGAAAATTAGATTTAAATCGCGGGTATTCCACCATTGATATGAAAGGACTTAATTCAGGTCTGTATGTGGTTCAGCTAACTGACGGAACTAATACTGAACACAAAAAAATTATAAAAGTCAATACCAAATAAAGCGAGATTCTAGCTTTAACTCCCGTCTGCTTGAATAGATTTTTTAATAAGAGATGATTCTGATAGTGCACCCAAATCTTTTGTATCACGTATCCACTCTTTTAATGCATTATGCATTTCCATTAAGGTTTTATTATGCTTTGACTCTCCAGCAAGATTGTTTAATTCAAAAGGATCGTTTTTAAGATCATAAAACTCAAGCGAAGCTTTTGGATTGGAGAACCACTGTTCTTGGACTGAGTTTAATGACTTGCTTGCGTAAAGTTTGTTTAACTGCTGCATCATTGGCATATTTTCTCTATAACCCACAGGAATTGCATGTGGTTTTAAAGGGACAAAGTTTTTAATCAATTTATATCGTTTAGTTTGAATGGCACGAATTCTATCTACCTGTTCATCAAAGCGATCAGAAGCCGTTACTAGATAGTCACGTTGCTTTCTTCTATTGTTTAAAATATTAACGCCTTGTATGTGTTCTGGAATCGGAAGTTGTGCAATGGATAATACTGTTGGAGCCAAGTCTATAAAGCTTAATAATTCATCAACAGTTTTCCCTGAATTTTTTGATTTGGGCAATTTTATCATAAATGGAACCTTAGTTCCTGTATTGTAAATAGCCCGTTTATGTCTTGGAAAAGGTCCACCATGGTCGCTGTAGAAAAAGATATAACTATCATCATATAAGCCCGACGCTTTAAGTTCCTTAATGATTGCTCCAACTTCACCGTCCATTCGTACTAAATTGCTGTAATTTACAGCCATATCTTTTCGAATAACAGCATCATCGGGGAAATAGGGGGGAACCTCAATGTCAACAGGATTTACATGTAACGGTTTATCTTGTTGATGCCAAATTTGAGCTTCATGTGTAATTTGAAAATTGAACACAGCAAAAAAGGCTTGTCCTTCGCCACGATTCCGCCAGTGAATATCATCTTTTTCTACGCCTTTACAGTATCTGCATGTTTGGTCCCATGCATCCTCACTGATTTTAAAATTGTAGTCTTGCTTATTACTATTTGTACAATAGTAGCCAGATTCACGTAGATAGGTTGTAAAAGGACGAATATGCTTTGGAAATGCAGGTGAATAACTGGGTATGCCCAAACTTGGTTGGTTCGTACTTCGCCCTTCATTAAAAGCCCTCATGTTGTGCGTGCCTAATGTAGTTGGATACATGCCCGTAATAATGGCACTACGTGCAGGCGCACAAACAGGTGTAGTGGCATGCATGTTATTGTAAATAACACTGTCTTCAGCGAGTGCTTCAATATGTGGCAAAGAAACCGTATCATCTCCATACATTGGAAAAAAATCAGGAGATTGATCTTCACATACGAGCCAAATTATATTTGGTTGTGATTCCTGTGCAACACTCACTAAAAAGTGTAAGAAAAAGAATAGGGAGTATAAAAAGATTTTCATTCTGTAATATAGGTAACATAGTTGTTTACGTAGGCTTCAAAAAAAAGTTGTCCTATTTTCTTCATTCCTGTATAATTGTAATGACCAGCTGGTTTTCCATTCCAATCATGCGTGTAGATTGGCGTATAATTTGGATCGGATGGATTTTTGCTGCGTTTTACCAGCGTAACATGATGCGTTTTTTGTGAAACTTTCTCCATACCGTCTATGACCTTTCCGCCACCAACGTTAAGCATTAAAAAAGGCAGGTTAGGCCTTTTATAATAAGAACGTACGCTATTAATAAGCTGTTCCAGGTGCATTCCATAAGTTTGGGACGGGAGTGGTCCAAAGCGTTTTCCACTATCAGATTCACCCTGAACCCAAAGCATTCCTGCCAATTCATATTCATTTGGGGATAATGATTTAAGTTGGGTGTCTATAACCTTAATCATATCTGAAAAAAGCTGCGGCTTATCGTGTTCTTTAATTAGCGTTGCCTTTTCTATAGACCAATTGGAATTCCATGCGCCATAGAGTGAAGTCTCCCCTTGAGATCGTTTAATAAACAAAAATTCTTCATCGGGGAAATTTTTAGCCAGTTCGACGCCAAAAAACAACTCAGGGCCAAAACATTTTTCTAGCCTAAACTTTTGCTTAACAAACTTCCAAGGATTTGTAACCTGCAAAGGCCCCGAAACAATTATTGTATCATTTTTACTTACAGATCCTTTGTAGTAATACTGAATTCGTTCTTGCGCAAATTTGAGTTCATCTAATTCTTGACTTGTTAATTTTAAAGCATCACCACGGCCATCCATATTGGACTGACCTGCTAGTATAAACACCTTTATTTTTTTTGATGATTGTCCTTGACTATATGTGCCAAAAGCAAGTGTGATTAGTAATAATAAGCAACTTAATTTGTGGGTATTAGTTGTTTCTCTCACTGTATACACGGTTTATGTTGATATCCGTCATCGCACGCATTTCCTCCAAGCTCATATCATCTTTGTATTGTTTCTGAAGCTCTTTTATTTTGTCCTTTAATGTTGCTGTAATATTTTCATAGCCCGCAGCTCCATATAAGTTATTCATCTCATCTTTATCTGCTTCCAAGTTAAACAACTCCCATTCATCCATATCATAGTAGTAGTGTATTAGCTTGTATTTCCCTGTGCTAACGCCATAGTGAGGTTGCACTTTATGCCAAAATGGGTATTCGTAATAGTGGTAGTATACAGCATCTCTTCCCTTATAATTGTTTCCAATTAGTTGATTTTTGAAGCTTTCTCCCTGAATTTCCTTAGGAATTGGAGCGCCTGCCAAGTCCAATATGGTTGGAGCAAAATCAATATTTAATAACAGCTCTTTGTTTTGACTTCCAGCTTTTATTTTTTTTGGATACTGAATAGCAAATGGCATTCGGAATGAAGGTTCATACATCCAACGCTTATCAAACCAGCCGTGTTCACCAAGATAAAAGCCTTGGTCAGAGGTGTAAATAACGACTGTATTCTCTTCTAGTCCATTTTCTTTTAAATAGTCTAGCAATTGTCCGACTGCCTCATCGACGCCAGCGACACAACGTAAATAGTCTTTTATATAGCGTTGAAACTTCCAGTTTTTTAATGCAGCTCCTTGCAAACTATCATGGGGTGTCCAAAATTCTCCATTATTCCCAAGTCGTTGGTATGCTCCAAGTGCTCTTCCTTTTAACTTTTGTGGAGGTGGTACTTTTAAATCTTTCCGATTCATATGATTCTCAATCTCCATCATATTTTTAGACGCTGCCAAACGGCCCGAATAATCGTCATTAAATGTTTTAGGCTGTGGAAAATCTTCCGTGTACAAAGAATCAAACTTCGGGTTTGGTGTCCATGGCCGGTGGGGTGCCTTAAATTGATACATCAGCATAAAAGGTTTTGTTTTATCCCTTTTTGTTCCTATCCACTTTAAGGCATCGTGTGCAACTTGCGCTGTTGAATGTCGTTCGGTTTCGACGATGGTATCCAATCCATTTTCAAGAAAAATGGTATCAAAATAGGTGCCTTGCCCACCGTGGTTTATCATAACCTTGGAATAGTCAAATCCCGTTGGTGCAGTACCTAAATGCCATTTTCCAATAACAGCTGTTTGGTAGCCGCTTTGTTGAAGCACTTTTGGGAAAGTTTGCTGACTGCTATCAAAATCTCCTCCTTTTTCATTTTTAAAGAAACCATTCACATGGCTGTATTTCCCTGTGAGTATTGCGGCTCTACTGGGTCCGCAGATACTATTGGTATTATAGGTGGCGTGCATCAACATTCCATTGTTGGCTATGCGGTCAATGTTTGGAGTAGGCGCTAGACTTGAAAGCCAATCCTTATATGCGCTGACTGCACTGACGGCATGATCATCCGACATGATAAATATAATATTTGGTGGATTTTCTTGCTCTTTAATAATTTTGGACGTATTGATTTTACACCCGATAAGTAGAACAATAAGTGCCAAAAAGCACGATATTTTTATTGTAGTTTTTTCCATTGTGCGTTGATATTATTACTAAGGCTATCCATTAGTTTTTCATAGCCGACATTTTTTGAAAGGTTTTCCATTTCAAGGGGATCTGTTCTATGATCATAAAGCATTCTACCTAATACTGTTCCCTCTTTTTTATACTTCCATTCTGAATAAAAATACGTATCTGATAAGTAGGTATCTCCATGGATATATCTTGAATAAGCCGTTTTTTTGGTGATTTTAGATGGGTTTTTAAGATTTTCCACTAAGGATATCCCGTCAAGTTTATACGGTTCCTCAATATCAATTAAGTCAATAAGTGTTGGGTATAAATCAACAAGCTCAGCAAATGAATTGCTTTGTGCAGGCGCTGTGGTTCCTGGCGCTCGAATAAGTAAGGGTACTTGTAGTTCCATTTCAAATAAGCTGTGCTTTGACCACCGGTTGTGTTCAGACAAGCTAAAGCCATGATCGCTAGTAAGCACTACAATGGTATCATCACGCATTCCTAATTCATCAAGTGTTTCCAATACACGTCCAATTTGTGCATCTACATAACTCACACAGGCATAGTAGGCATGAATCAATGTCTTGGCTAGCTCTTCTTCCACATCTTCTCCAACGTTTACATCTTTGTATGCAACCATTTCATACCAATTCTGTGCTCTTTTGGGAGCTGTTTTTGGAAAGTCTTTATTTACAGGTAATTTGATATCCTCCCTTTTATAATACTCCCAGTATTTTTTTGGAGCGTTAAAGGGTAAATGTGGTTTTACAAACCCAGCAAACAATAAAAATGGTTCTCCTGATTTCTTAAACTTTTTAAGGTCTTCAATTGTTTTATTCGCAATTTGACCATCAAAATAGGCATCGTCCGGAACGTCTGCATTTTCGAAGGCTGGCACTTCCTTTTTATTGGTTTCATTTTCTATATTTTCAGGGAGCTTGTAATTCCTCCATGTCACTTCTAGTGGTGGATCCCATACCTCAGACCAAGAATTTTCCATGTCTTCAGAAAAGTGAGAGACTTTTCCGTTGCTTATGGTTGTATAGCCGTTGTTTTTAAGTAATCCAGAAAGCGTTATGGCTTCTGGCATATCCTCATCAATACGTGTATAATAATGCTTAAATCTATTTGGTGTTGGACGGATACCTGTAAGCATACTGCTTCGAGAAGCACCACAAACAGGGACATTACAAAAGGCCCTATTGAATTGAACAGAAGAAGCTGCAAGTTTATCTAAATTTGGCGCCTTTATATGTTTTTTCCCATAGGAGGGAAGCTCTGGTCGTAAATCATCAACAATAATAAATAGAATGTTTTTAGGTGCTTCTGTTTGGGCGTAGGTAGACAGCCCTAAGAATAGCGCAAAGCTGTAAATAATGTGTTTAGTACTCATCGTGATATATGTGTTGTGTTAAACGTACATTTGTTTCTTTTAAATGTTTCTTATTTGATGAATTTCCTATTAGAATCGTAAAATCACCTTCTTCAGAGACGTATTTCATTTCTTTATCATAAAACGCAAAAGCTTTGTTATCAAGCTCAAATATTAATGTCTTTTTCCCAGATGGTTCTAACGTAACCCTTTGGTATCCTTTTAGCTCTAGAACAGGTCGCGTTACACTCGAAAAGTTATCTCGAATGTAGAGTTGAACAACTTCAGTTCCTTTTCTATTTCCTGCATTTTCAACTTCCACATTAATTAAAAGTTTACCACTGCCATCCCAGTTTTTTTCGGATGCTAGGGGCTTGCCAATTTCAAACGTGGTATAACTAAGCCCATAGCCAAAAGGGTACAAGGGTGAAATTTTTTCAAAAGCATATTTATGAAAATATTGAGATGGTTTATGGTTGTATACCATTTGAAGTTGTCCCACACTTCGCGGAACGGTAAGTGGTAGTTTTCCACTTGGATTAATTTCCCCAAAAAGAATTTCGGCCAAGGCTTGTCCACCCATTGCACCAGGCTCCCATGTTTCAATTATACCTTTTAAGTTTTTTTCAAGCCAAGGCTCAGCAATTGGCCTTCCATTAACTAAAACTAGAATAACAGGAGTTCCCGTTTGATGAATCGCTTGAACAAGTTCCAATTGGCGCCCAGGTAATTGCAGGTCTGCACGGGCCATATTTTCTCCTGCAGTTTTTTGTGACCATTTATAGCGCAGTGAGTTTTCTCCTACGACTACTACAGCATAATCGGCTGTTTTTGCCTGCTTGGCAGCTTCTGCGATTGCTTGTTTTTTTATGTTGCGTAAGTTTTGACCTGAATCAAAATAGCTAACTTCATATCCATGTGTTGGAGCCAAAGCTTGAATTCCCTCCAAAATAGTAATGTAATTATCCTCAGGTTGCTGGAAATGCCAATCCCCGAGTATGGTTGCATTGTTGGCATTTGGTCCTGTCACAAATATTTTTTTGTTGGAATCTTCAAGAGGCAAAAAGCCATTGGTGTTTTTTAATAGTGTTATCGATTCTCGAGCAGACTTAAGGGCTGTTTCTTTGTGTTTTTTAGTAAAAACGAGTTCATTTATTTTGCTAAGATCAACATACCTGTTTTCAAAAAGGCCCAGTTTAAATTTTGTATTCAGTATTTTTTCTGCAGCCATGTTAACACGCTCCATACTAATTTTTCCTTCTTTTACTAAAGCCACGACTTCTTCCAAAAAATGTGGACCATGCATATGCATATCCATCCCAGCGTCAACCGATAAATACGTGGCTTCCTTGAAATTTTCAGCTACTCGATGAAGTTTTTCAATACGTTCAATGTCCATCCAGTCACTTACATAGAACCCGTCAAATCCCCATTTGTTACGAAGTAGATCTGTCATAAGTCCTTTATGCATATGACATGGTATTCCATTGAGTTCGTTATGCGCAGCCATTATTGAATAAACACCAGCGTCAATAGCTTTCTTGTAAGGCGGTAAATGAATTTCTTGTAGGGTTCGCTCAGAAACATCCATGGGAGACGCATTTAGACCATTTATAGGTTCTCCTCCAGCAATCATGTGCTTTGCACAAGCAATCACTTTATTGAGTCCTGTAAAATCTCCTTGCTGAAAGCCGTTAATCATAGCCACACCCATTTCACCAACTAAAAAAGGATCTTCTCCAAAGGTTTCCCCGACACGTCCCCAACGCGGATCACGCATTACATCTATATTTGGTGTAAAGGCCCAATGTGATCCTGTTGCACGCATTTCGACAGCCGTTTCTTTTGCAATGTCATAGGCAATTTCATTGTTGAATGTTGCAGCCATATTGATTGGAGTAGGGTAGACAGTAGCTCCTGAGACCAATGCATTACCATGTATGGCATCAATTCCAATTAATAATGGAATCTTTAGACGCGATTGTTCTGTAAGCGATTGAAGGTAGTTGCTTTCTTCAGCAGTTACTACATGTAAAAAGGAACCTATTTCTCCATCAATCACCATTTGAGCGACTTCGCTACTGTGTAGATTTTCATAAAATCCTAACGCATCATTTCCAAGCAACTCTTCTGGGCTTAATGATTTTTCAGCTGCTTTCATATGCTCAAGCCCTACGTATTGACACATTTGCGCTACCTTATCCTCCAATGTCATTCGGTCCATTAAATCTGACAGACGGTCTTCCACATTAGCTTCTGCGTTTAAGTATGTCGGTAGTGCCTTTTTATTTTGAGCACTAAGACTCAAGGATATAAGAATATAGAAAAGGATTCTATTCATTTTATTTTAGTTTTAATTGACTATTAGGGTTTGATATTACATTTCTTAATGAATAATAAGCCGGTTTGGGTTGTAGCTGGTCATCATAAATAAATCGATGTTTATCATGGTGTTTTCCCGCTTTTCCATCAGACATCCCCCAGGTGTTATAAGTCACTACCCCTTGGTTTCTTTTTGAGAGCAAAACGTTTAAAATATTAGCATAAGCATTTGCTTGTTCATTTAGTGACTTTTCAGATTTCACAGAATCCCAAATTTTATAATCAATTTCTGTGACGTGGAAGTCCAAGCCATTGTTGTGTGCCCAATCAATAAGCTTAGAGAAATAGTCAAGTTTTTGTTTGTCTAATGCCAAGGGTTGATCGCTGCGAAGGTGTGCTTGCCACCCCAAACCATCTATGCGTAAGCCCTTAGATTTTAGGTATAAAATAGTTTCTTTTACGCGCTCCCACATTTTAGGCTCCATACCCCCATGTTGATTAAAAACAAGACTAATATTGGGGGCATTTTTATTTGCTATTTCAAAGGCTTTAGTAATGTATAGGGGTACATCATTTTCATCCCTGCCAATTTGTTCCCATGGGTTTTCCCATAAGTTTACACCTGGTTTTTCTTCAAACCATTCACCGTCTGGAGTTATGGTCTCATTAACAACATCCATCCATTTTACGGAAGACTCTTCATTTATTTTCTTGCATAATGCCGTAAAAAATTCAACCATGTTTTTTTCAAGCTCTTTTGGGGTACGCATGTCGTTTTTTGCCCAATGGGATGCTTGTGGACTTACTGGCCCGTGGATTCGCATGGTTATGTTGTTTTTATCGGCAAAATCAAGGTAGTCATCGATTTGTTTCCAGTCCCATACACCCGGTTTTGGGTGAATTCGCGCTTGTTTCGCACAATTCTCTGGAGTAGAATATGAGAATTCTTGTAAAAAAAGATCGGACACCGCAGTATTTAGTTGGTTGTGGTTTAGCGTTGCTCCAACATATACTTTTTCTGTGTCGTATGCTTTTGCAACCAAGTCCTTAATACCTTCTTCATCTGTGTTGTTGGAAGCTGATATTGTCGGATTTAAGAATGCCAAGGCAGCATTCTTTAAGTTGGTGTAAATATTAGCATAACCATTTAATCCAATATGATTTTTTGTTTCTAATGGATCTTTTACGTAATCGAATAATTCTTCTTGAAGGATATCGTCAGCACTAATTTTTTGACCAATCTTATCTTTATTTATCCAAAGCGTATAACGGTAATTAGCTGTCCTAAAACTATACCCCATAGTTTTATTCCTTGGGTATTGGCTAACAGCAAAATTCTTAAGTTTTTGATTTTTCCCGTTCATTAGGTTGGCCATTGAAACTCCATCTAGTTCTTTCGATTCTGGTAAACTAGCCATTTCATTTAGGGTAGGAAAAACATCTACAAATTCAGTAGGCGATATGATTTTTTGAGCCACTTTATACTTTGGATTATAAATGATTAGGGGCGAGCGTGTAGCTTGCTCAAAATTCGAATGTTTGTTCCAAAGGCGGTGATCTCCAAAATGGTACCCATGATCTCCCCAAATTACAATTATCGTATTTTCCATAAGTCCTTTTTGACGGAGCTTATTTAATATTTTGCCTATTTGAAAGTCAATAAAGGTGACACACGCATAATATCCATGAATCAAGTCACGCTCAAAAGCATCATCTAGGTTGATTTGTTTGTTTTGATCCATTACATACTCCCTGCCAGGCTCAGCATACGAACGTAGTTCTCCTGAACTGTGATACGCTAAACTTCCAACACCCTGTGCTCGTTCACGAAATGCTTCAAGAGGAATTTTGTTTTTATCGTATAAATCAAAATACTTTTTTGGCGCTGAAAAGGGGAGGTGCGGTCTTTTAAATCCAATGGCTAAAAAGAAAGGTTTATTTTGATCATTGCTCAAATTTTCAATCATTTTAATCGATTCTTGAGCGATGGCACCATCTACATATGCTTCGTCAGGAGCATTGCTGTTAGAAACTGGTGGTTTATACCTTCCATTAAAAAACTTGGCCATATTTCCATTGCGATTCAGATTATTTTCCTGAATCTTAGTTTCAATGTTATCTTTTATCGTTTGATTTTGATAGTATCCTAGTTTTGGATGACCATATTCCTTGGGATATGCTATTTTGTGTGCTCGCACAAAAGGGATGCTCCAAGAAACCTCATCGGATTTTTTATCTACTCCCCGAGGATCAAATATTTTTCCAATTCCTGCTGTGATGTAGCCTTGTTCCTTAAAATACTGCGGAATTGTCAAGATATTTGGACGTATGTCACGCATTTTAGTTTTCAAATCATACACCTGTGTATAATCAGGTCTCTTTCCTGTAAGCAAACTAATTCTGGAAGGACTACATATTGCTTGTTGCGTATGGTTGTTTAGAAATATCGTTGCATTTCTAGAAAGATAATCCATGTTTGGTGTTATGGCAACCTCGTCTCCAAAACTTTTAATAGTTGGCTTTAAATCATCAACTGCAATAAAAATTACATTGAGTTGCTTTTCTTGTTGTGAATAGCACAAACTAAGTTGGAATAGCAAGAAATAAAGTATTGTTTTTTTCATGTGATTAAGAGGGCTATGCATCTGTTATTTCTTGATAAATTTTATGGTGTAAATTTTGTCATTTGTGCAAAGGATTTTCATAAAATATAGACCATTTTTTAACATGGATACATCAATTTCGTTTGAGTTTATATGTTTTGGATTGATTAACTGTCCCTGCAGATTAAACAAGCTTATTCTATTAATGTCTTCTATGTTCTTAATAAATAATCTGTCTGTTGTTGGGTTTGGATAAATTTGAGGCTTTGAGACAGAAACAGTAGCTGTATTTAACACATTAATATCGGCTGAAAAATCATCATAATAGTAATCTCCTGATTCATTACCACAAAGGATTTGAAATTTTATGGATTGAGTATTCTCAGGAATCGTAAATGGAAATGAATGTGGAGTTTGTGGATAATCAAGTCCGAGTATTAGGGGAGAAGATGCGGTGTAATTTACAGAGCCATTAGTTGTGTGTTTCACACGCATTTTAAACGCTTGATTTTCTGTAGATGCTCGGGCATACCCTTTAAAAACAATGGTTTTCCCTATCATATTTTGGTCAACTGTTATCGTTTCGTTTTGAAGTATTACATTGTTGAAGTCTGCGCTTTGCGATACCGTAACTTTAGCAGCGTGTGATCCAGATCGTGAGGCAAATAAGGCATCTTGATATATTGCCTGTGCGGTGCTTCCAATTACAGTTAGGGCCCAATGTGAGGTATGCCCACATTCAAAATCACTATTTTTTATAGCAGTATTATCTAAGCATGCAATCGGTGTATAGCCGTTAAGCAATACATTTTTTATGTCTTCAACCCAAATATTTTCTTCGATAACGGTACTTGATGAGGTTAGTTTAGGTACAAAAGTTTGGATTTCAAAATGCGCAATATCATAGGTGACCAGTTGTGCATCTTTTCTCAAATGGATGGACTTATTTGATGAGCCTCCAGCATCCCATGCAGAAAACGCAAAGCCCCTGTTTATTGCTGCTTCGGCAATATAGCCGTGATAGGCACTACGTGAATTCGGATCTGGTCCTCCATCAGCATAACCAGTTCCTTCTGGATAACTATCAGAAGCAGAATTTCCGTTTATTTGTCTCAAGTCACCTGTACTGTAAGCATATCCATATACATTATCTGCCCCAAACTCTCCCAAATAAACAGCCACAGGGGGGTCAAAACTAGCTGCCCAATTCGAAACTACCTCAAACTCTGTATCGATGTTATTAAGATCGTTTTCGCTCCCCCAAGAATTTGTATTGTAGCGGTAGTCGCTAGAATTTGTAAATGCAAACGGGCGGTAGTAATGGAAGGTCCCTATAAGATAATTATCGTTATTTAAAAGTGTACTGTCAATAGTTGTAATGGCTTCATAGCTAGATTTTGTACCGCCTGTTACTATGATTTTTCGTGTACTATTATTGCTTCCAGATAATCGTATAATATTCACCACCTCGTCATTGATTTGGTTCATGTCCGTTTCTGAAAGATGGAAGTAGGGTTCGTTTATTATTTCAAAGATTAAGTCGTCGGAATGATTTTTAAAACGTTCCGATAGTTGCTCCCAAATCGCATAAAACTTTTCTTTGTCGGCCATGCGCTTAGCCGAAGTAGGGTGGGTATATTCAGTTTTTTGATCGTCAAAGGTGTAAATAAACTCTGATTTTAAGGTAGCTCCATGAAAATCTAAGATAATGACTAGTCCATGTGCCAGTCCCCAATCTACAACTTGTTCCACGCGGTTTAGATAGACGTTGTTAATTACATAATCGGATTTAGATCCTGTATACTGTTGTGATGTGTTCGCACTAGTTTCGAAAATTGCTGTATTCCCGGTAGTTCGTGATCCAAAAAAATCGATAGGTATACGAACGTTTGTAAAGCCAGCTTCTGCAACATCTATGAAATAAGTTTCGGTAGCTGCTCCAGACCAATTCCCTTCAACGGGGGCACTAAGCACGTTTCCTAAATTTATGCCACGTCCCATTTTTAAAACCATTTGGTTTGGACTGAGTTGAGCCGATAAAAAACCTGCTGTACAAAGGCACAGCAGGTAAGAAAGATACTTCAACATATGTTGAGTTATTTATTTGTTTTTATCTGCTTGTTTTCGTGCTTCATTTGACAATGCCATCATTTCTCTTGATGTTTTCTTGTCATATTTTTGAGCAAGTTTTTCTTGTGCTTTTGCGTATTCGTCTTTATAAATTGCTCTTTTATCTTCCGTGCTAAGATTTTTTCCTTTTACACGTTTGCTTGCTCCAACAACACGATCTAACATTACTTGCATGACAAAAGCTTTGTCGTCGTCATTGAGGTCCATTTTTTCAGAAATATAGTCTGCAAAAACTGCCGCACGCTCTACTTGATGTTTTGGTGGATTCTGTGCTTGAACTCCAAACGTAAAAGCAATTAATAGAATAAGTAAACTAATTTTTTTCATAATATATTGATATTATTTCAGCAACAATCTGCTTTAAAGTATATGTTTATTTTTTTAAGATTTTAAAAGCTTTACCCTTATTTAAACGTGCAAAATAAACCCCACTTTTCAATGTGCTTACGTCAATTTTCTCGTTTTGTGATTGAATACGAATTGACTTCACATGTTTTCCTACCACATTAAACAATTCAACGGTATCGTTGATAGAAGCATTGCTGATAATTATGTGGTCTTTTACAGGGTTAGGGTAGATGCTAAAATCGGCATCTGACATGGATCTCTTTGATAGCGTATTTTCATAGTCACCTGTTGAAATTTTCACCTGATCAATGACATAATTATCTCCAGCCCCTAATAGCTTCATGCTTATTTGTAGATGATCAATTTTAACACCTGTTATTGCTGCTGGTGTTGCACCCGAAACTCCGCCAAAATTGTAGAAAAATTCACCTGTTGGAGCACCATTCCAAATTTCATACGTATTGTTATCGAAATCTAACGTAATTCCTACATTTTGAGTGGAATCATTTATTAAAGTATTAGGGCCAAAATGCCCACCGCTTTTTTGGGTTCCATTCGCATTAGCTGCGTAAACATTGCTAATTATTCTAGCTTTTAGATCTGGATCAGGATTACCACTCACTTTGTTTTCTTCAAGTTTTAAGGTGGCAATATTATTATTGCTAGCATCTCTAACTCTCAGCTGAAAATGTGAGGTACTTGCCGTAGTGATATCCCAGCTTTTATAAGCAATTGAAAGGTGTACTTTTCCAGAGCCTCCTAAGTCTAAGCCTTCTAAATATTTTGCTGAAAAACCAGATGTAGAACCATCATCATCAACAGTAACTGCATTATCATCTAAGACGGGGTCTACAACATTTCCATTCAGGAAATTCCCTATATTTTTATTGCCCTCACCTGTGTAGGTTGTTTCTGTTAGTTCACCAGATTCATTAGTAAAATCCCAAAGGGCGATTATTGTTTCTTGGGCTGAAAGTGTAAAACTGAAAAGTATAAATAGTATTGTATATAAATGTTTCATAATTATAAAATAAATTAAATCATCCACTGTGCGTATTAATTCACAGTGGATGATTTGTTAGTTAATCTAAAAGTTCATTTGTGTTTAATTCACTTTGTGGGAAAGGTAATTTCATTACTTCATTTTCGTCCTCAGAAAGTGTTAAGTCTCTGTCAGCAACATAATGTGCTGTTCCAATTAAGTCATTGTGTCTTTTTATAGTATTCGTTAAGAAATACTGAAATCCACGACGGCGGTTGTGGTGAAAATCTTCACCCTCGCCTAATACTTCAAACTTATATTCATCCATAATGGCATCTCTAAACGCATCTTTGCCTAGTGCATATTCTGGTCTTGCAGTTACTCCTGCGCGATCTAGAACTTCTTCAAGGTAAATCATCTTTTCAGCATCTTTATCGAGCTCATTAGAAATCTCAGCCAACATCAATAACAATTCTCCATATCTGTAAATTATGATATTTTGGTCGTTAAATTGATTTTGATGTGTTGGTTCTTTTTCAGCGAATTTAAAAAAGTACGGATGTGCATTTCTAAAGTTATTTCGCGAACGATTTGGATATACATTCACAGTATTTCCATTTGCAGCGTGGGTCCATGAAGTAAGGTAGGTTCCAGCGATTCTTTTATCGCCTGGATATACAGCAACGTGATAATCATACACACTAGCCATAACACTTAACCAGCCGAAATGCATTCCAACTTTATATTTAAATGGGGTATAGTTTCTTCCCATTTGTGAATTGTTTGCTGCTTCAGAAATTTGTAATTCGAATATTGACTCCGATGTATTCTCCTCTTGTCTTGAATCAAACAAATTTGCATATTCAGTAACTAGGCTATAGGCTCCTTTAGGGCCGCTAGCGCCATAAACTTTGATAGCCTCATCGTAAGCCATTTGCCAGTATTCAGATTCACTTAATTCTGGACTTCCCAGTGTAGTTGATGTTGCTAAAGTCATATACACTTTTGCAAGCAACATTTCAGCAGCACTTTTTGTAGGGTATCCTATTCCAGAATTTCCATTCATTAAACCTTGAGCCATTTTAGCATCTGCGATAATTTGCGTGTAAACATCATTTTCAGCAGAGAGTGGTAAAGAAAAGTTTGTCGATGAAGGTAACTCTGTCCAAAGTGGTACATCTCCGTATAAACGAACTAGGTAGTAATATGCCCATGATCTAACAAAATAAGCATGACCAGCCACATCATCCAGTTCATTGCTTTGTCCAGTTTGAACATTCGCAATTGCCGCATTACATCTTGAGATAGTACTATATAAACGTCCCCAAAGCAAATCATTGTCCGTGTCAGCCGTTGGCTTTAAAGACATTAATGTTCTGTTAAAAAGATTCGTAACATTATTACCACTTCTTCCTGTACCAAATGTTCCAGAGAATCCGTTTGCAATAAAGTAACGTCTTTCTTGAGCGTCATAATTAGTGAGCCCTTCATAAATTCCATCACGTGCAGACTGAGCCGTGCTTACGGAATTATAAATGGAAGCGTCTAAAAATATTGGTTCTTCATCAAGTTCACAAGACAAGAACGTCAAAATGGATAAAGAGAATATAAGTTGTTTATATAAACTCTTAGTTATTAATGTATTTTTCATAATTCTTAAAATTAAAAGTTGATGTTAACTCCTACTAGGAGATTTGTTGAATTGGGAGGTCCGTTCCAGTCTACCCCTTGAATGAGTCCCGTCCACATAAAGCTCGTTACTTCAGGATCATATCCACTGTATTTGGTCCATGTAAACAAGTTTTGACCAGTTACAAATATATTTACACTCTGAATATTGAGTAATTTAGAATTGATGATATTGTCTGGCAGTTGGTAATTTACAGTAACGTTATTAAGCCTTAGGAAACTACCATCTTCAATAATGTTTTCCAACATATAATTGTTGTTTTGCGTAGTATACCCAATTCGAGGTTGTGTCGTATCGGTATTTGTTGGACTCCATGCATTTGTATAGGATCCAGGGAAAACATTTCTTGTATATGTAGCACCGCCCATACCGTTGTCTCCTTCAGCCATACCTAAGGTATAGTTCCAGCCATTTGCAATCTCGTTTCCTTGAACTCCATTAAACAATGCACTAATAGATAACTTTTTATAACGCATGTTTAGGTTAAACCCATAAACAAAGTCAGGATTTGGATTACCAATAATTGTGGTGTCAAGCTCATCAATACTGCCATCTTCATTAAGATCTACAATCTTAATGTCACCCGCTTGCGCTCCATTTACTGGGTATGTGGCTACATCTTCAGCTTGTACTAGACCATCAGTTTTCCAGCCATAGAATAAAGCTGCTTCTTGTCCTTCCATGAAAATATTGGCAGCATGTTTAAAAATATTCCCTCTACTTACTTGTTGACCGATGTAGTAAGGCATTTCGTGATATTCAGTTCCTTCATGAATACTTTGACTAAACACCTCACCAGCTGGTAGGCCTAAATTTGTAATTTTAGTTTTATTGTGCGCGATATTACCACCGAAAGAAAAGTCAAAATCATCCGTTTGAACTGCGTCGAAATTAAATCCAACTTCGATTCCTTTATTTTCAAGTTCACCTCTATTGATTAGGATATTACTAAATCCAGAGGATGTTGGAATTGGCGCGTTCTGAAGAAGGTCTTTTGTAACCTTTTCATATACATCAATGGTGGCAGTTGCTCTACCGCCTAAAAATTCAAGATCTAAACCAAGGTTTAACTGTTCCGTCGTTTCCCATGTTAAGTCTGGATTAGCAAGGTTGTTGAGTAATAATGGAATTGTTGTTCCATTTCCAGGCGTACCATAGATGGAATCCGGGTCGGATCCGTAATTTGATAACGTCCCGTATGGTCCTATTCCATGGTTTCCAATTTGTCCCCAACCTGCACGAATTTTAAAGTTTGAGTCATCACCTAGGTCATTTCTGTAAGCAAAAGCAAATGACGGGAAGAACCCATAACGATTCGCTTCTTTAAATTTAGAGACACCGTCTCTTCTAAAACTTGCCGTAAAAATATATTTGTCTTGGAATGTATAATTAAAGCGTCCAAGAATAGAAAACATCTTTTGATCTCTTGCAATATCTGCTAGAGGAGTAAGAATGTTTTGCCCTAAAAAAGGTTGTTTTGTTGTAAGCTCATACGTATCAAAGCCAGAAACAGAATACACACTATTAGTAATGTCTCTAACATCATAGGTAACTCCTAATGTTGCATTTAAACGGTGATTTCTGTTAAAGTTTCTATTAAATCGCAAGAAATTGTTAACCTGGTACGAAGTTGATGTTGTACCCCCAATTTGTAGCAGTCCAAAATTTGTTCTTCCCTGAAAAGTTGTAGGACCATAAAAACGTCTTCTTTCTTTGTCTCTTTTGTTCCCACCAAAACGGATTTCATAGCTAAGACCTTTTACAGGAAGTTTATACTTAAGACTAAGGTTAACAAACAATCTATTTTCTACGGATTCATCATGGAAATCATTTATCCATGCAAATGGATTAGCTTGATTATCATCAGGCCCATCAAGACCTTCTGTAAGCTCATCATCGTATATTACTGACGCATCAGATAGATCACCATATGATACTTTATATATAGGTCTAAAAGAAAGAGTATTTCTAACGAAACTTTGATAGTTTCCTATAAGGTCTCCTCCTTCACTAAAGTCAGAATCTGAAAAGAATGCACTGACTCGAGCATCAAGGGTAAGGTTGTCATTTAATTTTTGATTGAGGTTAATTCTTAAATCACCACTTTTAAATTGTGAGTTGTCGACTAAACCTCTTTGGTCATTAAACCCTGCAGATACATAGTAAGTTCCGTTATCACTACCGCCAGAATATGAAACACCAAAATTATTGCTAACACCAACTTTATAGACTTCGTCTTGCCAGTCGTATATTTGGACAGGGGTGTCAATTTTAACAGGCGCAGAGTCATAGTTTTCGTATCCATAAATAGTATTTCCTTCAACAAGCCAATGCGGATTTTTTCCTGCGATGCTATTGGCTTCATTGCTGTAGTTAGCATAGCTAATTGGATCCAAGACATCAAGCTTGTTAGAAACAGTACGATACGAACTGTTGAAGTAAGCATTTACTTTTCCTTTTTCATTTGTGCCTTTTTTGGTAGTAATAAGAATAACACCATTTGCCCCACGCGATCCGTAGATAGCAGTAGCACTTGCATCTTTAAGCACTTCAATACGTTCTATATCTCGGGGATTTATTCCGTTCAAACCACTTTGACGTTCTTGGCCCGTGTTTCCACCTCCAACGGCTTCAACATCTTCGCCTGCAGATGCAACGATAATTCCATCAACCACATATAAAGGCTCGTTATTACCACGTAAGCTGTTTGTTCCTCTAATACGTACACTAATACCTGAATTTGGATTTGCATTGTTTTGAGTCACTTGAACCCCAGAGGCACGCCCTTGGAGTAATTGATCAACAGTGGTAGATTGTCTAGAGATGTCGTCAGCAACTTTAATGGATGCAACCGCACCAGACAAATCCTTTTTAAGGATAGTTCCGTAGCCGATTACAACGACTTCATCTAGTTTAGAAACATCAGGATCTAATGTGACTGTGACGTTGTAGTTGTTTGTTATTTTAACTTCTTCAGAAATAAATCCTATATAAGATACCACAATAGTATCTTGATCATTATTTAAAGAAATAGAGAAATTACCATCAAAATCTGATATAGCTCCAACAGAGTCGGAATTTTTAACTTGAATGGTTGCACCAGGAAGTGGCGCGCCTTGATTGTCAACAACTGTTCCAGTTATCGACTTCCCTTGAGCTAAAACTAGCATTGGGATTAATATAAAAATATGCAGTAAATATTTCATTGTTGGTTATTATTTAGTTGTAAAATTATCAATGTTATATTTTTAATAATATAATGTATCATTTTTAAAATAGAACATTTGCGTCATTTGAATACAAAAAGGTCAAATTAAACCTTATTTCTTTATAAATTTAAAGGAGTTGTTATTGCCTGATATGTTAAGTATTACGAAATATAATCCATCACGTAAAGCTGATACATCAAGAATAACTTCTTTTGAAGATTGTTTGTATTGTTTTTCAATTTGATGTTGTTTACCCAAAACATCAAACACTTTGATATCATTAACCGCTATTTGATTGGTAATGGTTATGCTCTTTGAGGTTGGGTTTGGATACACTATACTTTTTTCCCCTTTAACAAGGTCTTTAGTAGTTAAAGGCTGCTGAAATTCATAGGCACCTATATCCACAACATCACTAGCATTAGAAAAGTTTGCTTCAGGTGATCCTTGGGTTACTAATGAAAAATCATCAATAAAATAATCAACACCAACTCCATTTGATACCGCTGGTCCTTTGACGTAAACAAAACTATCATCTGCAGCTGCATGGGTGTAATCAGCACTTAATCGTGTCCATTGAGTACTAGAAAGTGTGGTATTATTTCCTAGTGAAATATAGGTGCTTTCCCCTCCAGTGGTTTGCTTTACAGTTAATTGAGCCGAACCAGTAGTATTTGCAGCTAATTTTGCCCACACATAAAACGTGTAGGACTCGCCAGCTGTTAAAAGCCCGTTTAAGTCAAGTTTTGGACTGTGCCAATTTAATGTACGTCCTGTAGTTAACAAGCTGCTCTCTCCAGTTTTTGCTGTTTCAGTAGCTATTTCAACCGTAGAACCAAAGGATGTCCATCCACCTGTTGAGCCTTCAAAGCTTGATGATGATGTCGTATTTGAGTCATTACTAGGTCTTGGGTTTCCGATAATATCGTTAACAGGCGTGTAGTTTGGGCTACCTGCATCAATAGCTGAAGACCCAGGCGCCAATGAAAAATCGGTTCCATCAAGGTAGTTTGCCCAACCCAAAATGGATGTTGCATCATCTTCTGTAGTTGGAGCATTAACAAACTCAGGCATAACACCGATGATGTTTGCTGGCTCCTGATCGCCTGGATAAGAAACTGTTCCGTTATAAAAAAGATTATTTGTGGCTATTTTGGTTCCTGAAATATTGGGGAGCTGCAACGCAGAGAATTCAGTATCACGGGTAACCACAATATTATTGGCAACCGTTATGTTTTTAATTTTATTGGCTTTAATTCCTCCAACTTTTTGACCACGATGTGCCGTATTGCCTTCTAAAACAGAGATATCTTGAATAATTTCATGTACTCCGTTAAAGAAAATGGTGTTGTTTTGAATGATTCCTGTTGCACCCAAGGAATGATCAAAGTTTATTCCGTTTTTACCATTATTAACGCAAAGGTTATTTTCAAATAAGAAAGTCCCCAAATAATTATCATCACTTCGTGTTACATAAAGCCCTTGTCCGTCCCATATACTGGTAAATGAAGAGCTTCCATAATTTGGATTTTCATTTCCCGAATTATCGGGTAATTGAGTCACGTAAAATAGAATCCGGTTCCAATTGTTGTAAACCGTATTCCCACGCATTATCATTTTAATGTCGGTTCCGTTATCTCCGCTTGCTGCAATGGTTTCGGCAAATACGATAGCACTGGATGCGGAAGACGTCCACCAAGTCGCATTATAGACCGTGTTGTTTTCTATAGTTATGTGGTCGCTGTCGTTAAAGCGTATGGCAGAACCTGGGGTGTCATGCACGATGTTATTTCTGATAATCACATGGTTGTGCGCCGTATAGCCCCCCCAAATTCCTTTTCCTGAAAAATAACTGTGATTGTAGTTTGTGTTAGCATTGCCATCTTCTGCTAGTTCAATTTTATAATTTCTGTCAACTACCGCCAAATCATAACTAATAGCTGCTGAAGGCCCTTCGACTTCAAACCCTTCAATGATAATATAACTAGAGTTCCCCGAAATTAATATGCCACCTTTGCCATCAAACTGAATTTTGGGTGTATGATTCGGATAGTTTCTCAATGTAATGTAGCCTTGACTTGCACTCCCTGATTTATCAATAGTTACCACATGTGGATTGTTCATGTTGGTGCTTAACGCACCATTTGTACTGGAGGGGCTTGCCGAGCCATAATTATTATTTTGATAAGTGCCGTTCATTACAAATACGGTACCTCCTGCACTTACTTCAGTAACCCCCTTGTTTATGGTCTTAAATGGAGCTGCTTCAGATCCATCATTCGAATCTAAGCCTGTATCAACAGAGACATAATAATTTTGAGCGTTTAATCCTATGCCACTTAGCAAGAGGCATAAGATTATTGTAGAATACAGAAATTTCCCCATTTTTATTTTCATAAAACTTATTTTGTTAAGCATAGTAGTATTTTAAATTACAAACCATCCCAAATTTCATTTAACCAAAAAGCAGTTCTTAGTATTTATGATTTTTTAGGGCTACCCCGTTTAACTTCTTTGGTACTTAAGAATTAAAACCTCCAATCGGAACCAAAATAAGTTTTTATTGGACTGATGCTTCCATCTTTGTTATGATTAAACGAAGTGAATTTTACATTTCTTAAGTGTGTTTTTCCAGATATTTCGGTATCGTGATAAAATAAGAACCATTGGTCACCAACTTTAATGGTGGAATGATGATTTGTCCAGCCTTGCACGGGTTCATTAAGCAAGCCTTGATATGTAAACGGCCCGTAAGGGTTGTCACCCGTTGCATAAGCCAATAAATGGGTATCGCCGGTAGAGTAGCTTAGGTAGTATACGCCGTTGTATTTATGAATCCATGGTGCTTCAAAAAACCTTCTGTCTAAATCTTTTGTTAGAATTGGATTGCCTGATTTATCAAGAATTTCAATTGACTTCACTTCTTCTTCAAACTCAAGCATGTCATCTGTCAATTTTGCCATTCGTGGTAAAATTGCAGGGCTGTTTGGTATTCCAGAATCTTTTAGAGAACCATTGGCATCATAAGCGCCTTCTTCCCAGCGTTGGAGCTGTCCACCCCAAATACCGCCAAAATAAATATAAGCACTACCATCATCATCTATAAAAACGGAGGGATCAATACTATAACTGCCCTTCATTGGTTCTGGTTGTGGTACAAAAGGGCCCTCAGGATTTTCTGAAACAGCAACACCCAATCTAAAAACATTGTCTTTGTCTTTGGCAGGAAAATATAAATAGTATTTCCCGTTTTTGTAAGCAGCGTCGGGAGCCCAAAACTTACTTTCCGCCCATGCAACATCATCAACCGATAATCCAACAGGGTGTACCGTAACATTACTTCCATCAGTATCCATTGATAGGACATTGTAGTCAATCATGTTAAAATGATTGCCACTGTCGTCTTCAATACCACCAGACTCAATATCATGAGATGCATAAATGTAAATTCTCCCATTAAAAAGATGTGCTGAAGGATCTGCAGTGTAAATTTCAGTAACTAGGGGTGTGTTTTTAAAATCTGGATTTGGATTTAGAGATTCGTTTAGTTGAGCGTGAGTAGTGCAGGCTGTAAAAAATACTGTAAGTGCGTATAATATTGCAATGGTGCAGATTGATTTCATCTAATTAATTTTGATTGAGTCAAATATATTATTAGAGAAAACAGCTGTTTGTAAATTATTAACCAAAAAATGCCACAGGCATGTCAAGTTGAAGGAAAACAGCGTAATTATCAAAAGGATTTATAGGAAACCTTACTAAAAAGTGCTAATAGTGAACGGGTATATAGTCTTTATCTGTTAGACTGCCTATTAATCTTGCGTCTGGCTTATTCCATTTCGATTGGCGGTCTAAAGGGTGTTGTGTTGGCTTAATTAATGGCATTTTATGTGTGATTAAAAAGTCCTCCTGAGATTTCATCCAAGCAGATAATTCTAAAGACAGCATCTCTTTTTTCTTTTTAAAACTATTGTTGTTGGCAAGGTTGTTTTTTTCATAAGGGTCAGCTTCCAAATCATACAGCTCTTCGTAGGGCTTGTGCTTAAATTTCATTGCTCCATTTTTGATGAATTCGTTGGCAGAGGGATTGTTACCAAGATTTTGTTTATAAACCTCAAAAGCATTAAAGTTTTTAATGTATTTATAACGTGAATCACGCACAGATCTTGAGGGGAAAACATAGCATTTTTGGATATTCTGACGTGTAGCGATTCCGTAAGCAAACTTCCTTACTGGATTGTCTTTCCCTTCTAAAAGTGCTAAAAAGCTGACCCCGTCTATTTGGGCATTAGGTACTCCCCCTGCAATTTCAATCCATGTCGGTAAGATGTCGACAAGTGAAACCAATTGATTGCTTTTACTTGCAGGACGTATTTTTTTTGGCCACCGAACTACAAAAGGAATTTTGAGTCCTGTTTCCGAAACGCTCCATTTCCCTTTTAAACCATGATCAGACAAATACATGAAAATAGATTCATCATATAAAGACAAGCGCTTTAGCATGGAAATTACATTGGCCAGTTGCTTGTTGTCATCTTCAATATTTTGATAGTATCCAGACTTGTACTTTCCTACATTCGCTTTTGACACTTTGGAAGAAGGATCATAGTCTAAAGGCTTGTTTGTGTAAGAGTTTTTTGCTGGATACGGACCATGCGGAAGTTCAGATGCAAAGATGATGCAGTATGGCTTCGTAGCTGTTTGAATATACGCTTCTACTTTGTTTAATGGTAATAATCTGTTCTTGGTTGAATAAAAATGATGGGTCCAATTGAATACAGAATTCGGCTTAATGTGTCCTTTTCCAGCCAATACAACTTCATAGCCTAGGGCATTTAAATAATCGTTAATGTCCGGTACATTTTTGACAGGTAAATGGTTTGCCATACAACCGTTTTTCATTGGGTATAGCCCTGTGAATATTTGTGAGCGGCTCGGAGCACATATGGCTTGAGACGTGTATGCGTTCATAAACACCATGCCTTCATTAATTAAGTTGTCGTATGCACTTGTATCAACTTGAGTATTGCCATGCACCCCATAGTCCCAAGTATTTTGGTCATCCGCTATGTAAAGAAACATGTTTGGTTGCTGTGATTGTAGAGACGCTGTAACAAGCATCAGTAATAGCAGAATTGATGTTTGTTTAATATTGTGAAAATTAGAAATATGCACAGTAAATTATTTTTTTAATGAAGTTAAAACTACGACTTATAATTCACAACCACTCTTTCAATGACTTTTTTGCTATAAAATTAAATTATAATTATAATAAATCAATTTAAACCCGATATTTGCGACACAAAATGACTTAAATGTTATATAAATATCAATTCTTGAGAAACTTCATATTTATCCCTTTGTTCATTTTTCATTTTAGTGCTTTGTCTTCTCAAGACAGCTCGTTTCTATTTGTGAAAACCAATGAAGAGATTGGTAAACGTGCAATTACGTGCATGTCAAAGGATGCAAATGATTATTTATGGATTGGAACCTATGGAGGAGGTTTGAAGAAATTTGATGGAATTCAAGTTCAAACTTACCAGCACACCATTGATTCAGATTCTTCCCTTTCTAGTTCAGTAATTAACGATATTCATTTAGACGCCAATGAAAATCTTTGGATAGGGACAGACAAAGGACTCCATTTATATGACAGTTATAACGATACCTTTTCTTTTCATTTTCAAAAAAATATTGCAATTCATGTTATTAAGAACTTAGATCAAGATCGAATTATTTTAGGAACTCATCAAAAAGGGGTGTATATCTATCACACAAAAACACAAGAAGTTCAAAAGATATCTTCACCACCCACAATAGACGAAAATGGCTTACAAATTAATGATATTGCTATAGATCGCTCTGGACGGATATGGTTGGCCACCAATTTTGGCCTTTTGCAACTAGATAGTCATCAATTAAAGTTGGATTTTCTTCAATTTCGTAATGAATACGATAAATCATTGTTGTTAAATCCAATATTGAGTTTAGTAATCGATAATTTTAACAACCTTTGGTTAGGAACTGTTGATCAAGGTTTGCTCAAAATCGCTCCATATAATTCTAATGATTTAAAAGTTGAGCATTTTCCTTTTACTAATAAACGTATTTTCTCTATTGTTGAATACCAGTCTGGAACCTTGCTTTGTGGCACTGAAAATGACGGTTTATTTGTTTTAAATAGTCAAGGGCATATCCAACAAAAATACACCAAACACGGTGAGAATCTTTTTGGTGTTCAATCCAATTCAATTTGGTCTATTTATTGTGACGAAGAAAACAGAATTTTTATAGGTTATTACGATAAGGGCGTTGATAAATACGACCCTCTTCATTTTAAGTTTAATTTTTTACAAAATAAAATTGGTTCAGACCTAAAGCCTTTTCCTAGTTCAATATCATCCATTTTTAAGGATGCCAAAGACAATATTTGGTTTAGTAGTATAGATGGGGGTGTGTATCTTTATGATAAAACTAAAGATGCTTTTACACATCTCAATGACCCAGAAAATAAGATTGCTTCTGGTTTAAATAGCCTTGATATTCCTTCAATTTTTATTGATAGTAAGGAAAATGTTTGGGTTGCATCCTGGTACAATGGTATTTATCTATTGAAGAAAGGGTCTAAAAAATTTATCAACTTTAACACAAAAACTAACCCTGAATCTATACTGTCTAACAGAGTTGTAAGTTTTGCGGAGGACTCTAAAGGAATTATTTGGGTTGGGACTTTTTTAGGTGGTTTGATTTCGTATGATCCTTCAACACGTGATTTTACACATTATAATTCTGAAGATTTTATACGACTAGAACTTGACAACAGTAACATTCGAAAAGTAATTGTTGATTTTCAAGATAATATTTGGTTGGGAACACGAAAAGGGCTTTTTAGATACACACCAAAAACAGCTCGCATTGTTTCTTTAAATGCTGAAATTACTGCAGTTAGTGAAGAGCGTGTTTCAGAATTTATTGTTTTTTCACTTTATGAAGATTTAAATAAAAATATTTGGATTGGAACAGATGGCTATGGGGTTTTTAGCTACGCTAATGTTGAGAATAAGTTTAGGTGGCACACACAGAATCCTGACATGCAAAACATATCTATTAATTCAATAACACAGACCTATGATGGAATGTATTGGTTTGGTAGCGATCGAGGTCTAATTCAGTATAACGCATCTACGGACGAAACGAATGTCTTTTCAACGCCTGATGGATTGCTAAGTAATAATATCAATAGAAATGCATTTTTTCAAGACAGCGAAACGCTTTATGTGGGCACTAGCGAGGGAATATGTTTTTTTGATTTTGATGACATATTAACAAATAAAAAAACCCCAAAAATTAAGCTTACAAATCTTAAAATATCCAATATAGATGTACCAATTCACCCAGAAGGTGCATTAATCAAAGCACTTCATCTTATGGATACTTTAATGTTAAACCACGATCAATCCTCATTTGCTATTGATTACACAGGAATAAACTATACTCGCGGTTCAAACAATAGCTATGCTTATAAGCTAGAGGGACTCGATGAAAACTGGAATTATGTGAACGGTTTGCGTACAGCTACATATACAAATATTAAACCTGGGGAGTATGTGTTTAAACTTAAAGCTGCGAATAATGACGGTGTTTGGTCGCTTGCCTCCAAAGACTTGTTTGTCAAAGTACTTCCTCCTTGGTGGAATACCATAGCAGCAAGACTGGGTTATGTCCTTTTCGCGTGTTTACTTGCTTTTTACATCTACCGGCTGTTACGACTAAGATCCATTGAAAAACAAAAGGTGGTATTAGAACGTAACCAACGAAAACAAACTGAAGAGCTTCACAACAAAAAAATACAATTTTTCACAAACATATCCCATGAGTTCAGAACTCCATTAACCTTAATCTTAAACCCCTTAGAAAGCTTGGTTTCAAGTTCCATGAGGCTGAATTTACCAAAAGAAGTTCGAGACAAGCACAAAACAATCCACAGAAATACCAAGCGAATGAAACGCCTGATTGATGAGTTAATGGATTTTAGAAAAATGCAGTTTAGTAAAATCCAAGTTCAAGCAAAGAGCGTAAATATTAAAAATGAAATTGAAGAGGTTCTTTTAAATTATAAAGAAGAATCGATTGACAGAAAAATAGATTTGCACTCAGATTTCAATAGTCTTTATGATCATGATGTTTGGGTGGATTCTTCGATGTTCGAAAAGATTATATATAACCTGTTGTCAAACGCATTCAAAGCAACGAAGGATGGTGGAAGTATTCGTGTTCAAGCCTTAAGTCACAACGAAGGTGTCGTTTTCCCGCTCATTGATCCTGAAAAGTTGATTCCAGCACTTGAAGTTAGCGTTCAAGACAGTGGTTTTGGAGTTAAAAAAGAAAACATTAAAAAGATATTTGAGCGCTTTTATCAAGACAAACAAAATAACGAGCAATATTACGGAGGTACCGGCATTGGATTAGAAGTAGTCAGCGCATTTATAAATTATCACAAGGGTAAGATTGAAGTTGATAGTGTTGAAAATATTGGCACATCATTTAAAATCTATTTTCCATTAGGAAATACTCATTTTGAACCAAATCAACTTGTGAGTAATGAAGTAATACTTGAGGAATTTCAAGATAAAGAGGAGGATTTAACTTTCCCTGAAGATTCACACAATGATGCTGATCAAAGAGAGTACAGTGTTTTGATAGTTGAAGATAATGTAGAGCTTAGAGAATACTTAAAAAGTGAACTGAGTGTTACCTATAAAATTCACGAAGCAGCTAATGGCAGGGTAGGGTATGAAATGACAAAAGTACTACGCCCCGATGCAATTATCAGCGATGTGATGATGCCAGAACTTGATGGATTTGAGATGTGTGAATTACTTAAAAAGAACAAGGAAACAAGTGTGATTCCAATTCTAATGTTAACCGCAAAAGTTTCAGAACAAGATCGTATTAAAGGGATTGATATTGGGGCAGATGCCTACCTAAAAAAACCCTTTAGCTTAAACTTACTAAAATCACATTTAAGACAAATGATTGTTTCTAAGAATCAATTCTACAACTCGTACTTTGATAGTTTGGATTTAAAGATTGATACAGAGTCTAATGATAAAAAAATCTTAGCCGACGTCGTTACAGTAATTGGAAATAACTTATCTAAAGAAGATTTGAGTGTTCAAGATATTGCAGATGAATTACACTTTAGTAGGAGTAAGCTATATCGCTTGATTAAAAATATGACTACCATGTCGACTAACGAGCTTATTCGTAAAATCCGTCTGGAAAAGTCAAAGGAACTTTTGGAAAGTTCTGATATGAGTATTGGTGAAATTTGCTTCCGAGTTGGCTTTGCATCTCCATCATATTTCACCAAAAGATTTAAAACCTATACGAGTAAAACTCCAAAAGAGTTTCGTATTATCCATCAAACAAATGAGGAGTAGCAGCTGTTAATCTTATCTAATAAAGTAACAATGAAGAAATACAATATGGTTAATATTAGAATGATACTAATAGTCGCCAGTCTTTTCTTTTTTCTCTTTTTACATGGTCAAAAGGCAATTCCAGTATCAGGGCATGTTTTCGATGAAAGTGGCTTTGAAATTCCATTTGCAGCAGTTGGTATTATTAAAAAAAATATAGGAACATCAACTACTGAGGATGGAGAATTTTATTTTGTGATTTCTGAAAAAGAATTATCAGATACGTTACAAATATCCTCATTGGGTTTTGAAACCTATCGGGTCAATCTTAGAGATTATTTAAACAAAAAGACTAAAATTATTGAGTTGGTTGAACAAACTACAAATCTTTCGGAAGTTGTAGTAACTACCTCAGATGTATATGTTAAAATGGCTTTTAAAAAATTAAAAGAGAATACGGTTAGTAAAAATCATCAACTTAAAACCTTGTACCGAAGATGGTCGGTGGAAGATAATCTGTGTCGTTTTTTTGTTGAGCATTATATCAATGTGATAGATCGTGGACCAAATGGATTTATAACCAGTTTTAATGTAGCGCAAGCTCGAACTTCTGCAGATTACCGTTTTATAAAAAACGAGCAAAAAATGCATGCCTTAATGTATATGGCCTACAATAATCCTTTACGAAAGGGAATGTCGGCAAGTGCTTATGCATGGAAGAAGGTGAGCAACTCTAGTTATGATGGTGAGGATGTTGTTGTTACTGAAGGAACACGTAAAAACGGAGAAGTACTCCGGCTATATATTGGCATGGATACCCATAAGATTTATAAATTTGAAGTTACCAAATATCCACAAGTAGGTAAGTTTCTTAAAGCAACATATGTCTACAAGAATAATGCTGACGGGAAACTGTATTTAAGTTACCATCAACGCGAATGGGAAGGGGCCATACGTTTGTCGGAAGACATAAAACGCACTTTGCGAAGTGCAAACAGACCTACCCCTGAATACATTCCAATTGCCTACAGACATGAGGTGTATGTTTTAGGGATTGAAGAAAACAAGAAACTATTTGATTCTCATCAGCAGGAACAGCCTAAAGACATGACGCTCTATAAAGTTCCATACAACGCTAACTTTTGGAAAGGTATTAGTATTCCTCCGAACACACGGTTTTACAATCAAAATATTGGTGAGTTGGAGTCGTTATACGGGGTTCCCGTAGAGGAACAGTTTAAGTACTCAGGTTTATGAAATTTGTTATAACATAATTTTAATGGGCTCCTTGTTTTCTTTAGAGTGTTCAAAGTCAAAGCTGTATTTCTTGCCTGCTATGGAAAGTGTACCATTATAACTTCCATAAAAGCCATTAAAATTTAGATCGTTTTCTAATGCTATGGTTTTTGAAATTTGTGTTGACCATTCGTTTTTTATAAGGTCTTTTAGCGTATAAAACGCTTTTTTAGGTTTCAGTTCCATATCCAAAATTCCCCCTGCATGGCCTCTCCATGCATTTCTGTCGGTTAAATTCCAGAAAGTGATAGAACTTATTTGTGGAAGACTAAATAGGAGTGTATAAAAATCTTTAATATAAGCAGCTTGATAATCTTCATATGCAGGAAGACTGGGTAGATTCAATTGCTTTCCATTTTTTCGTGCTTTTTTTCTTTTTTCTAAAAACACCTGATGGTCTTTCCAGTTTTCAAAACGTTTAGAACTTGTAACTGTTAACTCAGTAAACTGAATGTCTTTTTTCAAAAAGGCAAATTTTTCGACCTGAGCTAGGAGTTCTTCTTCTGAAAGAACGTTGTCATTTGTTTGCATATGCGCTTGCATCCCGATGGCATCGTATTTTACATTGTTGGTTACAAAAAACTCATTTAGCGCTAAAAACGCAGGATCGTTTGGGTGATAGTGGTTATTGGTGTACTTCTTTGAAGCATCAACATTGTTTACAAAATCATACAACGATTGCATGGCTGGATAAATCCCACCTTTGTATTTGATCCATCTTGAAACACCATTAGGAGTTACGTGCTCCTTAAACGGAGCAACAGGTTCATTATACACATCCCAATATGCGATTTCTGGATATGTTGTTATTAAATGCTCTAAACGTGAAAATATACTTGGCTCAAGTTTTTCGGGATCTTTTGAATCGATTACCCACTTGGGTAATGACTCATGCCAGAGTAGCGGATGTCCTTTTATTTTAATATTGTTTGCTTGTGCCCAATCGATTGTTTTGCGCATCCTTTTCTTGAAGTTGCTTAGGTCTCTTCGCTCATCGTAGGCCACCCAATAAAATCCTACAGTAACAAAATTAAAAAGCTCCTCAACTCTTTGGTGATAGGCTTCAAAATACGGTGTGCCAGCGAAAGCATTTACTTGAGTCATAGAAACACCAAAATTAAATGCATGACTATTAAGCTTGATGTCAATTGTACCCATTTCTCCACTAGGGACAACTTCGTCAAAAACAAACCTAAGCACAGCATCTCCTTTCCTAATGGTTTTGATGCGCTCTTGTGCACCATCAAGTTTCCAGGGAGTATGCTGTGTTTCATCGGATTGCGCTAGAATGCCATTCATTGAAAAATTAACAATGCTTATCGTGATGAAAAAATTCTTTAAAAAATGCATTGATTTAGTTGACATGGTATTACGATGTGAATTGAAATTCAAATTTAGAACCTTTGTAGCCATAATTACTAACACTTATTTAGCAAAGTTTACAATAAACATGTTAATTCAGCGTGTGTTTTATAATGTTTGGAAAAATTGCCATATATCGCTCCATAATGTTGGATACGAAGCAACAATATTATGTCCGCCTCCTTCAACACGCAAGTAGTTTATTTGCACATTATCGGTACAGTTCCCAAAAGAGTACGTTGTGTTTTCTCCTACGGGTTTTATTGTTGGCGTGGAATCACATCCAAACTGGCTAGCCCATTTTTCTGCACTTTCCAAAGCACTTAAAAATGTATGACCAAACTTATTTCCGCCTTCAATAGGAATGCTGTTATCTGCAGCACCATTAACTTGAAAAATAGACAACGGCTTGGTTTGTTGGGTAAGCTCAATAGAGGTGATTAGCTGTGAAACTACTGGTGCAATTGCTTTAAAATAGGTTGTTTTTGCTCCTAGTAAATTTACCATTCCTGCTCCGTTGGAAGTTCCAACGGCAAATACACGATCTAAATTTAAATTGGGAATGTCTTCAAGTGCATTCATAACAGCATTTACAAATGCCACATCGTCTGCATTAGACGGCTCCGGTCCAAGGTTCCATGAGTTAAGATGACCTTGTGGATAGACTCCAACAAAGGTGCCTGCATTTGTAAACTCTTTTAACGAATTTACCCAACTGGTATTTTTACCACCCCTTCCATGAAAAGCAAACACGACAGGATATGACTTGCTTTTATCAACGACTAGTGGCGCCTGTATTAAAACAGACCTGCTAACCAAACTACCATCAATTTCTTGTTCAATAGTAAGCGACTGTGTTTTTAGTGTCGTTTCGACTACTGTTGGAGTTTCAATGACATCACCATCATTTCCTTTACAGGAGCTTAAAAGAAAAAAGATCATTAAAAAAGATAAAATATGCATTTGTTTCATTGTTGTAAAGGTTTATAGGTGACATAATCAAAATCAGAATAATCATTCGAATTCACGCCATTACTTGTTGCATAAATACCCAAATGTGCTCCTGTATAGCCTTTACTCAAAATTAAGTCTGCCTTTGTTTTAGCTACAGTTTTGTACGCCTTACCGTTGGATTTGTATTTAAAGGTAAGCACGTTATTTTTCGAAATGACTTGAAAAAAAACATTTTTAATAGAGTTGTCAAGTCTAATTTTATTTAAAACATTCAGGCTGCTATCTTGGTGTTTTAACATTAAATAACGCGCGCCATTTTCTTTTTTTATGCTAAAGCTCACGTAATTATTGTCTTTCTGAATAAACACTATACCAGATTCGAAACCATTATCGGCAGGATTAAATTCCATTTTTGTTTCGAACACAAAATCACTTTCTGTCTGCTTAATTCCAATGAAATGTGCTTTTGCTCTATTCTCAATAATGTTAGGGTGAGTGAATAGCCGTAAATGCCCTTTTTTAGCTGTTAAGCTATAGGTTTTTTGGTGTGGTACGCGTCTAAAATTCCAATGTTTATCAAGTTTTGTTGAAGAAAAAGTGTCTTTAAAGCCATCATTATTCTGTTTAGATGAGTTGTTAAAAATCACAGGATTAATCCGTTCTATGCGTCCTGTTTTAGGTGCTATAACTGGCCATAGGTTTCGTTCATCGCGATAAATATCCCATTCCCATTCAACAGGCACAATAAATGTTTCTCTTCCCATGTTTGATGCTCGATTCAATTCTCCTCGAATCCCCAAAAGAACCATAAACCACCTGCCATCTTCAAGTGCTACTAAATCACCATGGCCTGTGCTGTGCACCCAGTTATCGAAAGAAAGTTGTCTGGAGGTGAAAATAGGATTTCGTTTATTGGCGGTGTAAGGCCCCGTTATTTGATCACTTACTGCAACCATGACTGCATGATTAAATGATGTTCCACCTTCTGCGATTAACAAGTAGTAGCGCCCTTCTTTTTTATAGATGTGTGGCCCTTCTGCCCAAACGCCATCACATGCGCCACGCCACAAAAAATGCCGCTTTCCTATCAATTGAAAATCTTTAGGGTCGAGTTCTTGCATCCATATTTCTGTTTCACCATCAAATTTTGGATCATTGGGTTGATGGTTTCCTGTATACCATACCCTTCCATCATCATCAAAAAATAGATCAGGGTCTATCCCAGGGGCACCTTCAATAACAATTGGGTTCGACCAAGCCCCTTCTGGGTTAGATGCCGTTAAGATAAAGTTTGTTGCGCTAGATTTGTTTGTATTGGGATCCTTATAAATAGTTGTTGTGATTATATAAAAAATCCCATTATGATGCCTTAGGGTTGGCGCATAGATCCCTCCGTTATCTTGTACGTTATGTAAGTTGATGCTCTCTGCACATTGTTCTTGCCTGTTTAATCCATGGCCAATAAGTTCCCAGTTTATTAAATCCTTGCTTTTATGGATTGGTATTCCTGGGAAGTATTCAAATGAAGAATTGACCAAATAAAAAGTATCACCCACACGGCATATGGATGGATCGGGATAACCACCAGGTAAAACAGGGTTTGTAAATGTTTGTGCGCTCAAAAAACAGCCCCAAGCGAGCGCTACAATCGTGATGATTTTACAAAACATGTGATACATGATTAAGGATTTTTGAAATGAATTTCAAAGGGTTCCTTTCAAATCTACTGTTTATTTTAGGTATTTCACAAAGATGAATAGAACGTATTCCTCACTTTATCCAGATTTACAATGAATTGGTTTAAAAATTATATTTTTTGATTTTATGATGCCATTATACTAGTCCTTATGACTGCATATTTGATGCATGAAGTTTATTTCTACAACAGTTTTTTTGTGTATGGTTTTTACACAAGGTTTTTCTCAAACACTTCCAATCTCTAATGGAAGACTTGAAGCCAGTACAGCAAATACTTTTGATAGCTGGACAAGCCTTAGCTCTGGTAACAGCCTCGCCCAGTTTTCCATTGCGATGTCTGGTCTTGTGCGTGGAAGTACAAAAGCTTTACGTGCCGATGTACAAACTTTGGGTGAGTTGGAATATAATGTTCAAACAAAATCCTTACACGAATTTTCAGTTCCTGATAACAGCTCATTAACAGTCACTTTTTATGCAAAATCGAGTAGTGTTTCTGGAACCTCATTACTTAAACTATGTATTAGTGACCCTACAGTAGGAACTTCTGTTTTTAAGAGTAATGAATTCGTTTTAACGGATCAGTGGACGTTATATTCTCATACATTTTCAATTCCTACAGCCGTTCCAAGTTATCGAGTAAGTTTTAGGTATTTATCGGCCAATACAACTTTTTTTATTGATGAAGTCAATGTAATGCCTGGACTAGGTATTGCTACGCAACCTGAAGTCCGCCATCAAGTTGTTGAAGGTTTTGGAGGAGGAATAAAACGCCGTACTGAAACACTTGCAAGCCTTCCAGCATCTTTACGGGCGGAAGTAGAGAACTTGGCATACAGCGATTTACACATAAACATGATTCGGTTTTTTATCCATCACTCACTAGAAAACAATGGAAACGACAACAGTGATCCCTATAGCTTTGACATCAATGATTTTAACTGGAACTACTACGATTCAAGTCCACACTTTGTCGTCAATACGCTTCAAAATGCGCTATCGTCTAGTCAAGTAGGTATAGATTATATAATAGGAAACTGTAACAGTGCTCCTGGGTGGATGAAAATTAACGAATCCCATAAAAGGGCGTCTTCTAATGAAGATGTAGCCTTAAACACCCTAAAACCAGAAATGACTGAAGAATTTGGTGAATTCATTATGGCTTTTTTAACTGGCATGAAACAGAAATATGGAATTGATGTAACGGAAGTGTCTTTGACAAACGAACCCGACTTCCTTAACACTTACGAATCGATGAATTTAACGGCTGAAAAGCTAACCGAAGTGCTTCCGCATGTAAGAGGACGTCTTGACAATTCAACATTTTCATCCGTTAGAATTTTGAGCCCTGAGAACGCACGTGTAAGTCCTTCATCAACTCCCGTAAGCAATTTGACACAAGTGAATTCAGCTGCTACGTATATCACAGAAATGTTTCAGGATGCTGTCACCAAAGCGGCTGTCGAGGTTATAGGTACACATACCTACTACGATAGTAATCATGACGCAGATTGGTCGGCTCTTTTGGCAGTTGCAGATGATAAGCCTATTTGGGTTACAGAATCGGGAAATCTTAAAAGTATCGACCTTTCTATGATTGATGCTTCGAATTATATCAAATGGATTACACGCGGATTTAACGAGGGAGGGTTAACAGCCTATATGACACACCTTTTGTTTGAAGAACACATTTATCCAACACCCGAAGAAGGAGATAAAGAAGGATCTTCGGCACTTGTGTTATGGGACGATTCTGGAGTTTTTCTTCCAAAACGCTACCATGCATTCAAACATTTTTCCAACCTAACCAACAAAGGCTATCAGCGAATTAGTCACACGTTTACTACCACCCCCAATTTATTTGTTTCTAGTTTTATAGCTCCTAGCGATGATGAAATGGTTGTGCATGTGTTTAACGATTCCAATTTAACAAAAACGCTAAGCGTTAACATCCCTTATGAAGTTAGTTCTTTAAACCGATATACCACCAATGCAACAACGGATTATGAATTTAGCACTATGGATATTCAACCCGATGCGCAATTTGTGGAGGTAACACTTCAGCCAATGGAGTTTTCTAGTTTTGTATACGCCTTTACGGATACGTTAACCAAAAACGATTTGGATTATTACACAACTTCTATAGACTTTTATCCAAACCCTTCTAGCGGTATCGTATATTTTACAAAACCAAATATACCATTGCATGTAACTATTTACAGCTTGGAGGGGAAGCAAGTTTATGAAGAAAACCTTAAGACAAAAATGGATATAAATCATTTAACTCAAGGGGTTTATTTTATGCGTATTAAAAACGAAAAAGCAATAACTACACATAAACTCATTATTAATTAATTATTGGAATTGATCCCAAGATTATTGTAACAACTGTATAATGTTAACTAAGCACACACCATTTTTCCAAAGCGTTATTTTATGTACCCTTATATTGTTTCTAGCTTCTTGTAGTAGTGATAAGGATGCGGAAATTACAGAACCACCTGCGCCGCCTTTTGTACCGGAAGTAACCTATGAACCCACAGCATCATTAAAGTCTGTTGCAGCATATCCAATTGGAATGATTGTTTCTGCTAAAAAGCTTGCCAATGACACTACATTTAAAGCCTATCTAAATACGGATTTTAATAGTATTACGGCTGAAAACGACATGAAAATGGCCAATATATTTAAAGGCGCAGGCAACTACGATTTCAGTGATGGTGATGTGATTGTAGCTTATGCCAAAGCCAATGGTTTTCGTGTTTTTGGACACGCGCTCATATGGCATAATTCTGTACCGGGATGGTTACGGAATTTTGCTGGTTCGGACACTGAATTTGAAGCGCTTATTGAAGCCTATATTAAAGCTACAGTAACTCATTTTGCACAAGAAAAATCAACAATAAACGGACAAGAAGTCTCTGTAGTTGCAGGATGGGATGTTGTTAACGAGGCTTTTACTGAAGCTGCCAAAAACGATCTTTTTAGACAGCGTTTGGGCAGTGACTATGTAGCAAAATGTTTTCAATGGGCCAGAGAAGCAGACGCTGATGTGAAATTATTTTATAACGATTATAACCTTGAGTCGCAGCAATCAAAAATGCTTGAAGTAACGACCATGATAGACGATTTTACTAGCCGTAATATTCCAATTGATGGGGTAGGACTGCAAATGCATATTGATTACATGAACCCTTCTAGGCAACAAATACAGTCTAATGTAGATTTACTTCTTCAAAAAAATGTACTCATTCATTTTTCAGAACTGGATATGACAGTAAACAAATCACGTACCTTAAAGTCACTGAGTTACCAGCGTGCTTTAGCTCAGGAGGAACGCTACAGACAAGTTGTTGAACTGTTTAACAATATACCCCCAGAAAAACGATTTGGAATAACACTTTGGGGCATGCGAGATACAGACAGTTGGTTGCTCAATTTTCATGACAATCCCAATGAATACCCCTTGTTATTCGACGCATCCTACAATTACAAAATTGCACACAGAGGATTTTTTGAGGGTTTGCAATGAATTTATAACAATGGGATTTAAGTAGTTGAAAATGTTTCATGTTTTATGACAATTATTTAAATTTAATGTTTTCTTTTACAGTCTAAATAATAACAATGAGTTGGATCTTCGAGCCGTGGCCTTGGTATATTTCAGGACCTTTAATTGCATTTATTATGTTCTTGCTTATCATGGTAGGCAAGAATTTTGGTATGTCTGATAACCTTAGAACGATATGCGCGATTTGTGGTGCAAGTAACAAAGCTGATTTTTTTAAATTTGATTGGAATGCACAAAAATGGAATTTAGTAGTCATTTTTGGCGCAGCAATAGGGGGGTTTATTGGCGCTCAATTTTTAACTACTGATAGCGCTGTAGCTATTAGCTCAAGTAGTATAGATGCACTTAACACACTTGGTTTTACAAGTGCTGGCAATGCATATTTACCAACCGAATTATATGAAATAGACTCTTTACTAAATATTAAAACAATTTTAATTCTTGCAATTGGCGGCTTACTTGTTGGCTTTGGAACACGCTATGCTGGTGGTTGCACTTCTGGCCATGCAATTTCGGGTTTAAGCGACTTACAGCTTCCATCACTTATTGCAGTTGTTGGGTTTTTTATTGGAGGTCTAGTTATGATTCATGGAATTTTTCCTTTGTTATTTTAATTATGAGAACACTTATATATTTGTTTATTGGAATCCTTTTTGGAATTACGTTGTTTAAATCAGAAGCTGCTTCATGGTTTCGTATTTATGAAATGTTCTTATTTGAATCGTTTCACATGTATGGAATTATTGGTTCTGCATTGGGTATTGGTATATTACTGATTCAATTCATTAAACGGTTTAAAATCACTTCTTTTTACGGAGAAAAAATTACATTCACGCCCAAGAAAAAGAGTTTTAGTCGCTATATGTTTGGCGGGATTATCTTTGGTTTAGGTTGGGCATTGGCAGGCGCTTGTCCGGGTCCTATGTTTGCATTACTTGGTGCGGGCTTTTTACCTATTCTTATAGTCATAATATTTTCAATTCTTGGAACTTTTTTATATGGTTTACTAAGCGATAAGTTACCACACTAAAAATCCAAATGCTTTATAGCTACAGAATTGAAAAAATGAATCTTTTACAAGGGCCTAACATGCTTATTTCTTAAACTAGTAGGTATACTTGCCCTTTGAGGCAATCCCATTTTTAATATGCGCTAGATGGTGGTTGCAATGCCACGCATAAATGCCTACATTTTCTTGTAATGTAATTTTCCTCCCTTGCTCAGGATGGATGAATGATAGTTTTAGTTGTTCAGTTGTTAAACGAGTTAAAAGCGTACCCCATTTTTTATGCAATCCTTTTAAGAGCATAATAGAGTCATAAATATCATTATTCAATGTGTCTGATAATTCTGCCCACCTGTCCTCAAAGTAGGGTCGGATAGTTGGCGTATCTTCAGTAAGGGCCAACTTAAAACGAATAACAGCATTCATATGACTGTCTGCGCAATGATGAATAACTTGTTTTACGTTCCAACCATCAGGCCTGTAGTTCCACAAAAGCGCTTCATTAGAAATACCCGTTGTTAGCGCTTCAACTGTTTCAGGAAAGGCCTCAATGTCTTTTATCCATTGCTTTATCAATAGTTCGCTTGGCGTATAGGTTGTGTTGTATTTCCCAATGGGAAATTTAAGTTTAACTAAGTTCATCGTGTAGAACAGATTTAGGGTTTGTTCTTTACTAAGTTAAAAAAAATAAAACAAGATTTAAGTACTTTGATTGAATATAGTATCGGGGTTGCGTTTTTTGCAAGTGCCTTGATTGTGCACTGGAGCTTTTTATCAAAATCGCGAATTCACTAAAATATAGCTATAAAAAAAGCCCCTACGATTAGTAGGAGCTTTTTATAGTTGTTAAGACGTTGCTTATCGCTTGATAAGTTTCATCATTTCTCCATCATTGATTTTGGCGAAGTAAATTCCGCTTTTCAATGTTTTTGTAGAAATACGAACGGTATTCGCATTTGGCTCTAAGCGCATGAGTTCTCTACCTACTACATCAAATAGCTGTACGCTTTTCATTGTTGAAGTAGCTTCTACGTTCCAAAAATCACGTGTTGGATTCGGATAGGCAACAATGTCTTGAAGACTGTCGTAAGAACCTATACTTAATGTAGCTAGCTCTCCAAATTCAAAGTCATCAATCATGAAAACGTCTTGCGTTGAATCCACACTTGCCGCACTCTGCGTATCAAAGAATATTACAACTCTTGTTTTGTTAGATGATGTTTGTCCAGTTGCATCAACAACAATAGTTTGCCATTCACCAGGTGTGGTATAGTTTTCTGTAGCTGCAGGCCACTCGTGGTTATTTGCATGGTCAGTACCGACTTGTAGCTTAAAGAACACCTTAGACGCTCTCATTCCTTTTACCTTGAAAGAGAATCCTTTATCAGCAGCTGATAGGTCTAGCGGATCTACATCTATATAGGTATGCGCCCAGTCAGTAGCATTAGTATTCGACACTGTTCCGTACCCCTCGGCTTCCACAAATGCAGCACCATCAGCAGCACCCCATCCTGAATCACCATCATCAAAGTTTTCGCTGTAAGAAGTAATTGAAGGGTCTACAGGAACAAGATAATCACTTTCAAAATTATCGATAAAAGCGGTTACTGGGTTGGCATTGTCTTGCCCTTCTCCATTAAACTGAATTACGATATTATCGAAATCTAATCGATCTAGTGTACCATCAATTTTGCTGCTAAAATCAAATTCAACAGAAACCCAAGTATCAAGTTGCTCTATAGCAACAACAATTGAACTTTGATTTTCCCACGGGTTCACAGCATTGGTAGTATTGTCTTGTAATTTTAACTCCAATTGGTTTGGAGAAGTACCTGTAATTGATCCGCTATCAAGATAAACATCCATTCTAAATACGTTTACAATGCTTAGGTCAATCTTATTACATGTTCTAATTTGAATATTTGAATACCATTCACCACCTGCGTCAACATATTTTAGAATGTTTCCAGTACCTCCAACAGCAACACCACCAGAGTTTAATGTAGATGCACCATCAACGATTTCATACGTAGCATTATCTTCATGCCAAACACTAATATCAACCGAATCTGCGTCAAAGTCTGCAGCAGGTTGTGCTGTATTGTTTGCGTTTGCGCAAGGGTCTGCACTTACATTTACAGTTCTAGTTACTTCTGTAGCAGCATTTCCGGCAGCATCAGAAACATTATAGGTAACAACGTATTGCCCAGCGGCACTTGTATCAACAGAGTCACCAGCAACAACAACGCTGCTTGTTATGTCACCATCCGTGTCGTCACTAGCCGCAAAACCTGGATCAGCATAGGTGTCACCAACAGTGAGTTCCATAACAGCATCACCAGTTAATGTAATTACTGGAGCGGTAGTATCCGCTGGAGCTGGAGGAGTAACACTTAAATTAGATAAAGATACGCCACCAGTAAGTGGGCCACCATCAGCACCACACTGACTCAATGCTGCGCTATTAAACATTGCGTAAATTCCATCACCAGTCGTTGCAGCAGTATATAGAGCGTCTTGAATACCTGTATAAGAACCTACAGTTGATTCATTGCCAGTGGAGCTTACAAGTTTTCCTGAAATAGTAGAACTAGCTGCATCAGCACCTAGAGTTAAAGTTACTTCAATAGAAACCGTTGCATTATTCACATCAGCAGGGTTTAAGAATACACCTTGAAAACCACTATCTGCATTTCCAACATTGGTATTATTTCGCACAGCAAGTGACCCATTCCAGTCGTTTATAGAGATATGAACCACGTTTTCGTTAGCACCGCTAGAACTAGTACCATTAACATGAGTAAATCCACTCCGCATAAGAATTTTATTTGCTGAACCTAGTGTGCTATTAAGAGCAAAATCCAACTTATAGGTTAACGCATCTCCGTCAGCCATCATTTTGAAGGCTTGGCCCATCACAGCTTTGGCATAATTTGCTTCTACAGTTGCTGTTCCAGCAGCTGGGTCAACAACGTATTTTCCAGTACCAGCTTTCCAATTCGGATTGTTTGATAATTCTCCGCTTGCATACCCCGTTTTAAAGTCTACATTTCCTAATAGTTCAACACCATTTATGGAAACTTGATCAAATTCAACACCAGCAGCAGCAGGATCGAATTGAAATTTAACCGCACGGGCAAAATCAACAGCAGCTACAGTAATGGTGTTCTCACCCAAAGTTATTGCGTTAATGCTTCCAAAAACACCAGTACTACCAGCATTTGTTTTGTAAACTCTAAAGTTAGCGCCTCCTGCGGGCAAAGAAGTTACGTTCATTACCATTGTTACAGCTTCACCAGTATTTCCGTCAGCTGGTGTTGCAGCAGTTAGGACATGAGGGTAAGCCGCACCACCTCCAGAAAAGAGGGTAGATGTACCTACAGCATACTGTCCAAAAGTTACACTTGTTATAAGCGCAAAGAATAAAGTATATATGTGTTTCATCGTAATTGATTATTAATTTGTTAACATAGCCATACAATAACCAATATTTTTTTAAATTTTAATGTGTTTTTTTGTTTAATAAGTATAACATTTGATTCATTGCAGAGAGATCTTATCGTTTTGAAGCCAGCATGTATTTTTAAAGAATTAGCTATCTATCAGCTTGTTTGATAAGTCGTTTTGGTTTTTCCTATTGTGTTATAAGGAAGGTTTACTGAACCAAAAGTGTTATTTACGTATAACACGCAGCTGTATTACACTTTATTGTAAAGAAGAGTGTTAAGCGCTATTTCAAGAGAATATCAATTGTGTTAAAACGAATGTGGGGTTTGCTAAAACACAAGGGGTTGTGTTTTAGCAGGTGCAATGGTTACTACTTGCAATTAAATAGAATGGGGATATGCCTTATTCTTTAGCGTTTTTCATTTCAATCTAAAAGGTAAATCAGGTCTTTATTTTAGTGTTAGCTTCTGAGTTTTTTGATATCAATACCACTCCACAAAAAGTTATTAGATACCCAAATAGCTCAAGACCTTCTTGGATAGCTGTTTTGTAACGACCAACGTAATTTTCTTTTAAAATAGCTCTCCATAAGTCTCCAGTACCAAATATTCGACTAAAGATTAACACAATTAATAACCCTATGATTAGGTAGCCAAATCCTCTAGTGTTCCAATATGTTGAAAGCGATGGAATGATTGTTTTTCTTTGTTTGTTGGCAAGGTAAATTGTAATTAAAAAAGTAGATAGTGCTAGAATTGTCCAAAGCCCTTTCATTATTTTATCCCAAAAATAATCTCCTTCTCTAATAAGCATGACCAAAAATAAACCCGCAAGTAGTGTTAAAAACCCGCTGTTTTCTTTATTCTTATATGTTCTTATAAATAGAATAATAAAAGAAGTTAATAATAGAAATTCCTGCGTAAGTTCGGTTAATGAGTATTCAGACAAATTTGTTTTTAAAATTGTAAAATCAATCCAAACAAACAAAGGAGGTACTATCATTAAAAGAATTATGATCAGCAGTTCCAAAATGTAGGTGACAATATTTTTCATTGAATCAGTTTAATACTCAAAAGTAAATTATTATTATAACAAGTATTTCTAAAAAATGTCCTGCCTGTCATTAAGCAAAGAATTTAAAGATACTCCTTCCTATGTTACACTACAGTTGGAAGGGGGAGTATACATTTGAAATGCACAAAAACTATTGGGGCATAAATCTATCAAAGCCACAGAATGCTATACACTCGTTGTTGGTGTCTCAAAAGAGAGTATCCCAAGTCCGATAGATTATTTATAGGTGCTGATATCAAGTTTTTTTTTGTTTACTTTTGAATATGAAAATACAATTACTCGTCTTTTTTGGATTGTTTGTTAGTCCTTTTTTTTATTCAAATTTATACTCACAAACTACAGGCACGTCAATTGACCAGAACTCAAACTCGTTTGATTGGATTAAATATGGAAATCAATACTGGTCAGTAGAGAATGCAGCAGTTGAAACATATCGTGATGGAACGCCTATTCTCTATATAGAAGATCAGACTGTTTGGAAAAACTTAACAGTTGGCGCTTGGTGTTATTATGAAAATGATTCTACTGACGATAAAAACTATGGGAAGCTATATAATTGGTACGCAGTTGCTGGGATATTTGATGAAGCATCTCTGAACGATCCGAGCTTAAGAAAGGAATTTTCGCCAACTGGATTTAGAGTTCCCGATAATGATGATTGGAATACATTCTATCAATATATGACTTCGTCTGGTTATAATTTTGACAACTCTATTGATGGAAATAAATTAGCAAAATCATTAGCATCAGACAAACTTTGGAATAGTTCAGATGTGGATGGTTCTCCTGGTTGGAATAAAGAATCTAATAATTCTTCCTTGTTCAATGCCATCCCTGTTGGTGTAAGGGGCGGTTGTTGTTTCACTGATTATTTTGGTTCAAGGGGGATACAAACGTATTTCTGGTCAAAAAATGAACATGATCAAAATAATAGCGTATGTACTCATATAAATTTTGAAGATTATAAATCAAATTTTCAAAATAATTTTAAGACTGATGGCTACTCAGTTAGATTTGTAAGTTCAGAAACACCTGTTAATAACTCAAATATATTACTTAATGGTACGGTAAGCGCCGAGAACTATCAAATCAAAAATGTAGCTGACCCTACAGACGCTCAGGATGCAGCAACAAAAAACTATGTGGATAGTAAAACAACTGAAATTTCAAATAGCCAAAACTTTTCAAATAATTCTAAAATTGGTCTTACAGGAGTTGTTTATGATTTTGAGGGTAATAGATACAATACCTTAGTTATGTGCGATGGAAAACAATGGACTACGCAATATTTAAATGTTTCTTTTTTTGCAAATGGTGATCCAATTCCTGAAGTTGTTGGAAACGATGCGTGGAGAGACCTATCAACACCTGCCTGGTGTTATCCATTCAATGAGGACAGCGGTATTGGTAAATTATATAATGGATTTGCGTTAACAGACGCGAGGGGTTTGGCTCCTGAAGGATGGCACGTTGCCACTGAAGATGATTGGAACAATTTAATTGAATGCTTGGGAGGTGCAGATGTAGCAGGTGGAAAAATTAAACTGTCAGGCACTGAATATTGGGCAGCACCTAATGTAGGTTCTGGCCCCTCTGGTAAAGCATCAAATTCTAGTGGTATGTCTTTGATGCCAGCCGCGTCTAGGGAAGGTGCTAATGGGAATTTTTATTCCCAAAACAGCGTTGGTTTTTGGAACTACTCAACAATTGATGGCAGAAGACCTTTTGTCGAGTTAATTGGTAGTCAAGCAAAAATAAATAAGGGTCTTACCGATCCTTATGATGGATCATATATACTTATGGTAAAGGACTAAACAAAAACAGTTTTACAGCTAAGTGAAGTCGAACTATCTTGTGGATGATATGATAAAATTAAATTTATTCAGTTTTGCAATTTTAACTTTTAAAAATTGAAATAATCATCTTGCTTTGTAGTTGCTTTTTGAATTTAGTCACTATAAATGTAGTTCTCACACATAATTTTTTGAGCAAGATCTTAATTGTCTTAAACAGGTCTAAAATTTTAATCTCAATGACACATACTATTTAATCAAAATTATTAAATCAATAGCCTGACTTACCACTAAAAAATGACATTTAGTTTCAAAATGTTATTTAATTAAATAAATGTATCTTTATAAAAAAAAAATTCATTATGAAAAAAATAACTTATTTATTTATTACCATTATTTTTTTGTCATGTTCTGATGATTCTGACCCAAAAACTTTAGGCTGCACAGATCAAGCTGCTACTAACTATAATTCAAACGCCGATGAAGACGATAATTCATGTTTATACTCAATTGTAGGTGATTGGACAGTTACTAAATATTTACTTGATGGCAATAATGTTTTAAATAATTTCGACTATATTGATTATGAATTAAATAGTGATGGAACTTATTTTCAATATGTAGCCCTCCCACAGGACGATTTTGAATCAATTTATTATGGTACATATACTATTACTGGAAGATCTACTATAAGTTTCTATTCCAATGAAGTTCAATCTACTACCATTTGTACGGTTACTTCAATCAATTCAACTAGAATTTCTTTGGAGTATCAATCAGAGAATGGCCAAGTTAAAATGGATTTAGAGCGGTATTAACTGGTGGAAATTCTAGTCATGTTTATTTAATAAATAATAAGAAAACACTATAAGTTAGACCCAACCAAAATCCCACCAAATTAAATTTTGGTAGAGGTTTTTAGTTTATTGTAACTCGTTTGGTGGAGAAAAGGGGAGTGAAATCGAACTATTTTGGGTAAGATTTAACTTTTTTACTAAAAAGTTGTTTCCAAGAATAAATTATTATTTCTTGAAGTAATCTGCGAAGATTTGGTGTAATTATTTAAATAGTTTATTTTTAAAATTGTTTAAAAAATTTAATTATAAATGAAATATTTTTACGTCTTATTTGCAATATCATTATTTCCCTTTCAAACACAAGCTCAAGTTTTGTTACAAGATTTCTCAAATTTATCTAATAACTCAATAGCGGATGTATATGGAGGTTTTGGTGGAGGTCAAACGGCAGCTAATACAGCTGTAGCTGATCCTGTTGATGCCAACAATACTGTACGTCAAGTAACTGTTACTACTGGAGGAGATGTTTGGAAAGGAATTTTCATCAGACCTCAAACACATTATATTGACTTAACTGCAAATCAAACTGTTAGTTTAAAAGTCTATTCAACTGCTGCTATTCACTTACGAGGTATTATTCAGGTTGGGCAAAGCGGACAAACCAACATTGATGCCGCTGCAAGCACAGTAGCTCACACGGGAAGTGGATGGGAAACACTTTCATTTACCTTTACAGGTGCTACAGGTGAGTGGGGTGAATTAGCAATAAGAACATCTGTTGATGCTGCGGGGGCATTAAATAATACTGCGGCTTATACTGCTTATTTTGATGATTTATCTGCTGTTCAAGGGTCTGCTATCCCTGTTCCTGCTATTCCTTCAGACTCACCAGCAGCGCCTACTAAAGATGCTGCAGATGTAATATCAGTATACAGTGATGCTTACACCGATATCGCAACAGAATACAATCCAAACTGGGGTCAATCTGGTTCCGTAAGTACAAATTATGATGTTGGTGGAAATAATTTGATGGTATATTCCAACTTTAATTATCAAGGAACTTTACTTACACCTACAGATATGGCTGCAATGGAATACTTGCACCTTGATATTTGGGTGGCTAGTGATGATACTACAAACACCTACCAAGTTACTCCAATAGGAGGAGGCGAAACACTAGTTGATATCACAACAACTCCAGGATCTTGGAGCAGTGTAGATATCCCTGTCACTAGTTTTACAGCTGTTAACTTTAGCTCAGTGGACAAAATGAAATTTGCTGGAGGTAGTGGAAAAAGTATTTATCTAGATAACATCTATTTCTGGAAAGGATCAACAGTAGTTGGGCAATCATCTCCCACAACTGCAGCTCCTGATCCACCTGCTCGAAATTCTGCTGATGTAGTTTCGTTTTACAGTGATTCTTACACAGCTGTTTCCCTTGGTGAATATTTCCCTAGTTGGTCTGAAGTAACTGTAACTGATAATCCAATTGATGGAGACAATATTTGGAAAATGTCTAGCATGAATTTTGCTTCTGTTACACAATATGCTGGAATCGATCTTTCCCAAATGGAAAAAATGTATATCGATTATTGGACGGCGCAAGACGTAACTGGAGCAAAACTTTTTGTAAAATTAGTTGACACCAACAATTCTACAGAGGTTTTACTTGACCTTGGTGAAGTTGTACCTGGAAGCTGGCAAACTATTGAAGTTGATTTAGTTGCTCAAAACGCATCTAACATTGATTTATCAACAGTTACTCAGTTTCTGATTGATCCGTCTGAAAACGGGGATACATTTTTTATCGATAACTGGTATTTTGCCAAAAATACTTTTGACCCAACGCCCCCTGTTACTCAAGACATAAACGAAACAATTGAAAGAAATAGCGTAAAAGAAATTCAACTTTTAGGAACTGATGTGAATACTAATCATGTTTTAACCTACGAAATAACAACAGAACCTTCAAATGGTTCTTATTCTCTTGACAATAACATTGTTACCTACACACCTAACACTGATTTTACAGGAACTGACACATTTACTTATATAGCAAATGATGGAACTTTTGACAGTAACGAATCAACAATTACGATAAATGTATATGGCACCCCAGATATCTCTTTTTCAATTGATAAGAACCAAATTGGAGAGCATGACACAGCAACAATTACTGCCTCATTAAGTAAACCTGGACCCTATGATGTTGAAATTGATTTTAGCAGCGTAAGTGGAACAGCTTCAACAGATGATTATAATTTGTTTTCAGAAGCTGGAGGGGTTCGCTATATAAAATTTGAAGCATATTACAGTTCTGATAGTGGCCAAGTTAACTTAAATGAAATCAAAGCGTTTACAAAAGACGGCACCAATGTAGCCTGCGGTAAATCAGGCTATGCCAATAGTTACGAATATGGAGGTTGGTCTGGCAATGGCTCTAGGGTTACCGATTGTAATGATGGAGGTAGATGGTCTAGTAAACGTAATGATCCAGGACCCGATGAAAACAACCCACATTATATTGTGGTGGACTTAGAGCAAACCTATAGTTTAGATCGAATTGAAATTTTAGGAAATGGTTGGAATATGTCTTTTAGTGTATTGGTGTCTAGTGACGAGCAGAATTGGCAAAACTTGGGAACTTTCAATAATGTGCATATGGGCACAAAGGTTTTTAATGATATTTCCTCAGACATATTTACCATTAAATCAGGTCAAACTTCTACATCGATTTTAGTAAAAGGAGTAGAAGATGGTATTACGGAAGGTGACGAAGTACTAACCATCACACCGCAAGTCACCAACGCCACTTTAGTTTCAGCTTCTTCATTTTCAATCGATATTTTGGATGTAGTTACCAGCTTTACACTCAAGGAGGACATGTTTGTAGGCTTTAACAATGCGTCTTTTGCATGGGGTGATTATGATTTGGACGGCGATTTTGATGTAGCTATCATGGGTGATAAAGGCAACGGCCTAGAAACCCTCATTTATAGAAATGATGTAGTCAATGGGGTTCGTCAGTTTGTAAATTCCAACCAAAACTTTGAAAAAATTGGTTATGGAACACTCAAATGGGTAGATTTAAATAAAGATGGATATATCGATTTGTTTGTTTCTGGCTTAAGTCAAACAACAGGTTTGCCAACCTCAATTTTATATGAAAGTAAAACAGATGGATTAGTGCGTTATTTTGAGGAAAGCACCTCCTATAGCTTCCCAGATTTACTAGAAACTCAGGTTGACTTTGGGGATCTAGACAGTGACGGAGATATTGATTATATCATTTCGGGCTACGATAGCAATCAGCAAGCGGTTTCTTTTATAGGCTACCAAACCGATGATGGTTTTGAGCTTAAATCAAATCCATTTAGTCCTTTTGTCAAGGGAGATCTAAAAATATTTGACGCTGATTCTGATGGTGATAATGACATCATCACTTCTTCAGGATCGATTCAAAATTCATTTTTGAGCAATTCGCAAAGCTTAAAAAAACCAAATGGTTTCTTTCAAAACCTTGAATACCTTATACAATCAAAAAATACGGGTGATGAGTTACAATATATGACCTTAGGGGGCAATGATGCTGTGTCGGTCAGCAGCAGTACATCATCATTAACCAACTCATCCATGGCTCGAAAAAATGGGGATTTTACCATTGGAGACTTTAACAACGATGGTATTGAAGACGTATTTATTACCGGAGAAAATGCCAGTCAAGTTGGGGAAAGTACTCTTTACATGGGGTCACTTTCTGGCGGAGTTGCCGAATACAATGCTTCTTCCGAATATACATTCCCCGGATTAAAAAACGCATCCTGTCAATGGGTTGACTATGACAACGATGGAGATTTGGACTTGTTTTTAGCTGGACTCAAAACAGGCGAAGGAGTAAAGACCTATCTATACGAGACGGAAATTACTAACAAAAAAAATGTAGCTCCTGAGAAAATAACTACATTGAGTAGTGAACATTTGGGCAATGGAAACGTACAATTAAGTTGGGAAGCCCCCTCAGATGATTTTTCAGCTATCCTTGGGTACAATGTAAGACTTGGAACTACGCCTGGAGGAGATGAACTTTCCTATTTGTTGTCAGATACAGAAACGGGCATACTACTTGTTAACCAGACGCCTTCTATTTTTAATACTTTTTATAAAATACAATTAGATCCCGGGGTGTATTACTGGTCTATACAAGCTGTTGATAAAGGGTTCAAGGCAAGTGAGTTTTCAGAAGAACAAACGTTCACTTTAACTTACGATTGGAAAATTCTAAATCAAGGCGGAATTGAAAATAATTCTATTCCTGCTCGTAACACACCAATTTTAGAGTTTTTAGACTTAGACAATGACAATGACTTTGATTTGATATATGGCCAAAGTGGAAATGGATCGAAAGTCTATTCATATAATCAGAGTTATCTGCTTGAAAACAATAACTATAGTTTCGCCTATGGTATTCAAGATTTTGAAATTGGAGATATTAATAATGATGGCAGTTTAGATGTAATTGGAAGATTAGGAACAACCCAAAATCAGGTATATATGTCAGGCCTAAACTCAAACGACGCTAACACGTTGACAAATAGAAACTTTAATACTAATGAGCTTTTTGAAAGAAATCAAAAAGTAGCTGATTTAAACAATGATGGAACGCTCGAAATCATCAATATTGGAATAACTAGTGAAAATGAATATTTTGCACGTTTCAATATGTTTAGTTCTAATCTCGAAGAGAATCAAAACAATTTCACTACACAAGACATATCATCAAACTTTAGTGTTGTGAGTCAAATGTTTGCTCCATCCTTTGATATTGGGGATTTCGATAATGATCAAGATGTAGATGTTATCATAAGTGGGGAC
>JAQWGN010000016.1 GCA_029238215.1 Flavobacteriaceae bacterium
TTCCTAGAAATAAAAAATTATATTTGGGAATAAATCTGTGACCCAAACATACAGTAGTTCGGACTTTTTGAGTGGAATTAGTGATATATACTTAAAAAAATATTCCCAGAAATAAAAAATTATTTTTGGGAATAATCCGTGACCCAGGGAGGATTCGAACCCCCAACCCTCAGAGCCGAAATCTGATATTCTATCCAGTTGAACTACTGGGCCAATGTAGGGCAAAAATACACTTTTGAATAGTGCTAAGACAATTTATGCCTTACAATTGATGATATCGTTTTACCATCAGCTTTTCCTGCCATTTCTTTTGAAGCCATACCCATAACTTTCCCCATGTCTTTCATACCGGTAGCGCCGGTTTTGGCAATAATATCCACAACAACATTCGTAATTGCAGCTTCGTCTAGCTGTTCGGGAAGAAACTGCTCAATAATCTTTATCTGAGCCTCTTCGGGCTTCGCCAAATCTAGGCGTCCTTGCTCACGAAAGATATCAGCGCTGTCTTTACGCTGTTTTACCAATTTCTGTACAAGCTTAATCTCATCGTCGGGTGTAAGCGGCTTAGCATCCGCTTGCGTTTGTGTGAGTAACAACGCAGATTTTATAGCACGCAATGATTCCAATGCTATGGTATCCTTAGCCTTCATCGCGGTTATTAATTGTTGGGTTACTTGATCTTGTAAGCTCATATTAATCGACGTTATCGTGTAAAAAAGAATTGTTAGTGCGAAGCTGTAATGCATCTTTACTGTCCATGCTCAAAGTAGTCCTTGACGCATCTAAGCCGCTATCTGGATGGTCTAGTTGTATTTCTTGTCGTTTGTATGCAGGTTCACGCTCTAGGTCTTCTACCCTAGAATTTTGATTGAAGCGGTAGTTGAATTGCTTCAGTTTTTCTTTGCGCTCTTCGGTTCTACGCGAGAGCCCTTCTTCAATTGTTCCATCAACGGGTGAAAATATTTTTTCCTCTTCTTGTGGAGCTTCCGTTTCAATCTCAGCTTTACGCATTGTTGGAGTCGGTACTTCCTCTTCTTCCATTTCCAAAACAAAACGCTTGATTTCCCCTTCACCCACTGTCTCTTGTACTGATTGAGGCTGGGCATCTTGTTCTAAATGGAACAATACTGCTGGTGCTTCTTGTTGCTTTGGTGGCTTTTGAGTTGTCAAAGGTTCGTCTGTAGGAGAAGGTGTTGCTACCTCTGGAACCACGACCTCAGCATCAACCACTTCAATCTCATTCACAGAAGGGGTAACATCCTGAATCGTAAACGATGGTGTAGATGCTGTTTCTACTGGCGCAGCTACCATTTCAAAAGAAACCTCTAACTCTCTAAGCATATCCGTTGTTGAGATAAATTCATTCGTTTCAGCGTCAGGTTGTGGTGCAGCATATGTAGGAACCACTTCCGGCTCAAACAAAGGAATTTGCCCCAAAGAAAGATCATGAGTAAGTGCTTGATCATCATCGAGTGAATGGATTATTTTTTGGGGATCGGCATGTACTATTTCTTGTTGCATGTCTGCGGCAAACCCAGTGGCAATAATCGTAACCGAAATCGCATTGTCTAAGGATTCATCCTCACCAATACCCATAATGATGTTGGTGTTGTTCCCTGCCTCTTTTTGTATAAACTCATTGATTGCACTAATCTCATCAATAGTCACTTCATCACTACCAGAAACAATGAGCAATAAAACATTTTTAGATCCTAGTATTTTATTATCGTTTAATAGAGGCGAGTCCAACGCTTGGACGATAGCCTCGTGAGCACGTTGACTTCCAGACGCAGTTCCAGATCCCATAATGGCTGTGCCGCTATTTGCTAAAACAGTTTTAGCATCTCTTAAATCAATGTTTTGGGTGTAGTGATTGGTAATTACCTCTGCAATACCACGAGAAGCTTTTGCCAAAACCTCATCGGCTTTTGCAAAGCCTTGCTTAAAGCCTAAATCGCCGTAAACCTCCCGGAGTTTATTGTTGTTAATTACAATTATTGAATCTACTTGCTTCCGCAAATTATTGAGGCCTTGCTGTGCTTGATCGTTTCGTGTTTTCCCTTCAAACTGAAAAGGCATGGTTACAATTCCAACCGTAAGTATCCCCAGTTCTTGTGCCAATTTAGCAATCACCGGAGCAGCACCTGTTCCAGTACCACCCCCCATTCCAGCAGTGATAAATACCATTTTGGTATTTACATTCAGCATTTCGGAAATCTGATCCAGACTTTCAACGGCAGATTGCGCACCCACTTCTGGGTCGGCACCTGCCCCGAGTCCTTCCGTTAAAGAAACACCTAGTTGGATTTTATTGGGAATTGGGCTGTTTTCGAGTGCTTGAGCATCGGTATTACAAACCACAAAATCTACGCCGTTTATACCCTGCCTGTACATGTAGTTTAACGCGTTACTACCGCCCCCACCTACTCCAATGACCTTTATGACATTGCTTCTGTTTTTGGGTAAATCAAATGTTATATTATCAAATGGTTCCATAAAAAATTATTCTGCGCTTTCTAAAAATGTTTTTAATCTTTCTGTAAATCGATCAATTACGGAAGCTCGTTTCATGGGCTTTTCCGAAATTTCTTGATCGGTACTATGTGTAGGCTCTGTTGCTGTTGCTTCCGCTTCGTCAATTGGTCTCAACTGTGTTTCGGCCCCATTCATTACCAATCCTACAGCAGTAGCATATAATGGGCTTGCCGTTGCCTTATCGGTATCGCCAGCAAGGTGTTCGTTGGGATAACCAATTCGAGTATCCATGCCAGTAATATATTCTACAAGTTGTTTAAGGTGCTTTAATTGACTACCACCTCCTGTTAGGACGATTCCCGCAATAAGCTTTTTCTTTTGTTCCTCGTGTCCGTAATTTTTGATTTCGGCATAAACTTGCTCGATAATTTCTTGTACACGAGCATGAATAACTTTAGATAGATTCTTAAGCGTTATTTCTTTGGGCTCACGTCCTCGTAAACCGGGGATAGAAACAATTTCATTGTCTTTATTTTCACCTGGCCATGCCGATCCAAATTTTATTTTCAATAACTCGGCCTGCTTTTCAATGATAGAGCACCCTTCTTTGATGTCTTCTGTAATTACATTACCACCAAAAGGAATAACAGCCGTATGACGAATAATACCGTCTTTAAATATTGCCAAGTCAGTTGTTCCACCTCCTATATCAATAAGCGCTACACCTGCCTCCTTCTCTTCTTGACTTAGCACCGCATCGGCAGATGCAAGTGGTTCTAGAGTAATGCCTCCAAAAGTTAAACCCGCGGACTTAACACAACGCACTATATTGCGTATTGATGAAACTTGACCTACAACAACATGAAAATTGGCTTCCAACCTACCGCCATACATGCCAATAGGCTCCTTGATTTCTGCTTGACCGTCTACCTTATATTCTTGAGGTAGTACATGGATGATTTCTTCACCAGGAAGCATCACAAGTTTAAATACTTGATTTTTTAAACGTTCGATATCTGCCTCATCAATTACCTCGTCGGGATTGGTTCTAGTAATATAATCGCTATGCTGAAGGCTACGGATGTGTTGTCCTGCAATTCCAACAACTACACTTTCAATTTTTTGACCCGATACCGCCTCAGCTTCTTGCGCTGCTGCTTGAATAGATTGTATGGTTTGAGTAATGTTATTCACTACACCACGATGAACTCCTTGGCTTTTAGATTTTCCAATTCCAACAATTTCAAGTTTATCATACTCATTTTTGGTGCCTAACATGGCCACAATCTTGGTGGTTCCAATGTCTAATCCTACGGCTAATTTCGATGGTTCCATATTTTTTTATTTTGAACAAACAACTTGTCCGTGAAACGAAAGGTTTACTTTTTTATAGGTCTTTAACACAGCGCTATCTTGCATTTTAGCATAAAAGACTTTGTAATTTTTAATTTTTTCATCTAAGTTTTCGGTTGACCCAACAATAATTTGATAATCGTGAATGCGGGGTTCTAAAGCAAGCCCATCTGCAAGCCATTCATATGCGACAATATGCTTGGACATAAAGAAATCTTGGTTCGTTTGTTGAACAGCATCAACTAGCAACGAGCGTTGATCGGCTGTTGGGTTGCCATAAAATAGCGGAACCATGACCGATTGATGATCAGATAACGGAAATGGATTTCCGTTGGCATCTAAATAAAAACTTTCTTTGCCCTCTACGCGCACGACTGGTTCTTTGGTTGTTAAGTGAACTCCAACGCTTCCATCGATATAAACAAAAGATTGGGCATCTTCTACCCAAGCATTGTGGTTAAGCATTTGTTCAATGTTCCTCAAATTTAGACCACTTTTAAACGCAGAAGCACTGTCGGATAAAACAAGTGTCAACAATTTATTAACGGAGTCCTGAGCGATTAATCTAGGTCGCTTATCATCCCAAGAAATTTCCGTTAAAACAACCTTCCTAGATGCATTTCTTTGATGCATGAACACGCCAAGCGTGAACACAGAAACAAGCAACAAAAAAGCTCCAATCATCTTACTCATCGCATTGTTTCTTAAGTGTTTTTACAATTTCAGGTACTTCAAAAGCAATATCTCCAGCACCCATTATAGCCACAACCGTTGCTGATGATTCGGATATTTTTTTGGACAATTGGCTTTTAGCAATACGTTGTGTAGCGCCGTGTGATGATTTGACGAGCAAATCACTAGTAACGCCTACAATTGGAAGTTCGCGAGCCGGGTAAATATCCAATAGCAATACCTCATCAAATCGAGCAAGAGCAGCTTTAAATTTATCAGCAAAATCGCGGGTACGCGAAAACAAATGAGGTTGAAAAACAGCAAGTTTAACTTGATTTGGATAAAAAGCCTCTAAGGCCTGATGTACGGCAATAATTTCTGTTGGGTGATGTGCATAATCATCGACAATGACTTTAGGCGTAGTAAGTCGTGTACTAAAACGCCTATTAACCCCTCTAAAACTTGCCAAGCCATTACGCAGATCATCTTCAGAACATCCCACTTCTAATGCTAAAGACAAGGCAGCAGCTGCATTGAGTAGGTTGTGTTTTCCTGGGTAACGAAGCCTAAGGTTTCTTAGAGTATTAAATGGAGTTACAAAATCAAACGTATAACTCCCTTCAATAGTTTGAATGTTCTCAATGGCATAGATGCCTGACTCCAAGCCAAAACTATTCCCTTCTACATCTAACCCTTGACGAATAAATCGCTTTGTTGGTGGAACCTTATTGGCAAACGCTGCAAAAGTATTTGTTAGCTCTTGCGGAGTTCCGTAAATATCAAGATGGTCTGGATCCATTGATGTTAATGCAAGTGCCGTTGGCTTGAGATGCATAAAGGACCGGTCAAATTCATCTGCTTCAACCACCATCGCATCTTGACCTTCAAGTAAAAAATTACTGCCAATGTTTTCTGCGATACCCCCTAAAAAGGCTGTTATTTTTTTTCCACTCTCTCGCAATAAATGTGTAAGCAATGATGTTGTTGTGGTTTTACCATGAGTTCCGGCTACAGCCAAACAAGGCATCGTAGTGCTGATCTCTCCAATAATTTCAGCTCTTTTTTGCAGCGTAAATCCACCTGATTTAAAAAACTTAATTAATGGTGAATTTAGGGGTATTGCCGGCGTATAAATTACCTTGGTGCGCTTTGGCTTACGGAAATTTTGAGGAATTTCATTCGGTGATTCATTATCGGAAATATGAGCCCCTAGAGCCTGCAATTTTTCTGTCAGAGGGGTTAGTGTACGGTCATATCCAGCTACAAGATGTCCTTGAGCCAAAAAGTATTGTGCAACAGCCGACATACCTATGCCGCCAATTCCAACAAGATATATAGGATTCTTATTCATGATTTGGGGAAGTTTTGAGTTATAGTTGATACAATTTCTTTGGTAGCATTTGGATGCGCAAAACTTTTTATGTTTTTTGACAGGTTGTTTCGCATTGACTCACTCTCAATCAAAGAAATCAATACTGGCCAGAATTCAGCTTCAGCATGGCGCTCTACTACCATCATAGCAGCTTCTTTATTTACTAAGGCTTGTGCATTTTTTTCTTGATGGTTTTCTGAAACGTTGGGTGAAGGAATAAATATGGTGGGCTTCGCTGTTATACAAAGCTCTGAAATAGCTAAAGCTCCAGCTCGTGACACAACAAGGTCAGCAACAGCATAAGCTGCAGGCATATTATCTATAAATGGAACTACCCTGATGCCTGCAGTTGCGAGAGGCTGGTATTCTTCTGCATAAAGATGACCGCACTGCCAGATGAGTTGTATGTTTTTCTTTTTGATATCAACAAGATGATTTTTAACAAGTTGATTTATTTTTCTAGCTCCCAAGCTACCGCCCAAAACCAATAGTGTGAATACTCTAGAGTCTACACCTAAAATTTTTGAAGCTGCTGTTCTTGAAAGGTTTTGGTGTAAGGCTTTTCGAACAGGGTTTCCTGTTACGACTGTTTTACTTTTTGGAAAGAAACGCTGTGCTGATTCGCTTCCCAAACAAATCGTATTCACACGTGAAGCGAGTTGTTTATTTGTTACACCTGGATACGCATTTTGCTCTTGAAGTATTGCTGGTATCCTTAACAATGAAGCGACAAAAACAAGAGGTCCACTAGCAAAGCCACCTGTTCCCACAACTACGTTAGGTCGAAACTTTAAGAGAATAAATAACGCTTGAAGAAAACTCCAGCCAAGCTTGATTGGAAACAATAGGTTACGAATCATGTTTTTTCGATCAAAACCTGATATCCAAAGTCCCTTAATTGCATATCCTGCTTTTGGAACACGATGCATTTCCATTCGGTTATAAGCCCCAACAAACAATAGTGATACATCAGGAAACTGTGCCTTAAGCTCGTCAGCAATAGCTAATGCCGGGAAAATATGTCCTCCCGTACCTCCTCCAGATATTATTATTCTAGGCTTCATCGCTCAATTCGGCTAAAGGGTTCAACATCTGTTCATCATCACCAACTTTTCGATTGGCACTTACACTTAAAATAATTCCAACAGCCAAAAATGTCATCCATAATGATGTACCGCCACTACTAATTAAAGGCAAAGGCTGTCCAGTAACCGGCAGTAAGGCTACCGCAACTCCCATGTTTATAAAAGCTTGGGTAACGATAGGAATTCCCATAGCTAAAATGAGCAACTGACCAAAGAAACTTTCAGATTTATTGGCGTTTATAAGAATTCGAAATAAAAGCAAAAGGAATAAAAACAGTAATAATAACGCACCTACCATTCCATATTCTTCTGCAATAATGGCATAAATAAAATCCGAAGAACTTTGAGGCAATAGGTTTTTCATCATGCTTTTTCCAGCACCAATTCCTACAATACCCCCTACAGCAACGGCGGCTTTAGCGCGTTCAATTTGATAATCCGTGTTGTTATTACCCTTGCCAGAAAAACTTTCAACTCTACTAATCCAGGTATCTACACGATTAGGAAACGCATCCGGGTAAGCCTTTGCTAGAAGCACAAATAAAACGAGTCCCAATAGTGCTGTAGTTAACATCCCCAATAAATATTTTATTGGATACCCTCCAAGAAAAGCTATAACGGCAACCATAAAAAGCAATAATACCGCCGTGGAAAGATTTGCAGGAAGAATAAGCGCAACAACAATAAATACGGGACCCCAAAGAGGCAAAAGACTAGCAATAAAGCCTTTATTCATTTCTTTATTGGTTGCAAAGTAATCTGCAACGTAAGCCAATAGTACTACTGTAGCAAGTGTTGATGTTTGAAACGACATGCCTAAAATTGGAATATTTAACCAACGACTTGCATTGGCACCATCTATAGTCTTACCTTGAAATGCGGTGACGGTCAACAAGACTACAACAATTGGAATCCCAATCTTTGCCAATCCTGAAAAATAGCGGAAGGGCACCAAATGCACGGAATACATGATTATCCAACCAACGCAAACAATGGCTACGTGTTTTAATAAATGCCCAAAAACTGAGCCAGAGCCAATTACATACACCAAGTTTGAACTTGCGCTATACACAGGTAAAAATGAGAATATGGATAGTAATACCACGATTCCCCAAATGGATTTATCTCCCTGTAAATATTGACTTAGCTTCACGGTTTATAATTTTCTAACAGCTTCTTTAAATTGATTTCCTCGATCTTCATAATTGGTAAATAAATCAAAACTTGCACAAGCCGGCGATAATAGAACAGCATCCCCTTTTGAAGCCAAACCATATGCAGCTTTAACAGCAGTTTCCATCTTTTGCGTTTCAATTAGCACATCTACCACAGGTGAAAACACATCAATTAGTTTTTGATTATCAACTCCCAAACACACGATTGCTTTCACTTTTTCGTGTACCAAGGGCAACAGACTTGAATAATCATTTCCTTTATCTACGCCTCCTACAATCCAAACTGTAGATTTAGCCATACTGTCTAGTGCAAAAAAAGTGGCATTAACATTAGTAGCTTTAGAGTCATTTATATATTCCACTTTTAGAATGTTAACAACATGCTCTAAGCGGTGTGCGGCGCCTTGAAAGGTTTGCAAACTAGCCTGAATATCGTGGTCACTCAACTGAAAGAGCTGAGCAATTGTAGCGGCAGCCATGGCGTTTTTGGCATTGTGACGGCCTCTTAATGAAGGATTATTGATGGCAAACATAGGGTTTGTATTAGCGTTAGTATATGGATGCTGCTTTGCTTTTACTTCGTGCTTAGCAATACCCAATCCGATGACTGAATCGTCGGCGTCGTATATAAAATGATCGTTGTTCGTTTGGTTTTTAAGGAGCTTAAATTTTGTTGCACAGTACGCCTCAAAGGAGTTGTTATAGCGGTCCAAATGATCTGGAGTGAGATTTGTAATTACTGCAATGTGAGGATGAAATTTCTTTATATGCTCAAGCTGAAAGCTGCTTATCTCTAAAATATATACCTCGTGTTGGTCTTCAATAAGTGCTTTGGCAAAGCTTGTGCCAATATTACCCGCCAATCCTGCGTCTATTCCTCCTTCTTTTAACAAATGGTAGGTGAGCATTGCGGTAGTCGTTTTTCCATTGCTGCCTGTGATACCAATAAGCGTAGCATTGGTGTAATTGCTTGCAAACTCAATCTCAGAAAGAATTGGAATTTGTGCTAATTCTATTGCTTTAATAATGGGTACGTGATTTGGAATTCCTGGGCTTTTAACGATAAGCTTAGCCTTTAAAATTTCTTCAAAAGTGTGACTTCCCTGTTCCCATGAAATATTATGCTGATCAAGAATAGTAATTGCACTTTGCGACAACTTTCCAGCATCAGAAACCAACACATCCCATTGGTTGCGCTGTGCCAACAATGCTGCTCCAATTCCGCTTTCGCCTCCACCAAGTACAACCAACTTTTCCATTATCTGATTTTGAGGGTTACAAGGCTTACAATAGCCAACATTATGGCAACAATCCAAAATCGACTTACAATTTTACTCTCATGATATCCAAGCTTTTGATAGTGATGATGTAATGGTGCCATTTTGAAAATTCGCTTTCCTGCACCAAATTTCTTCTTGGTATATTTAAAATATCCGACTTGAAGAATCACTGATAGATTTTCGATTAGAAAAACACCACATAAAACGGGGATTATTAATTCCTTGCGGACTATTAAAGCAAGTACAGCTATAATACCCCCTATGGTAAGACTTCCTGTATCGCCCATAAATACTTGAGCTGGAAACGCATTATACCATAGAAACCCGACCAGTGCCCCAACAAAAGCCGCTACAAAAACCACGACTTCACTCACTTGTGGTATATACATCACATTGAGGTAGTCAGCAAAAATAATATTCCCCGAAACCCATGCAAAGAGACCCAATGTAAGTACAGCAATTGAAGCCGTTCCTGCAGCCAAACCATCTATTCCATCAGTAAGGTTTGCCCCATTGGAAACTGCGGTAATGATGAATATTACGACTGGGATAAAAATCAACCATGCATAACTTTGGGCATTTTCACCTGTCCATGCGATTACATCACTGTAATCAAATTCGTTATTTTTAAAAAGAGGTATTGTTGTTTTTGTAGATTTTTCTTCTTGTAAAAATGCTCCTCCGCCCTCAGCTTGTTGCCTACTGGTAACCTCAGGATGAAAATACATCGTTATGCCTACAATAAGTCCAAGGCCAATTTGACCTACAACTTTAAAACGACCTTTTAATCCTGCCTTATCTTTCTTTTTGATTTTTAAATAATCATCAACAAAACCGATTATACCCATCCATATGGTTGTAACAATCAGTAAAATGATGTAAATATTGTCAAGTTTGGTTAGCAGCAACACAGGAACAAGTGTTCCTATAATAATCATTAACCCTCCCATTGTTGGCGTTCCAGATTTTTCTTTTTGCCCTTCCAAACCTAAATCGCGTACGGTTTCTCCCATTTGGTAATATTGCAGCATGGCAATGATGCGATTACCAAAAACTGCGGTAACCAACAGAGAAAAAATAATAGCAACTGCAGCTCTAAATGACAAAAAACTAAATAGCGACGCCCCAGGAAATTGATAGGCTTTTTCTAAATATTCAAACAAATAGTACAGCATTATTTCTTGGATTGAAGGTTTTGTGTGAGTTCGACAACATCATCAAACGGCAAGCGTTTTCCATTTTGCTCTTGATAGGTTTCGTGTCCTTTTCCAGCGACCAAAATGATATCTTGATTTTGAGCCATGGTAGTGGCTGTTTTTATTGCTTGAGAACGGTCTAATACAGTCAGGTGTTTTTGATTGTATTCCATGGGGATTCCTTGCAACATATCGTTTACAATTGCCGATGGATCTTCGTTGCGTGGGTTGTCTGAAGTAAAAATGGTAAGGTCACTTTTTTCTACAGCTACTTTGGCCATGAGTGGCCGTTTTTCCTTGTCCCTATTTCCTCCACATCCAACAACAGTAATAAGTTTTTCGTTACGGGTACGAAGTGTCGCAACTGTATCAAGAACTTGTGACAATGCATCCGGAGTATGGGCATAATCAACAATGGCTGTAATGTTATTTGGCGTAGCAATGAGCTGAAAACGCCCTAATGCTCCTTTAAGAGTACTCATCACAGGTAGCAATGCTTCCTTTTCTTCTCCTAATAGTATTCCAATAGCGTACACACAAATAAAATTTGATGCATTAAAAGCTCCAATAAGCGGGGTCCATACTTCGTCATGCTGGAGTTTTAATAACATTCCTGAGAAGCTTTTTTCTAGAATTTTTACATGAAAGTCTGCAATACTTTTTATTCCAAAAAAATGGGGACGCGCATCAGAGTTTTGCAGCATAAATGTCCCGTTTTTATCATCTGCATTGGAAAGGGCAAAAGATCCTTTTGGTAAATCATCAAACAACCGTTTTTTAGTATCACGATAACTTTTAAAGTCATTGTGATAATCCATGTGATCGTGTGAAAGGTTTGTAAATACTCCCCCAGAAAAATGAATGTCGGCAACTCTATCTTGATCAATGCCGTGTGAGGACACTTCCATAAAACAGTGGGTAACCCCGGTATCAACCATAGCCCGTAGGGTTTTGTTAAGCATTAAAACATCAGGTGTTGTATGTGTGCTTGGTATGACTTTTTCGCCAATGCGTATTTCAACCGTAGATAATAGACCCGTATTGTACCCTAATTGATAAAACAATTGATATGCCATGGTGGCTACAGATGTTTTTCCATTAGTTCCCGTAATGCCAACTAGTTTTAATTTATCACTTGGACTATCGTACCATCGAGTGGCCACAGTAGCTAAAGCCCTTCTGGAATTTGGGCAAGAAAAATACGTAACCCCTTGATGTAACTCCTTGGGCATTTTTTGACATAAAATTGCGGTAGCACCATTTTCAATAGCAGCCTTTATATAATCATGCCCGTTTTGACTGTCGCCTTCAATAGCAACAAATAAGGAATCTTTTTTTACAGCTCTTGAATCAAATGTTACAGCACTAATTTTAACTCCTGTACTACCAGAAACCGACTGAAGCGGAACGCCAAACAGTATGTCTTTTAGAACTTTCATGAAAGCGTTAGTATAATGCGTTGATTTTTATTGAGGGTAGATCCTGGCTTTTTAGACTGACGTAACACTTTGCCTTGCCCTTTAATCTGGACTTGTAAACCCATATTTTCTAATACTGACACAGCCTCCATAGCCGACCACCCACGTACATCAGGCATGTGATCAAGTGTTAATGTTTCATTAAGGTTAGGAACCTTAATTTCGTTTGATAGTAATGTGATTTTATTAAAATCAATACTGCTACGCTGAGGTATATCATGAATAACCGCTTCTGCAATTTTCTTAAACACAGGGGCGGCCACCACATTGCCGTAGTACCCTTTTCGTTTATTTGGTTTGTGAATTACAACAATGCATGAATAGGTAGGGTTTTGTGCCGGAAAATAACCCACAAAACTAGAAACATACTGTACATTATCTGTGGTATAGTCTACTTGACAGGTTCCCGTTTTTCCTGCCATTGAAAGCTTTTCGTCGTATATATTACGAGCAGTACCCCATTTATGTTTAACAACCCCTTCCATGAGGCGTTGAAGTTTACCAACAGTTTCTTTAGAACAAATAGCCGGATTAATCACTTCTTTTGGAAATGGCTTTACAACTGACCCATCTAAAGCACGTACTGAAGAAACAAAACGTGGCTTGACAAGTTCGCCACCATTTGCCACAGCATTGTAATAACTTAAGGTTTGTAATGGAGTCAATGAAACACCATAACCAAAAGCCATCCATGGAAGATCAAGACCGTCCCAGGTTCTATCTTTTGGATGTGGGATTTTTGGGACTCCTTCTCCACTAATTGCTAATCCAAGAGGCTTGTCGAGACCCATTGCCAACAATCTGTCTGTAAATTGGGATGGATTTTTTCCATAGTTCTCATGAATAACTTTTACAACTCCTGTATTGGAAGAGCGCTCAAAAACCTGACTTATAGGGATTACTCCATAACCCCCAGGTTTTGAATCGCGCACATGGTATTTACCATAAAATGTAAGCTTTCCCTTTTCTGTATCCACCATGGTGGTGGTGTCAACAACCTTATCTTCAAGTGCTGCCATTAAGGCAAAAAGTTTGAATGTTGACCCTGGCTCATGCGCCTCTCCTACTGCGTAATTCAGTCGCTCAAAATAGGTGTTGTTTTTGGTGCGCCCTAAATTTGCAATGGCCTTTACTGCTCCTGTTTTAGTTTCCATCACTACAACTGTTCCATGCTCAGCCTCATAAGTTTCCAGAGCACCCAATAAGGCATGATGTGCTACATCCTGTAAGTTAGTATCTAACGTAGTCCAAATTTCAAGTCCGTCAATAGGCTCTTGTTGGTAATCGTTCGTTAATGGCTTCCATTGACCATTTGCTATACGCTGACGAAGCTGACGACCAGACTGTCCGCGGAGTGACACACCATAGGCGCCTTCTAAACCAACCTTTAAAAAAGTTCCATCGGGGTTTTTTTGCTCATAGCCTACGGTACGCTCTGCAATTTTTCCCATAGGCAAATCGCGAACAAACTGACGATCTACAATAAATCCACCACGAACTCCGCCAAGATTAAACATAGGAAACTGACGAATGCGTTGATAATCAGGATATGATAATCGACGTGCAATAAGCTGATAACGGTTTTGTTTCGATCGCGCATTAATAAGCACTTTTTTATAAACATGACTTGGCTTTCCAAAAAGAGAGGATAACGAATCACTAAGAGCGCTTAGGTGCTGCTGAAAAACATGTTCAGTAACAGTAACCGCATCAAAATGTATGGTGTATTTAGAAACTGAAGTGGCCAACAAGCTGCCATCCTCGGCATAGATATTTCCACGAATAGGCAAAATCTCGAAATTTTTAACACTGCGTTTTTCAGCGAGTTTTCGATATTCATCGCCTTGTGAAAATTGTAAAGAAACTAAACGATAGCCCACAGAAGTACCCAAAAGAAAGAGCCCAGCAACAACCAAGTAACTACGCAACATTACGTTCTTCTGCTTATTCATTACGATTTACAATAATTTTTAACGGTGCTTTCTCAGGCGGGAAAATGCCTTGTCCTTTTAATGCGTTTTCAAGCTGAGTCTCCATACGTTTATGCATTAGCTGTTCACGTACAGCAACAAATTCACTGCGAAATGCTTGCAATTCTTTGTTAGCTTTTGAAATTTGAACTACTTTTTGATCGACTTGATGAGAGGCAGTAATCATTAACCCTGCGAGAAAAAAAACAAAAAGAATAAACCGCCAGTTTTTTGATGCACCTTCTTGCACCAAAAATGTTCCTTTAAGGAGATTTAAAAGTCCTGATTTCATAGTCGTTCAGCGATACGCAGCTTTGCACTTCGCGCTCTGTTATTATGTTTTATTTCTTCAGTTGACGGGATTTCTAAACCTCCCTTTTTTCTAAAATATAGTTCTGGCCTTCCAAAATCATCTTTAAAAGGTTCCGTGTTAAAGTTGCCGTTTTGAATAAACCGCTTAACCAAGCGATCTTCTAAAGAATGATAACTTATAACACTCAATCTACCTCCAGGAGTTAACACATCTTTACACTGCATTAAGAAATCCTGAAGTACTTCAATCTCTTTGTTCACCTCCATTCGGAGGGCTTGATAAATTTTAGCAAGTATTTTATTTTCATTTCCCTGAGGTAAAAAAGAAGTAAGTAGCTCGTTTAACTGCTTTGTTGTATCGATACGAGATCCGCGAGTATTGACAATATGTTGTGCAATTTTATTCGCGTTTCGAAGCTCTCCATAATTAAAAAAAAGTGCTGCTAGTGCTGTCTCGCTGTAAGTGTTAATAATGTCACTAGCCGATAATGGCTGTTGCTGATTCATGCGCATGTCTAGTGGTCCATCAAAGCGAATAGAAAACCCTCTTGAAGGAGTATCAAACTGATGGGAAGAGACACCGAGATCAGCCAAAATTCCGTCCACATGATTGATTTTATGGAAGCGTAAAAAACGTTTTAGGTGCTTAAAATTATGTGGTATAAGAGTAAAGCGCGTGTCATTCAATGCGTTTTGCTGTGCATCTTCATCTTGATCGAAAGCAAATAATTTACTGTGATCATCCATTTGATTAAGAATTTCTTTAGAATGACCACCTCCACCAAAAGTTGCATCCACGTAAACAGAAGCAGGCTTTATACTTAAGCCTGAAACCGACTGTGCTAGAAGCACTGGTTTATGATATATCATCTCCATCATCCCCCATTACCTCTTCTGCCAGAGCAGCAAAATCTACTGCCGCTTCATCAATTGCTTTTTCATAGTAAGCCTTATCCCAAATTTCTAAAATATTTACTGCAGCAGAAAGCACCACATCTTTATCAATATGAGCAATGCGTGCCAAGTCGCGAGGAATCAATAGCCTATCGGTAGCATCTAATTCTAAAACTTTTACTCCAGCAGTGAAACGCCGAATAAAGTCATTGTTCTTCTTTTTAAACCGGTTAAGCTTGTTTAGCTTTTCCATCATCCCATTCCATTCATCTAAAGTGTACAGCTCCAAACAAGGTTGAAAAACCGCACGCTTTATCACAAAGGCCTGTTGACGAGAACCCGCCAATTGTTTTGTAAGTGCCATAGGAATCTTAACCCTTCCTTTAGGGTCTGCCTTACATTGATATGTTCCTATTAAATGCGGCACAGTTAAACTGAATTATTTGACTATGAATCAAAAATACTGATTTTTTACCACTTTTTACCACATAGTACCACTTTGTTAATAAGTTTTACCACTGCAAAAAAACTGATATTATAGGATTCATTATCAATGACTTAGATGCATCTGATTGTGTTTAAGCAGTGTCGGAAGCTAGAAGCTTAAAAAAAAGAGTGCCCAAAAATTATCAGTTTTACATGGGTAAGAATTAACTATATTTGCTTTTCATTCAATGCACATGCACGATTCACTCAAAGAGTCAGGACGCTTTAAATATTTCGAAAAAGGAGAAGGTACCCCACTTATTATTTTACACGGTCTCATGGGAGGCCTAAGCAACTTCGACGGAGTTGCAAATCACTTCCCTTCACTAGGATATAAAGTTATCATTCCCATGTTGCCCATTTACGACTTGCCTTTACTTAAGACAAATGTGAAAGAGTTTGCGCATTACCTGAGAGACTTTATCACCTTTTTAGGGCATGAAAAGGTTGTGCTTATTGGAAATTCACTTGGAGGACATATTGGTTTGTTACATACCAAATTATTCCCTGAAAAAGTAAGCGGCCTTTTAATAACAGGAAGTTCTGGACTTTATGAAAATGCCATGGGTGAAAGCTACCCAAAGCGTGAAAATTACGAGTATATAAAAAAGAAAACTGAAGATGTTTTTTACAATCCAGACGTGGCTACCAAAGAAGTTGTTGATGATGTTTTCAAAACCGTAAATGATCGTAAAAAGTTAATCAAAATCTTAACTATTGCTAAGAGTGCCATCAGGCATAACATGGCAAAAGATTTACCTGCTATAACCACTCCAATCGGAATTGTTTGGGGAAAACAAGATGCAGTAACACCTCCCAATGTTGGTGATGAATTTCACAGACTACTTCCAAACTCTACATTGTATTGGATTGACCAATGTGGACACGCTCCCATGATGGAACATCCAGATACTTTTAATCAATATTTAACAGACTGGCTCGTTGCAAATAATTTGTAGCCATGCGCATAAAAAACGCAACTTTTGTAGTAAGTAATTCTCGTGTGGATTTATGTCCAAAAACGAGACTCCCTGAGTTTGCCTTTATTGGGCGCTCTAATGTTGGAAAGTCATCATTGATTAATATGCTGACAGACAGAAAACAATTAGCCAAAACTTCGGGAAAGCCAGGAAAAACACAGCTTATCAATCACTTTTTGATTAACCAACAATGGCATCTTGTAGATTTACCAGGATATGGCTATGCACGCGTATCAAAGAAAGACAAAAAGGAGTTTCAGCGCTATGTTACAGATTATTTCATTGAGCGTGAGCAGCTCGTTAATGCCTTTGTGCTAATTGACATACGCCATACTCCGCAAGCAATAGATCTTGAGTTTATGGAGTGGATGGGAGCTCAAGGAATTCCTTTTTCAATTGTATTTACAAAAGCAGATAAATTAGCCGAAAGTAAAATTGAACCCACAATTAACGCTTATATAAACACCCTTCTGGAAGGAGCTTGGGAATCGGCCCCTCCTTTTTTCATCACCTCTTCAAGTTCACGAATGGGCAAAGATGCCTTACTAGACTATATAGGTACGTTGCTTTAATTTCCTTTTTTTACCTGTTGTAAATTACGCTCCGAAGCAAAGAAATCACAAAACTGTTGCATGGCTTCTGCCATTTGAGCATCTTCAGTAGCGCGCAAATAAGACTCGCGAATCCCAACAAGTGTTTGATGTACAAATAATTGCATTTGATCAACAGGCATTTCTTTAGTCCATAAATCAATTCGTGCACTCTCTTGTTTTTCTTTATCCCAAGTGGTTAAAAAAAAAGCTTCCATTGGTTGCTCTGCCACACCTCCGTCGGGAGCAGACCATTGCATTTCTTCTGGAGTATTGTTTTCGTCGAGTGCTACAGCTAGGGTGATTTTTGTTTTACGTTGCATGTTATGGATTATATCTAGATTTTTTTAAAATTTCTTGCGTGTTTTCAAGTAAAGCTTCTTGAAGCGTAGCATTTGTGCGTTTTTGATAAGCCTGTACAATTCTGTAACCAATCCACGCTCCTATCCTTCCTGGAGAACCATCTTCTAAGTACGAATAGAACTTTGAAAAAGGACTTGGTTTCAAAAAACGGAAAATAAGTACGTCATCCGTAGAAAATAGTAATTCATTTTCAACAAAATAACGCCAAACATCTTCCTCATGTGCCACAGCCCAATCCCATTGCTCTTGCGTGTATTGAATATGGTGTATTGGAAGTGCTTTTGGCGCTAAATAATCATGAAGCATCAATTGTTTACCTGCCACAATACACTGCGCTAAAAACGTTCTTTCAATCGATTTAGGGACAAACCTTGATGACAAAGCGTCAATGAGCTCGGCTTCTAAATGAGCAGGCTGCAATGTTTTACGAATGTATTGGGGAATCCCTTCGTATAGTGGATGATCGGCACCCAAATAGGTGTCAATAGATATCAATAACAGACTATCAGCATCGACAGCTCTTAATGTATAATCTACATCTGTTAATAACGTAATAACCCTTGAAGGTAGTTGCTCGCTTGGGAAATAATACTTCGCATGCTTAAAAACATCTTCGACACGCGAAAGCAATTCCCCATCAAAGAGTGGCTTCGTAGCCTGATAAAGCGCTTGCTGTAGTGAATCAACACGCTTATTTTGCCACAAAGAATCTGGTGTTTTAAGTGGAAAAAAATAAGGGAATTTCGCTTTTACTGAATCAAAAGGGGTGTCAATATTTCCAAAAAATTGTTGCTCAAAACGAACAAGTTCAAAGCTAATTTCAGGCAATTGATTTTGTTTGGGATGTTTGGAGGACGTACATGCTCCCAACGCAATAACAAGCGAAAAAAACACGACTTTTGTGTGCAAATAAAATGACTTAGTTTTACAAGACGAAGTACTATACATAGATCCTGTAAAGATACGAATGCTATGAAAAACAACGAAGTAATTGAACACATTGTAAATTGGCTCAAAACCTACGCAACTCAAAACAATATGAATGGTTTTGTGGTAGGTGTTTCTGGGGGGATAGATTCAGCGTTAACATCAACGCTATGTGCCAGGACTGGACTTCCTACTCTGTGCTTAGAAATGCCTATTAAGCAACAAAAAAATCAAGTAGACCGCGCGCAAGAGCACATAATGTGGTTGAAAAAAAACCATCCAAATGTAAGTGGTAAAACAATTAATTTGGACGCTGTTTTTTCTTCATTTTCATCTGTAACAAGTGGTGAAGACAACAGTAAAGAAGCCTTATTGTCTTTGGCCAATAGCAGGTCTAGACTTCGAATGACCACTTTATATTACTTTGCTGCACGAGAGCGTTATTTGGTTGCAGGAACAGGAAATAAAGTAGAAGATTTTGGGGTTGGGTTTTACACAAAATATGGAGACGGTGGCGTAGATATTAGCCCTATTGCTGACTTAATGAAGTCTGAAGTTGGTGCGCTTGCAAAAACACTAGGAATTAGTAAAGCCATACTAGAAGCACCTCCAACCGACGGGCTTTGGGATGACGATAGAAACGACGAACAACAGCTTGGGGCTACGTACAAGCAACTCGAGTGGGCCATGGAACAACACCATACTGGAAAAAAAGCAACAGATTTTGTAGGAGAAAACGCACGTGTAATGACTGTTTTTTCACAACACCACAAGGCAAACACACACAAAATGAATCCTATTCCTGTTTGTGAAATACCTGACCAATTAAAATAAATCAACGCTTATTTTTGAAATTAAAAGCTTCTGTTAGCTCTTTTAAAGCGCTTTTTTTCTATTTTTAGAATCTATTACATCCTATAATGATACGTGTATTTGTTGCCGACGCTCACCCCATTGTTCACAAAGGAGTTAAGGCTGTGTTTCGAAACTCAACAACCATAAGTATTGTAGGCAAAGGACTTCATTACCGTGAACTTGTAGATTACTTAAGAACCAAAAAAGTTGGCGTTGTTTTATTAGAACTTGAGTTACCAGGTTTTGATGGCTTACACTTACTTCGTGAATTAAAAGATAAGTATCCAACTGTACGCTTTCTTATTTTTAGCGCACTCAATGAAGAAATCTATGCCATAAGCGGTCTTAAATCTGGCGCTTCGGGTTTTATATCTAAAAATAATTCGTTGAGTCACCTGCGTGAAGCAATCATTAAAATTAGTGAAGGCGGCGTTTATATAACCAATGAATTGGCGTCAATAATTGCCTTTAATGAAACAAGTACAAATCCAAGAGCAATCTTAGATAAACTTTCAGAACGTGAAATCCAAGTGTTGCGTTCTCTTGTAAAAGGAAAGCGAAATAAAGACATTGCAGACGCTATAAACATTAGTCCAAAAACAGTGAGCACCTATCGTGCTAGGATAATGAAAAAACTAAAGGCTAAAAATCTTATTGATTTGGTGCGTAAAACACAGCATATAGACCTAGACCTGTATTAAACGACTCGATTCAATCGTTCGCTTAACACCTTTTTTAATTTATGGTACTGTACAATTTCCTCTAGCAGTTCTGCATGATGTACTTGATGATCGTTTTCAGTTTCGCCTTGAAGTGCTCCAACTTTTTCATCAATTAGCTGACAGCGAAAACGCAATATAATTTCGTGTATCCACCTATTCAACAAAGAAGACTTTTCATCGACATATATATTTTTTCGCGCCCAATCATGAAGTGGATATTGCTCGTCTTGAAGAAGTAGATCAGAAACTTCAGTAGCAAGTGCCGCAGGTAAATGAGAGACAAAAGCATCCATCTGGAGGGTTTCCTGTTCATTAAGTGCTTCTAAAATTTTGGGATAAAGCGTTTTAAAAGAATTTGTAGTAAACGCAATCTCATCTTGTTGTAAATCAAGATATATCTTTTCAAAAACACGTGCTTTAATTGTTGACGAAACTGTTTTTAATTCTCCTGAAGCATCATCTGTTTGCAAGACAGGTTCCTCAAAAACCACTTCTTCATGCCCATGAAGCAATAAAATTTTGATGATATTTTTTTCTAATTCAAAACGTGTACTTACTTGAGAAGCTCCCTGCTTTTGAGAGACAATAGCCATTGGCTTTTGATCTGCTCTGGCATTGGGTTTACTATCTTTTTTTTGAGATACTTGTGCCAAGGTAGAAAACAGTACCTCCTCGCTAATATCCATTAAGGCTGCACACGACTGCACATAAACTTCCTGCTTAATACGATCTGGTATTTTAGCAATACTTTGAACCATTTCACGGATAGTTTCCGCTTTTTTTATAGGGTCTTGAGCAGCTTCATCAATCAATAGTGCTGCCTTAAACTGAATGAAATCTTTTGCGTTTTCTAGCAAGAATGCATCTAGCTCTTCCTTCGTATGTGTTCGGGCAAAGCTATCAGGATCTTCACCTTGTGGAAACGAACAGACGCGAACATTCATTCCTGCCTCTAAAATCAAATCAATGCCCCTAATAGAAGCCCGTAGCCCTGCTGCATCGCCATCAAAAAGCACTGTAATGTTAGGGGTTAGTCTTCTAATAAGTCTAATTTGATCAGGAGTAAGTGCTGTCCCCGATGAAGAAACTACATTCTTTACACCAGATTGATGCATTTGAATCACATCGGTATACCCTTCAACTAAAAAGCAGTTGTTATCTTTAGCAATCTGCTGTTTTCCCTGGTACAGCCCGTACAAAACTTTACTTTTGTTGTAAATCTCGCTTTCGGGCGAATTCATGTATTTGGCTGCTTTTTTATCTTGAGTAAGGATACGTCCTCCAAAACCTAATACACGCCCAGACATGCTGTGAATGGGAAACATCACACGTCCTTTAAATCGATCAAATTTCTTATCCTCTTTTACGATAGTTAGGCCGGTTTGCTCCAAAAAACTTAATTGATATCCGGATTTTAGTGAAGCATCGGTAAGTGCAGTCCATTCATTGGGAGAGTACCCCAATTCAAATTGAAGAATGGTTTCATCAGTGAACCCTCGCTCTTTAAAATAGCTAAGTCCAATGGCTTTTCCTTGAGCGGATTCCCAAAGTGCATCCTTAAAAAAAGACATGGCATATGAACTAACCAAATACATGCTTTCACGATTACTCGCTGCGGCTTTTTGCTCGTCATTTTGCTCAGTTTCTTCAATTTCAATATTATACTTTTTAGCTAAAAACCGAATCGCTTCTGGATAGGAGAAGTGTTCATGCTCCATTAAAAAAGCAACGACATTACCTCCCTTACCACTAGAAAAGTCTTTCCATATTTGCTTTACAGGTGAGACCATAAAACTCGGAGTTCGCTCCTCGGAAAAAGGACTAAGTCCTTTGTAATTAGACCCCGATTTTTTGAGTTGGACAAAATCGCCAATAACCTCCTCTAAACGGGCAGTCTCAAAAACAGCATCAATGGTGGATTTTAAAATCACAGTTAAATATTGAGCTCTAAAATAAGGATTTATGCAATGTTATTTTTTACGTTCTATAACGTAGCGCACCATAGCTTCAAGCGCATCGCGAAATTCATTCTTTGGAAACACATGCAACTGTTCTAAGGCCATGTCCTTATAAGCATGCATCTGCTTTTGGGCATATGTAAGGCCGCCTCTTTCTTTTACAAGAGCAATAACAGCTTTTACACGTTTTTTATCTTTATTGTGATGACGTATTGATTGCAACAACCACTTCTTTTCACGATCGGAAACACTGTTCAACACATGAATAAGTGGTAAGGTCATTTTCTTTTCGCGTATATCAATTCCAGTTGGTTTTCCAATCTTAGATTCACTATAATCAAATAGATCATCTTTAATTTGAAACGCCATCCCTATATATTCACCAAACTTGCGCATTTGTTCTACTGTAGACTCAGTTGCGTGTACAGAAGCCGCACCCAAAGCACAACAGGAAGCTATTAGCGTCGCTGTTTTTTGCCGAATAATTTCTTTGTAAACCGGTTCATCAATATCTAAATGTCGGGTTTTTTCAATTTGCAACAATTCCCCTTGGCTCATTTCACGTACCGCAACTGAAATAATTTCGAGCAGATCGAAATCTTTATGGTCAATGCAAAGCAACAGTCCTTTAGAGAGTAAATAGTCTCCAACCAATACGGCAATTTTATTTTTCCATAATGCATTAATAGAAAAGAATCCACGGCGTTCGTAACTCTCATCAACCACATCATCATGCACTAAAGTGGCCGTATGGATTAGTTCAATCACAGATGCTGCGCGATAGCTACGCTCGTTTACTGTATTTTGTCCCAATAGTTTTGCTGTCAGAAAAACAAACATAGGGCGCATTTGCTTGCCCTTCCTGTTTACTATATAATAGGTGATTCTATTTAGCAGAGCTACTTTGGAGTGCATTGAAGCGGAAAACTTTTCCTCAAAAAGTTCCATTTCACTGGCAATAGGTTGTTTAAGCTGCTCTGTAATTTTCATTGGTACGTAAAGATACAATAAAGCGAGTTACATGAATTTTAATCCCCTAGCTATACACAAAATTATATCGATTTATTTGCCAATTGTCCGCAAGCTGCATCAATATCTTTACCTCTAGAGCGGCGTAAGGTTACGGGTATGTGATGTTTACTTAATTCACGCATATACGCATCAACAGCAGTAGCGTCTGCCTGTGCAAAACTGTCGTCTCCTATAGGATTGTATTCAATAAGATTAACTTTAGAAGGAGTGTGTTTACAAAAACGAACTAATGCCTGTATCTCTTCCTGAGTATCATTGATATCTTTCCAAACCACATACTCGTACGTAACACGCTCTTTCGTTTTTGAAAACCAATACTGAATGGCTTCTTTCAACGACGTCAACGGAAACTTGTCGCTAAAAGGCATAATACTATTTCGCGTTTCCTCGATAGCGCTATGTAAGGACACCGCTAGCTTAAAGCGAGGGTATTCATCGGCCATTTTCTTAATCATTTTCGGAACTCCTGAAGTAGACACCGTTATGCGCTTTGCCGACATCCCCATGCCCTCTGGACTTGTGATTTTTTCAATGGCCTTCATCACGTTGGGGTAGTTCATCAAAGGCTCACCCATTCCCATAAAAACAATATTAGAAAGTGGTCGGTCGTAGGCTTCTAAACTTTGGCGATTTAACGTTGCTACTTGATCAAAAATCTCATCAGGATTTAGGTTTCTCATGCGCTTTAACTGGGCAGTTGCGCAAAATGTACAGTCCAAACTACAACCTACCTGGCTCGAAACACATGCGGTACTACGAGTGTCAGTTGGGATTAGAACAGACTCAACAATTTTTCCATCGTGCAAACGGACTGCATTTTTTAGCGTCCCATCACTACTTTTTTGCACTTGGTCTAAATCGGCATGATTAATTACAAAATATTCGGAGAGTAGAGATCGATGGGCTTTTGACAGGTTGGTCATTTGATCAAAGTCTATCGCTGCCTTTTGCCACAGCCACTCATATACTTGGTTGCCGTGAAAAGCAGGAATACCATGTTCCACAAAAAAAGAACGAAGCTCTTCCTTGGTACGTCGACGGATGTCTTTCCGAACGGCGTTCATACTCATTTATAAAATAAGCATCGCGTCCCCGTAAGAGTAAAAGCGATACTTATGGCTAATTGCCTCATCATAAGCTCTTTTCATGAAATCATGACCAGCAAATGCTGATACCATCATTAAAAGCGTTGACTTTGGTAAGTGAAAATTGGTTACTAAAGCATCCCCAATTTTAAAATCATACGGAGGAAAAATAAATTTATGCGTCCAGCCTTGGTATGGGTTTAACGAGTTGCTTGAAGATACTGATGACTCAAGAGCACGCATTGAAGTTGTACCGACAGCACAAACGCGACTCCCTCTAGATTTTGCTTGATTAACAAGTGCTGTTGCATGATCGTCAATGGCTAATTCCTCAGAGTCCATCTTGTGCTTGGACAAATCTTCTACTTCCACAGGATTAAAAGTACCAAGACCAACATGGAGTGTGATTTCAGCCAAATCAACTCCTTTTATTTCAAGGCGTTTCAATAAATGTTTAGAAAAATGAAGTCCAGCTGTTGGAGCAGCAACAGCTCCTTCATGCTTAGCATAAATAGTTTGGTAACGCTCACGATCAAATTCATCTTCTGGGCGTTTAATATACTTTGGCAAAGGAGTTTGGCCTAACTGTTTAAGTTTATTGCGAAACTCATCATAGCTGCCATCAAACAAGAAACGAAGGGTTCTTCCACGTGAGGTCGTGTTGTCAATAACCTCAGCAACAAGCGATTCGTCTTCTCCAAAATACAACTTGTTACCAATTCTTATTTTACGTGCAGGATCAACCAAAACATCCCAAAGGCGTTGTTCTTTATTTAGTTCCCGTAGCAAGAAAACTTCAATGCGTGCGCCTGTTTTTTCTTTGTTTCCCATAAGACGAGCTGGAAAAACTTTGGTATTGTTTAATACCATTACGTCGCCCTCGTCAAAGTAGTCCGTGATATCTTTAAAAAGTTTATGCTCTATGGTTTGCGTATCGCGGTGAAGAACCATTAGTTTAGATTCATCTCTGTGCTCTGCAGGATGCTCTGCTAATAATTCGGTTGGAAGGTCAAAGCTAAAGTGTGATAATTTCATATATAAATGGAAAGCGGCAAATATACTGCGCCAGCATAGGGGATGTCAAGGATTTTGTCAATTATTTATCGAAGAAACTGTAAATCCTAAGGTTTTCAGGTCATCCCAGAAGGAAGGATACGATTTTGACACTACATCGGCGTCATTAATTTCGATAGGAACACAAAGCCCTAGTGGCGCAAATGCCATGGCCATACGGTGGTCATGATATGTATCTATGGCTACATTCTCCACAACATCACCTTTACGTGCCGCTAAATGAAGGGAATCGTTTGTAACGCGAATCGATGCTCCCAATTTTCCTAGCTCATTTTGAAGTGCCAACAACCTATCAGTCTCTTTTATTTTTAAGGTATGAAGCCCCGTTAAGTCACAAGAAACTCCCAATCCAAAACAACTAACCACAATGGTCTGCGCGATATCAGGTGCTTTTATCAAATTGAGTTCGATGTGTGGTTTCACGTTGTTTGACTTTTCAAGATGTAAGGTGTTTTCTTCAAAAGTAGCTTTAACGCCAAGTTGCTTGTAAATATCTACCAAAACCCGATCGCCTTGTAGACTGTCGTTTGTGTAATTCTTTATCGATATCGCAGCATTTTTTCCTAAAGCCACCAAACTAAAATGATATGATGCAGAACTCCAGTCAGACTCTACAACCAATGTTTTTGCTGCTATATTAACTTGAGGAAATACCTGAATCGTTTGCCCTTCAAAAACAGCGGTTATTCCAGCTCTTTGCAAGAGGGAGCAGGTCATGTTGATGTAAGGAATAGAAGTGATTTCTCCAACCAAATGGATTGTCAATCCGTTGGCTAGCTTTGGCGCAATCAACATTAGTGAAGTTATGTACTGGCTACTAACATTTGCAGCAAGAGTAACCTTAGAAGCAGTAATTTGTTTTCCTGCAATGCGCAAGGGAGGATAGCCTTCTTCTTTCTCATATTGAATCGATGCTCCTAATGATCGAAGGGATTCAACTAAAAGTTTTACAGGACGTTCTTGCATTCGCTTTGATCCCGTAAGGATCTTTTCCAATCCCGGTTTAGTTGCAAAATAGGATGTGAGAAAACGCATTGTTGTTCCCGCATGTCCAATATCTATCGTTTTGTCATCTGAAAGCAATCCACGAATCATGGCTTGGGTGTCATCAGAATTGGATAGATTTTCTAATGCAAGATCTGGATATAAGGCCTGAAGAATTAGGAGTCTATTCGACTCACTTTTTGATCCTGTAATGACACAACTTCCATTTGGATGCTGCGTTGTGTGTGTTAAACGCAACGTGCTCATGAACGTAATTTTGGATTGTTGTGGTGGCGGTCGTGATCGCGTTTGGTTTTTAAATCGAGTTTACGATCAAACGCTTCTTGCAAATTGGTATCCGTTTGATTGGCCAAACACAGAAGTACAAAAAGTACATCGGCAAGTTCCTCACCCAAATCTTTGGTCTTGTCACTTTCTTTTTCAGACTGCTCTCCATAGCGTCGTGCAATAATGCGGGCAACTTCACCTACTTCCTCGGTGAGCTGTGCCATATTGGTAAGCTCGTTAAAGTAGCGTACGCCGTGGGATTTAATCCATTGGTCAACCGATTGTTGCGCATCTTGAATATTCATAAGTTTTTATTTTTAGAATCAATCGAAATCGTGACAGGTCCGTCGTTTATTAGTTCTATTTGCATGTCTGCACCAAAAATACCGTGCTTCACTGGTTTTCCCATAACATGCCTTGCTTTTTCTAAGAACTGTTCGTACAAGGGTACCGCAATCTCATGCCGTGCAGCATTGGTATACGATGGTCGATTTCCTTTTTTGGTTTTGGCAAAAAGAGTAAATTGACTTACAACCAATAGTTCGCCATCCAATTCCAAAACACTGTTGTTCATCAATTCCTTTTCATCGTTAAAAATACGCATGTTAACGATTTTATTAAGCAACCAATCTATGTCTTCAGAAGTATCTCTTTGTGTAATTCCCAATAGCACGACTAATCCCGGTCCAATACTATTTACATGGGTTTGATTGGCGGTTACTTTGGCTTGGCTTACACGTTGTATTATTGCTCTCATGAATCCCAAAAATCGGTTCGATAATGCTGGTCTTCACCCTCTAACATTTGCACATAGCTTTTGTACCGTGAAGACGCTATTTCTTCATTTGCCACGGCTTCTTTAATCGCACATTTTGGTTCGTCTAGGTGTAAACAGTTGTTGAATTTACAATGGTCTTTTCTAGAGAAAAACTCACGGAAATAATCTCCAATTTCTTCTTTCTCCATATTCACCACACCAAATCCTCGAATGCCTGGAGTATCAACAATACGTGCTTCAAAATCCAAATCATGCATTTCGGCAAAGGTAGTGGTGTGCTGCCCTTGCTGGTGTTGGGAAGAAATGGCTGCTGTTTTGATTTCTAATCCAGGAGCAAGGCTATTCACTAGTGTAGATTTTCCCACGCCACTATGTCCAGAAAGCATACAGGTTTTTCCTTTCATCCAACGCTTCACCTTGTCTAAGTTTGTCCCTTGAAGCGCCGATATTTCTACACACGTATAGCCAATGGCAGTGTACAAGTCTCGCAACTGATGCATTTGTTCGGTTTCTTCATTGCTGTATACATCCTCTTTGTTAAACAACAAAATGGTTTCAATATCGTAAGCCTCGGCCGTAGCTAAAAATCGATCGATGAACGCGGGATATGTTGGAGGGTTATTTACTGTCACCAACAAAAAAGCACGGTCTATATTGGCTGCAATAATGTGAATTTGCTTAGACAGGTTTACCGACTTTCGAACAATATAGTTTTTTCGCTCATGAATGTGCGTTATCACTCCCTGAGTGCCATCTTGAGTTTTCTCAATTGAAACATCAACAACATCACCAACGGCAACAGGGTTGGTGCTTGTTAAGCCCTCAATACGAAATTTCCCCTTAATACGACAGGGAATAAGTGCGCCTTGGGCATCCTTTACATGATACCAGCTACCCGTTGATTTGTACACGACTCCTGTCATAGCACCAAATTAACGGATTTCTGGGTCATATGCACTATTTGTTGATTATCTCCTCTTGGTGATTGATTGATTCTTGGTGAATTGCCTTAAAAATGCGCAAGATAAATTCCTCGCTTAACCCTCTTTCATCACCATCTAAAATCATTTTACCCAAAATTTCATTCCAACGCTTGGATTGTAATACGGCTACATTGTGGTCTTTTTTGAGCGACCCAATATCATTGGCAACTTTCATGCGCTTACTCAAACTTTCTAGTAAACTTGCATCAATCACGTCAATTTGAGTACGAAGCGTATTCAGTTTGTTTTTGTATGCTGCATCGTCATCGGTTTCTTTTCGGATTTTTAAATCCTCCATCATTTTCACAAGCGTATCAGGCGTAATTTGTTGTGATGCATCACTCCATGCATTGTCTGGATCCCAATGAGATTCAACCATAAGACCATCAAAGTTGAGGTCCAAAGCCGTTTGACATATATCTTGTAAGATATCTCTACGACCAGCAATATGTGAGGGATCGCAAATTAATGGCAAGTCTGGAAAGCGATTTTGTAGCTCAACTACAATTTGCCACTCCGGATTGTTACGGTATTTTGTTTTTTCATAGGTAGAAAATCCACGGTGGATAACCCCTAAGTTTTTGATGTTGGCCGTGTACAAACGCTCAATACCACCAAGCCATAATGCCAAGTCAGGATTTACTGGGTTTTTTACCAATACAATTTTATCGGTTCCCTCAAGGGCATCTGCAATCTCTTGTACGATAAATGGACTTACTGTTGAGCGTGCGCCAATCCATAAAATATCAATATCGTGTTCTAGTGCTAGCTGTACGTGGGCGCGGTTGGCAACCTCCGTACATGTTAACAATCCAGTTTCTTCTTTTACACGTTGCAACCACTTTAGACCAATGGCACCAACACCTTCAAAGTTTCCTGGGCGTGTACGAGGCTTCCATATTCCTGCACGATATGCAGTAACATCGGTGTCTTTTAATTGGTGTGCAATTTTCAGCACTTGTTCTTCTGTTTCGGCACTACAAGGGCCTGCGATTACTAGTGGGTGGTCAAGCTCAAAATTATTGAGCCATTGACGCATTTTTGGATTGTTTTCCATGGTTGTATTTATTTACGATCTAAAATTGATTTTATTGTATTGATGTTTTTCATATCAGCAAGTAGCGCATCAAATTCTTCTGCTTGCAGCTTATCTTTAAATTCATTTAGGTTTGAAATGAACTCCTCCAATGTTTCCAAAACATTTACCCTGTTTTGGGCAAATATGGGTATCCACATTTCGGGGGAACTTTTTGCCAAACGAACCGTTGAGGCAAATCCACTACCTGCCATATCAAAGATGTTTTGCTCGTCTGTTTCTTTTTCCAATACCGTTTTACCAAGCATAAACGAGGTAATGTGTGATAAATGAGAGACGTAAGCAATGTGTTTATCATGTGCTACAGCGTCCATATAGCGAATAGTCATTTTGAGTTCTTCAAACAATAAAACGGCGCGCTCAAGAATGTCCTTGCGCGTTTTTTTGCTTTCGCAAAGCATGATAGTTTTTCCCTTGTACAAATCCAGTGCTGCAGCTTCAGGGCCCGAGTATTCGGTTCCTGCTATCGGATGTGCTGCCAGAAACTGATTGCGTTTAGGATGATTCGCAACTGCCGAACATATAGCCGTTTTTGTAGACCCAAAATCTATCACGGTGGTGTCTTCGCCTATACCGTCTAAAATTTGAGGAAGTAACTTGGCTATGGCTTCAACCGGAATAGACACAAATACCCAATCGGCATCGGAAAGTTCTACTAGACTTCCTTTTTCGTGAATCAATCCAAGAGAAAGTGCCTTATCAAGCGTGGCTTCTTTTCTACTAATTCCATGAATAACGGCATCGGGGTAGCGTTGTTGGATGTCTAGCGACAACGACCCATTCATCAATCCAATACCTACAAAACATACTTTCATGACTGTATCCGTTTTAGTGCTTCTTCTATCCGTGCTTCGGTAACACAAAGCGAAAAGCGCACATAGCCCTCTCCTGCCTTTCCAAATATGGTTCCTGGAGCAATAAAAATATGATGCTCGTTAAGCAAGTTGTCTATAAATGCCTCACTCGTTGCAGCTCCGCTAGGCAATTTTGCCCATACAAACATACCTGCGGTATCTTTTTGAAAGCTTGTTCCCAAGGCCTCGGCTAATTTCCAAATCAATTTCCTCCTGCTGCGGTACACATCATTAATTGAATTAAACCAATCTATTCCTTGGCTAAGGGCTGCAATAGCACCTTGCTGTATGCCGTAAAACATCCCCGAGTCCATATTGCTTTTTACTTTTAAAACCTGTTGGATGTGGGTTTCATTGCCACATACCATTCCCACACGCCAGCCTGCCATATTGTAAGCCTTGCTTAGGGATTGTAATTCTAAAGCAACATCTTTCGCTCCTGGAAACCCTAAAATACTCAAGGGTTCGTCGTTAAGAATATGCGCGTAGGGGTTGTCATTGATAATAAGCAAATTGTGTTGTTTAGCAAACGAAATCAATGCCTCAAAAAATGCTTTTGTTGCCTTTGCTCCTGTTGGCATATGTGGGTAATTGATCCACATTAATTTCACGCCTGACAAATCGATTTGTGCCAGAGCTTCTAAGTCGGGCATCCAATTATGTTTTGCACTTAAGGTGTATGGAACCGCACGCGCACCTACCAATTCGGTTACTGAGGCATAGGTGGGGTATCCCGGATCGGGGATAAGCACGCCATCGCCCTGGTTTAAAAACGCCATGGAAATATGCATAATCCCTTCCTTAGAGCCCATAAGGGGAAGGATTTCTGTTTCGAGATTCACAGAAACACCAAAGGCTGTTTGGTAGTAGTCCGCAATGGTTTGCCGCAACTCGGGTGTGCCTTGGTAGCTTTGATATTTGTGTGCTGTTGGATGCGACAGGCTCTGCGTTATGGCATCAAGGACTGCGGTTGGAGGTGCCAAATCTGGACTTCCAATACCCATATTAATCACGTCTTGCCCGTCTGCTACACGCTGACGCACCTCACGAAGCTTTCGTGAAAAGTAGTATTCTTGGACGCTATGTAATCTGTTTGCAGGTCTCATTAGTTTCTTTCGTCTTTGTAGGTCCCCAATACTTTTAACGACTCTGTCATAATTTCCAAGAGTTGCAGGGTTTTGGTGTAAAACGCCGCTTCCTCAAAAGTAACATCCACAAAAAAGGAGTACTTCCATGGAGTGTCAACCACCGGCATGGATTGAATCTTTGTGAGGTTGAGTTTACAATCGCTCAACACATTGAGTACTGCTGCCAAGCTTCCACGCTTGTGGTCAAGGACAAATTTTAGCGATGCCTTGTTGATATCATCTGAATCGTTGGGGGTGGTTTTCACCACAACAAAACGAGTGGCATTGTTTGCAATACTGTGAATGTTTGGTGCAATAATTTCAAGGCCGTACAATGCAGCTGCTGTTTTGGAAGCAATGGCACCAAGTCCAGAGATTTGGTTTGCTGCAATCCGCTGGGCTACCTCGGCGGTATCGGCATCTTCTATGAGTTTAACGTGCGGGTGGTTGGCAAAGAAATCCTTGCACTGCAAGAGTGCCATGGGGTGTGATGCCACTTCCTTGATTTCAGAAAGTTGTGTTCCGGGTAATGCCATTAGTTGGTGCTCAATACGAATGTACGCCTCAGCAACAATATGCAAGTTGTGTTTGTCAATTAGCGCATAGTTGGGAATAATAGACCCTGCAATGGAATTCTCCAAGGCCATAACGCCTACGGGGGCTACTCCTGAAGTTACCGCAGCCACCAGCGCATCGAACGACAGGCACTCTTCTAGGGAAATAGCTGCACCAAAGCGCTGTGCCGCTACCTCGTGATGGTAAGAGCCTTTAATTCCTTGTATGGCAATGTTGTTATTCATATGCATAAAAAAACCCCGAACGTTAGCTCAGGGTTTTAAATTCGTTTACAAAAACTAATATACGCCCCGCTACCTTCCGTTATAGAAGTAATAGAAAGAAGTATAATTGGTGTTTGTTTTCATTTCGAGAACAAAAGTACACGGAAAATCGAAACAACCAAAATTTTTTGTAATTTTAGATTGGAATTGACCCCAAATCTATTCTTCTTTTTGAAAAACCTACCTGTAGCACGTAGGTTGCTTTTTCTTTTTTTAGAGTTTTTTTGGGGATGTAGTTTTTTTGTTAAACCGATCAAAAGTAATTAATAATATAAATACCAATAATTTGAAGATAATTACAATAATTACATTTTTTTGTGTGAGCATGAATTGCTTTAGTCAGAATGCTCAAATTCAAAATATTGCAAATCAACTTCTTATCTCCAATGATTATGAAGTCAAAATAAAAGTTATTCATCCAGAAATTGATGGAATAATCGTAGTTCAGCTCTCGACGCCATACAGAGAGTTTCCAAGCATCATTTTATTAAAAAGGGAGAATGACAACTTTACTCTAATATTTGAATGTCTTGGCCCTGGAATTCAAGATAAACAGTCTAAGCTATTAGATTGGCATACAAAGAAATTAGGTGTTGATTTTATAATCGGAGATGGAGTTACAAAAACAAATTTGTTTAATGACAAGCACGTAAAATCAATAATAGAATCTTCCTCTAAGCAAAAAGGAACTACGATAATAGCTTATGAGCAGTTTTTTCATATGAGTCTTCAAGATCCACACAAAACGTTTGATTTATCTCCGTATACAATTGATAAAACTCAATATCAACAATTAGCAAATAAACTTCTTGATAATCGATTCGATACATATCCGATTGATCAGTGTCTTATGTACGATACACCAGAAATTATAAAAACTAGCTTTAGTAAAACTAATGACGGCTACGAAATAACAGCAGAGACTAGTAATGCGCAAATTTGGACTTACACTTTTAACGGCATTGATGAACAGAATCAATATTTGATAAACAAAATAATATCAGTTCATAACAGTATAAATTAAATCCCCAGCTAGTGCGAGGTTTCACCTCTTACCAAGAAAAAACAAATACTTAAAAGATGAAAAAAATATTCATAATTCTTTCAATAATTTTTGGGTTTATAATTTTGATTATGTTCAATAATAATCCAGTGTCTAAAAAAGAATTAGAAAAATCTGAAGGCAAAGTTTCATCTGTTGACATTAAAAAAAATCAATTTGAGGGAAGGGTTTTTGAAGCAGGGTTGGATAATCTTTTTAACACAAAAGAAAAATGCGCATTTTATTTTGAATGTGATTGTTGCAGTGATACGCTAATATTTGTTAATAGCAATGATTACTATTTAATAAGTTATTGCATGTCCGATATTAATTTGACCAAAGGAAAGTTTTTTGTGTCTGACAGTTTAGTAAAGATAGTTTCAGATGGCACATTGGTTTCTAAAACTCACAATTGGGAGTTGGAAGTCAATCCAAAAGCTGAGCCAAAATATTTTATTAAAGATACTATTCATAATAAATACGAATTTGAATTTAAAATAGAACGTTGTGATGGAGACATGTTAGTGAGTGAAACTAAAGGAGGTAAATTATACATTGCTGTTGAAACAAAAAGAAACTTTGAAATCGAATTCAAAAGGCTTAAAAAGTATGGCTTTGATAGTTACATAAAACTAAATTAAGTGTTAGTGCCACCCGCTAGCGTGAGGCTCTACCTAGAGTACCAATTAAAACAACAACCCTTAAACCCCAAAAACATGAACGAAATAAACGGAAAAAAGAAAACCGAAAATGCCATAGGCGGGCTAGTCTTTGTCGGCTGCTTGATGTTGGGCGTAGGCTTTGGCTTTATCCAAGGTGCTGTGCATATAGGTGCGCTAATTGGTCTAGGTGTTGGCTTTATAGCCAAGGCTGCCGTAGCTGCCTATTATAAAGACAAATAAGCACTAAAAAACAGTACTAGCCACCTTGTGGATGTTGTCCGATTTCCCCATGGAGTAGTAATGCAGAAAAGGAATATTAGCAGCTACAAGCTCCTTACTTTGATTGATACACCACTCAATACCTACCTGACGAACGTCTTCTTTGGTTTTAGCTTTTAGCACTTCTTTAATCAGCGCTTCGGGTAAATCTACATGAAACCGATGCGGAATCATGTTAAGCTGTTTTTTGGTTGCCAATGGCTTTAATCCCGGAATAATAGGAACCGTTATACCGGCAGCACGGCAATTTTCTACAAACGCAAAATACTTGCTGTTATCAAAAAACATTTGGGTAACAACATAGTCTGCCCCTGCTTCAATTTTTTTCTTTAAAAAGTGAATGTCACTTTCCATATTGGGGGCTTCCATATGCTTTTCGGGATACCCAGCCACACCAATGCAAAAATCTGTTTTGGCTGTATTCAGAATGTTTTCATCCAAATAGGTGCCATTATTCATATCCGTAATTTGTTTTACCAAGTCCACGGCATAGGCATTGCCTTTGGGTTCGGGTTTAAAGTAGGTTTCTGATTTTACGGCATCGCCACGCAAGGCAACTACATTATCAATTCCCAAAAAACCCATATCGATTAAAAAGTTCTCGGTGTCTTCACGGTCAAAACCTCCACACAATACGTGCGGAATGGCATCTACCTGATACTTATTTTGAATGGCAGCACAAATCCCAACAGTTCCGGGTCGCTTGCGTACCACACGTTTTTCTAACAAGCCACTGGGAAGCTCCTTAAAGTCGTATTCCTCACGATGGTAAGTAACGTCAATAAAGGGCGGGTTAAACTCCATTAATGGATCGATGTTATCGAAAATGGTTTGGATGTTTTGTCCTTTTAAAGGCGGCAAAATCTCAAACGAAAAAAGCGTTTTTCCTGCTGCTTGATTAATGTGTTCTGTTACTTTCATTTTAATAATTTAGGTTGGGGTGAAGCCACTTTGTAGCCTTCTCTAGGGTTATTCCTTTTCTTGTTGCAAAATCTTTTACTTGGTCCTTAGCTATTTTACCAAGACCAAAATACGTGGCTTCGGGATGGGCAAAATAATAGCCCGATACCGATGCGGCAGGCCACATGGCCAAACTCTCTGTAAGTTCCACGCCAATGCGCTTGTCCACTTCTAGGAGTTCCCAGATTGTTTCTTTCTCTAAATGGTCTGGGCATGCCGGATAGCCCGGTGCTGGACGAATCCCTTTATAGGCTTCTTTAATTAGATCTTGGTTTGTAAGCGTTTCATCGGGTTGATACCCCCAATAGGTGGTCCGTACTTCCTTGTGTAAAAACTCGGCAAAGGCCTCTGCAAAACGATCAGACAACGCCTTAATCATGATGCTGCTATAATCGTCGTTATTCTTTTCAAAATCCTTGGCAAGTTCGGCAGTTCCAAAGCCCGTGGAGACACAAAAGCATCCCATATAATCCTGTATATTCGAGTTCTTTGGAGCTATATAATCCGATAAAGCACGGTAAGGCCTCCCCTTACTTTTAAGCAATTGTTGACGAAGGGTTCTAAAAAAATACGGTTTTGAATCACTCAAAACTTCAATGTCGTCTTGGTCGTTGCTATTGGCTTTAAAAAGTCCAAAAACAGCTTTAGCTTGAAGTAGTTTCCCATCAATTATCTGACGTAACATTATTTGGGCGTCCTCGAACAACTGTGTTGCTTGCTCTCCTACTACCTTATCCGAAAGAATTTCGGGGTAGTGCCCATGCAGGTCCCATGAACGGAAAAACGGAGTCCAATCGATATAATCAACCAAATCCGCTAAGTCTTGATCCAATTGATGAATTCCTAGTTGATTGGGGATAACGGGCGGGTGTGTTTTGAAATCGGCTTGAAAACGGCTGGCGCGGGCGGTAGCTAACGGCACATAAGTCTTGTGCTCGGTACGTTTCTCAAAGCGATTTCTCACATCTTCATACTCCGTCTTTATCGCTTCCTCATAGGCTTTGTGGGTTGAAGGTTTTAGTAATTTACCCACAACAGTAACGGCACGAGAAGCATCGTTGACATGAATGACCGTGTGGTCGTATTGCGGTGCAATTTTAACAGCGGTATGCGCACGAGAAGTCGTAGCTCCTCCAATCAATACAGGGATTTTATGCCCCGTTTTGTTGAGTTCTTTTACCAAAAATACCATTTCATCGAGTGAGGGTGTAATGAGCCCAGAAAGTCCGATAACATCAACGTTTTCGGCTAATGCGGTTTCAATAATGCGTTCGGGAGGTACCATTACACCCAAGTCTATAATGTCGTAATTATTACACCCTAAGACCACGCTTACAATGTTTTTACCAATGTCATGAACATCCCCTTTTACAGTCGCCATCAAAATTTTACCTGCGGCTTCGGGCTTGCCTGATTGTGCTGCTTCAATAAAAGGTAGTAAATGAGCTACTGCTTTTTTCATTACCCGTGCAGATTTCACAACTTGTGGCAAGAACATTTTTCCACTTCCAAACAAGTCTCCAACAACATTCATACCCGTCATTAAAGAACCCTCAATAACCTCAATAGGAGCATTCGCCGCCAGACGAGCTTCTTCAACGTCCTCAACAACAAATTGGTCGATTCCTTTTACAAGGGAATGTGTAATCCGCTCTTGTAAGGGGAGTTCTCTCCAGCTCAGATCACTTTTTGATTTTACTTTTGGACCGCCTTTGACCTGTTCAGCAAAATCGAGAAGCCGCTCTGTAGCATCATCTCTTCGATTAAGCAGTACATCCTCTACACGCTCAAGCAATTCTTTCGGAATCTCGTCATAAACCTCCAACATGGTCGGGTTTACAATGCCCATGGTCATTCCGTTTTGGATGGCATGGTACAAAAATGATGCATGCATGGCTTCGCGCACCGTGTTGTTCCCCCTAAATGAAAAAGATACATTACTAACACCCCCGCTTACATTGGCATGGGGTAAGTTTTCTCGAATCCACTTGGTTGCCTTAAAAAAATCTAAGGCATTGGTTTTGTGTTCTTCCATTCCTGTTGCAACAGGAAAAATGTTGGGATCAAAAATAATATCTTGAGGAGGAAAACCGACTTCGTTCACTAAAATATCATACGACCGTTTGCAGATTTCAATACGTCTATCGTAGTTGTCTGCTTGACCATTTTCGTCAAACGCCATCACAATAACGGCAGCGCCGTAGCGGCGAATACTTTTCGCTTGACGGATAAAAATTTCTTCCCCTTCTTTTAGGCTTATGGAGTTAACAACACACTTCCCCTGAACAACTTGTAAACCGGCTTCAATGATGTCCCATTTTGAGCTATCAATCATAATAGGAATACGAGCGATATCAGGCTCCGCCTGAATAAGGTTTAGAAAGCGTTTCATGGCTGTAGCGCCATCAATCATGCCTTCGTCCATGTTCACATCCAAAATTTGAGCACCACCTTCCACTTGATCACGTGCAATTTCAAGTGCAGTTTCAAAATCATCTTGTTCAATGAGCCGTAAAAACCGGCGAGAACCTGTAACGTTAGTTCGTTCGCCAACATTGACAAAAAGTGCATCTGGGCGTATGATTAAAGGCTCCAGTCCTGAAAGCATTAAACAGTTTGAATTAGACATCTTGAGTAATCGCTCTAGGTTTATAAATTTGGGCAGCATCGGCTATTAGACGAATGTGTTCTGGTGTGGAACCACAACAGCCTCCAATAATGTTTATCAATTGATCTGACATATATGGCTCTAACAAGGCGCACATTTCTTCAGGACTTTGATCGTATTCGCCAAAGGCATTGGGAAGTCCTGCGTTGGGGTGGGCAGAAACAAAGCAATCACTTAGCTGACTAAGGCGTTGCACATAGGGTTTTAACTGGTCTGCGCCCAAGGCGCAATTAAACCCAACACTTAACAAATCGATATGGCTAATCGAAACCAAGAATGCCTCAACGGTTTGCCCAGAAAGCGTACGCCCCGAAGCATCGGTAATGGTTCCGCTGACCATGACGGGAATGGTGTTGCTGAGTTCCTCTTTTAATTCATCAATAGCAAATAATGCCGCTTTTGCATTTAACGTATCGAAAACAGTTTCTACCATAAGGATATCTGCTCCACCTTCAATAAGTCCTAAGGCCTGTTGGCGGTAAGCCAGCTTCAATTCGTCAAAAGTAATGGCTCGATACCCTGGGTCATTTACATCGGGAGACATACTTGCGGTTTTGTTTGTTGGACCAATAGAGCCCGCAACAAAACGTGGTTTACTAGGATCTTTAGCCGTAAAATCATCGGCTGCTTTTCGGGCAATTTGAGCAGAAGCCACATTGAGCTCAGTAACTACATCCTCAAGTGCATAGTCTGCCATAGCAATGGTAGTGGATGAGAAGGTGTTTGTTTCAATAATATCGGCACCTGCTGCTAAATATTTAGCGTGAACATCGTAAATGGCTTTTGGCTGTGTGATTGACAATAAATCATTGTTGCCGATAAGCGGTATATGATGCTCTTGAAATCTAGTTCCCCGAAAATCTTCTTCCTTGAATGCATATGCTTGTAGCATGGTACCCATGGCACCATCCAACACCAAAATGCGCGCTTCTAAAAGGTTCTTTATATTACTCACGAGATTGCTTCAAGGGCTCCTTTAACATCTTTGATAACATCTTCTGGATGTTCCAATCCTACAGAAATACGGATAAGCCCGTCTGTGATATCTACTGCCAAAAGGTCTGCCTCACTAAGTTTACTGTGTGTGGATAGCGCAGGCTGTGTAACAATCGTTCGAGTGTCACCTAAGTTTGAGGATCGCGAACAAAGTTTCACAGCATCAATAAATTGTTTTCCGCCTTCTAAGCCTCCCTTAACCTGAAAGGCAATAATATTGCCGCCCCGTTTCATTTGCTTTTTGGCAATCTCATTTTGAGGATGTGTGGCATGAAAAGGATAACGAACCTCTTCAACTGCAGGGTGGCTCTCTAAAAAACTGAGAACTTGTTCGGCATTGTCACAATGGCGATCTACACGTACCGCTAAAGTTTCTAGGCTTTTTGAAAGCGTCCAAGCAGTAAATGGAGACATGGATGGACCTGTGTTTCTAGCAAACAAATAGATTTCACGAATCAAGTCACTACGTCCCACAGTTACACCGCCTAATACACGACCTTGACCATCGATTAACTTGGTTGCCGAATGAATAACCAAATCTGCACCAAAAGCAATAGGTTGTTGCAAGTAAGGTGTTGCAAAACAATTGTCAACGACCAAGATCAAATTGTGCTTTTTAGCCAATGCTCCTAAGCGTTCCAGATCGAGCACCTGCAATCCAGGGTTTGTAGGAGACTCCGCATAAATCATTTTAGTTGAGGGTGTTATTAACTCCTCAAAACGGTCTAAATCCGTTACATCAAAGTACGTGGTAGAGATATTCCACTTGGGAAAATACTTGGTAAATAATGCGTGTGTAGCACCAAAAACAGCCCTAGCCGATAGTATATGATCACCGCTATTAAGTAATGCCGCAAAAGTTCCAAAAACAGCAGCCATACCTGTAGCAAAAGCGTACCCGTCTGCTGCACCCTCCATTTTACAAATTTTTTGTACAAATTCTGTGGTGTTTGGATTGGTAAATCGGCTGTAGATGTTTTTTTCATTCTCCTCGGCAAACGAAGCACGCATGTCTTCAGCGTCATCAAAGACAAAACTTGAGGTTAAATAAACAGGGACACTGTGCTCGGCATGTTGGGTGCGTTCGGACTGTGTACGAATCGCATCGGTTTCAAATTTATTTTTTTGGGACATATGCTTTATTATTTACCTCAACAGAAAAAGTGATTTCAGCCGTAGCTGCAAGGGTCATAGATACAGAACAATACTTGGTAAACGACAAGTTTGCAGCGCGGTATATTTTTTCTGGCTTTACATCGCCAGTAACACATACTGTAGCATGTATTTTAGTAAAAAGAGATGGTACAGAAGCACTCTCACGTGAGCCATCTACATGAATTTTTAAGGACTTAAACGTTATTTTTTGTTTGTTTAAAATAGCAACAATATCAATGCTTGAACAACCCGCAACACCCATTAGCAAAAGCTCCATGGGGCTTGCGCCTTTTGGTGATTCTACAGCCTTATTATCAATATCTATTTGATAGTCTCTGTCATTTTTAATACTAGAATGATATCCAGCATGATGGGTTAATGTTACATTCATAGTGTTGTTGTAATGGGTTTAAACACTTCTTGCAACAACGTATTTACTTGATCGTATTCGATTAGAAAAGCATCGTGACCATGAATTGACGTTATTGTTTTAAAAAAAACATTTGGTTTTACATTCATCAAGCGTCGATATGTTTCTCGATTATCTTGATGGGTGAAAAATAAATCTGTATCAATAGAAACGATGTAAATATTACTCTTTACCTGAGCAATACATTCCTCTAGCGTTCCACGGTCTTTACAAATGTCTACCGTTCCTAATAAATGATTCATTGCAATGTAGGCGCGGGCATCAAAACGATCGGCTAATTTATCTCCGTGATGCAACAACCATGTTTCTACATTGTATCGATTTAGCTTTGGATGGATTGTCCTTCCAAATCGAGATTTAAATGATTGTGGTGTACGATAACAAAGCATGGCATGAATCCGTGCGTCTTCGAGTGGATTCTTGGAATTTTCTAACAACCGATCTTGAAGTAATACATTAGCCAAAATCCAGTCGGATGATTCCCAATGGCAAGCAACAGGTATTACATTATGAATGAATTCGGGATATGACACAGCCATTTCCCAAGCCAAAGCACCACCAATTGAGCCACCAATTACTGCAAAAAGCTCAGAAACACCCAAATTGTTAAGTGCCAGTTTAAATGCTTCTGAGACATCTCGTAAAACCCAATCTTTATAATCTTCTAAAAAACTACCATCAAATCCGTTACCAGGAAAGTTGAAGGCAATGATACTATACACTTCTGTATCAATGAGTTTTTTAGGCCCTATAACATCACGCCACCATCCTTCGTCTCCAGTAACTTCAGCGTTTCCTGTAAGCGAATGATTTACCAAAACCACAGGAGCATTATCCAAAGGCTGACCAAAAACTTGATACGTCAGCGTTATTGGAACAATCCCACCCGATTGTAACTGGAAAGATGAAAGTGTATGTGATTTTAGCGAGGACATAAAATTACTTTCTTAATTTATAAGGTGTTAAATGCTTCTTGCAAGTCTGCTTTAAGATCTTGAATATCTTCCAAGCCTACAGAAAGACGAATCAGGTCATTAGTTACCCCAGTGTCTTCTTGCTGTTCTGGCGTAAGCTGTTGATGCGTCGTACTTGCATTGTGAATAATTAGTGATTTTGAATCTCCAAAATTTGCAAGCAAAGAGAATAGTTTTGTGTTATCTGCAATTTTCTTAGCAGCCTCAAATCCACCTTTAGCACCAAACGTGATTACACCACTATTCCCTTTAGGCAGGTATTGTTGTGCTAATGCATTGTATTTACTTGACTTCAAACCAGGATAATTTACCCATTCAACGGCATCATTTTCACTTAACCATTCCGCCAGTTCAAGGGCATTTTGGCTATGTTTCTGCATTCTCACTGCTAGAGTTTCTAGGCCTTGAATAATTTGAAAGGAATTAAACGGGCTAATGGCAGCACCTAAATCACGAAGTCCTTCTATGCGAACACGAGCGATATAGGCGGCTGGGCCTAATACTTCATGATAATTTAATCCGTGGTATGAAGGAGATGGTGAGGTGAATTCTGGGAATTTCCCACTTGACCAATCAAAAGTACCGGCGTCAATAATAACACCACCCATAGAAGTTCCATTTCCATTAATATACTTCGTTAGAGAATGGATTACAATGTGTGCGCCATGCTCAATAGGGTTTAGTAACGCTGGTGTAGCTACTGTATTGTCGACCATAAAAGGAATTTTATGGGCATTAGCTACTTTAGATATTGCTGCCAAATCCAATACATCCAGCTTTGGATTACCAAGTGACTCGGCAAAAATTAAGCGTGTATTTTCCTGAACAGCTTTGTCGAAATTGGAAACATCATTTGGATCAACAAATGTTGTTGTGATACCAAATCTGGGTAACATTGATTTGAACATATTGTAAGATCCTCCGTACAAACTGTTGGAAGCTACAATATGATCCCCTGCTTTTAAGAATGTTAAAATTCCTGTAGAAGCAGCCGCTGTACCAGAACAGGTTGCCACTGCAGCAATACCGCCTTCCAAACTAGCCATACGCTGTTCAAGCACATCGGTAGTTGGGTTATTTAGACGGGTATAAATATACCCTGGTTCTGCAAGTGCAAATAAATTTGCAGCGTGCTCAGCATTGTTAAATACATAAGAAGTAGATTGATATAATGGTACCGCTCTAGTTCCTTGTGTTTTGGTTACATCGTGCCCAACATGTAGGGCTTTAGTTGAAAATTTAGAATCACTCATATTATGTTGTTAAAAATTTATTTTTGAATAATGGTACTAAATCGAGTTTCTCCCAAGTAAATAACTCTACTTCACAGTCAATACGACCATTGTAAGGAGACTCGAATGTTTTCTTTACTATTTTAGGTTCTCTACCCATATGACCATAGGCAGCGGTTTCTTCATAGATTGGGTTACGAAGTTTGAGTCGTTGCTCAATTCCATAAGGAGTTAAGTCAATAAGTTTGGCTAATTCCTGCGCAATTGTTGTGTCTGCATGATCTGTTTTAGCTGTACCATAGGTGTTGATAAAAATAGAGGTTGGTTTTGCTACTCCAATGGCATAACTAAGCTGTACTAAAGCCTCCTTGCAAATTCCTGCCGCAACTAAATTTTTTGCAATATGACGTGCTGCATAAGCCGCGCTTCTATCCACTTTAGATGGATCCTTACCACTAAAAGCTCCACCTCCATGGGCGCCTTTACCACCATAGGTGTCAACAATTATTTTTCGTCCTGTTAATCCGGTATCGCCATGTGGCCCTCCGATAACAAACTTACCTGTTGGGTTAATATGATATTCAATTTCTTTGGTAAATAAGGCTTGGATATGTGCAGGATAGCTTGCTATCACTTCAGGAATGACACGTTCAATTAAATCCTTACGAATTTTGGCAAGCATTTTCTCGTCTTCATCAAATGCATCATGCTGGGTTGAAATTACAATTGTTGCTACACGGAGAGGAGTATGATCATCCTTGTATTCTAACGTAACTTGTGATTTGGCATCAGGTCGTAAATAGGGAATTACAGTCTTATCACGCCTAAAATCGGATAATACGCGCATAATCGTATGGGCAATATCCAACGCCAATGGCATGTAATTTTCAGTTTCATTACTTGCGTAACCAAACATAATCCCTTGATCACCTGCTCCTTGTTGAATTTCATTACCTCGATCTACGCCTTGATTAATATCTGCGGATTGCTCATGAATTAAAGAAATTACCCCACAAGAATTTCCAGAAAACTGATAGGCATCTTTGGTATATCCAATACGATTAATTGTATTTCGTGTAATGGTTTGAATATCCAAGTAGGTTTTGCTTTTAACCTCTCCAGCTACTATCGCTTGTCCGGTAGTAACAAGTGTTTCGCAAGCTACCTTGCTTGAAGGGTCAAAGGCAATAAAATGATCTAATAATGCATCGCTAATTCTGTCAGCGACCTTATCGGGGTGTCCTTCTCCTACGGACTCAGATGTGAAAAAATATGACATTGCATGCTTTTTTGTAGAAAAGAGACTGATAAGCACTCATAAAAAGCAAGCTGGTTTAGCAGTTTTTTTGAGAGGTTGCAATCAGTCAAATCCTTCCTCTAATGAGTTGCAAATATACAACAACTCTAACAATAACAAAATACTTTAACGAAAACTAAACGATACGCCGAAGTTTAATGTGTTGTATTCTTGAATTGTATATTGAACGAATGTCTTTAGTACAAAAAAGCTAAAACGAATTCCAACAACCCCGTGGGTACCAGTGTAAGTTTGTTCTATACTTATTGGATCATTGAGTGATATGTTTGTATTATCGACAAATCCCACCGTATAATTTCCTAACATATCCATGTTTGCAGTTCCTTTACTGTACCCAAAACCAGCCATAACACTTACAATAGGCAAGTCAATTGAAGCCGTTAATTGTGTAAGGAAAGCACCAACATCATAGGTTACTTTTTGATCGGGATTGGCCGAACTCAGCTCATAGGATGAGCTCAACTTAGAATAAGAAGCTAGTGCAGAAACATTAAGCGGAAGCTTGTCCAAAGGACCAAAATATTGCATTAGATTATGCTTAAGTCCAAAACCATACATGCTAAACTCAACGCCTGAGTTTTCAATATTTGGCACATAACGCACAATTAAATCTGTATCAAAAAATAAGCCAACACCAAGTTGGGCATAAGGCGTAATAAACGAATTTGAAATAAGATCGTCTTCAATACCTCCAGGCATGGTCACGGTTTCATCTATGCCTGTTCCGGGCAGGGTATACGTAAAATCGGTAGATTGGCTTGGGCCAAAAATACTACTGGCTGTTGGTTTATCACTCGTTAAACTTGTAAGTCCCAAACCTTCAATATCAATTTTTTTAGCGGCATCTGGTACTCGTGGATAGACAAGTCCGATGGTGAAATCAACACCAAGTTTTTTGTGTGTTTTTGCAGTTGTAAGCCATCCATTACTAAGACTATGGGTTAGCGATTGCCCTAAAGGAGCAGTATAAGCATCTGCCAATATATTATAGTCTTCTTCTGAAGCCTTTAAAAGATTAGCTAAATCGTCGAATAATTGTGCTGAAGAAAATGTAGTAGCAAGCAGTGCGAAAAATAAAAACAATTGTTTCATAACAAATAAGTTTGGATATACAAATATAGGTTAAATGATGTATTTAAGAGTGAAATAAATATATCTAGGCTGAATCATGTACAGCGTAGTGTTTTGTATAATTCCTGAAAAATTATCCTTGTTGATACTTGAATTTTGTAACACATTATTCGCCTGAATGCTAAACTCCCACGGACTGTCTATCTTATTGTATATAAGAGACATCGTCAAATCATCATAGGTGTTTAATGAAGTACTCCCTAAGCGGTAATCAAAATAACTGTATTCCGCAAGGAAGATAAATCCTTTTAAAAATGCAGCATCTATTCCTAAAAATGGACGTTCAGTAATGAAATGACGTACTTGATCTTGATCCTTAGAACGATTGATATTATAACTATAACCAAGGGTAACATTTGGTGCAGCTTTAAAGTTTGATGCAATACTTGCGCTCCCAAATTGAGTGAAATAATCAAAACGACGCAATGCATCATTAACAATATTATACGATGTGTTTTTATCTGCTCGTAGTGTAAAGCTAGTTTTTACATTATTAAATCTTTTTTGCAACCTTCCCCTCAGGCTGATGCTTTCCTCAGCTTTTGGGGCGTTAAACGGGGAGGACTCACGGTTTATACCATTTAATGTGTTTACGGTTTTGAATGTATCAAACTTTTTACGGTAGTTTAAACGAACAAATATGTTCGTGAAGTTGAACATATTAAAATTAAAATAATTGAGCGTAAAATTGTTAAAATAGGCAGGGTTAAGTTCAGGATTTCCAATATACAACCTGTTGTAATTGTTAAAGGTATATGCCGCTCCAAGTCTGCTAACATCTGAATATTGTAATTGCGCTTTGTAGGTAAAACGCAAGGTTTCCGAATTACGTAGTTGATAGCTAATCCAAACATCAGGTAGCAGCCTTGTTTCGTTCGTATTTCTAGTGTTCTCCTGATAGGTATTAATATCATACTTGTGCAAGGTAAGCCCTGGGTTAAAGGTTAGCTTGCCTTTTTTTACACGGTAGCGTAAGGCGGTATACAGGTCCGAAAATTGGTGACGGGCGTTGTTATTTAGGTACTGCTCTTGAAACACACGAAATTCATCGTTTTCAAAATCTCCCATATTAGAATCATAGTCTTGTGATACTTGAGTTGTTCCAAGTGTAACATTTAAACTTGCCAAGTTGCTAAGCATGTAATAGTACTCCAGTCTTCCTTCGAGTTTATGGGTTTTAGTAAACCGATTTTGTTGTACCATATAATCCTCGGCCTGTGGAGTCAGTGGAAGAATATTGCGAAATAATATACGTTCTTTCTGAAGCCTGTATGTGGGGTTTTCCTCTTGAATAGCATGTTGTAGTTCTAAGGCAAAAATGTGCTGTTCATTTAAGGTTAAATAGGCATTAAGGTTTTGATTGAGCTGCCGCGGCGTTTGAGTACGGTAAGAGGTTATATCTTCTTGTCTTAAAGAAGTTGATGTTATAGCGCTATACTCTTCCTCTTCGGCAGTACGATAAAAAATATCGTATTCAAATTGAAAATTCGGATTGGCATTGTATAGGGTAGAAAACTTATATAATTGGGAGGTGTTTACTTGATCAATGTCATTATCTGTTACTTCTGTTACACCTGTTGAAGTAAAGGTCCGTTCCCTAACAGATTGTATTGTAGTGTTGTTTTTTGACACAATAGCAAAGCCCGAAAAATCTAGACCTTCTTTTGGAGAATGCGAAAAATTGGTTGCTGCAAAATCATTTTCGATAGCAGCAGCATTGTTGTTTTGTAAGTTGGTTAGGCCAACATCATTGGTTTGAATATTAATAGATGACCCGCTACGGTTGCTCTGGTTTCTAAATCCACCTGTAAAACGAAAATAGTCACGTCGGGTAAATGGATTATCTCCAACATTATTGCTGTTACCCAAAAAATTTATACTTGTTTTGGGACTATAATAAAACACTTTTGGGTTGAGTAAAAAGCGTTCATCCTTACCCCCGCCAGCGGCTAGCTCACCAAACCAAAAGGCATCTTTACCGTCTTTAAGCTTAATGTTTATAGCCATACGATCGTCGTTGTTAGTGACATTGCTAAGCTGTGAAATTTCATTAAAGTTTTTTAGCACTTGTACTTTGTCAATGGCATTAGCAGGAATGTTTTCTGTGGCAATTTTTGAATCTCCGTCAAAAAAATCTTTCCCCTCAACCATCACTTTTGAAACTTTACGTCCTTCTACTTCAATCTCACCATTTTCATTAATTTCAATACCAGGTAAATTTTCAAGAACATCGCGTAATTTTCGTTCTGAACCGGTATTAAATGAATCTGCATTATATACGATAGTATCTCCTTGAATTGATACCGGCATTTCGTAGGTGACCTCAACAGCATCAAGTTGTTCTGTAAGTTCATAAAGAACAATGGCTTCATTTAAATCGTATTGGGATTTACGCTCTAACTCCACAGGCTTGAAGCCCAAATAAGAAATTTTAATCTGGTATGGAACGTCTTTTTTTATTCCTATTGAAAACTTGCCCTCTAAATCTGAAATGGCAAAGCTGTCCATCCGATGTGTTAGTTGGTTTTCGGCAACAACATTAGCCGTAGAAATCGCTACGCCCAAACTGTCTAAAACCACTCCTTCAAATCGTATGTTTTGCCCCCAAACTAGAACAGAAAACATACAAGAAACACTAGCTATTAAAGAGTTATTTTTCATTTTATTCTTAACGAATTCTGAGTCGATTATTCGAATCCCCGCTTCTGTTATTGTTGTAACGTGAACGCATCTGTTGAATCTTTTCTTCTCTAATTTTATAAAATTCTTTTCCAGTAACTTTTTTTCCTTTTGTAGGTGGGTCTAATGGTATCTTTTCTGTAACATTCATTTGAACCGATGTGCACAACAGCGTCTTATTCCCGTCCTGAACCATTAAAATCAGACCTGGCAACCCAACATACTTTTCAGGGCCAGCAGCAATAGGAATATCAGGCGTAAACCATACTGAAACAGTAACAGGTATTTTATCTGGTTTTTTTTGGGCTTCTCCATCCTTGTCGCCTCCAAAAGGAATTTGGCTTGAAGGTGGGACTTGCATTTCGGTATATGTAGCCTGGTAAGCAGTATAATTTCCTATTTGTTTAGAAGCCCCTGTGAACGTCCATTGAGGTTGCTTTAGGTTTCGGATTATAAGAAATACTTTCCCAAACATTTCTTGCTGGACGGTTTGTTTCTTTGAAGCAAGATTGGTGTGTGTTATTTTAGAATTGCTTGTGCCAAAGCCTCTAAAGTTGGATTTTCCGGTCCATTGATTAGAAGCCTCTAGCTTTTCTTCTTTTTTGTATATCGATTCCTCGCGATTTAGATGTAAATAAAAAATTTGAGGCTCAGACATGCGCTTTTTAATTCTATCGGCAACCGCTTTTGGCATGGTAGCGTTTTTACTAAAATCATATTTCTGATTTACTTTAACAGCATATGTAGCCTTTATTTGCTGGGTAAAACCAGCCATAGAAATAAAAGCAAAACAAATAATTAATAGCAACTTCATTTATTGAAATTTAAGTAAAAATAACCATCCTGTAAATGATTCTTAAATGTAAGTTTGGATAATGAGCAATTAGTTTCCTATTTAGAATATTTTTTTGCCAAAGATACCTATATTTAAAGCTATAAATTTTCACTATGCATATCGCTATTGCAGGTAACATCGGAGCTGGTAAAACCAGCTTAACTGAACTACTACACAAACATTATGGCTGGGAAGCGCTTTACGAAGACGTTGTCGAAAACCCCTATCTCGATGACTTTTATGCTGAGATGGAACGCTGGTCATTTAACTTGCAAGTCTATTTTCTAAACAGTCGGTTTCGTCAAATTTTAGAAATTCACAAAAAGGGTAATGATGTGGTTCAAGACCGTTCTATCTACGAAGATGCGCATATTTTTGCCCCCAACCTCCATGCCATGGGGCTTATGACACACCGAGATTTCAGTAATTATTCTGCTGTATTCGATTTGATGGAATCGTTGGTTAAGGGGCCAGACTTAATGATTTATCTTAGAAGTTCAATCTCAAATTTAGTGTCTCAGATTCACAAGCGTGGTCGTGAATATGAAAATTCAATTAGCATTGACTATCTGAGTCGTCTTAACGAACGTTATGAGGCTTGGGCACACAATTACGACAAAGGGAAGCTACTAATCATTGATGTAGACGACCTAAACTTTGTTGATCAAAAAGAAGATCTTGGTGTGGTGATTGAAAAAATAGATGCCGAACTAAGCGGACTATTTACATCCTAAGCGTTTTTTCAGCAGTAGCTAAAGACATTTTTACTTCCTCTTCACTACCCTTAAATACTTGTACTTTCTCAATTTCTTTGCCGTTTTCAACTGAAACAACCGTAATTGTTCCTTTTGCAAACCCTTCGTCTGTACGCTCTATATGGACGTCAACGTGAATGGGCTCGGATGATTCGCTATGACCATCGCCTAAAAGCGGCGCAAGTACCAAGCCTATAAGGCATGTAAGTTTAATCAAGATGTTCATAGATGGTCCTGAAGTGTCTTTAAATGGATCTCCAACAGTATCTCCAGTAACGGCTGCCTTGTGGGCATCGCTCCCTTTGTATGTCATCTCTCCATCAATTTCAACACCAGCCTCAAAGGATTTTTTTGCGTTATCCCAAGCGCCACCTGCATTGTTTTGAAAAATAGCCCACATAACACCAGAAACACAGACTCCAGCCATATAGCCTCCTAAAGGTTCAGCGCCAAAAAGAAGACCAATAATAATTGGTGTGATAATGGTAATTAAACCCGGAATAAGCATTTCTCTTAATGCTGCCTTTGTTGAAATATCAACACACTTTGCATATTCTGGCTTTCCCTTTCCTTCTAAAATTCCTGGAATTTCTTTAAACTGTCGACGAACTTCTTGAACCATTTCCATTGCTGCTTTCCCAACAGATTGCATTGCAAGCGCAGAAAATACTACTGGAATCATCCCGCCAACAAACAACATGGCCAACACATCAGCCTTAAAAATATTAATTCCGTCAATACCTGTAAACTTTACAAAAGCCGCAAAAAGCGCCAAGGCCGTAAGCGCAGCAGATGCAATAGCAAAACCCTTACCAACTGCTGCAGTGGTATTTCCTACAGAATCTAATATATCAGTACGTTCACGAACCTCTGGGTTTAATTCACTCATTTCAGCTACTCCGCCAGCGTTATCTGCAATAGGGCCAAAAGCATCGATCGCAAGTTGCATGGCTGTAGTTGCCATCATTGCAGAAGCTGCTAAGGCTACCCCGTAGAATCCTGCCAAAGCATACGATCCATAAATTGCAGCCGCAAACAAAATAACTGATAAAAATGTCGACTTCATACCAACGGCTAACCCAGCAATAATATTGGTTGCTGCACCCGTTGAGCTATTTTGTACGATTTCCATAACTGGTTTTTTTCCTAGCGATGTATAATATGCCGTTACTACAGAAATAAGCGCCCCTACTGCCAAACCAATACAAGCAGCCCAAAAAACATTAATTGATGGAACAGCTATAATTCCTTCACCAAAAAAGTTCATAGAAAGCGTTGCTGGAAGCATCCAGTCAATAAAAAACCAACTCGCAGCTAAAGTTATTAAGATTGCTGCCCAATTCCCAGTATCAAGTGCGCGTTGTACTTCAGGTTCTTTAACATCATTACTCTTAATTTTTACAAAAAATGTTCCAACAATAGAAGCCAAAATACCTACGCCTGCAATTACCAAAGGAAGAAGAATTGGACCCATACCGTTAAAGGAAACAAGGGCAGTACCTGCATCAAGCATGTCTTTAATAACATAATTACCAAGAACCATCGCTGCAAGTACTGTGGCAACATACGAACCAAAAAGGTCAGCACCCATTCCGGCTACGTCACCTACATTATCTCCTACATTATCAGCAATAGTTGCAGGATTACGAGGGTCGTCTTCTGGAATACCAGCCTCTACTTTTCCTACTAAGTCTGCACCTACATCAGCAGCTTTGGTATAAATACCTCCACCAACACGAGCAAAAAGCGCAATAGACTCAGCGCCTAAAGAGAACCCGGCCAGTGTTTCTAAAACAATAGTCATTTGAGTATAAAAACTACCCCCTTGATTCATGAACTGTCCAATAAAAAACAAAAACAATAAGCTAAGTCCTAAAACGGCCAATCCAGCAACTCCTAAGCCCATAACTGTTCCTCCATTAAATGAAACTTTTAAAGCATTAGGTAAACTTGTTTTTGCAGCTTCTGCAGTTCTAGCATTTGCGTCTGTTGCAATACGCATTCCTATATTTCCAGCAAATGCACTAAAAAATGCACCAAAAATAAATGCAGGAACTATCATCCAATGTGTAGTGTCTACTAATAAAGAAATCCCGTAGAGTGCACCAGAAGCAATAAGAACAAAAATCACCAACAGGCGATATTCAGCCCCTAAAAACGCGAGGGCTCCTTCTTTAATTGCACTAGCAATTTCGACCATCTTGGCGTCTCCAGGAGATTGACTACGCACCCATTTAGCTTTGAACAGCATAATAATTAAACCTAAAACAGCAAGAACTACAGGTAAATAAAAAACAAATGAATTCATGTAAAAATATTAGTAATGGTTACTTTAAAACTTGTTTTACTGCGCGTATGACATCTTCATGGTTAGGCAACCACTCAGCCAATAGAACCGGTGAGTATGGTGCTGGTGTATCTGCAGTATTGATTTTTTGTATTGGTGCATCTAGATAATCAAAAGCTTGGTTTTGAACTTGGTATGTTATTTCAGTAGAAATATTTCCAAAGGGCCATGATTCTTCCAAAATAACCAATCGATTCGTTTTTTTAACCGATTCAATGATGGTGTTTATATCTAGAGGTCGTATGGTTCGTAAGTCAATAAGCTCACACGAAATATTTTCTTTAGCCAATGCTTCTGTGGCTTTTTGAGCTTCTTTTAATATTTTACCAAAAGATACAAGGGTTACGTCAGTACCTGCTTGCTTTATTTCAGCAACTCCAATAGGTAAAACGTATTCTCCATCTGGAACCTCACATTTATCTCCGTACATCTGTTCAGACTCCATAAAAATAACAGGGTCATCGTCGCGAATAGCAGCCTTTAAAAGCCCTTTGGCATCGTATGGATTGGATGGAACAATTACTTTTAAACCCGGACAGTTGGCATACCAACTCTCAAAAGCCTGCGAATGTGTAGCTGCCAATTGACCTGCAGAAGCGGTAGGACCGCGAAAAACAATTGGGCAAGGAAATTGACCACCAGACATTTGACGAATTTTGGCCGCATTATTGATGATTTGATCAATGCCAACTAAGGCAAAGTTAAAGGTCATGAACTCAATAATGGGACGGTTTCCTGTCATGGTAGAACCAACGCCTATACCTGCAAAACCAAGCTCGGATATTGGGGTGTCAATTACACGCTTTTCACCAAATTCATCGAGCATGCCTTTAGAAGCTTTATAGGCCCCATTGTATTCGGCAACTTCCTCTCCCATTAAATAAATGCTATCGTCAAGGCGCATCTCCTCAGACATGGCTTCACATATTGCTTCACGAAATTGTATAGTCCTCATAGCTGGTTTAAGAGGCGCAAAAGTACTAATAAAATACCCAAAAGCAAAAGACTTGAATTTATTATGCACGCATAATAGTTTGATTTTTTTTATACCTTTGTTTATAAATTGAAATGGTATGAATATTTTAGTGTGTATAAGTCACGTTCCCGACACTACATCAAAGATAAATTTTGTAATGGACAACACCCTATTCAAATCCAAAGGAGTACAGTATATTATAAATCCTAACGACGAATTTGGACTTACTAGGGCTATTTGGTTTAAAGAGAAACATGGAGCAACCGTACATGTCATTCATGTAGGGACTGCTGCTGCTGACCCAACCCTAAGAAAATGTTTGGCTATAGGAGCTGACAAAGCATATCGCATAGACACGCCTGCTCACGACGGAAATCATGTCGCTCATGAACTGGCTGCTTTCTTAAAAACCAATTCTCATGATTTGATTATTGCTGGACGAGAATCCATTGACTATAATGGCGGAATGGTTCCTGGAATATTAGCAGGTATATTAAACATGCCATTTATTCCAAATTGTGTAGGATTAGAAATTGATGGCAATACTGCAACTGGCGAAAGAGAAATAGATGGTGGGCGCGAAAAATTAAAAGGAACCCTACCCATGGTAATTGGCGGTCAAAAAGGACTCGTGGAAGAATCCGATCTCAAAATCCCAAACATGCGTGGAATCATGCAAGCACGACAAAAACCGTTTGAAGTAATTCCTTCTAGCAATGCTATGGCGCTAACCAAAGAAGTTTCTTTTGAAAAGCCTGCTCCCAAAGCAGCCGTTAAACTTGTTCCTGCTGATGATATTGATCAACTTATTGAACTCTTACATAAAGAAGCTAACGTAATTTAAATCCTCATGTCTGTACTTGTCATTATTGAAACCGAAAAAAACAAACTCAAACGCAATGCTGCTGAAGTAGCTTCTTACGGCGTTGGTCTCGCTGCTGACTTAAAAACAAGCTGTTCTGCGATAGCTTTTCATTCCGATAACGCTGATAGCCTCGGGCAGTTTGGTATATCAAAAGTAGCCGTAGTTTCCAATGTGCCAATGCATTTTGATGCCAATACCTATGCCGATACCATTGCGCAGCATGTACAGCAAATTAAGGCAACGCATCTAATTGTAAGCAGCAGTGCCGACGCTAAGTTTCTTGCACCCCTGTTAGCAGCCAAACTAAACGCTGCCTATGTGCCTAATGTAGTGGCTTTACCAAGTGCTACAAATCCATTGACTGTAAAGCGAACTGCATTTACCAACAAGGCTTTTGCCAATACAACGATTGAAGGAAGCTGTTCTATTATTGGTGTTGGAAATAACACTTTTGGAGCTATTGAAAACCCTGTTTCTTGTGATGTACAGTCCGTAGTTTACAACCCCTCAACATCATTGCTTGAACAAGTTTCCATTGAAAAAGAAACGGGAAAAGCTACCATTGCCGATGCCGATGTTGTGGTATCGGGAGGTAGAGGGCTTAAGGGACCTGAAAACTGGCATTTGATTGAGGAATTAGCCGAAGTTTTGGATGCCGCAACGGCCTGTTCAAAACCTGTTTCTGACATGGGATGGCGTTCGCATGACGAGCACGTTGGGCAAACCGGAAAACCCGTTTCTACCAATTTATACATTGCAATAGGTATTTCGGGAGCCATTCAGCATCTTGCTGGTGTAAACGCCTCTAAAGTTAAGGTGGTTATTAACTCTGATCCTGAAGCTCCTTTCTTTAAAGCTGCAGACTATGGCGTTGTGGGAGACGCTTTTGAAGTAGTCCCTGAATTAATCAAAAAGTTAAAAGCATTTAAAGCGCTTGGTTAATCTTTGAATTTTGTATTTTAGGCTTAATTTTGTCAGCATTACGTCATGAGCCTAATCGAACTTCGTGTAAATCGCATATCATACAGCCAAAATCAGAGCGGGGCCTATGCTATGGTCCTTGATGAAGTGGATGGTAAACGAAAACTTCCTGTAGTGATTGGTGAGTTTGAAGCACAGTCTGTTGCCGTCGCCTTAGATAAAGACATTAAGCCTCATCGGCCATTTACCCATGATTTGTTTAAAAACTTTGCTTATCGATTTGACATTGTTATTAAACGAGTCATTATAACGAAACTTGTTGATGGTGTGTTTTATTCAAGTCTTATATGTGAACGTGATAAAATTGAAGAAATTATAGACTCGCGTACTTCAGACGCAATTGCCCTAGCACTTCGCTTTAAAGCACCCATTTTTACACATGAAAATGTTTTGGATCAGGCTGGAGTCATTTTTGATAAAGACGACATCCCTGTTACTGATGAAACCAAAGACGAATTATCCCATACTGAATATTCAGATTTATCGACGCAAGAGCTGGAAGAAGCCATCAAAAAAGCCGTTAAAAAAGAAGACTATGAAATGGCCGCACGGTTTCGGGACGAAATCTCTAAACGCGCTAACAAATCGGATAAATAATGCCATTATTAGCACTTACTAAATAGCCAATCATTGTCCATCAAGCATGCGTCAATCGTAATTTTCAAAGGTATTATGGGGCTCTTATCCCTTGCTTTGGCTAATTTATTTAGCTCAAATCGAAAGGCTTTTTTGTAAGTACCCTCGCCTTATTGCTTTCGATGCAGTTGGACTAAAATAGTTGAAAACCTTTTGAAAAAGTATTTTTGCAATTGTATAAAATCTAAACCTAGATTATATTTTTACAAAAACAAACCATGCAACAGTATTTAGATTTGGTACGTCGGGCTCTTGATGAGGGCGCCGTTAAAGGAGATAGAACGGGGACAGGGACACATAGTGTTTTTGGGCATCAAATGCGGTTTGACCTCTCTAAAGGCTTTCCATTAGTCACCACTAAAAAAATTCACCTTAAGTCTATAATTTATGAACTGCTATGGTTTATTAAAGGAGATACCAATATTGACTACCTCACAGAAAATGGGGTCCGCATTTGGAACGAATGGGCAGACGAAAAAGGAAATCTTGGTCCAGTTTATGGTCACCAATGGCGTAATTGGAACAGCGAAAACATTGATCAATTGACCAATGTAATAGAAACATTAAAAACCAATCCCAACAGTCGCAGAATGCTGGTTTCGGCTTGGAACCCAAGTGTACTGCCCGACACATCAAAATCATTTGAAGAAAACGTTGCCAATGGCAAAGCCGCCCTACCGCCTTGCCATGCGTTTTTTCAGTTTTATGTTGCCGATGGTAAACTGTCGTGTCAACTGTATCAACGCAGTGCGGATATTTTCTTGGGTGTCCCTTTTAATATTGCATCCTATGCGCTGCTAACTGAAATGATAGCGCAAGTTTGCGGACTAAAAGCTGGAGAATTTATTCACACACTTGGCGATGCGCATATTTACTCCAATCACATGGATCAAGTTGCATTGCAGCTAAGCCGTGAAACTAAACCCCTTCCAACACTAAAGCTTAACCCAGAAATTACAGATTTATTTGCTTTCAATTACGAAGATATTGAAATCCTTAACTACGACCCCCACCCTGGTATTAAAGGAATGGTAGCCGTTTAATCCACATTCTATGTTTCGCAAAAAAAAGAACCAATCCACTATTGAACCGCAACAAGTAGCTCTTGTTGAACATGCGCAAAAACGCATTGCACAAAAAAAACGGTTCCATACCCATCTACTCATTTCATTGTTTGTTGTGTTTTTTTCTATGGTTCTCAATTTTGCTTTTGATTATAAAATTGAATTGATGCCTTTTAACACGTATTGGGCATTTGCTGTTGGAGCACTACTGGGTATTTTACTACTCATTCATTTTTTACGTGTTTTTGTTTTTTACTCCTTTATGGGAAAGGTTTGGGAGATGGAACAAATGGAGTTTTTACTTGACAAGCAAGCCATAAAAGTAGAAAAGCTAAAACGAGCTATGGATAAAGAAGCTGCTTTAAAAGCAAATGCAGAGTGGCAACGTGAGAATCAAAATAAAAAAGTCACCATGATTGCCGCAGCTGGTGAAAACAATGCCTTAGGTAAAGACAATCAACTTATCTGGTATTTATCAGACGATTTAAAACATTTCAAGAATCTAACCAAAGGGCATCATGTGATTATGGGTAGAAAAACTTTTGAGTCTATGCCCAAAGCACTTCCAAACCGCACCAACGTTATTATTACCCGTCAAAAAGATTATAAGGCTGAAAATGCACATGTTGTACACTCATTAGAGGCCGCATTGGCTTTTGTAGAAGATGATGAACAACCATTCATAATTGGTGGAGGTGAAATTTATCGTCAGGGGTTGGATTATGCCGACAGCATTGAATTAACTCGTGTGCATGAAGAATTTGAAGCCGATACATTTTTTCCAGAAATAGATTCGGCCAAGTGGCGTGAAGTTTGGCGTGAAAATCACGATAAGGACGAAAAACACAAACACGCATTTTCATTTATTAGATACGAAAAAATACACGCATGAATGTAGCAATGTTTCCGGGTCAAGGGGCCCAATTTGTTGGAATGGGTAAAGACCTTTTTGAAAAAAGTCCACATGCCAAAGAACGCTTTAATGCAGCCAATGCAATACTAGGGTTTTCCATTACTGATATTATGTTTGAAGGAGATGTAGATGCTTTAAAACAAACTCAAGTGACGCAACCTGCCATTTTCTTGCATTCGGTAATAAGCTACGAACTAGCGCAAAAATCTAATCCTGATATGGCTGCTGGACATTCGCTAGGCGAGTTTTCTGCACTTACTTCAATGGGTGCTTTATCTTTTGAGGATGGGTTAAAGCTTGTTTCAAAACGCGCACTTGCCATGCAAGCCGCTTGTGATCTTACTAAAGGAACTATGGCTGCTGTATTGGCTTTGGCTGACAATATCGTGGAAGATACTTGTGCGGCTTTAGACGGGGTAGTAGTAGCTGCTAATTACAACTGCCCAGGGCAATTGGTAATTTCAGGAGAATATACTGCCGTTGAAGCTGCCTGTGAAGTGCTAAAAGAAAAAGGTGCAAAAAGAGCCCTAATACTCCCTGTGGGTGGTGCGTTTCATTCTCCGTTAATGGAGCCTGCACGAGAAGAATTGGCAAAGGCAATTTTAGAAACGAGCTTGAATACACCCAGTTGTCCAATATATCAAAACGTTACGGCTGCGCCTACACAAGACCCGGCGTTGATTCAAGAAAATCTAATTGCGCAGCTTACTGGCCCCGTAAAATGGACGCAAACCATCCAACACATGCGACAAGACGGTGCGCAAGTGTTTACAGAATATGGTCCAGGTAAAGTATTACAAGGATTGGTGCGAAAAATTGACAGCGAGGCTGAAGTACAATCTGCCCTATTGGACTAATCCAAATACGCTAGAATCGTTTTACAGATAAATTGGATTTGTTCTTCGTCCAACTCACTGTGCATGGGCAAGGAAATAACCTCATGAATTAATTGGTTGGTAACCTCAAAGTTTTCTTCTTTATACCGCGTGTCAACATAGGCTTTTTGAAGGTGCAATGGAATGGGGTAATACACCCCACACGGGATTTGATGTTCCTGTAAGTGCTTTACCAAATTATCACGATCTGCATTTATAATACGTAAGGTATACTGATGATACACATGGGAATCACAGTCTCCAGAAGTTACAGGTGTATTGATGTTTGAATGACCTTGAAGCAATTGCGTGTAACGAATAGCAGCCCATTTGCGTCGCTCATTATACACGTCAAGCAATTTCAATTTTTCATTTAAAACCACAGCTTGTAGGCTATCAAGTCGAGAATTTACACCTACCACATCATGGTGATATCGGGTATACATCCCATGATTAACAATGCCTCTAATGGTATGCGCTAAGTCGTCATCATTGGTAAAAATAGCACCACCATCGCCGTAGCATCCCAAGTTTTTAGATGGAAAAAAAGAAGTTGAAGCCACATGACCAATACTTCCTGTTTTTACTTTCTCCCCTTTTTTATTCGTGTGTGTTGAACCAATCCCTTGGGCATTATCTTCAATTACAAATAAGTTGTGTTTTTCAGCAATATCCATAATGCGATCCATATCTGCTGCTTGTCCAAATAGATGAACGGGGACGATCGCTTTAGTATTTGGCGTAATGGCCTTTTCAATGGCTTTGGGGTCTATGTTAAAGGTATCTGGAAGCACATCAACCAATACAGGTGTAAGTCCTAAAAGAGCAATGACCTCAACAGTCGCTGCAAAGGTAAAATCAGCCGTGATAACTTCATCGCCTGGCTTTAAACCCAGTCCCATCATGGCTACTTGAAGGGCGTCCGTTCCATTGGCACAAGGGATTACGTGTTTTACACCTAAATATGCCTCAAGACTCGCTTGAAAACTTTTAACAGCAGGGCCGTTGATAAATTGAGCTGAGGATAAAACCTCTTGCATACCTTTATCGACTTGTGGCTTTATAAATTGATACTGGGTCTGTAGGTCGACCATTTGTATTTTTCGCATCGCATTTTATTGATGGCTCAAAATTACAAAAAACAAATGCCTCTTGACGAAATAAGTATCTTTGACCCATGTCTTTTTTGTATTCCATTTCCGTATCCGTTGCAAAAGCCTTAGCTCCTCTCGTAGCGACATCTGCAAAAGCGACTGCTTTTGTAAAAGGGCGGCGGGAACTATGGGATCAAATCCATAATATTCCAAAAGACAAGAAAGTAGTTTGGATGCATTCCGCCTCCCTAGGGGAATATGAACAAGGGCTGCCCGTTTTGCAGGAATTAAAAACCAAAAATCCTAACTATTTTTACTTGGTAACTTTTTTTTCGCCTTCTGGTTATGAGGTGCGCAAGAATCATGGGGTTGCTGATCTAACAACCTATTTACCATGGGACACCAAATCGGATATTAAGCGATTTGTAGAGCACGTCAATCCAGCCATGGTCCTTTTTGTGAAGTACGAGTTTTGGCCAAATTTAATTCGTGAATTGCATCGAAAAGAAGTTGTATTATACCTAATTGCGGGAGTCTTTCGTGCCAACCAACTGTTTTTTAAACCTTGGGGGAAAACACAGCGCAAATTACTAGCTAGTTTCAAGCATTTATTTGTTCAAAACGGTAATTCCCTAAAACTACTTCAACAAATAGGGTTAAATAACGCTACTATTTCAGGGGATACTCGTTTTGATCGTGTGGGTGCAACAAAAGAACCTTTAGTATTTATGGAAACTTTTGTGGGTACACGCAACTGTATTGTAGTTGGTAGTTCGTGGCCCGAAGATGAGGCTGTGTTCTTAGATGCTGTAAAACAGACCCCTTCTAACTGGTGTTGGCTTATTGCACCACATGAAATGCACGAAGAAAAACTTAGTCATTTGATAGAGCAATTGCCGAAAGGATCTCTAAGATTTTCCGAAAATGAATCGCCTAATTTTGCTGATTGCCCGGTATTGGTTTTGGATACAGTTGGTCTGTTAAGTCGCTGTTATCCGTATGCATCTATAGCCTACGTGGGTGGTGGCATGGGTACTTCTGGGCTGCATAATATTTTGGAACCCGCTGCCGATGGGATTCCTATTCTTATTGGAAAGAATTACAGTAAATTCCCAGAAGCCAAAGCCCTTATCGATTTGGGTGGAGTGGTATCCGTTCATGATTCCAATTCCTGTACCTACCAAATAAAAACCCTTATTGAAGACGAAAGCATACGCTTACAACAAGGTGCTATAAACAACCAATACGTTTTGGAAAACCAAGGCGCTACACAAAAAACCTTACGCCTACTTAATAAAGCCTTATGATTTGTATTCCTGCCCAAATACCCGATGAGCTCTGTGCCATAGACGATGAGCTAAAAGCCATTTACCACAGCAAAGACAGTATTTGCGTTTGGGTGTTTAAAACCCGAACCGATCGAAACAGTTTTATGGAACAAACTGCTGGAATGGACAAAGAAACACGTGTTTAATACGTTCTTATACTTTATTTCTTCCAAATTCCTTCCATCTCTTCTAAAGTTTTCCCTTTAGTTTCAGGAACATATTTCCAAACAAACCACATAGCCAATAAGGACATGATACCATAAACCCAGTATGCAAAACCGTGATTAAATTGTTCTATCAAATCTGAATTATCATTCATCATAGGGAATGTTAAAGACACCAAATAATTAGAAATCCATTGCGCCGCTACAGCAACTGCCATGGCTTTTCCCCTAATTTTATTAGGGAAAATTTCTGAAAGCAATACCCAAACCACTGGTCCCCAACTCAAAGCAAAACTTGCCACATACAACATCATGCAGCCTAAAGCTAAATAACCTGTTGCACCAGAAAAGAATACAAAACCAAGCGCTAGCATAGCTACAGCCATTCCTAAAGCACCAATAAGCATTAGTGGTTTTCTTCCGTAGTTATCTACTGTTTTTACGGCTATAATGGTAAATAAGAAGTTTACGATTCCCACAATAATGGTTAATAGTAAGGCGCCATCTGTATTAGGGTCTATAGATTTAAAGATTTCCGGAGCATAATACAACACCACATTTATTCCAACAAATTGTTGGAAAACGGAAAGTAAAACACCTATGATTATGATACCCCATCCATAGGACAACAACTTTCCAGAAGTTTCCACAACAGAGCTTTTTATTTCAGCTAAAATTTTATTTCCTTCTTGTTCTCCATTTACTTTTATAAGTACATCTAATGCTTCTTCTGGTTTGTTTTTCAACATTAAAGAACGTGGTGTGTCTGGCACAAAAAATAATAGGCCTAAAAATAATCCAGCAGGAATAACTTCCGAAGCAAACATCCATCTCCAGCCTACTGCATTTAGCCATGCATCAGAACCTCCCCCTTTAGAAATAAAATAGTTTACAAAATAAACCACCATAAAACCACCAACAATGGCCAATTGATTAAAAGACACCAATTTCCCTCTACTTTTTGCTGGGGCTATTTCAGCTATATATAGCGGTGATAACATAGATGCTAATCCAACACCTATACCTCCAAGTATTCTATAGCATATAAAAATTGTGGAAAATGTATGGTCTAACTCTCCAATTGGTTTAATAAACATTTCTGGCATAGCAGAACCTAAAGCTGATATTAAAAATAATATTGCAGCTAGAATAAGTCCTTTTTTTCTACCCAGCTTTTTACTGACAAGTCCACCAAAAATTCCTCCAATGATACACCCAATTAAGGCACTTGCTACTAAAAACCCTTTAAATGCACTTGCTGCTCCTTCTGATAACCCTTTGGGGGTGACAAAAAAGCTATCTAAAGAACCTACAGTTCCAGAAATTACACCTGTGTCATATCCAAACAATAGCCCGCCAAGTGTTGCTACTAATGTGAGTTTAATTAAATACCTTGAATTGGTTGATGTTTCCATAATGCTTATTTTAATTTTTGCTTTTTTTATATGTATTGATTTATAATATTCTCAAACAACTCTTGTTTCCCACTTTGTAGTTGTAGTTCACCGTTTTCTTGTGCAAGTTTATATAAATCTTGCAATCCTAATTTTCCATTTTCAAAGTCTTTTCCTTTGCCAGAATCAAAAGAACGATAACGTTCTTGTCTCAACTTTTCATAAGGAGAAGACGTTATGATTTTATCTGCAATAAGTAATGCGCGTGCAAAAGTATCCGCACCTCCAATATGTGCATGGAATACATCATCCATATCTGTTGAGTTTCTTCTTATTTTAGCATCGAAGTTTACACCTCCCCCTTGTAAACCTCCCGCTTTTAGGAAAACTAACATCGCCTCGGTAGTTTCTTGAATATTATTTGGAAACTGATCCGTATCCCATCCGTTTTGATAATCGCCTCTATTGGCATCTAAACTTCCTAGCATCCCTGCTTTTGCAGCGGTTTCCATTTCATGCTGAAAGGTATGTTGTGCCAAAGTAGCATGGTTTACCTCAATATTTATTTTGAAATCTTTGTCTAAACCATACTCCTTTAAGAAACCGATGGCTGTTGCCGTATCAAAATCGTATTGATGTTTGGATGGTTCCATGGGTTTTGGTTCAATAAAGAAATTTCCTTTAAAGCCTTGTGATCTTGCGTAATCTCTGCACATGGCTAAAAACTGCCCCATATGATCCAGTTCTCTACCCATATCCGTATTAAGTAAAGACATATACCCTTCACGGCCACCCCAGAATACGTAGTTTTCTCCGTCTAATTTTATAGTGGCGTCCAAGGCCAATTTAATTTGTCCTCCAGCTCTAGCAACCACATTAAAATCTGGGTTAGTAGAAGCACCATTCATATATCGTGGATTTGAAAAACAGTTTGCTGTTCCCCATAGTAATTTAGCTCCAGAAGCGGTTTGCTTTTCCTTTAAATAATCGGTAATCGTGGCTAATCTACTTTCTGACTCTGCAAAGGTTTGACCTTCTTGAATTAAATCAAAATCGTGAAAGCAGTAGTATCCGAATCCCATTTTTGTGATGAATTCAAAAGCAGCATCCGCTTTATCTTTTGCTGCCTGAATAGCATCTGATGATTGGTCCCAAGCAAAATTTTGAGTCCCTGGGCCAAATGGATCACTCCCTTGTCCACAGAAGGTATGCCAATAGGCTACCGAAAATTTAAAATGCTCGCGCATGGTTTTGCCCGCTACTATTTGATCTGGATTGTAATATTTAAATGCTAACGGATTGTCTGAATTCTTGCCTTCAAACTTTATATCTCCAATTCCTTTAAAGTATTCTGTGTTTCCTAAAATTGCCATGATGTTGATTTTTTATTTTTATTCTTTATTTAATATGAGTTCTAATTCGATTTTCCAGTTTTGATACGCTTTTAAATAAGCTTCTTTATCTTTAAATGGCATAAAGGTCATTACGTGATCATTATCCATTATTGATTTACCAAAACTTTCAAAATCGCCTTTATGTAAGTTTGCTGCGCGTGCAGCACCAATAGCTCCTGTCGTGTTATAAATTTCTATTTCTTGTCCGATTAATGTTGCTACGGTATTTGCAAATATTTCTGAACGGAATAAATTATCGTTTCCTGCTCTTATTACTTTGGCCTGAATACCATCAGATTTCAATAATTCTATTCCAAAAACAAACGAAAATGCAATCCCTTCTAGAGCTGCTCTGCACATATGCCCTTTATGGTGGTTATTTAGATTGAGGTTTGCAATACGTGTACCAATTTCTTTATTATTTAGCATACGTTCTGACCCATTTCCAAAAGGAATTAAACAGACACCATCAGAACCTATTGGAATTTCTGACGCTAAGTTGTTCATCTCTTCATAAGAGCTTACCGCCAAATTATTCAGCAACCAACGGTATTGAATGCCTGCTCCATTAATGCATAATAATTTACCTATTCGGACGTCTGCTCCTTTTTTGTAATTAACATGTGCAAAATTGTTAACTCGAGCACTTTCTTTTACAGATAGGCTATCGGTTACGGCGTATACCACTCCCGATGTTCCGCCTGTGGCTGCTACTTCTCCTGGGTTAAAAACATTTAAGGATAAGGCATTATTGGGCTGGTCTCCAGCTCTGTAATAAATGGGTGTCCCCGCTGCTATGCCAGTTGCTGCTTCTCCTTTTTCATCAACGACAGCTTGTAAACCAAACGTATCTACAATTTCTGGAACCAGTGCTTTATCAATACCATAATGCTCTAATAAAAAATCAGCTACTGAGTCTTTTTTGAAATCCCAAAAAATCCCTTCAGATAAGCCAGATATGGTCGTATTTATACTATTCGAAAATTTATACGCCACATAGTCTCCAGGAAGCATGAACTTATAAATCTTTTTATAAATTTCTGGCTCATTCTCTTTCACCCATTTTAATTTTGAGGCTGTAAAATTTGCAGGTGAGTTTAAAAGATTTGAAGCACAGGTTTCTTGTCCAATGGTTTCGAACGCTTTGTTACCAATTTCTACCGCACGACTATCACACCAGATAATACTTTTTCTAAGCGGATTGCCTTCGTTGTCTACAATCACCAATCCGTGCATTTGATAGGATATGCCAATCCCTTTTATTTGGGTTCTTGATATGTTATGTTGTTGTTTTAGTCTAGTTATCGCTTTACAAATATGTTTCCACCAATCTTCTGGTTTTTGTTCTGCCCATCCATTTTGCTTCGCGAACATACCCATCTCTTCTTCAGGCTCTTGAACAACACCTAGGCTTTTACCTGTTGCTATTTCAACCAAAGCTGCTTTGATGCTTGAACTGCCAAGATCTAATCCTAAATGATACATAATTATAATGAGTTTCTTAATATTAGTTTGGTAGGAACATAATACTGCATAGGTTCTCCTTTAGTAATAAATTCCGCAGCTTTAGTCCCTAAAGCGTTAAAGTCAGTTGAAATCACTGAAATACCCTTATAAATAAATTTTTTCATTGGAGTTTCGTTATACGATAAAAAGCCAACATCAACCCCTGGCTCAAATTTCATAATTCTGCATTGTTCCAAAAATTGTCCTAGAATCCTATCGCTTACACTCATGTAGGCGATGCCTTTTTCAATATTAAAATCCTTTGCGTTGGTTATTATATTATACTTAAAATGAAAGGTTTCGCAAAAATCTTTAAAGGCACTGACTGTCTCTTTTGGGTGATTTGTGAACGTTGGATATATAAAGTGAATGGCCTTATACTTTTTAAACAAATCTGCAGATTGTGATAAAGTCTCATATACTGATTTGCCAAAATCTTGAAAAACAAAATTATTTTGCGCCCCCCTATTAATATCCCAATCTATAAGTAATAACTTATCGTTATCTATTTCAGAAATAACATCGCGAATATCTTTATGATTAAAATTCATAACCACATACTTATAATATTTCCCTTTGCTATTGGTTAAAATCGTCTTAAAATTTTCTAGATTGTAATGATGGAATTGTACATCGGTTATAATATTCTTTGGCAAATTATTAATGAAGGAATGGTACAAAACTTCTTTATAAGCCTTAAAAGTATCGAGTACTAAAAGTACTTTCATAATCTTTCTTGCTACGTAATACCCCTTATTTGGAACAGACTCAATAACATCATGTTCTTTTAAAATGGAATAGGCCTTAAAAACGGTGTCTCTAGATAATCGACAGCTTGTACAGATTGAGTTGACAGAAGGCAGTGCATCCCCAATAGATAATTCATTATTGGCAATAGCATCGTTAATGGCATTTACTAATTGCTGATACTTTGGAACATTACTAGCATGATCAACCGTGAAAAAAAATTCTTTATTTAGTATGCTAACATCCATTCTGTACTGTTCTGGTAGGCAAACATAACTAAATATAAATATTGAGGCAAAAAAATCTACATTAATTTAACAATTGATGAGCTTAATTTTCTTTCATGAAAAGGATTAAAACAGGTGCCGCTATACTGCATAAAAAAACCCCAACAACTGTTGAGGTTTTTTGTGCGGGTGAAGGGACTCGAACCCCCAAGCCGTTAAGCACTAGATCCTAAGTCTAGCGTGTCTACCAATTTCACCACACCCGCATTAGGACGGCAAATATAAGGATGTTTCCCAAATTCATAGACACTTTCTTATCGTATCGCAATTTTATACCTTCGCCTTTCATTTCACAACCATGAATTCATTCGCTGCTTACATACAGACGCACAAAAATCGTTTTTTAGACGAGCTTTTTTCTCTTATTCGAATTCCATCCATTAGTGCTGATTCAACCTATATACCACACATGCATGAAGCCGCAACTGCCGTTACTAAGGCACTGCAAGACGCAGGATGTACGCACACGGAGCTTTGTCCCACAAAGGGGTTTCCTATTGTGTATGGTGAGAAAATTATCGACCCTACCCTACCCACGGTGTTGGTGTATGGACATTACGACGTACAACCGCCAGACCCGTTGGAACTTTGGGACAACGATCCTTTTGACCCAATTATCAAGAAAACAGCCATCCATCCCGAAGGAGCCATTTTTGCGCGTGGGTCGTGTGACGATAAAGGGCAGATGTTTATGCACATCAAGGCTCTTGAAGTAATGGAACAAAACGGTGGACTTCCTTGTAATATTAAGTTTATGATTGAAGGAGAGGAAGAAGTGGGAAGCGATAACCTCGAGCTTTTTGTGCGTGAAAACATCGATAAACTTGCAAATGATGTTATCCTTATTTCTGATACGGGGATGCTTGCCAATGATATTCCCTCGATTACAACAGGATTACGAGGCCTAAGCTACGTAGAAGTGGAAGTGACGGGTCCAAACCGTGATTTGCACTCTGGATTGTATGGTGGTGCAGTAGCCAACCCCATCAATATCCTTACTAAAATGATTGCCTCACTACACGATGAAAAAAATCACATTACTATTCCTGGATTTTATGATAAAGTAGAAGTACTAAGCCAAGCAGCACGCAATGAAATGGGAACCATTCCGTTTTCTAAAGCTGACTACGAAAATGCACTTGATATTGAAACCGTATATGGCGAAGAAGGGTACACCACCCTAGAACGAAAATCTATTCGGCCAACACTTGATGTGAACGGCATTTGGGGAGGCTACATTGGAGAAGGTGCTAAAACCGTTATTCCAAGTAAGGCCTATGCCAAAATCTCCATGCGTTTGGTTCCCAACCAATCATCAGATGAAATTACAGCACTATTTACAAAATACTTTGAGTCAATTGCCCCCAAAGGAGTTAGAGTAAAAGTAACACCACACCATGGCGGAGAGGCCTATGTAATGCAACCCGATGGATTAGAGTTTCAAGCCGCCAAAAAAGCCTATTTAGAAACCTTTGGCAAAGCACCATTACCCGTACGCGATGGGGGAAGCATACCCATTGTAGCACTTTTTGAAGAAACGCTAAAAAGTAAAACGGTATTAATGGGATTTGGTCTGGATAGCGATGCTATTCATTCGCCAAATGAGCACTTTGGCGTATTTAATTTTATTCGAGGTATAGAAACCATCCCCCATTTTTACACGCACTTTACTGATTTGTATCAAGCAAATCGATAAGGAATAAATCGGCAGAAATGCCATCAGCAACAAAAGCACCTTTTGGCGTAGCTTTTAGAGAATCTCCGTCAATATATAATAAACCCTCTTGAATAAAGCGTTGGGATTGTTGCTCCAAATGAATGCGGTAACGCTCACCCAGTTGTTGCTCCATGGTACAAAGCGATACTCCCCATGAGGCACGAAGTCCAATCATAATCGATTCATTATACCGATCTATCACGCTAAGTTTTTCTATAGTTTGTGGAATTTCATCAGTGGTAATTTTCTTCATATATAGTGCATTGTTACTAATGTTCCAATAACGATGCACGCCATCAAACCCATGTGCCGAAGGGCCAATACCCAAATAGGGCTTTCCCTGCCAATAGGCCGTATTGTTTTTGGAGCGATAACCGGGTTTTCCAAAACTAGAAAGCTCATAATGTTCATACCCCTTTTGAGTTAGGGTATCAACCAAATATAAAAACTGGTCTTCCACTGCAGACTCGTCCAAAAGCGTCACTACTCCCTTACGCACAAAACGCTCTAAGGCTGTTTTAGGCTCAAGAGTAAGGGCATACGACGAAATATGAGGCACATCCAGTGAAAGCGCAATTTTTAAGTTCTCTTCCCAGTCAGCAAAAGTAGTATGTGGCGTTCCGTATAATAAGTCTATGGACACATTATCAAAAAGTGCACGTGACCATTGAACAGACTCTAACGCTTGTTGGCTGTTATGAGCACGATTCATAAGCCTAAGTTCTGTTTCGTGAAACGATTGTATCCCAATTGACAAACGGTTTATTCCGGCCTGTTTAATATCTTTTAGGTACGCTTGGGTTAAATCATCTGGATTTACTTCGAGTGTAATTTCGGGCTTTTGTACTACCGTATACAGTTTATGCACTTCGTTTATAAGTGCTGTAAGTTCTTGAGCAGTAAGTAACGAAGGGGTGCCTCCTCCAAAATAGATTGTTTCAACAGGAGCTTTCACTTGGAATTTCCTAAGCTTGAGTTCTTGTGATATGGCAGCTACCATTTGAGTTTTATGGCGAATACTTGTCGAAAAATGAAAATTGCAATAATGACAGGCCTTTTTACAAAAAGGAATGTGAAGGTAAATTCCCGACATAGTTATTTTTTAATCCGATGTGCCTCTTTTTCCACAAAAGATGCCCATCCAGAATAATTTTTATCACTTTCCTGACTGGGGTTGTAATAATGGCAAACTGCAGCTGCTAGTCCATCGGTAGCGTCTAAGTTTTTGGGGAGTTCGGGTAAATGAAGAATTTGTTGAAGCATTTTGGCTACTTGTTCTTTGGAAGCGTTTCCATTTCCAGTAATAGCCATTTTAATTTTTCTAGGCGAATATTCGGAAACAGCAAGATCATGTGCAATTCCTGCGGCTATGGCTACTCCTTGGGCACGCCCTAATTTTAACATAGACTGCACATTCTTTCCAAAAAACGGAGCTTCCAAAGCCATTTCATCTGGGTTATATGTTGCTATAAGTTCGGTTGTGCGGGCGTAAATATGCCCCAGGCGAATATAATGGTTGTCGTATTTACTAAGCTTTAATTCATTGAGTTGAAGGCAGGTTAGTTTTTTACCATCAATCTGTAAAACCCCAAACCCCATAATGGTAGTTCCTGGATCAACTCCTAAAATAATACGTGGTTTTGGCATATGTAAAAATAGAGAATTACCGTTATTTGGTTATGTATACAGGAAGGGTCCAAGTCACTTCAACTGGAACCTCTAAGTTTGTTTTAAATGCTGGTGTTAGGCGTGGCAGATCGCTAAGCGTCTCAGAAACAAGAGGTAATACCAGTTTATGTAAATACGAAGTGTCTTGTTTTGCTGCGTCCAGCATGTACAACTGACCTGTCGTGTCTACTTTAAGCGTTATAAACAGTGTATCCACTCCTAATGGTATTGATGGGCGAATGTGTTGAAATTTAGTAGCTAAGCTGCCTTGTAACATTGTAGTAAAACATGTCCAATTGGCCACAGGATCTTCTTCTAAACAGTCTGGGTATCGAGGGGGTTCATCGAGAGATGTCCAACTTAAGTCTGGTAGCTGTGGTTTAGGTTGTGTACAACTTACAACAAACAAAAAGGTAACAATAGATATCCGTATAACTTTCACGGGTTTAAATTACGATTAATCCCTGAAAAAATCATTTACTTTGGTAAAGACCTATATTTTGAATTCAAATCTTAGTTAGAATCTTTAAAATCACAAAAGTAAAAAAATCAAGAACTTCGTTATTTATTCGAAAAAATAATTTGTAAATTTAGTAGATGGATATTCTATTACTGCTCTTGGGTTTAGTGCTAATTATGGTTGGACTAGCAGGAAGTTTTCTGCCTATAATCCCAGGACCCTTAACCAGTTGGCTTGGGCTACTTTCACTTCATTACACCAATAAAATCCCACAAGATTGGGGTTTTTTGAGTTGGACACTAGCAATAGCATTACTAATAATGGCATTGGATTACTTCATACCGATCTGGGGAACTAAAGCGTTAGGAGGAACTAAAGCTGGTGCAGTAGGATCAACTATTGGTTTAATTGTAGGGTTGTTTTTTCCGCCTATAGGGATTATGGTAGGTCCTTTTGTGGGAGCTTTTGCAGGAGAATTAAGTAAGAACTCTAATAAGAAAGTAGCGCTACGTGCAGCATTTGGGTCATTCTTAGGATTTCTTTCAGGAGTTCTATTAAAGTTTATTGTGTCGTTTGTCTACCTGTTGTTTTTTGTTTCAGCAGCTTGGAAGGGGTTCGATTACCTATTTTAATCGAACCAGAGGCAAAGGAAGTACGGTATATTTCAAATCACAATACTATACTTATTCAAAATATTTTACCGAAATCGTTATATCAAATCACAATAAATTTTAACTAAACAAAACGATAAAACTAATACTTCCTTTATTGCATCTCTGGAACTTTTAAAAGTTTATAAAATGGAGTTATATTCCCTAGTACATCAATCGAAATCTTAAACGGATTATGTGTTTTCCATCCTGTTTTTCTTTCTCCAAAATTTAAAATACGCACATAATTAGGATATGTTTGGTCATATACATCTAGGTTGTAAATATGTCTAAACTCATAATATTTACTAGAAATTCGTTGTACTTTATAAACGTGTTCCCAAAGGCTGGTACCCGCTTCCAAACGCTCAAATATTTCTTTCTGACTCAATCCTAAGATAAAACAGTCGTTAATGTGTAATGTAGAAATAATCATACGCCCTTCACTAGGAAGCTGGTATAGCGATTCTTTTTCACGAATTCTTCTTACAGCCTCCCAAAAAGAAACTATGTGTTCTTGAAAGCTATTGTCTATCGCTTGATAAATCATCACATGATGATTATTTCTAGGGTTTACATATTTATTTTGACCCTTACTCACTTGTACAGCGTTTCCAACATTCTCTCGAACCCTAACACTGCGAACGGGGACTGGGTCACCATTTTTATTTGGTAAGAAAACTTTTGATTCCCAACCTGTATCTGTTTGTTTTATCAAGGCGTCTTTGGGAATTTTCCCATTTATAAAGCCTCCCTCAAGGTCAATTTGATCATAAATCAGTTCACGGATAGAGTAATCAACAATCTTACTGATTTGTTTAGCAGTGGACAGCGTACTTATTGACTTTTTAATATGGTAAGACTCAACACCATCTGGTGTAGTTCGCTTTCCATAATAACTGTCCTTGTGCAATTTCCCTTTAGGAGACAATCCATCCTTTAAAGAGTTTGACTGAACAATTTTTCGAACAACTTGGTTGTTAATGTCTATTGAAACCGAAATGTTATTATAGGCTTGAAGCACATCACTAGTAAACCGTTTCCAGGGAGTTGGAAAAACCCCTCTGTATGGTAGTGGTTCATACCTGTTCCAATGGCGTAATTCTTCAAGAAACGAGGGTTTGTTTAAAGCAGTAACTAATGCATTAAGCGCATATTCTCGTGTATTGAAATATCGTGGTTTTTGATTAAACGCCTCTAGGTTACTAATCCCCCATTTTCTACGAATGCTACTAATTGCATTTCCGCGAGTGGCAACAACATCGCCGCATACTCGAGAAAGATAATTTTTAACTTTAATGGCCAAGTGATGTTGATCGTTAAACTCTCGACTTATAGAATCAACTGAATAGACTGATGAAATAAAGTGTCTGAATTTGTGATAAGAAACATTTTTAGCAGATCCCTTGAGCAATTGCTCTAATACTCGGGTTTTTACTTGCTCCCATTCACCTGAAGCTTGCTCACTAAAGTACTCGTACGGGGTTTTATTTAATATATTCTGCTTAAATGAAGACATACATAAGGCCTTATTCTTATCAGAATCATTAAAAAACCTACTCCAAGGTTGGATATACACGATTGACACTTTGTCGGTAAACAGGTCTTCAATAGTAATTGGAGTATCTGTATATGGACATGTTTTGTTCCATTCTAGCCAAAGTTTATACTTAAACAAATTGGTATGCGTGGGGTTCTGCTCTGCCTCTAAAACCTCATTATGAATTTTGGGAAGTGTGTGTTCTCTGTATTTCTTTGAAATATAGAGGGATTTCCGATACTTAGCATTTACCTTAACTTCATTAGACAGCACAAATTTAACCTGGTCTATAGCGCCGTGTTCACTTATCAACTGATTTATAAGTTTTCTTAATTCAAAAATGGGCTTCTGAGCTACGGGCTTAAGGCTACGTAAAATCTTGTGATTCTCTTCAGGGCTAATTGGTAAAAAATCTTCATTTTCCTGATTTAACAGATAGAGTTTGTTTTGATTTAACTTAAAATTAAATGCGTTTTCAAAATCAGACAACCAATCCATAACATGAATATCCTTTTCTTCGATTGTGGCTTGGATAAAATACTCTATAGACTCTTGTTTTGATTTATTCAAACTATTCCACCGCTGTTGTCCAATTGCGTTTTTAACCCCCCCTAAAATGATTGCTGTTTGGGTAGGATGCCCTTCTTTTAGGTAATCTAAAATTGAAGTAGCAGCTTTCATGCTTAATTTTCCAGTTCCCGGCTTTAACTTAATTGAAGCAACTGTTTTTGCTTTTACAGCCGAGAGTTTCCATTTTTCTCTAAGGCGTTGCTCAAGCATGTCTTTATTTGAATAAAAATGTAGATCATGCCATAATTCATGTTGTTCATTTTTGGAAAAATCTAAAACCTTAGAGCCAAAAGCATTATTTCTACTAAGCTGAACAAGTGTGTGGGATAAAAAAAGCTTTGCGCTGTCATCGTAGTTAAACGCATATGGATCATCAATTTCTAGGGCTACACGCACTTTTTTAAACAAAAAACTAGAAAACTGAAGCGCAATCTTAAGTGCTACTTCACGCTGATCTGGCGTTAAGTTTTTACCATATAGTTTAATGGTATTAACCCAACAATACAACTCATACAGTTCGTGCATGGGGTGGCTTAGCCACATCAACTGCTTGTTCTTTTCAAAAGGGCAAGTAGCTAATGAACCTCTAGATCTTTTATAGGAAGCGGTACGCTGATAAAACAACAGTCCTTTATCCCTGTTTTCACCTAATAATTCCGCTATAAAATCTTCATTTAATGCTTTATGATACTGCTGTTGCTTGTTAAGTAAGGCTTCAATCTCTTCAAGAAACATTGTTCTGTTAAGGTAACGGTTTCGAATACGGGTTGATTGATATGTATAAGAAGCCTCTTTTTCAGGAAGAAGTGTATTTAAATATTCCCCCAAATACAAATCATCCAAATGCGCATTGGTTTGGTTTATTCCCAACCGATTTGCGTTTGGAAGCCCGTTATAAAGCACCTTAGCCGTAGAGTCATCCTGCATGCTAGACATTACTTTTCCCCTACGTTGGGTTAAATGATATAGAATACGACCTATCTCAAGAGAAGACAATTTTTCATGAACCCCTTTAGCGCGTAATGCATACGGGTTTAAGGCAAACCATTGGTCCATTTTTGAGGATTGACTTTTATTTGCTTGCCCTAACTGCCACTTATATAGCGCGTTTTGGGTTAATGGACAAAATCCTTTTTTTGCCAAAAAGAAAAGCACTTTTTTCTTTCTGTTATTTTTTCTAAAATATACATTTCTAGAATTCCGTATTTGTGTTCGAAGCGTTGATGCAGACTTTTCACGATCGCCCTCTCCAAGCCGATCAACAAAAGAAGAAAAAATCCGAGTACCCATAGAAACTATCCTAGGATTTGTTGATTGCTGCACAAGCGACCATCCAATAGATTCTGTTCCGATATGAATTCCTAAGATTTGTTTCACTTTAAAATTTTTTTATATATTTGGATAATCTTATCACAATAAGGCATTAGCCGCGGATAATTATCCAGTGTCCCGCTTAGGTGGGACTTTTTTTTTACTCTTTTTTTAAATTTCCTAGGGTTTAGGTCGAGAATTCCCGACCATACCCAAGGAGTAGCATAACAATCAAAGCAAAAAAATAAAACGGTTCATTGCTACTTATGAACCTATAAAAAAGGGCAAAAAAGGTTGTTGAGGTAAAATCACTGTTAATGGGTTATTTACTCCCTACGACACAAAGGTGATTTGATTCATAAAAAAGCCATCAGACTCAAAAGAAAAACAAGAGAAAAAGGGGTTAACAAGCCTAAACGGCTCTTTAACCTTAAAAAAAAAGGGGGGTAATCTAGTGTAAGAAAAAAGCTACAAAAACCCGCTGAAATTAATAATAAAGCGAACGATTATCTGTAATGTCAAATGAAACCTTTACAGCATCGTCTACTTTTTGAGCAATGTTTTGTTTCGCAGCATTTGCAATAGAAGCTTTATATCCCGCATAATTTGATAAAGCTGCTGCAGGTGTCGTAGCCTTTAATTCAACCATAAACACACCGGTATTGCCAACAATGGGTTCGGAAGTTGTTCCAGGTGTTAAACCAAAACTTCTGCCAACTACATTTGGCTCTTGTGCCGATCCGGCCAACATGCTCGTATTGCGATTAATCGCATTTGCAGTACTTACCGTTTGTTTAAATTGTGTAGCAACCTCAGCAAGTGAAGTAAATCCTTTAAGCTGCTTTAGCAGCATCTCTTGCTTTTTTTCTTTAATAACTAAGGGGCTAACAGCAGTGATAACTTCTTCCACATCAGGAAGGCCTTCAGCTTTGACAGATGAAATCTGCACAATAATATACCCTCCAGTTGTTAGGGCAAATCGCTTGACTGCCAACTCAGAGGTATTCTCTTCAAATGCCCAACGGATAACTTGACGCTGTGATCCTAGTAACGGCAATGATTCGTCCAAAGCTTTAATGTCATCTACATCTTTTACGATATAATTTTTCAACTTAGATTGCTCTAAAAAATCAGCTTCTTGTACGTCGAGCTCAAACTGTGTAGCAGCAGTAAACACTTGATTACTAGTTGCTTCAGAAGGAATCAATTTTTTTGAAATTGTAGCTAATTTTACTACATCATTTTTATCTTGAATTTCAATAACATGAAATCCAAATTCAGTTTCAACAACTCCAAATGCCCCAACGCGATTAGAAAATACAAAATCACTGAAAGGTGCGACCATATCGCCACGAACGAATTCAGGTAACTCGCCTCCTCTTGATGCAGAAGGACCATCTGAGTTCTCACGCGCCAATTGAGCAAAGTCACTTCCGCGTTTCGCTTTTCTTAGTAGTGCATTAGCTTCTTTTCTTGCAGTAGCCTTTGTTCGTGTAATCGTTTCAGCTGCACGAGAAGCCCCCTTAAACGAAACAAGAATATGACGTGCCTTAACTTTTCCATTTTTTTGGCGTGAAACAAGACGTGTAATATTGCTGTAGCCGTTGTCTTCGTAAGGACCAAACACTTCACCTTTGGGGAGATTAAATAACGTACTCGCATAGTTTCCAGAAAGTTCCGTTTTACTAACAAAACTATCGTTGTATGGAAGATCTGAGTATTCTCCAACAAATGAAGCAATAGAAGCCTCTTCAACGCTTGCAAGTGACGGAAATGTTTCTTCTTGTTTAGAAACCTCATTAAACAAGGTACGTTCGGAAAGCAAATTACGTAATTCGTTTTCGATAAGTACTTTATCATCTGGTGTTGGATCTTCAGAAAACTGTACGTAGCGTAAGCTTCTTGATGCCTCTCTTTTGTATTTATCGCTGTTTTTTGCAATATATGCTGCAATATCTTTTTTGGTAATTTTTACCAAGCTGTCTGAAATTACTGCGTAAGGAATGCGCACGTAATCAATATCAACAAGATCATTTTGTAAGGCATAAGACTGTTGAGCTTCAAAATTTGTAACATTGAGACCTACATTAACCATATCTTGGTATTGTTGAACACGTAAGTTGCTTTTGATGGATGCTTCTTGCGCTTTCCATTGATCGAAGCCTTGCGGATTATTTCTGCTTAAATCAATAATAAAATCGGTGAATTTTTCGGGATCAAATAACCCATCTTCACCCTGAAATTGTGGGTCTGAAGAAAAATTGGGATCCGTTTTCAAAAATTGTTCAATGTGTTCTTTTCCAATAAAAAGTCCCAATGCGTCAAGTGCTTGCTCGTAGGCCTTTGTGTTTGACGATTGTTCATAGGCGTAATTAACGGCTTGCATAGAGCTCATACGATAACTGCGTTCCGCAAAATCAACTTGCTGGCTAAATGCATCAATTCCTACTTCCGCATCTCCTACTACAAGAACAGGATCTTGACTTGTAGATGTATTTCCATCAAAAACTCCTGTAAATACGAACGCTAAAAGCGCCATACCAATAATGAAAATTAAAACTAATGAACGCTCTCTGATTTTACCTAATATAGCCATGGGTTGTTATTTAGACTGCTTGCGAAAATACAATTAAAATAAAGAAATTAAAATGCTAATTCACATACACTTTCACCAAATCCACTTTGGTGTTTGACACCTCTAACATTTCGAATGTAAATCCATCGAGAATAACACGAGCTCCTTCTTGTGGAATATCCGCAGTGTGATGGACTATTAGACCTCCTAGGGTCTCGTAAGAATCTGATAAGGGTAGTGAAAGATCATATTCACTGTTAATTTCATCTATTTCAATTCGTGCTGAAAACGTAAATGAGCCGTCATTGTGGGCTATTGCAACATTCGTTACCGTATCATGTTCGTCTTCAATTTCTCCAAAAAGTTCCTCAATAATATCTTCAAGGGTAAGCATCCCTGCAGTACCGCCATATTCATCTAAAACTACAGCAATACTAACGCGCTTCTTTACAAGTAAATTAAAAACGTCTTGAATACGCATGGTTTCTGGAATCCATTCAACTGCCATAATTATTGCGTGCAATGACTTGGGCTTTTTAAACATATCAAAGGCATGTACATATCCAATAATATTATCCATGGATTGTGCATAAATTAAAATCTTAGAGAATCCGGTAGAGGAAAAAATTTCTACCAATTTTGATGGTTTTTCATAGCGATCAATAGCAACCATTTCAGCGCGAGGGACCATGACTTCACGTGCTTTTAAATTGGTAAAAGATAGTGCGTTGTGAAAAAGCTGAAGTTCCGCATCTCGATCCTGTTCGTTTACGGTTTGTATGTGTTCAGAAACAAAATCTCCAAGTTCAATCTTGCTGAATGCAATAGACTCTTCTTGTCTAGGCAAACGAAAAAAGCGATATAAGATTCCATCTGAAAACCGCAATATTGCCCAAGAAACAGGCTTCATTAGTTGAAAAAAGACATAGGCGGGAAGGACAAAAAGACTTAAAAATTGATTTGCATAAATTTGAAAAAACACCTTGGGTAAAAACTCTGCAGTAATAAGTATTACCGCTGTAGAAATTAGCGTTTGATAAAAAATAATGTGCAGGGGTAATGAGGATAAGGTAGCGTACTCGGGGAATAATTGGCTAACGATAAGATCACCTGCAAAAATCCCATAAACTACCAAAGCAATATTGTTACCTACAAGCATAGAAACAATAAATCGCGATGGGCTTTGCGTAATAGTTTTTAGCAATGAGCCAAATCCTTTACGCTGTGTTTTTTGAATTTCAAGCCTAATTTTATTTGAGGAAACAAACGCAATCTCCATCCCGGAAAAAAATGCCGACAACAATAAACTAACAAGTAAAACCGTAAGGGCTACAGACATTGATGGTACTTATGATTCTTTGCGCTTTTCAAGTTTTATTCGATAGCGTCTACGGATGTAAAACATAAAAAAGGCAATTGCTGAAATGGCAATATCGAGTGCTGTTCTGGCTTCTTCGGATCCAAGAAAATATAAGACTCTAAACAAAAACAATCCGCCAAATACTAGGTAAATAATTTCGGATATTCTATAAAATTTAATCATTGTGCTTCTTTTACAAGGACACTACCAATAAGGGGTCCAGTGGTTATTTTATTAAAAGACCTGCTTGCATCTAAGGTTGTTGCAGCAATGTCGTATTCTTGATTTTTAAAGGTAAAGTTTTCTTCTGTAAAAACCCATTCTCTATTTACATCCCAATACAACTGATTGGTTTTTAAATCCGCTCCTTCTGGAGTAGTAATATGAACATTCCCTTGAAGGTCTACTACATCTGTGCGTGTATACATGATGCCATAGTCTGCCTTAACATAGGTTTCTTTATCATTTTGGTCATAAAAAACGACCTCTAAACCTTGTGGAAATTCAGAGTATGGAAAGGGTTGATTGGTATAATCAACATTCTTAGGTGCTGTCAAAATTGCTAATGTCTGTGCAGAGTCGGTATAAACAACACGTATGGTGTCGGCCTCCCCAACAGGAAGTGCATCAAATTGGTTGATGCGTTTCACCTCTTCAAAATTATTTTTGCACGAAAGGGTAAGCAAAGCCAACAGGCTAAATGTGTAATTTTTGGCAATGCTGTTTGGGTACATATTACAATTCAGGTACAGTAACGCTATCATTAATCCAGCAAGAAAACTTGATAGTTTCACCGGAATTTCCTTCTGTAAAAATATCGGTTTTACTCGGTGCTCTACCTTCGTAACTAACCGCCATTTTAAGTGCTGTTTTCTTAGTTCCTGGGTCAACAGTTGCTGCACGTCGGGCTGTCTTTGCAGCCAACCAATACACAGCGCGTTTTTCAAATTGAGAATTCCCGCAGTCATTTGCGCTAGAAGCGTACAAGTTGGCAATCAGCATATAGGCTTTACCCATGGAAGGCTGATTTTTAAGCGCTCTAAGTGCATACGATCGTGATTTACTTTTGTAGCCACGTGCTTTAAACTTAACGGCAATCTTATACAGTATTGAAGCTTTACGATATTGATCTTGTTCTAAAGTTAATGACTCCTCATAGTAAGCCAAAGCCCCTTGACTATCGCCTGCTTTGTCTTTAAGCAATCCTAAGTAATAGGCAGAATTTGCAGATGGATTAATCGCATGTAATGCTTCAACAAGCTCTACGAACAATGGATCATCAGAACATTCCTTGGCATCCATTCTGCTTGCTGCACGGTTTAACCATACACTATCCGATTTATTTGCTTCAAAGTTTTTACGGTAAAGCGGAATTAGATTCTCACAACTCGACTCTTTAGAAATAATCGCATCAAGATTATTTGAATAGGTAGAGAAGGCATATACATTGGTCTCATAAACACGTTTATTGCGCTGTTCCCGCGACGTTAATGGCTCTCCTGAATCTAGTTTGTTAAGAATAACATCCAGCTTTTTAGCTAAATTGGTTTGTTCCAATTCAAATTTCTCAGAAATTTCTTCGTATTTGTTGAATAAGTCTTCAGCGGTCTTAGCGCCATTTTTATAAAGCTGATACGACGTTTTAAAATAGGTATACAACCGCTTTGGGCTTTTAAAACTCTTAGGATCTTCGTTAAAGGCTTTATCAAAAACATCAAACGCCTCTTGTTGTGTACCAAGGTCATAATCAATCATACTCTGCGCCTTAGAGGAAAGGATATTCCCTACTTCATTTACACCTCGTTTACTGATAGGAAAATGGGTGTACCAGTCATCGTACAATGCGGCAAGCTCTGATTTAAATGCGGCTTGGTCTGCTGCCGTAGCGTTTTTAATTTTGTGTTTAAGGATTAATTCTCCGTACTTAAAAGTAGCGACGTTAATTTCCGGACAGGTAGTAACTACCTCTTTCCATGGTGCGTACGCTGAATCGTAATTTTTAACTTTAGCAAATTCTGCAAAAATAGATAGGTTTGTGGGGCATGTACTTTTATCACCCTGAGCAATGGTATACGTTCCAATGCTTAAAATCAAAAATAGAATAATGTTTTTCATGATAATTGTTAATCGTATTTTCTTTTAATAAACCATACATCGCTAAGTGAAAAGCCTAGCATTATATTGGTGTAATTTTCTTTCACCAACCCGGCATCCAAAGTTCCTAATTGACCCAATTCTACGCCAATATTGATTTTTGATAACCCGCTCATTGGTAAGCCTAATCCAAAGTTTATGCCAAAATCTTTAATTGTTTGGTTTTGGATATTAAGTCCCGTGTTTTCCAATCGAATACCTGCTCTGTATACAATGCGGCTTAAGTAATTTGTAAACGAGTCGTATTTAGGAATATAAAAACCGCCTAAAGACATGCGAGATACGGATTCATAGTTTACATCGGGGCTAGGGTCTAAATCATTCGTGATTCCAGTACTAGCCGATAAATAGCTTGCTCCAACAAACCATTTGTGATCCTCTCCAATACCAATTCCCAACGATGTTTCTGAAGGAAGCTTGTTTGCTATTTCAGCTAAGTTCCCCAAATTCATTTCACTAAAAGACCCCAGACCACCTGTGGTAGTTATTGTTGCTATGGATCTAGTATTTACACTATTCAACGATGCCTTAGGGGTGTGAGAAATCGAGAATTGCATCTTGTACTTTGAAAAAACAGAGCGCTCGTAGTGCGCTCCAAAGGTATAGTGGATGCCACTTAACTCTGAGCGTGAAAACACGCGAGTATCGAGCTGAACTTCAGAAAAATTCCGTGTAAATGTTTTCTCGGTTAACCCAAAATTATAATTGGCACTTAGCCCTAGACTAAGCCCCTCATAAGGGGTTACTGCCACGGCTAAAAACGTGCTATTCAATCCCCCAGAACCTTCAAAAAAATTAGTGTAATCTACACCCTCAACCACGCCTGTGGTATTAATTCGATAACCTGTTGCCGTCTTTGGTTTTAAACCAAAGCTAAACACAAAATGTTTGGTAGGCACACTTAAAGCCAAATAGTTTAATGACGCTGTTTCCGTATTTGCTGTGCTGTTGTTTCCTTGTTGAGCAGATGACTTATACCCTACTCCGACCCGATACTGCACAAACTTTAGTTTCCCCAAAGTAGCTGGATTTTCAAAACTAAACTGCGTGCTATCCGCATAAACGCTAACACCTCCCATGGCGTTGTTTTCTGATGTTCTGTTGTTTACAGCTTGTCCTAGACCAAAATAGGAATACGGTGATAAGGAAGCGTTCTGTGAAAAACCACTTGAAGCAAGGGCTATAAAAATTATAGTGAGGTATTTATTCTTCATAAAAAATGTTGAACATCAGCAGGTGTTGTAAACCTCTAAGTATTAAATGTGTGTCGGCAAAGATGGTATTTTTTATTTTTTTATTCAAGGAATCAGCATCACCGCCTGTTAAAATTATGGTAAAATTGCCATATGCTTGCGTAAAAGCTTTTATATGTGTGTTAATTTCTGCCAAAACTCCCCCTTCTACACCTAGTAAAATGCTATCTGTTGTATTTGTGCCTATTGTCGGAATTGCAGTAGAAGGATCTAATAAAGGTAATTTTTCCGTAAAAAGATGCATGGCGTGGTAACGCATTTTCCTTCCTGGCGCAATAATTCCGCCCAAATGCTGCGCCTCGGCGTTAATAAAATCAAAGGTAATGCAGCTGCCGGCATCAATAACCAACACGGGGGTTTTCGGGTAGCATAGCAGGGCACCTGCCATGGCTGCTCTACGGTCTGCCCCCAATGTATTGATGTCCTTATAGTCAGAAGTAAAGGGATATCGGGTGTTTTCGTCTAATAAATGAACCTCGCAAGAGGTTGGCAACAGTTTTTGAATGCGCTTGGCCGATGCGCCAACGCTACTTATCATTACAACTGAGAATGGGTTTCCTTGATGGAAAGTTGTCCATGCTGAGGCTTCCCAATCCGTGCATACACCAGTGCTTATAAGGGTGTTATTATCAAAATACCCATACTTTGTTTGGGTATTGCCAACATCAATAACTAACTGCTTGGTGTGTCTCATAAACGGTAAAAGTAGAAGTTTTTTTTGTAGCTCCTTGCCAGTTGTAGGAAAGCAAGTATATTTGTGCTTGCATTTTTGCAGGGTACCTTAGCTCAGTTGGTAGAGCAAAGGACTGAAAATCCTTGTGTCCCTGGTTCGATTCCTGGAGGTACCACTTTAACAACTCCCTAATAAACTGATAATCATTGATTTAGGGAGTTTTTTTATGTTCTTATTTCAAAAAAGAACAACATTAAGAACAATTTAACAGTTCAATTTGTATCTTTATGGGGTGGATTTAAGAACATTACATTGAGTATCTTCTATAAACTTAATTACCTCAAAAAGAAAGAACTTTACTCTGTTGATGATAAGGTAGGGATACAAATTGTCTACTATTTTGATAAAAAGAGAATCTCCTTTTCTACTAACATAAATGTAAAAATAAAGGACTGGGATGACCATTGGAGAAACAAAAGAACAAACGAACCTGTTCTTTCATCAGACAAGGATTTCAAAACAAAGAACATACTCCTACTCCAAAAGTGGATGGAGATAAAAGATGTCATTTTTGAAATAAGAAAAAATGACATGGTTCCCTCTACTGATTTAGTTAAATCCTACATGAGAAGGGAATCCTCCATTAAACTCAACAAATCAGGTGGTGAAATTCATTTTGAGATGTTTTTGAACAAATATTTAAAGTGGATTAATTCTCCTAAATACCTTGTTGAAACGAGAAACTCCATATCATATGTAAGAAGTGTAGTTGGGTCAGTAACCGATATTATTCGGTTTACCAAAGAGTACCAAGTGAAGAATTCAATAAAACTTCTCCCCTCAGACATAGACAAAAACTTTACTAATGAACTCATTATCTACTCAGATAAAAGAGGATTACAACCTTCAACGATAAAGAAAAGAATAAAGGTTCTTGTGATGTTTGGAAAATGGTTAGAGGAAAATCATGGAGTTAAAATGATTGTCCACAAACCCAAACGAGATAAGGATAAGGATAAAGAAATTCTATTTTTGAAAGATGATGAATTAGTCAAACTTCACGAGTTTAAAGGATTTGAATACAACAGAAAAGAGTTTCATAATCACTATCCCAAGAATGTTCATAAAATCGAATTTTTTGAAGATATAGTTAAGAATGGTAAAGTAAAAAAATACACCTCCTATGAAGTTTACAAAGACCTACTTCTGATGTTATGTGGTCTGGGATTGAGATATATTGATGGTGTCAATTTAAAGATGATTCATTTTAAAGAACTTGACAAAAGAACCAAGAAGGACAGAAAAGATTCCTTTGTTAAAGGTGAGTTCGTCTTAACACCTCAAAAAACGAGTGTTGTAGTTAGAATCCCCAACACTCCATTAACTTGGGAGATTTACAAAAAGTATTCTTCTGGAAAAGGAGTAGACGATTATTTGTTTCCAAGAACAAGATTTGGAAACTCTATATCAAACACAAAGTTCAACAAACACATAAAAGAAATAAGTAGAATAGTTGGATTGAATAGAGTAATCATGAAACCCAAGTATGATTGGAACAATCAAGTTATTGAGGGGACTGACAACACCAAAAGATTACACCAAGTTATAACATCACACATTGGAAGAAAAACAATGATTAGAACATATGTAGATGTAGGTTATGATAGGAAAACTATTATGAGTATAACTGGGATTCAAAACTACAAAACCCTTGATGTCTACTACGAAACATCAGAAAGAGATAGATTCAAATTCAATAATCTATTACATCAGAATATAGATACTAATCTAAAATCTAATGATGTTGTAGTAGATGAGAAAGATAAACTCTTCGAGATGTATAAAAGAGGTGACTTAACCTGGGAACAATTAGGTAAACTTATAAATAATTAAAATGTCATTTAATTCGTTAATTATCGGGGAAAAATACTCCAAAAAGGACCTCTCTGAGATATTTGATAATTCTAATATTTCGATTGTAAGAGAGGGTATATATAATGTAAGTGATTCTGAATCATTCTTTTTTGTAGACCTTGAAAAGAAAGGGAAAGAGGAAAGATTTCATTTTGATGACTTTTTTGAAGGTGATTATTTTCATTGGGATTCTCAAACGACTCAACACATAAATACTCCTAAGATTCAAGAGATTGTTAATGGAGAAAGAACACCACATTTAATGATTAGGATAACACCGAAAATCAAAAATGTAACTCAACCATTTATATACTGTGGTAGATTAAAATATGTTGAATATGAGGAGGGAACATCAAAACCAGTCCACATATTATTTCAAAACATAGATTTTCAAGATGATACAGAAAACAAAGAGTTAATTGAAATTTATACCTGGAAACCAAATAAGATTGGAAAAACTACTAAATCTAAGATTTCCAAACAAGGTATTATTTCTAAGGAGAGAGTAATAAATTATAAGAAACCAAATTCGACTGAAAGGAGTGGTTTAGTAACTTCAAGAGTTGGTCAAGGATATTATAGACAAATGATAAGAGAGAAGTGGAACAATAGATGTCCAGTTACAGGTTGTGATATATTAGGTATTTTAATCTCATCTCACATTCTACCTTGGTCTGAGTGTAATGATGATGAAAGATTAGATGTTGAAAATGGTATCCTTCTTTCACCTAATGTTGATTCACTTTTTGATAAACATCTTATCTCATTTACTAACAATGGAGAGATAGTTTTATCAAATAGAGTTACTGAAAAACAACTAAATAGATTAGGTATTCCAACTGATATTAAGATACCCATCTCAGAGGGAATGAAAAAATATTTAAATAAACACCGTCAATAAACAATTAATGATTGATGTTGTTTGTGGAGTAATAAAGAACGGTGATAAGTATTTAATTACTCAAAGGGGTGATAAAATGAACGAAGGGAAATGGGAATTTCCTGGTGGTAAGGTTAAAGAAAATGAACATCTATACGACTCTATCAAACGAGAGTTACTTGAAGAATTAGAGTTAGATGTAACACCAATTCGAAAAATAACAAGTTATACTTTTCAAGATTATAATTTGACATTCATCCTCTGTAAACCTCATAACATTTCAAGTATAAAACTTAAAGAACATAAAAATTTGTCTTGGATTGAAAAGAATGATTTCCAAAACTATAATTTCTTAGAAGGAGATGTATACTTCATTAAGAAATACATCTTTTAATATTATAATTCCCATATAGAGAAAAAATTGACTCCGATATAAAAACCACTCAGACTAGAGTTTAGAGAAAAAGTTATTTCTCAGTTACAAGAAACCTCCACTATCAACTCCAACCCCAATGTTTATGGGGGGTTAAATCAAATTATCTTAAATTTGAATCATCAATTTTGAAGAAAGAATTATGAACGAGGATATTGAAAAATATGAACAAAAAAAATTACTTAAGTTAAAGAAGACAAATCCTGATGAGTATAAAGTTGAACTTGAAAAACTAAATAAAAGGAAGAAAGAACTGAAAAAAGAAACAATCAAATCAAGATATGAATATGTTATAGTTCTTGTATTACTTATCATAAATAAGTCTTTGAATGGACCACCAATCTTATACTTATTAATAGGTTTTGGTCCTTACTTATTAAAAAAACTTTTAAAGTGAAGTTTTATGTCATAACAATATTATTTTTAACATTCTATAATTCTGTACAATCTCAACTTATTACAGAAACAGTAGTTCCAAATAAATTTGGAAAATATTTATTTGTAAAAAACCATCAAAAATCACTTGAAGATTTTAGGTTTAAAATACCGGAAGGATTTGAATACTTAAGGGAAGGTAATGACAACAGTGTTATCAAGATATTTAGAAAAAAAATTTCTTCAAACAAATTAGATTTTTTTGGAAAAAAAATCTATTATAATATTGATTTTGGTATAACTGTGTTAAAGTGGAGGGACTATCCAAAATATAAAATGTTATTAAATAAGTCTGACCTTGAAATAAAAAAGATAATTTTAAATAATTCCAAGTCACGTGATAAAACTGTTGACCCAAATGAGTCTAGATACTTTTACGAAATAAATAACAATTTTTGGACAATAGTGGTTACTTGGAGTAATGAGAAGAATTTATATGTAATTATATGTCAAAGTTATTCTAATCAACAAACGATTCAGTTTTCATTTATGACGGACTTGGATTTAAAAAATGATATTAATGTTGATGTTAACAATTTAAAATCTTTGATTGATACTTTTGAGTTTGTAAACTGATTTTATTATAAAACATACTTTCTAATCCATTTAAACTCACAGAACCCATTGATGTGAGTGGTTTACAACCATCAATGTATATCTACAATGTAAAAGATGGTAGTGAAGTAAAACAAAGTGGAAAAGTTTTGATTGAGTAATTAATCTGAATAACTCAAATAATTAGAGGGGTAAGTTCCAATAGGTTCTTACCCTTTTTTGTTTTCCATTAATTCTTAATAAAACCTACAACACATAAACCCCTATTTTATTAGGATATATCACTATTTTGTTGTATATTAAGATTGAAATAAAAAAGGAAACACTATGGGATTAAAAATCAAGTATAATAGAACCTCCACCATTCAACAGGAAGGGGAAAGATTCAAGTTAGATAAGGATAGTTACGATTTAACTCTCTTTGATAAGGGTGTAAGTGGTAAAATACCATTCTCTGAAAGAGAAAAGGGAAGAGAACTCACCCAATTGGTTCAGAACGGTGAAGTTGATGAGGTTGTTGTGGAGGAACTCTCACGTTTAGGTAGAAATACCATTGATACACTTACCACTCTTAAATTCTTTGAAGAGAATGGGGTTAATGTGGTTGTAAAGAGTATGGGTAACCTTCAATCTATGGTTAATGGGAAGAAGAACCCTATTTGGAATTTAATTACATCAGTAATGAGTTCTCTTTATGAATTAGAAAGAGAGAACATCTTAGAAAGAACTGAGATGGGAAGAAAGATGTATGTAATGAATGGTGGGAAACTTGGAAGGAAGATTGGAACTACTGAGAGTAGAAATGATTTCTTAAAGAAAGAGAGAACTCAGAAGATTATCTCTCTATTAGATAAAGGTAAATCAGTTCGTGATATCAGTAGTAGGTTGGGAGTATCTCCAAAAACAATTGTTAAGGTTAGGAAGTATGTATTGGAATAAAAAAGGGTAAGAACTTTTCGTTCCTAACTGTTTTAAACTTATTACAAATTTTTCATGTTTTGAAAGTTCCTCTGACGATTTATTTTTTGAATTTCTTCTCTCTTTTTCTTTTTCAAACTTCAATATATCTTTATTCATATGATTATTTTAACTTGTTCAATAACTTATTTAATGAATTTAAAAAATCTTCCATATATAATGTGTCGTATTTAGAAAACCCAGGGTACATTATTTCTCCAAAATCCTCTATATTTTTTGAATGTTCTAAATTAAAAACATCATGAAACATCTCGTGATATAAGATGTAATATTTTTGTACTGTACTAAAAGAATCCCAACTTTTTTTGTTAATTAATATATCAACTTTACTGTCATCGAACATTCCATAACTAACACCATGACTATCACAAGTTAATTCATCCTTATCTAAATTTGAGAATTTGACTGAGAATTCTTCGGGAATAGTTGTACTTATAGAGTTGTTGTTTAAGTCCCTATAAAACTTCTCAACGAAAATTATTAATTCATCATCAACATCACCATAATTTATTTTGTTAGATTTAGTAGATGAACCATACTTGAGGGATTTTAAAATATATTTAAATTCATTTAAGTCATTTTCTGATTTTTCAGTTGTAAAACCATAATATAAAAGAATATAATCTTCAATAATTGTAACCCAAACATAATAATGTTTATTGATGTTGTCGTGATAACCATTACACGAGATAAATGGATACCCATTTATAATTTCTTTTTTGAAACTGTTTATGTAAATTCCTCTTGAATTTTCCTTTATAAAATCGATTAAGTTTGATATTTCAACCTCCGAATCAAAAAAATCATCAACCTCATTTCGATTGTAAAATTCCCCTGTTTCTTCAACACCCAGTGATATGATTTTTCCTTTGGATGTAAAATAAACAAGGTTTATTTCTCCTCCATCATGGGTTTCCCAACCAAGAGGTTGTTTTATTTTTAAATCAATTGTAATTCCATTTTCCAACCCACCTAAATTTAGGTAGTCACCAAGATAGATTTGGTCAAAATCTTTCCAGAATATATCAATAGTATCAACAATTAAATTATTTCTATAGTAATAATAACTCCAATTCAAATTGTTTTCAACAAGATAAATGTACTTTCCAGAGTCAATAATTTGTTTAATTAACGTTTGTTTTTTTATTGGTATCCAGTCAATAGGGACATCATAACTAAATATCATGGTTCTTCCTATCGAAGAAACTGACCTACCAATAGTTCCATTTTCAAAAGAAACTCCATTAATATTTTCATTTAATTCAATAGAAGATTGTTGAATTTGATTTATACTAAGTTGTCCAAAAACAATTTCTTGTGTTGTGAAAAGTAACAACAACAATATCCTCTTCATAATTCTCACTTCATAATTGATGATTCAAATTTAAGAGAATTTGAGTTAACCCTCATAAACATTGGGATTGAAGTGGATAGTGGAGGTGAATTAACCTGTCAAATTTATCTCTGAGAATTTGGTAGTTCAAGAAGAAAAGATAAACCACCTCAACACTTATTTACAGAGTGTTTGTGAGTGGTTTATTTAGTTTAGTGTGTAATCCTTCCTCTTGATTCTTTTGAGTTCTTAGGGGTTCTCTGTACTCTCTAATCTTTTAATCTTTTTCTTTAGGTGTTTGATATAACTTTCGTTTCCACTCGAATAACTACGAGAATGGTATTCTTCCATTCCTTTTAAGTGTTCTTTCCAATCTGTTAATGTGAAATCTTTTATATCATCTGGTAATTCATATACTTTACTCATAACCTTTGATTTTTAATTGTTTCTATTTCGTTTTCTTGAAGAAGGTTGTTTACCATTTCTTCTTCTTTCTCATCGTTAACTAACTTTTGGATGAAATCCTCAACATTTATTGTTTTCAAATCCTCGAGTTCCATATTATCATTGATAGGTTGATTTAATACATCTTTTATTAAATTCTTCCATTCTTCCAAATCTCCTTTTCTGTAAACGTTACTTATAGGATTGTAATTCCACATATCTTCCAATAACTCTATTTCATTCATCTGATTTGAGTATTTATATTCACTTTCTTTGAAGATTACTCTTTGTAAAAGAGGAAATGATTTGTAATCATTTGTGTTTTCATAGGAATTAGGTTCAAAGAACTTCTCACCATATTCCTTTCTGAGTTTATTTATCTCATCAAGATTATCAGTTTCATATCTTTTCAAATATTTTTGATATCCTTCCATCCATTCTTGGATGTATTCCTTATCACAATCGGTAAAAGAACTTCCACCTCCTTTGTATATACTAATACAATCTCTAACATCGAGAACTTTCAGTTTGTTGGTAAGGTTAATGTTGTAATACCAATCAGTCATTATACTATTACAATCACCTTCATTACTTATACATCCATCTGAGTATTTAGTGAAATTGTTATCACCTCTATAACTTTTGTCATTTTCGTAATCTCGAATCATATTCAAAGTTTCACCTCTTACTATGTATGAGATTTTTCTCCACATATTTTTGATTACCAAATCTCTTTCATTAGAGTTGAGGTTATCTTCATTAACTATTCTTTTGGTTAGTTCAACTTCTTCATTGATTCTCCATAGGTTATTTCGGAATTCACTTACCATACCTTCTAAATATTCATCAGAAGTTGGGTAACCATCAGAATGACGATATATCTCTTTTGTTCCTAAATCTGTTTCAATTCTTGTAATACATCTTGTACTCATAATCTATTTTGTGTTTTCTACCCACTCGGTTTTAATTAAACTCTCACTTGTTATTTGTTGATTAAAAGTGGAGAGGATGAACTCTCAACCAACTCTATTTAATATACGAAATATTATATCCATTTACTATCTAATTAATTTATAGATATAACTTTAAATTATATCTATTTTTTGATTACATTTACAAAAACTATAACTGATGAAAGGTAGACCTCAATCGGTGAATTATTCTCCTAAAGAATTTCAAGAACTCTCTCGTGAGGAAAGAGTTTTAAGAGGTAGAATCTCCACTTTGAAGAAAATGATTCAAAGAAGAGAGGATAAAATAGATGAGTTGATGAAACCTGTTTTAAAGAAAAAATCAGAGGTTAATTCACTCAAAGAAGAGTTAGGAGAACTTAAAACACAAATCAAAGAATTGGGAGTAGAATTTCCAACCTTTAGAGTTGAGGAATTTCCAACAAAAGGTAAATATTATGTTAGAGGTGTTTGGTATGTTAAAGGAATTAAAAAACAGAAATATTTAGGTTCTACAATTCAGATAAGAAAAGAACTTAAAATTAAAGTTGATGATGAAACTAAGGGATTGTCAAAATTTGAGTTAGACAAGATTGAAGAACACTTTTTACCCCAACTTCAACTGAACTTTTGGGAAAAAGAATATGAAGAATTTAAAAAAGACAAATGAAAGTATTTAAATTAAATAATAAATCGAACCTTCAAGAGGTTGACCAGTTATCTTTCAAATTAGAAAAAAACATTCAAGATTTAGTTGAGAAGAATACAGAATCTGTTTTCAATCTAAAATTTATTCAATCTGAACTTTCGGTTGACAAGTACCGAATTGACACTCTATGTTATGATAGTGAAACAAACTCATTTGTTATCATTGAATATAAAAAAGGGAGTAGTTATTCTGTAATTGACCAAGGTTACACTTATCTACAACTTTTACTAAATAACAAACCAGAGTTTTTGTTGGTACTATCTCAATATTTCAATAAGGTGTTAAAAATAGATGATGTTGACTGGTCACAATCACGAATA